>JBHLRS010000014.1:0-69902 GCA_048882325.1 Candidatus Thorarchaeota archaeon | reverse complement strand
TGTCACCCTTGATGATATCATAGGGTGGGGTCACCAATTGAGACAATTCTCCCGCCTTTGCTTCATTGTATCTGAAGGCTCTGAATGGTTTTACACGTACCATCATCAGCATCTCCGATTTCGAATCATAAGTTATGTTGAAGCCGGCTCTAAGACTCTTTGTCATAAGTCTTTCTTTCTGAATATAATCCAAAAACTATGAGTTTGTATATATGACACCCAAACGTCAAACTTAAATGAAAAATGGTTACGAAAACCCGAACCTTGAACAATGTCGGGGAGCCATAAAAATGGAATTCTGTGAAAAGTGCGGCGCGCTAATGCTTCCTAAGAAAGATGAGAAGAAGAAGAAAACTATCACACTCAAGTGTAGAGAGTGCGGTCATGAAAAAACAGTTCGATCTGCGCCTGAGTATAAAGTTGAACACAGAATAAAACATTCTCCACGTGAGAAAATCATTGTTGTCGAAGAAGAAAGTCGACGAGCAGAAGAAATGACAGAGGACGAGCGTCGTGAGAGACGTAAAGAAATATTGGAGTACTACCAATCAGAAGATGATTAGGTATCATTGAATAACCTTAATATCTCCTCGGATGGTCAGTATACATACCTATCATGATGGGCTGTCTAAATACTGACTTGTTTTGCACTCTCGCGTCTTTAGGGATTGGATGCTCATGATACGGAGGACCTGAAAAAGATGGGAACGAATCTTCATTATGATTTTAGAAACTACTTGTTGACGAAGGGTAATATTGCTGATAGGTTACGTCTGGTTTCTGCTGGGGATAACATTTCTGATCACCAGCTTGAAGACTTGATGGATGAGGTACGAGCCATACAAAACAAGGATGGTGGAATGCCTTTTAGTGTACAACCGGGTAATCCTAGCTCAGTAAAAGAAACCTCCGAGATATTAGCTCTGATATCACCTTACAAAGCTAGATGGTCTAGACTTGTCAGTGACATGGTCAAATTCGTCGTTTCAAGGCAGAAGAATGATGGAGGATTTAGCGAATCTCTCAAATTGGATCCCTACATTGAGGACAAGTGGGGTGGCATTGGACGTGACTGGTACCCTGTGGCAAAAAGCGTTACTTGGCTTACTGGGAAAGCACTAGAAGCACTCTGTCTTGTTGAGTACACTGATGAAGAACGTTTGAAGCGAGCGAGGGATTTCCTCCTCTACAATCAGTATGAAGATGGGAATTGGCCAGATTATATAGGCCGAGATGAGTCAGATCCACTTGCTACGGGTAACATCCTGCTGGGTCTCAAAGCAGTCGGTATCAACTCGGATAACAAAGTGTATCAAGATGGACGAGCAGCGCTGCTTCAACATCTGAAAGACGCGGTTGAGAGCGGGTCCACATTCGACATGGCGGACCTTACAGCCGTTGGAAAACCACAGACTGACCTTGAGAATGAGGTCATTCGAAATGGAATTGAACTCATTATTCAGAGTCAGAATGATGATGGCGGATGGGCACCGTTAGGAACTAAGAAGAGTGACCCAGAATTGACTTCTATCCTTCAATTTGTGGCTCAAAAACTTAGAAAATATACATAACTTAAGAGTGATCTGATGTCCGACAAAGTTCTTGCACTTCTCAAGAAAAATGGGAAATACATAGCAGGAGTTTTTACTTCCAAAGGACTGTATACAAGCTCCTTACCCTTTGATACTGCGTCAGAGGCTATCATTGATGTTGATGGACAATCCCTGAAGCGTGAAGATACTGAGGATCGAAAGATTGCACTTGAGACAGTGTATGCAGTTCATGAAGGAAACAAAGACGCAGCGGTACGTGATATTGAATTAGACCTTGAAGGATTCACACAGAAGCAGGTGGCCGTCCTCACGGTAGTAATGAAAATTCCATTTGGTTCAACAATGTCTTACGGCGAAGTCGCCAAGAAGGCTGGATTACCAGGTGCTGCAAGATTTGTTGGTAATGTCATGAGGATTAATCGTCTTGGACCTGTGATTCCCTGTCACCGAGTTGTTTCCTCAACCGGACTTGGAGGATACACAGGTGGACTGGACAAGAAGATTGATTTACTGGCTCGTGAAGGGGTTATTCGCGGAGAATTTTCGCAGAAGGCTTTACAAAGGATTCCGTAAATTTCCAGGTGGGACCCTCGGGTTTGGATGAGTGAACCCTATGAACTTGAAAGTACGAAGGAATGGCGAGATTGTCGAACTGCGTAAGGTTGAACTAGAAACACTAAGTCCTCCTTTGTTCCGGACTCTGATCGGGTATAACTCGCTCAAGCGTCTTGGCTATTCAATTTCATTCATCAGACCAAAGAAGAGTTCTAGTGGTGACTTTGAGAGAATCCGATACAATTTCATCGAACGCGGAATCATGACTCGTCAGCTAGAGGGTGAACTAGAACCTGACATGAAGCGAGGAATTCTCAACCAACTCCCTCGTGGAAACTTCTCAATCATTCTACTTCTCACTCAAGTTCCACGTAGAGGTGTGAACATTCGGCTTGACAAATTTGAGTACGAATTTCTTGGTTGCATCCTTATGAGAAACGACGAAACCCTGGATGTGGTCATGAACACCACACCCACACGAGACATACTAATGCCAATGTATGACAGTGATGAAGTCGCAGCTGAGAGCGCTTAATTTCAAAACTTGCTGGTGAATGGTGTCGATTTCTCTTCCAGGCGTTTTAACTCATCGCGTTTCTTTTTGGCTCGATATCCTGCAAGTCCAGCCCTGCCTGCAAGGATTAACATTGGAACAATCCACCAAATGAGGATGAATGAATAGTCATATTGCATTCTGATTCAAACTTGAAAATAATCGAATGAAATTAAGGATGTCGCAAGGCGCAGAATTTCCTTAACCTTATCAGGAACCCTTCTTCTTACCGGTTATTGAGGAGAGATAGTTTTGCCCAAGAGTGCTAGAGCAGTCCCTAAGGAGATTGCAACTTTCGGTGAGAAGCAGTTCAAAGAAACTGGTGCTGCTATGGTTGAGGTTCTCCGTGTTAAGGCTGCAGTAATGCGAAAGCACTTCAAACAACTGAAAGGAATCACATTTCTTGTTGCGGTTATTGCGAGAGACCGGGTTCGCATCTATTTCTTCAATGCGGCTGGTGTTATGCTCGTAGGTGAGAATGTTGAACTTACGCTATATGCGAAAATACGTTCCAGTTCCAAGCTTATTGCCAAATTTGAAAAGCCCAGGGAGTTAACTCCGGAAGAACAACGGATCGAAGCAACACAAGAGCTGAGAGACTCTCTAGCAAGAACGATACGTCGTGTGACACGTTTTTTGTCAACAGCATCCCCTAATTTTCCTGATATCTTTGTTACCCGTATTAGTTCAGATGAGTCATCTCAGAGTTTTGGTCTTCATATAACGGAAGATGGCGAGTACCTTTTCGAGGAGTCAGCAATCAAGGATAAGTGGGCAGAAGGACTCATAGCTCGTACAGCTTTTCTATCTCATCTTGATACCAAGCTTGCACAAACACAGATAGCATCAATTGTTGGCAGCGGGATAGCCATAGCGATTCTAAAAGGGTCAGGCAAGAAGGCATACCTCGATTACTGGTTAAAGGTTAGCAAAGAAACTAACTGGTTACCAATCGTGAACTATCTGGTGAAGCATATAGACTGTTACTCAAGTGAAGGATTTGCGAGGCTCTTCACACTTCTTCAGCAAACATCATCAACTATCCCGACTGCAAAGGACTGGATTAAACCACTAAACGTCATTCACGACGGTGCACGAGTTTCAATTGGAACTGAAGAATATTACATACTTTCAAGGTTTTGCCAGAGTTTAGTAAAGCCAAGGAAACTGAATGGACGAAAGGACAAACTTGAGTCTATTCATCTTGCTCCTCGGGTAATTTGTGATCCAACACCACTTGAAATTCAAATCACATTATCAGAAGTTGCTTCTGCTTCGAATGAATGGGCAAGTGTGTCTTATCTGGAAGGAGCCAATGTGAAATCGCTGCATATCGGTCAAAATGCCGGAGTGCCTATTCAATCAATAGAGTACTGGCTTAACCTTGAGGATATCTACCCATCTTCTGGAGGATTGGTTTCTCATGGGAAGAGTATTCTTCAAAGAGCGCGTTCAGTCCTTGGAATTAGTGACTCGTTCTCTGGTACATTTGAATCTGTACTTGAGTTTTCGGACGTCCGATTATCAACGAATGAACGAGCAGTTCTGGAAAGATTAGCACTCGGACAGCTGGAGATTCTCGTAAACACATTGGTCGGTTCACCTCAGATAGTAGAAAGTTTACTTCAGAAAGGAAGAATTATCTTCCTACCAAATTTCAACCATCTCGGAGTTGACCCGGACTACCTTATGAGTGGGCGAATAGAACCACTGCGGTCAATTACTCGACGCAGTTGTCTTGAAGGCACTATTTTCGGAAACGATGCTGAATCTCTAGCAGTTGTATCAGCGCCTTCTGATTGGAAAAAGGGGGTCTTTGAAAACGCCATTCGTGAAGGAATTTCAATTTGGCCCATTATGTCAGTGAGCTCTCCAACAAATGTCATTCGCAGCGAGAATCCTTTTCCGGAGGGTAAGTTGATAACATGGACCAATGAGGTCAGTTGACTCTCTCAATGACAGTTCCAATGGCCCTGGTGTTTGCTTCTCTCAGTACAATCTTGTCCCCTTCACTTAATGCCTCTGGTGATGACATAAACTCAAGTCTTACTCGAGCAAAGTCACCAACGCTTAGATAATCTGCCTCATAGATTTTCTTTAGGACAACTGTCTGTTGAATCGTATGCGCTTGAAGGACAGGAGAGTAGCCCACTGAGATTTTGGTTGGATGTCGAGTAACTATTATGTTCGCTTCGAAGGTTCTGCAGCTCTCAGGCGCGATATCCGGGTCCGTTATAATTTGACCTCGCCGAACAAGATGTTTGTCCACATCTTTGATATCAAAACCAAAGAGGTCCCCTGCTTTTACAGTTCCAATCCTCTTCTTGAACATCTCAATACTGAATAGCCGTCCTTCTTGAAACTGGCTTCCCCCATCCGGTCCAATCTTCAGTGCTTGACCTTTCTTAAAAACACCAGACTTGACAGTACCAGTTACCACCACATTTGTACCTTTAATTCCACGATAGACCTTGTCAACATAGGCTCTTGCAGGATCAGCCAAGGCAATGTGATTAGAGTTTGCAGGCAGTAATCTAAGAAGGTGAGTGACAATCTCTAGTGATTTTGGATCAAGTGCAGATGTCTGGAATATAGGAACTATCACTTCATTACTGAGCTCCCTTACAACGGGAGATATTTCCTCACTTGACCGAACTGTGACTGGGATTCTCCCAACGTCCTTCAGACTGGTCCTCACAACATCCATGACTAGGTCTAAGTCTTGTAAGCTAGTCTTGTCTGTTTTTGAAATGATAACAATGAAAGGTGCGCCTTGATTCGCCATCAATATCATGTGTTCGCGAGTTATTTCATCTAATCTAGGAACGCCATAGTTCTTCTCTTCCTGTCTGATTAGGTATGCTTCCTCAGGACCTGGAATCAGCACAAGTCCATATTGTGCGTCTGCTCCGAGGATCGAACGAATCATTGTCTTGCTGTATTCTTTATGTCCTGGAGCGTCAAAGAACGTAATTATCTTCACCGACTGGTCAAGTACTCTTGCAGAGTCTTCCTTGCTCAGTGGATTCTCCGGATATACCGTAACACCATCATCATCGAAACCCATGAAGGCTAGATGAATGTCTGCGGTCTGACCACGTGTTATTTCCTGTGGGTGTGTAAGCAGGAATGATCTTGCACTTCCACTGCCATTATCCGGACGTCCTGTGACAAGAGCTCCTATAAGACTGGATTTACCTGAGTTGACTCGTCCAGCTACATTGATTGAACATGTTTCTTTAATCTCAGGGATGGCCAGTCTTTTCAACAGAAACGACCCCACCATGCCATGAGGTGTTTCAATCTGTTCCTCTTCAACAATCTCAACTTGAGCCTCTTCACATAGCTCGGTAAGAATTCGTCCAGATGTTTTAAGCGCATTTTCTGAAATCCCGTGAATTTTCCATTCCTTTCCGCTAATGTCTTCTATACCAATAAGAAATAAACCCTCGAATGGTTTCTCGCATGTCATATATCGAATTCGCGTCACTAGTTTTTGACGTCTATCTGTTTTGAGATCTGCTCGGGTGAGTTTTCTTTTAAACTCGGTACTTCGATTCTCTCCTTTCATGAGAATCTTGAGAATCTCATCTGGGGTCGTCATTGATTGTGCTCCGTTTGTCCAGTCACTTTCCTCATTACTCGTTATAAGCTATTCAGCTTGGGATAGCCCTTTGCTAGAAAACACTTTCTTCACCAACAAGTCTGCCCCCTGGAACTCCTTTGGATCAATACCACGATTATCAACCCCCAAAGGGTACTCTTGATTAAATCTGTCACCAAAGACACGAAGTGTATACCTGACATCAAATGTTTCCTGATCTGCAATCAATGTGATGATTCTCTCAGTGGTGTATTCCATCATAACTGTGAAACCCTCATGATTAATCGACCTAAGGAGTGCTTTGCCACCAAGTAGTTCATCAGAGAACGCTGTGATTGCTGAGATAAATCCTCCAAGAATTGAGCTGTCCATCTCAAGGGTTGCATCAAAATGATAAACGAAGACTGGAAGCCCTGATCCCCTGTCCAAGACCACTAATGAATGGAGATTAGGCGTAGGCACATCCTTTGGCTTAGTTGCTGGTGGTTTGAAACCTGTTAGACGGTCCAGTGATTTCGTTAAATCTGCTCGTTCAAGTTTCAGTACCGCCGCGTCTTCTGATGTTACAACTTTAAGCTTAGACTTTGCACGAGTTGCCAAGCGAGAGTCCTCTATAAATGATGATACACTAATTACTCGCTCCAAGTCGCTCTTTGCCTCGAACCGCTGATTAGCCAAGGCATACATATCTGCTCTAATCAGTAGCGCTTCTCCATAAAGTGCTTGTAGACCCTGTTCATGTGCAAGTGTGATCAAGTCATTCAAATGATAGGCTGCTTTTGAGATATGCTCTGCAGACTCAGATTGCATATATGCTCGAACATAGGTTGAGGCAAGTTCTAGTTCTGCCCGAATCAGGAATTCGAATACCTCATTCTCCTTTGCTATCGTAAGCAATTCCTCGAAAGTCTGAATTGCGTCCTCAAGTTTGTTCGATGCAGAGAAATAGATTCCCTTCGAGTAGAGATATGCTCCTCTCTTTAGAGGCTTCTCACTCGTGCTTGCTACATCCTCTGCTATTTTGAGGTACTTGGCTGCTTCTTTCAATCTCTGCGTCTTTGATAGCACTACAACATACCATGTATAGACCTCTATTGTGCCATGTTGAGTCTTTTTCTCGAGTCTTATTCCTTCCTTGAGATACTCCTCCGCCTCTCTATACTTTCCCAAAACCGAACAAATCTCTCCAAGATTTGCAAGGCTTACAGTTTTAGACGATTCAACCTTCATCATTTCATACGACTTCTGAAAAAGTTCCAGCGCCTCCTCAAATCGCAGTGAGTTTATCATCAGAGTTCCTAGGTTGTTTAGAGCCATTGCAATTCCTAGATCAAAAGATAGATCTTCACTTAGCTTCTGAAGTTTGAGATAGTGTTTCTCAGCCTTTCTCAAATCGCCCTGATAGTTGCTGATATGGCCCCTTAGATTCTCTACCAAAGCTGCGAACATTCTGTGTTTCTGTGACTTTGCCATTCCTTCGAGAGTATCTGCGATTCGAGCAGCTCGAGCTGCTTCACCAACCTCCCGTAGTAATGTACCCACAACGTAAAGCGTGAACATTGTTTCAATTATTGGTTCTTCAATCTGCTCAGGATTTTCCTCAAGGAGATTGTCGAACTCCATAATACTAACTATTACACTAGTATCTCTTTCAGCAGCAGCTAACAGCACTCGTGATGTACTTAATCGAACCTGTTCAACAGCAGCTGAAGCGTCTGAGATTTTTGATTGAAGAACGCTTACAACATTCCTGAGTTCATCAATGTCTGACAGAACAAAGAGTACCACAGCTCGAAGGCTTAGAATCTGAGGGACATCCGAGTCTGTAGACAGGAAGAGAGCTTCAGCAAGTCTTCCCCTCACAAGACACGCGTGAAGACCAAGAGCTAAGATACTTGGATTGGGGTTTTCCTTCATGCTCTCTTTCGTTGCAAGATCAACCGCTACATCTGTGAAGACTTCGAAAGACTTGGTTCCCTTTTTTCTTCTATTCTTGACACTCTCAACGATTTCATCCCATGGTATCTGGTTATCATCAAGCAGACTGATGAATTCTGAGGGTACAATCTTCTTACTCAATTTACCCACGCTAATCGAACATTATTCGATTCTAGTATTGGATGTTGTGGTACTCAACAAAAAAAAGCGTGCATCGGAACTTTATTACATAAAGTCAGCAACTCAAGTTCATCTGCCAACCGACAAGGAGCAACCAAGATGTTTGAACTTCTAGAAAAAGCCATCGAGACTGGTCGCAAGATTGGTGCAACATACATTGAAGCTCGAGGTGAGAAAAGTTTCATTGAGTTCATCCAAATGGATGATTATAAGGTGACTGCTCTGACCCAGAGGATTGAACAAGGAGCTGCAATCAGGGTACTTGCTGATGGTGCATGGGGATTTGTGTCGACTGGGAATGTGGACCAATTGAATGATGCTGTGCGTGATGCTACAGCTTTGGCTAAAGCAGCAGCAAAGACAAGGCGCGAAGCTATAGAGATTGCTAATGTCAAGGCTATTGAAGATACTGTGAAGTTAAGCGTGAAAAGAGATCCAAAACACGTACCCATTGAGGAAAAACTCCACTACATGTCTGACATGACAAAAGAAACACTAGCCTTTGATGATAGGATCTCAACATCCACGATAAAGATACAAACGGCGTCCGGAGAGAAGTATCTAACAACATCTGAAGGGACACGAATCCAAACTCCTATTATGTTAGTATGGAATATGACTTTTGCTTCCGGAAAAGAGGGTACTCGCCTTAGTGGGGCAAGACACCAAGAAGCATCCACTCAACAAGGTTGGGAGTTCATGGAAACCACTGCTACTCCTAGGTTTATGGCGGAATCTGTGGCAAATCGAGTCAAGTTACAGCTTGAGGGTGTAGCTCCCAAGGTTGGTTCATTTCCATGCATATTAGGATCCAAGGTAGTTGGGACATTCGCCCACGAGGTTCTTGGACACCTAGCAGAAGCAGATCTAAATGTGAACACTCCTTTCAATGGCAAGATAGGGTCGGTGGTAGCCACCGAAGGAGTAAACATGGTTGACGATGGAACTAACATAGGTCAGGTGGGATCTGCCAAGTATGATGATGAAGGAGTTCCCACAAGTCGTGTTAATATAATCAAGGATTCTGTTCTAACTGAACTCCTTACAAACCGTGAATATGCTGCTAAGATAGGACGGCGGACTACTGGTAACGCTCGTGCAGAGAGCTACCTGCATCCACCAGCAATTCGAATGAGAAGCACATACATTGATTCTGGGGATTATCAAGAAGATGAGATGTTTGAAGGCATTGATTTCGGATACTATTGTCTTGATTTCAGAGGTGGTTCAGCTCAAATGAATGCAAGTTTTCAGGTTGGCATTCAAGAAGCATTTGAAATAGTAAATGGAGAGATTGGACGACCTGTTGCAGATCTATCAATCTCAGGTATTGGAACTGATGCACTCTTCAAAATAGATGCAATCTCAAAGAAAGAGCTTCATTATGGCGCAGGAAGGTGCGGAAAATTCGGACAATGGGCCTTCGTATCTGATGGAGGTACAGATGTTCGATTCATAAAAGGAGGAATCACTTTTGGAGGAAAGTCCTAGGTGGTGATAAAATGAACAATGAGCAAGAATTACTAGAATTAGCCGAATATATCATATCCTACGCAAAAGAGTCTGGAGCTGATGAAGCTGAAGTTCAAGCTAAAATTGTTTCAGAACTAGAATCTGAAATCGAACTTGCCCAGATAAGTAGCGTGAACCAATATAGTGGAGTAGAAATTGCGATTCGCGTGGTTATTGACAAGAAAATGGGCGGCGCCTTCACGAATATTGCGACAGAAGAGGCTGCTAGGGAAACGGTCCAGTTTGCAATCAATGCCGCAAAAGCAACATCAGAAGATCCTGACTGGATATCATTTTCGACTCCAGAATCCTATGCTTCTCTAGGTAATCTTTGGCATAATGAGGTTGTCCAAACAAAACCTGACGCGATTGTTGAAACCACAGGAGAGCTAATTGAGAAAGCTTCAGCTGCTGAGGAAGGTCTTATACTAGTGGGTGGAGCCACAGCTGTTGCCTATGCGTATGAAGCATATGCCAATAGTAAAGGAGTTTCCCATGCTGAGAAGGGTACTGTTGCATTCATTGCTGGTGTTGCTGCAGCTCAGATTGAATCAGGAATGACGCCAATGACGATATCATACGACATCAACAGGAATCTTGACTTAGACCTTGATAAGACTGTATCAGAGCTGGCTAAACGAATTCGACTTTGCAAAACATTGGTGAAGGGAAAGACTGGGAAGCAAACAGTGGTCTTCCATCCCCAAGCGTACGCTGCATTTCTCAATTACACATTGATTCGCAGCGTCAGAGGTGACAATGTTGCACGAGGAAAATCCATGATTGCAGACAAACTTGGAGACCAAATCGCTTCCAAGCTATTCTCACTCAGTGATGATGGACTTTATCCAGGCGGCACAAATACTTCCATATCGGACGATGAGGGAGTACCAAGACGTAAGACTTCGATCATTGAAAATGGTGTTCTCCGTTCATTCCTATGGGATACATATTGGGCAAACAAAATGAGTGTGAAGAGTACAGGCAATGCAAAAAGGGATTTGCGTCAAGGACTTGTTGAGATTGCACACACGAATCTTGTTGTAGAATCTGGCAAACGAGAGATTGATGAAATCATCTCTGAAATCGATCATGGTTACTATATTCAGAGCGTACAAGGAGCCCACAGTGCTAACCCAGAATCCGGCGACTTCAGTGTTGTTGGTAATCCTGCTTTCTTAATTGAAGATGGAAAGATGGTTGGTGCAATCAATGGTCTAATGGTTTCTGGGAACGCTTTCAGCGTGCTAGAGAATGTTGTAGAGGTTGCGAAGACACCACATCGACTGGAAAGCTGGATTGGACCTGAAATCATCTGTAACAGTATTGACATCATTGCCAAGGAATAACCACGTAAAGCACCAGAGAAACAACACAAAAGCATATCAGGCAAACAATGAGAACGACATCACACCACCACAGAGGGACTCCAATGTACCGAAGATATTTCATTCTTGCAATCCTACTCATGCCAATGTTTTTCATACCATCAGTAGTCGCGCGACTAGAATTGAGTTCTCCAATCAACGTTGGAGAACCTTTGATCGAATCACGATTGAAATTAGAAATCCTCTCATCCAATAACGGGGCCAGTGCCCTACTTGAGTTTAACACTCCACTTACCGAAGCTGAGATTCTACAAGCTGAGAGTTTAGGTGTGCACTTTGTGAGAAGAAGGGAGAGCATCGTCAATGTTGGTAGGATATATTCTGTAAACGTCAGGAACGTAGATTCCTTGAAATCTTTGGCCAAAATCGGTTTGGTCAGAGCCACATCGGGAACGAAGCAATATGTGCCATCGATCACATCTTCAGTTCCAGCAATCAATGCTGATGATGTCTGGACCAATCTCAACAAAGATGGAGGTGACGTCAATGGATCTGGAGTTTTGGTGGCTGTTCTTGATACCGGAGCTCATTGGACGCATCCAAGTTTCTGGAGGGCATCCCCTGGCGAGTATTCAGTCATTGATGCAGGGTCATATTATTATGTAGACTTAGATGGGGATGTGACAGAAGATCCAGGAGAAGGACCAGTCAGGGCTGTGACTCAGTTCCCTCTGGGATTTGAATTCGACTATTCTTCCGATTACTTGTATATCAATGCTGACGGTGTTTCGGGATTCAGTTATGCTTCTGGAGACCGATGGATTGGTGGAATTGATGCAAATGATGATAATGTCATCACCTTTGCCACTGAGAAGGTCATGCTCCTTGATGTACCAAAAGTGGCTATTCTTTACGATCAAGAGAATTCGAACGTGTACATCCGGGATGTAAATCTCACTCTAGCTGTTTCTGTTAGCGACAATCATGGCCATGGGACCCATGTAGCCTCAACAATAGCAGGTGGTCAATATGGTATGACCTCCTACGTTGGTGTTGCTCCTGGTGCTGACTTGCTGATCATAAAGAGTGAGCTTCAGTCAGCTGATATCCTCGATGGTATTTCCTTTGCCATTGAGAACGAAGCTGACATCATCAATATGTCATTCTCTTCCTATCTTGGCTTTTTGGATGGCACCGACTTAGAAGATCTGGCTATTTCAGAAGCATTCCTCAGACACGGATTAATTACAGTAGCCGCTGCTGGAAATCTTGGCGATAAGAACAAACATGCTCATTTCTCTGCAGATTCAGGTGGTCAAGGTTCAACAAGGTTAGTTGTCACAAATCCACCAACCTATTCATTCCTGAGTTTGTTGTGGCATTCTTCTGATGATGATGAGCATATCCTCTTGACACCACCTAATGCAGATCCAATCGATTTGGGTGCATTTTCAGATATAGCAGAGCAGTCCTGGGCTCTTGAAAATGAAAATCTCTCCGCCTATGTCTTTGCGGATGTTAGTATCCGAGGATTGAACAGTTTGATAATTCAAATATCTGAACCTCTGCATCACTGGGAGAACGGTGTTTGGTATGTCAATGTGACCAATGAGGTTGGCGACCCTGTTTGGGTTGATGCGTTTGCTTGGGACGGTCAATGGGAAACATCGAATATGTACTTCCAGACGTCATTAGATCCTGGTCGAACAATTAGCTCTCCAGGAACAGCTGATTTCGCAATAACTGTTGCTGCCTATAGCGAAGCAAGTACAGGAATTATGGCTTCTTCAAGTAAAGGACCCAGGATTGATGGTGCTCCCAAACCAACTGTAGCAGCTCCGGGAGACAATATTAGAGCCGCTAGAAATAGTGTGTCTCTTCTTTGGACTACAAAAGATGGAACAAGCATGGCATCGCCTCACATAGCTGGGGTGATGGCTCTAATACATCAAGCGTCTGATCTCGACTCTGCATGGCTAGACTATTCTGCTCTCGTCAACGGTGCTGGCGGTCAGACTTCTCATTATGAAACCGCTTCAACAGCATGGGGGCATGGTCTTGCTGATGCACTCTGGTCTGTTGTTCAAGTACTGGAATCACCAGGTCTTGACAATAAGGTTGAATCAGATTGGGTTGGTGTGAATGAGTTGATTGCTGATGCAGTGGACCCCGCAATAATGGGTGGTCACGACCTGCTTTCAGCAAAGTCATTTGTCGACAACAACTCTGTCAGCTTCGCGATTAGAATGAGAGATGTTCCAGATTTTTCAGGTACTGATGTTCTCATGATTGAGTGGGATACCGACTCTAATGTTGGAACTGGGCAAAACGGAGCAGACCTCGTTGTTAACATCACAGAAGGCTCATCCAATGTGTACGAATGGAATGGTAGTTCATATGACACATCATCTCTTGGATCAAGTTGGTTGGTAGATGCAACAAGTGTGATTCTACGCTTGGAAGGTTTGCAGCAGGGATCGCGTGGCGATATTTCCCTGAGCACACATAACTCATCAATGACGAACATAGACCAAGCTGGTCCTGGAATGATCACTGATATGTTGCTTCCTGTTATGGAGGACCTCTGGCTAGAGTTCAATGATGGCTCAATGATTATACACGTGACTCCCAATGATCGAGATTCAGCTTTTCAAACAGTAAGTTGGAGTCTGGTTAACGGACCTTTGCAGATACTAAACTCGACATCGCGCGTTGTGGATGGTGAGTTTGAATTCATTGTTCCTGAGGATCTAATCACTTCTCCACACCTCAATAGTCTATTAGTCAATATCACTTCCGAAGGTTCCTCTATTATACTCCCACTCGTTCTTCTCTCGACACAAATCGGGCCCCAGATGTCTTTCAGCATTACTACTCTCGATAGGGAGGTTGTGAGAGTTGGTTTCCTATTCAATGATCGGATATCTGGTGAGCTAGTCCTTGAGGGCTTTTCTCTTGCTGCAGCGGTTTTCATTGCCTTTCATTCAGAAACGGGGTCATGGTTGAACTTCTCACTCACGAGCAATGATGGGGTTTACGAGTATGAAATAACACCCACCTACTTCCAGTTAGGCACTCACGATGTATACGCAATCGCTATAGGGCAGGCTGTTCCTGGTACAGAAGTGAATTTCGCCACACTACGGGTGGTACAGGACAATTCAATACTCATCATTGGAATCGCAGCTCTTATTGTGGGTTGTGTTATAATGTTCGGACTGAAACGACGTAGAGGTGACATGGTTTGAAGATAGTTATCATTGGTTATGGTCCTGGCGGAGCTGCGGCTGCAGTAGCAGCTAGACTCTTCAACTCAGACTCTGAAATCGAAATAATCACAGAGGAAACCATAGAGTCTCATAAGAAACCAGGTGCATCTATGGCTCTTGAGTTTCCTGACACTCCTGAACTACAGATTAAAGACTGGTCTTTTGAAGCACTCTCAAAAAGACGAATCAGCACAACAATTGATACAAAAGTGACTGGAGGGGATTCAAAGAACAAGGAACTCAAGATCGAAGGCCTCGGTGGCAAAAAGACCTTGGAATATGACTCTCTCATTCTTGCTACAGGAGGTGTACCAGCAGTTCCGAAACTGCCCGGTGTAGATTTGTCAGGAGTATACACCATCCAGGGTATGGCTGACACTAGTGAGATTGGTAAGCAGCTTTCCGGAATGAGCAAAATTGTCGTCGTTGGTGCTGGTTTTAGCGGTCTCGAAACAGTTGAGAGACTTCTATCATTGGGCAAAGAGGTTCATATGGTCATTCGGTCACGACTTATGAGAACACAGTTAGAAGAAGAAATGAGTTCAGAACTTCGGTCGCGACTACCAGAGAAGCTAAAGTTGCATTTTGGAAAGTCTCCATCAGCTGTCGTCGGTGAAAAGAGAGTGGAAGGGATTATGCTAGATGGTGAGACCGTTCCTGCAGATGCTATATTATTCATGACTGGAGTCAGACCTAATACAACCCTGGCCCAGGAGCTAGGCGTGAAGATTGGACGCCTTGGTGGTATTATCGTTGATGAAAGAATGAAGACCTCAGTTGATGACATCTATGCCGTGGGTGATTGCGTCGAGATGAAAGACTCACTGACTGGAAAACCGTTGCTTCTGCCTATTGGTAGTGTTGCTGCACGGGCAGGGCGACAGGCTGGAGTCATCGCAGCAGGTGGAAGTAAGATTTACGATGACACCCTTCGTCGGTTACAGTATGACAGGATATTCAACACCGATATCGTTGTTGTTGGACACTCAACAACTACTGCAAAAGCAATGGGAATCAAGACAGATATTCAATACATCGACTATCCAGCAGAATTTGCGAAAATTGCTTTAGTCACTTCCAATGATGGCCAACTTATTGGTGGTCAGGTGATATCATCACGCATGGGAGCTCGCTTAGGATACCAGATACTTGAGCGAGTAGAATCTGGTGCTATTCTCAAGGACAGGGCTCTACTAAAACCTCAACATGAACGTCTAAGAGAGTATCTTGAAACAACTTTCGGGCCTATTCGATAGATGGTGGTGGCAATTCCCATTCATCCTCTGAGGGCCTTGTTGGCGGCGTTTCGTATCTCCTAGGCTGCTTAGTTCTACCTTGCCGTCTGAGGAAAAGAACGTACACAAGACCAACTCCAACCACACCTAAAAGAGAATAGATGACTGTTAGGATTAGGGCGTCATCCGCTGCATCCACAGGAACGAGGATTGTCTTTTGAAACACTCTTACATTTCCGTCTGAATCAATAGCTTCAACTTGGATTGAGAAAAATCCTCCACTGTTGAAGATGAAGGTGGATGAGAACTTGTAGCCAAACTCTTCTTCAATGGTCCCAGACAGGTCTGATCCTGAAGGTCCAATTACAGTCATCGAAACACTTTCCAGATTATCATCGAATATGTAGGCTGTTACGTTTCCCTCTTCTCCTAATCCTGCAACATTGAGCTCAATGTCATATATCCGTGGAGCGTCTGGAATGATTGCTGAAGCCAAATTTCTGAGAAGTCTTAGATTGTCAGCACCCGCATTGATAGCATCGTAGAGGATGTCATCGTACAGTGTTGAACCGTCCGAGATGACATATACTTGACCTCGCCCATACTCAGCTGTGGCAACAATAGCATGAGTCTTGGCCGCATCTTCCCAAAAGAGCCCTTTAGCATTTGATACTAGAGGGTCAACACTGAGGGTGCTCCCTTGAATGACATAGAGATCACTCACACCATCCATCAGTGGATCATTCTCAACAAAACCACTATAATTCGCTCCATATACAAGACCATATCCGCCTGGTCCGAAACCTATCTGACGCTCCTCACACTGAATACCAAATGGTTCGAGGATCTCATTATAATCATCGAACGCGAATGATGCTTCTCCTGTTGTCTGGTCAAATGATTCTGAGAAGACAAGTAGAGTTCCACCATTATCAACAAAACTATGGATTGCTGATACCTCGCCCTCTGTGTATGAGGTTTCAGTGTCCATGATCGTGAACACGTCTGCACTCGATATTGTATCAAGGTCTATGTAGCTCCTGCTGAAATCTTCTGCATCTCCAAACTCGGAAACGATCATTCCGCTCTCTCGTAGATACTCGGTGAAGTATCCATAATATGATGGGTCATCGACATCTCCGTTCGGGCCGCTTGAGTGATGTTCCATATCCACCATCATTCTACCACCAAACAAGGTAATTGAGTAGTATAACTCAATGGATGCGATCACATCACTGTTTTGTGTAAGGTTGAGGTGACCAGTGTATACACCAACAGCAGAGAGTGGAACATCCTCTGGTACTGAGAGGGCAACACCGAAGTAAGAGTAACCTGTTGGTACAGATATCTGGTCAACATTGGTTTCTAGGAACGCACTTGCATTACCAGATATAGTGATGTCGACCATGCCTACTGAATGTGTTGAAATCACCGTGACATTTTGAGGTGGTCGATCATCTCCAACAATTAGAACTTGTGAGCTCCATGGAAGTGTCGGAAGACTTCGAGGGGTCATGAGTGTAATATCTCTAGAAGAATCAGTCAGTAATTGGGATGCCATAGTAACATTAGGTAGTCCCCATCCTTGACTCATCGGATCTGCATCAAGATTAGTGGCTGTACTCATCAAAGCCACCTTTGCTTCGACTGGTGTGAGTGCCAGATGCTTCTGCATTAGCAGAGCAATCAATCCTGCCACAAGAGGAGTTGAGGCAGAAGTCCCAGACCATCTAGTATAACTAGAACCATACTGACTGCTATTATACACTGGATACTCAAGTTCATCAGCATTGTTACCTCTCCCAGAAACTACTAGATTTCCAGGCGCAACCACATCTGGTTTTGCAGTATACCCTATAGGATCCGAATTTGTTCTCAATATTGGTCCAACGCTACTGAATGCAACTACTCCCGAATCACCGTAAGACGAACCGACTGTTACCGCTTCCTCAGCCACTCCAGGAGAATTGATTGTGTAAGCTGCGGGTCCAGAGTTACCGGCCGCTACCACCACTGAGATACCTGCAGCAATTGCGTTTTCTATCTGTCTGACCGTTGGCTCAACTGTGAACATGTTGTCTGCCCATTCTCCTCCAAGGCTTATGCTTATGACATCGACATTCTGTTGTATGGCAAACTCGACTCCATCAGCTATGACATCATCCTCACCAGTTCCTGCTGAATCAAGCACCTTAATGGCCAAGAGGTTCGCTCCCGGCGCAATCCCCATGAGTTCACCGCTACTTGCAGTTCCATCACCAACTGCATTCCATGCGCAAGCAGTTCCATGACCATTGTCGTCGTATGCTGTTATCCCGTCTGCTGGATTCATATCATCTTGGCCATTAATCAGATCCTTGAATCCAATTAGCCTGTCTTGAAGATCGGGATGACCCCCCCAAACTCCACTGTCCAAGACCGCAATAGTAATACCTGTGCCATTAAAGCCCTCCGCCCACATCTGGTCCGCACTAAGTATAGTATCAAAATGAACGTACCCATTACCATTATCAGCGAGGACATAGTTCTCAACTGGAGCAGATTCATCTAGAACCTGCCATTCATGATTGAGCGTGATTCTCTTGATTCCTTCTATCTCAGATAGCTGTTGAAACTCACTAACCTTGACAGTGAGTGAGATCATAGGAATGAGTTGGTAGGAATATCGAATTTTGACACTATCGAGTCCAGCAGCTTGGATGATCTCAACCTTCTTATCAGCTGATACTTCATCCGGAAACTCGATGATTACTGAAACACGACTATCTGAATTCATTGTAGAGAGTGCATCAATCAAATCCATACCAATCTTTGCAATTCTTTGGTTGTTATCAACTTCTATTCCTATTGAGTAAATAGCAATCGGCGTGAACATTAGGATTAGAATCGCAATTGCAGTAAGATATCGAGTATGTGGTTTGTGGATAGCTGGCATTTTAGAATGTCCTTCCAATCGCACCAACTCTGGACATAAGATAAGGGTTTTCTTGAGTGCTTAACTGCTGCAGTCGCACGAACTGCGGTAGCTCGGAAACTCCGAGAGACGTGGGTAAATGGTTTCACACTTAAGATATAGTGAGGGCAGACAACTAGTCCGCCCAAGAACGGAGTGTATCAACAAGATGGGTGCAAAACAACACGCATATGAGCGACGCCTTCAGCTAAAGCACTTCTTTGAGGACCGTGAAACCAAAGAAACCCGAAGGACCTGGTTGGAAATTCAAGTTTCTATGCCAGAACAGACCGATGAAGGATGGGTCAACGATGGTAAGATTCGAGTTTCGATTGGCGAGGACAGAAACATAAAGGGTTCATTTCTCCTTTCAATCGAAGAAGCAACTCGACTCCTCAAGGCTCTGGAGATTGCAGTGACTGATCATGAGGCTGAGAAAGCTGCGCTCTGGAGAAAATAACCTAAGTATCAGGGCTGCGTCCGGAAATTTCTAGAACCGGACATGCCTCTCTATATTACAAAGCAATACAAAGAATAGTTTTATCCTCCAAGACGACTCAGGTTCTTGCGTCAATAAGGAGGATTCCAAATGGTTACCTACTCGACATCTGTCGGATACGAATTACTTGCTGTATTTGAGGCTCCGATGGATGATATTGTTGCATCGTTGCCTTATGTTGTTCCACTATTAACACTAGCAATTCTGCTATTTCTCTACCAACGACATTTACCTCAAAATGCTACAAAGCGAAATGGTCTGATATTCATTGGAATCCTAAGTTTTGGTGTTGCTTTGATTGCTGTTCTATATTCCACATTCGGACTACTATATGGTTTTGGATCAGCAAGCTTGTTCGGAAACTTTCTACAACTTCTGTCAGACCTCTTCTTTGGTTCTATTCTAAGTTCTCTTCTCTACATCTTGGGATTCATAGTGGGTCTGTCAATCATTGGCTACTATGTTATCTCTCCTCCTGACCCTGATTTCGTTTCGCTAAACGACGAACTCAAGAGTCTAAAAGATGAAGCTAAGAGCTCAAAGGATGAGCTTCAGAAGCTTGAAGCTGAGAGCAAACGACTCAATGAGTTCGTTTCTGAGAAAGAGGACTCCCTCACTACACTTCAAGGTGAGCTTGAGGCAATCAAGGCTGAAGTTGGTGAGCGTGAAACATCAATCGCACTGATGGAAAAGCAACTCAAGGCTGGCCCTGTAGCTGCATCAGTTTCTGATGAAGGGATCGTAGAGCAGCTCAAGATGAAAGATGCGCTGATTGAATCACTTGAGACTGAGATTGCTGACCTACGAATCGCCGCTGAAGGCGCATCACGACCCTCTACGGCTCCAGTTGATGAAAACATTGTAACAGAGCTTTCAAGTAAGCTGAAGGAAGCACAAACAAAGTGGGAGGATCTTAGTCGGAGAGCGGAAACCGCCTCTGAGGTTTCTGAAAGTGTCATATCTGATCTTGTTGAACTGATCTCCCAGGTAGAATCAAGTAATCAGAGTGATGGTGGAAAGCAAGCACTGGTTGCATTGATTGAAAGCCTTGGTCGTTCTATGACTCGAGTCGCTCGAGAGGTCGGGGACACTCATGGTGAAGAACCAAAGATTGAGATGATTGGTGCAATCATCATGGTCAACGAAGTTGTTGACACAATTAAAAAAATGGTTCGGGGATAAATACCAAACTTTATTCAAGAGATCATCAGATGAATTGAGAATGAGGTGTATTTGCGTACACATTGACCCATTCTGAGCCTCATATTCGTCTTTGTTCTATATGAAGCGATATCCACCCTTATTTCGTTCTTCTGAAGTTTCTTGACTTGTTCATGGGATGATAGGGATAAATGGATAGTAGATTTTAGTACATTTATTGCACAATCCTTAATAGAGACAAATTGGCTGCGAAGTCTAATCACATACCCGTGGAGAACGCTGAAAGAGGAGACACGTTCATCCCACTGGATGAACGTTGGAGGTTTTATTGCGTCCAGTGGACATCATCTAAGCGGAGATGGTGCTTTTCTGGACATGGTTGTTCTCTACAGACACGTGAGGAGAAAAATAAACATGAACAACCTGAAGAAGGCTGGCGTCATGGCGCTGATTGCTGTCTTTTTTGTCAGCATGGTCTTTGTACCTTTCACACCAAGACGTCACGTTCAACCGGTTGCTAATCCCAATGTTCCTACTCCTGAAGAATTGATGTTGGACATTCAAAGATATGTCGAAACACAGAAGGAGTCAGGACCGATCGGTTCAGTTCTCGCTAGTTATAGGGATACAGGATATATACCAAATACAGTGACCCGTAATGATGCTGGTCACATGGGTATCCTTGTAACCGTAGAAACCGGCTCAGATATGGCATCTCTTGAAGAGATTGTTGATGTCAACTGGAAAGTTGAAATCGGCGCCATGACTGTTGCTAATGGTTTCATTACTAGCCCCGAGGCTGTGACCGCACTCGAAAATTACGAGGGTATAGTAACCGCATTTGCCGACGGTCTCTTTAAGGAGACAACGACCGGCGTAGAACCCAGGCCTGATCTATCCCCACCCACCGTATCTGAGCCAGAGGCTTATGCAATTAATCCTCATATCGGCGCAGATCAAGTTTGGGCTGCAGGATATGATGGTACTGGCGTAACAGTAGGTGTAGTTGACACAGGTGTCGACTTTAGCCATGCAGGCTTAGTCGGTACAATGGACATTGGTTCAGATGGTCTGCCTACAAGCTATGACCCAACAGGTTACGGCTTTGTTGTATCACTCTACCGAGTTAACGCAACTGTTGTTGAAAATGTTACAGCGTTTCTTGATTACTCAAGCTGGAACATGCTCAGCTATCAAGACAGTGCAACAGGCAAGTGGTACATCGACTGGAGTTCAAATCAGCATGGAAGCCCCTATGTAAACAATCAGGGTGGCCTCTCACACTTGGATTGGTTCATTGATGCATACCTCGCCGCTTGGTGGGGTGACGCATATCCAAACCAAGCTAACCTGACTGATTTCTACAACAACGTAATGAGGCAGGACTTTGAGATTCCTGATCCATCACTGAGTCAAGCTGGTCCCGCACTCACAATTGATGTGAACACAACTGCTGGCACAAATCAGACAGTTCCATACTACACAGCTGGTTATGCATTCCAGCAGCGTGGGGATCCATACATGAAGGTCTTTGCACCAGTACTCGTACTAAATGGTGACACGATCCTCGTGGACTGGAACACAACCCGTGCACACACTGAGTTCTGGAATCTTAACATCAACTGGGGTGTATTCGACTTCAATGAAACTGCTTCTTGGGACTACTTCAATGCTTTAGGTGACTGGAGCTTCGTCGACGACTACAACGCTGGTTACATGTACATGGCTGATGGTAATGAAAACCACCTGAACATGTACTTCGATTACGCTGATGGAGAACGCTTTGGACTTGGAACCTTGGCACACTGTTACGAAGGCAACATCTTCGGTCTTGGAATGATCGATGGTATTGGTCTTAGTGGTCGTGCTATTGGTATCATGTACGATGGCAACTCACACGGTACTTTTGTATCAGGTGAGATTGCAGGTCAGCCAACAACATATCCGGTCGGTACAAACGGCACCAGCGAGGTCCTACAAGGTATTGCACCTGGTGCAAAAATCATGGGTATCATGACAGTAGGAATCGCTGCAGAGTTTAACTCAATGCTTTACGCTGCGGGTTTCGATATTAACGACACTTCCGGTTATTGGGAGTGGAATTGGAACAGCGCACACCAAGCACAAATAACAAGCAACTCTTGGGGTTGGGTAGCAGCACAGTACTATGAGCTGTGGGGTCAGTATTCACTGATTTATGCCGCAATGGCAACTCCTGGATTCTTCAATGCAACGTATCCAGGTATGGTTCAGTGTTTCTCAGCGGGTAACTCTGGCCCAGGCTACGGTACAACTACTCCGCCAAGAGCACCACAGATAATCAACGTGGGTGCATCAACAAGCTACCACACGTTCAATGACGCATATGGTCCAGGCCAGGGCTTTGACCAGATTGCTGACTTCTCATCCAGAGGTCCTCTGACCCTTGGATATCCGAAGCCAGACGTCCTTGCTCCTGGAAGGAACAACTATGGATTCGTACCATACTATGGATCTGCTATCCTGAGCCTCGTTTATGGCGGCTGGGATCAATACGCAGTGTACGCTGGTACCTCAATGGCTTGTCCATTGGCAGCTGGTCTAGCGGCACTGATGTTCGATGCTAATCCAGCATTGGCCCCTGATGAGGTCAAGTACATCATGCAGAGCACTGCTGATGACATTGGTATGGATGGTCTAGCACAGGGTCATGGTGTCATTAACGCATGGGCAGCTATTGACTTCATTGTCAACAACCGTGGATACACATTCTACACCGAGGATTCAATCGGAACCTGGGGCACCTCTATTGCTGAGGCCTGGGCTTACGACATGAACCCATACATGCTGGAGACTTTCATCAACACAACAACGCCACCTGGCAACTTTGCTGATGGAAACCTCTTCTTCGGTCTTGTAGATGCCTTTGATACGGTGACACTAACCGTTCAAGGTGACAACTGGGTCTATGGCGATATGACATGGAGTGCACAGCAATACGTTGCTGACCAAACTACATCATTCACCTTTGAAACCTACATCTACAATGAAACAACATCCTATGGTCATGACAGGACCTTGGCTGGATACATGGAACTGAACACATTAATGGAGGCAGCTTCAACTGGATCTTATTCCAACTTTGTTGGCTCCAACTATGCTACAATCTCAATCACTGGCGATCAAGCCACATTTGAGGATGACAGCATGTGGGCATTCGTGTTCGACTGGATTGATAACGATCCAGCAAACGGTATCCCTGACTACTACAATGCAACTACAGGACAAGGTGACGAGCTGACACGATGGCAATATGCTGGTGGAACTGGAAACGTTCTCAAGATTGACCTGGCTCATCCAGGCGGTCTCGGTAACCTCTTCCCGAACACACCAATCATATCGGTCCACGATGACAACATCTGGAGCTGGCCATACACAGCTGGTAATACCCTGACAGTAACTGTCCAGACCTGGACATTAGCTGCTGATACGAACATTGCATTCGCAGACAATGCAGGTAACACTGATGTCACACTGTCGTTCCCTGGAACTCCAGAGTACGGTGTCCATCAGGGCTTCGTTGTTGCTAACAATGGTACTCACCTCTTCAAGCTGCCCTACAGCTATCTGGTCTATGCTACATACGACACAGCTGGCTCAGTGATGCAAATCGCTAACGGCGTTGGAGCGGTCCAGACACCATACGAGCATGGCGCAGTCACTGCTGGTTGGGACTCATACTATACTGCTCGCTCTGCTGACCACATGACATTCGTCGTTGACCTGACTAATGCTACAGTGAACTTCCTCGCTGCTAGGATTAACTGGACCAACGCCGACACTGACATGGATGTCGCAATCGTTGACATGACTGGTTCCGAAATGGCTCATTCAGGCGATTCGGTCAAGTCTACTACAACCTCATCACTTGCCATTGCTGACGTTGAAGGAACGACTGGAATGTACATCATTTACACCAGTCTGAACGCACTCGACGGCATGGACATACCCGAGGACTTCACGCTGACTGTTGTCGGTTTGGCAGCTCTCGATGAGCCAACTCTAGCTTTGAGCTGGACATCCAGAGACCAGCTCGTACCACAGCCTATCACCACTGGTGGTAGCGCAGCTGGAGACCACGTCATGATGAAGGCAACATGGACTGACGGTGTGAACCCAGGTATGCCTGAGTTCGGAATCACTTCAGTTGAGATGAAGATCCTTTATGGAACACTCTTCTACGCTGAAGGCCTCAACGTCATACCAAGCGATCCGGGTGGTCAATTCTCAGGTACTATTGATCCAGCACAGTTCGCTTGGGAAACTGCTACAGGCATCACTCAGGGTGACAACGTTCGCCTAATCGGTGACTTTGACGGCGGAGATAACGACTTCATGGCTTGGTGGTCTGACACTCCGATGGACCAGAGGACCTATGCCAACAACTTGGTTGACATGGCCTCAAGTGACCATCCTGAAACAGACTCATTCACCTCTGACCGTGATGGAGATCTCGACATCGGTATCCTGAACTACGCACAGGACGGTGGTTACTACTACCTGACTGTTGACACTCGACTTGGTCTAGAACCAGCTCGAGCCTACGATACCAATGAGTTCGAGATGGATACCTATTTCTTACTAGCTAACCAGACTTACTCTGTGCTAGTCGACAGCGATACAGGAACCAACCTTAGGTACAGTGTCGAAATATCAAACATCTTCATTGGTAACTTCTTCGCACCTAAGGTGATTGTGGAAGCTCCTGTTGCTCTATCGGGCAACAGATACAACTTCACATGGAATGTCACTGACCTGAACGCTGACGATGTCCACTACTACTCAGTCTGGCTGAGCGCCGATAATGGTATCTCGTTCCAAGTACTTGCTAGGAACTTGACTGAAACCTTCTATGTCTGGGATTCATCTGGATTCCTCCTGAAGACCGACTACCTGTACAGAATCAGAGCATTCAGTCTTGACTTCTCTGATCCACCAGGTCTAGCCGCTGTAGACGACGAGGCCAACTACTGGCCCGGTGATTTCGGCGACGGAGTTTCAGGACCGTTCACTGCAGGTGATGTGGAACCTATGACATCTTCGTCAACAACATCTTCGACAACATCTTCGACAACAGTACCCACTACCCCAACACCGACTGAAGGAATTGATCCACTACTCATCGGCCTTATTGGTGGTATTGGTGTCGGTGTCGTTGTGTTGCTCATACTCTTCCTAATCAGGAAGAAGTAGTTGGTGACTGTCACAGGTATAGTTTAACGGATTTGGGGGCTTTGCCCCCAACCCCCCTTCTTTTTTTTCCATTACCTTGAAGTGTAGACAAAACCAGAGTTGCTGTTCTGGACCTCAATGAGATTTCCACTGAGAATAGTATCAGGTGAATCCAGAGAGAAGACTATGGTTAATCGAACTTCTCTCTCACAACAATTTCTGACAGACTCTTGCGGCCTCGAAGAGGGGGAAGATTGCCATCAGTTCTCCCAACTGGAACCATGGCTACAGGTCTCATATGTGACGGGATATTGAGTACTTTCGACACCTCACCCTCATTGAAAGCTCCTACCCAACATGCTCCGTATCCATGAAGATGAGCACCGTACAATATATTCAATGTCAAGGCTGCAGTGTCTTGAAGAGTGTACAGACTCCTACCCCGCTCTTTGTATCTCTCAGCAGATTCTTCTGGTACTGCACATATGACATAGACAACAGGAGCCACTCCAAGAAACGTCTGATTGTAGGCTGCAGTAACAAGCTTGTTCCTCAGTTCATCCCTTGTTACAATAATAATCCTCCAAGGTTGGCGATTTCCACCACTTGGAGCTGTTCTAGCTAGATTCACGATATCTTCGATATCTGAATCAGGGATTGATTCTGTAGAGAATTTCCTTATTGATTGTCTGGACTTGAGTTTCTCGAATAACTCATTGCTCATTCATAGTACCTCCGGATTGACAATGTTTGGTGGTCTCTTGTTATTAAGAGCCGCGATGATGTTCTCAGCGCACATGACAGCCATGGTTGTTCTTGTATCCTTGCTCGCACTCCCAATGTGAGGTACAAGCACAACGTTTGAGAGACCCAAAAGTGGACTATCCTTTGGGATTGGCTCAACTCGAAAAACATCTAGTCCAGCACCACCTAGATGGCCAGAAGATAATGAATCGTATAGCGCATCTTGATCTACTACTTGTCCTCTACTCGTGTTCACGAGAATAGCTCCTGTCTTCATCATATCAAGCTCCTTCTCGCCTATCAGAAGATGTGTGTCTGCTGTCAATGGAACGTGTATAGTCACAATGTCTGACTCCGACAGTAATGTTTCAAGATCTGTAGACTCCGCTCCGACCAAATCCGAAATGACTTCTATTTCTTCATTGTGACTTCTAGAGTGATAGAGCACTTTCATATTGAATCCCTGCGCTCGTCGCGCAACTGCTTGTCCGATTCGTCCCATCCCGATAATACCTAGTGTTGCCCCATGAATATCAATACCAAGAAGAAGCTGCGGCCCCCATGCAACCTCCCATTGACCATTTCGAACATACTTATCCGCTTCGACTACTCGCCTGGCAGTAGACATGACCAAAGCCCATGTAAGATCTGCAGTCGTTTCTGTTAACACGTCTGGAGTGTTTGTCACGATTATTCCTCTACGCGTGGCTTTTTTCACATCTATGTTATCATATCCTACAGCATACTGAGCAATCACCAAAAGGTTAGGCAACTCCTCAATCAACTCAGCATCAATCGTGTCAGAGAGGAGAGTGACCAGACCTTGACAGGCAGCCGCTTTTTCTATGATCTCCTCCCTACTAGGAGGGATTTCAGAAGGCCAAACTTCGACCTCGAATCTTCCAGTTATCAAGTCTAGACCTTCTTTAGGAATTCTCCTTGTGACAAACACTTTCTGGGTCATTTTGATCGAGGTTGATGAAAGTAAGAAGCTCTTGAATCCTCCCATAGAGGTGCATATGATTCATCATGCTGAGAACAGACCGCTTATATTCGATGAAGCAATGAAGAAATGTTGTAGGATTGTGAGTCTGAATGGCTGTCGAACTTCCAAATAGTGCAATTTTGGTTCTCGGAAGTCTTGTAGCTGAGGGTCCAATGACTCCAAAGACTATTATCGAGAAGGTTGGGCTTGCTCCACGCACAATTTCCTTTGCACTTAGAACACTAGTCCGTGAACAGGTAATTCGAAAGACTCCCAATTTGGCTGACATGCGTCAACCAATCTACCACATTGATATGGAGAAGGTCAAGGAACTTAAGCTTCGATTTGATTCAGGCCAGATCTCCCAAATGCCACAGTCTTTCAGACCATCGGGCCATTCTTTCAACCGTTAACTATTGATAATGCGAAAAATATACTTCTCACCTGTGAGTAGATACGCTTATTTGTAGAAGACTGCTGCAAACCGTTTGTTTATTAATTGCATCGTGTAATTAGTAGATGGGAACAGAAAGACCCGCCACTTAGGGGATGGTATATACCAGATGTCCATCGAACTACCACGCAGCGCGATAATTGTCTTGGATCGGTTAACTACCGAAGGTCCCATGACACCGAAGGACATCAGCAGTCGGGTTGATCTTGCACCACGAACCGTTAGCTTTGCCTTGAGGAAACTCATGGGGCAAAAGTTGTGCAAGAAGATACCAAACCTAACTGATATGCGTCAACCCTTGTATGCTGCTGACATGGAACGAGCAAGAGAACTAAGAATGAAGTTCGAACATGTCTTCAGACAGGTTCTAGTGTGAGTCCCCTTCATAAACCTCACCTGCTCCACGCTACAGATGTAGTGTTGAGCACCCCGCTCTTTTATAATTCATAGATATGCGAGGATTATGTTAATAACCCTGCATTAGGTCCAACGTTTAGGTTGTATTAATGGCTCATGAAGGACTGGCTGCATTTTTCGTTATTCTTGGAATCATACTAATCCTAGCATATTTTCTGGGTCCAAACAATGAAGCGAGGTTGAGGAAGAGAAAAGAGGGTCAGATGATGCTGATACCGTCTGCAATATTGCTCTTCATTCTTGCAGCAATCGTATACAGTGGAGTAATAGGTTAAGCTCATTGAAAATCGAGTGCTACAAGCTTGCAGAATATTCCTGCTGATACCAAATCTGCAGTTGTTCCAGGGTTCAATATATTTCCCTCTCTCCGAAGCTCTTCATCCAGACTCCTCATGAGTTCCAGTGATCCCGTGTCATGGTTCCAAGCATTCATGGTCTTCTCAGCAAGGGTACGGATTTCCTCAGCTCGTTTTTCCCCAGCTTTCTTGGCAATAAGACCATCCGGTCGTAAGGATAACAACCAGACGAAAGTCTGCACAATACCCTCCTCAAGGTTTTCAAGATTGTCCACTATCCTGTCAAGATATGGAAAGACCTGAGAAAGCGTCAGTTTGAAGTTATCTGCCCACTCACCACTAATCTCATCAACATCTGCTGACATTTTGAAGAGGTCGTATAATGTAAGTTCATCCTCACTGATGTTAAACATAACATCCGGATTATCTATATCATATCTACTGTGTTTGTCTGTCCAGCTAGCTGACTCCTCTACCTTTGGGTTAGTTTTTCTTACAAGATGAAATGCCCTGTAGAGATTCAATGTATCGTCGACTGTTGTGTTTTCTGTAATGATCTTCAACCATCTTTGAAGATTCTTAATCGAGAATCTTCCCTCCTGACTCAACGCTGCACTAGTAGCGACAACAAGTGGTACATAAAGGAGTACTGTTCCCAAAATTGTGTTTCGTGTGTTGATTCCAGTAAAAGTGTCATAGGTGCACTCATGAATTAAGTTTCCAATTTTAATGGCTGAGGAATCAATTGTGCCATTAGATAATGCTTCTCCACGACTAGCGCTCAGATGGAGTCCTCTAGCAATCAATGATGCACTAGCTAAGAAATGTCGATAGTCAGTATCTGAGAATCCAAACTGTCTGTTAACATTCCCCGGCTTTGGAGAGCTAGCCTCAAGTAAAATAGACAGCTGTCCTATGCTGGAAAGTTTCCAAGATGTGCTTGTCATTAGGATTCCACGGGAATCATCGTCCGATTTAGACATTCGCATTGTTCAATCGCGAAAGCGTAAAAAGGGACACGACATGATAGGTTCCTATGTCGAAGGTATTTGTTCCTGCACGCTTAACATTCTCACAGATTGGAATCTTCCTATCAATCATATTCTATCTAATGACTCGTGGGTTATATGTTGTATTGAGAATTGGAGGTGTTCTTTGGAGTCAGGCAGGAGGATATCTTGCTATTGCACTACCGCTTGCTCCTGTAATTGTACTAGGATTTGCAGCTTGTGTGATATCATACGCGTTCTCGTATCTTGGCTTGTGGATGATGGACAATAATCTGTACATTCTTGGCGGAATCACCATCTTTCTTTCTGTAATCGTTGTCCCAATCGGACTTGGTGTATACTCCTGGTTTGGGTTCACGATATCTACCTAGTAATCGATGAGGCTAGAAATGACCTCAGTAGCTCTCCCCTTCAACACAATGTCCGCAACTCCGTCGCGGTTTATCCCTTCAAGATTCACCAAGATAATCTTTGCACCTGCATTCTTAGCAAGCTGAGGAAGATATGCTGCGGGATAGATTGTGAGGCTCGAACCGATTACAAGCATGAGATCTGTATTACGACAAAGTTTCATAGCTTCTGACATTGCATTTTCTGGCAATGGTTCCCCAAACAAAACTGCTTCTGATTTCAGAACACCGTTGCATTTCTCACACCTAGGTGGAATCTCTCCATTTACAACACTCTGATGAACAGCTTCTCCAACATACTCAGCATTACAATCTATGCAGAACGCACGAAGGTAATTTCCATGGAGTTCTATGACATTCTTGCTCCCAGCAGATTGGTGTAGATTATCGATATTTTGAGTAATGACTCCAATTAGCTTCCCTATGCTTTCCAGTTTTGCGAGACCTTTGTGAGCTGCATTTGGTTCTGCTCTGAGAATTGTTTCAGCAAGCTCCCTACCCATTGTCCAGAACTTGGTAGGATTGGCCATGAAACTCTCTATGGTGGCATACTCATGGGGGTCATATCTTTCCCAAAGCCCCCCTTCTGAGCGGAAATCCGGAATTCCTGAGTCAACACTAATACCTGCTCCAGTTAGTGCAGTTATCTTCTGACTCTTGGCAACCAGCTTTCTTGCCCGTTTCATGGCATCTATGTCTGACATGTCATCTGAACTTGATAGAATCCCCTAGATGTTGTTTTCGGTCTCAAATTTGCCTCGTCGAAAAGTTTTTCTATGTTTAACAGAGGTTTCGCCCGAGTCACCAAGGGGAGCTGAATGTTCAAATCAGTGCCCTACTTACGATCCCTTTCTAAATGGTTTGTTGGTCAGTGATTACTACGAATAGGCAGTGTGACCCCGTAATGCACAAAGATGAGAAGATGGATCCGGACATTGAGATAGACCTCTCGGATGATGATGTCGAGGATGAGGATATCTTTGAGATCTCTCCCGAAGATCCACTGTATTCTCAAATTGATGAGGAGTGTAAAAAGTCAAAAGACCTCTTAGATAGACTCCAGAGATTACAAGCTGAGTTTGATAATTATCGAAAACGCATGGATGCCAGGTTTTCCGATGTAGCCAAATTCGCAAGTGAAGACATTCTTCTGAAAGTCATTGACGTCTATGATAATCTCCTACGAGCAATTGAGATGGACTTTGTGAAGGATCCAAAGGCAGCTAAGGATGGTATTAGTGCAATTCAGCAGCAATTTGAAAAGATGCTGTCTTCGGAAGGAGTCCGTCCAATTGAGTCAGTCGGACTGGAGTTCGATCCATACTATCAACATGCAGTGCAGAGAATGTATGATCCAGAGAAACCTGATGGTGTGATACTTGAGGAGTTTCAACGAGGTTATATGCTCAAAGAGAAGGTTTTACGTCCTGCGGTAGTCTGTGTGAATCGGCACGAGGACACTACTGTCGAATCAAATAATGAAGAAGACAAAAAAGACGATTCAGATAAAGATGGTGAAAAATAATGGCAGGTAAGATTGTAGGAATTGATCTAGGGACTACCAACTCTGGCATTGCGTATATGGAGGGTGGAAAACCAACCATTATACCAAATGCTGAAGGAAAGCGGCTAACTCCCTCTGTTGTTGGTATCACGCCCAAAGGCGAAATTATAGTGGGAGAGCTTGCTAAGCGACAAGCTGTTTCAATGCCTGAGCGAACTGTGCGCTCAATTAAACGAAGGATGGGACAGGATTACACAGTCAAGATTGGTGACAAGGAATACACTCCCCAAGAGATTTCCGCAATGATATTGACCAAGATGAAGAAAGATGCTGAGGCGTTTCTTGGTGAGTCCATTGAAAAAGCAGTCATAACAGTACCTGCGTATTTCAATGACAGTCAAAGGCAGGCTACTAGAGATGCGGGAAGAATTGCTGGTTTTGAAGTTGACAGAATCGTAAATGAACCAACTGCTTCCGCTTTGGCATATGGACTTGACAAGAGCAAGGAAGTCAAGACTCTAGTGTACGACCTAGGTGGTGGAACATTTGACGTTTCAATTCTGGACATCGGTGAGGTAGATGGAGAAGTTGTTTACGAGGTACTATCTACAAGTGGTAATACACAACTTGGAGGTGATGATTGGGATAAGCGAGTCATCGACTGGATGGTAGACGAGTTCAAGAATCAGACCGGTGTTGACTTGTCTAAGGATCTCTCCGCGATGCAACGTGTACGTGATGCTGCAGAACAAGCCAAGATTGAACTCTCAACTGTGATGCAGACAAACATCAATCTTCCATACATCACTGCTGATGAGAGTGGACCCAAACATCTCAATTTGGATCTTTCACGTTCTCAATTCGAGAAGATGACAGATGATCTTGTTGATGACACTGTTGGTCCAATCCGCCAAGCACTTAGCGATGCCAAACTTGAGCCGGAGCAAATTAACAAGATTCTGCTTGTTGGTGGTGCGACCAGAATGCCAATGATTCAGAAGGTCATCCGCGACCTGTTTGGTAAGGAAGGCGACAAGAGTATCAATCCAGATGAATGCGTAGCTCTGGGTGCTGCTGCGCAGGCCGGAGTTCTTTCAGGAGATGTAAAGGATATTCTTCTGCTTGATGTGACTCCACTTACACTCAGTATCGAAACCTTAGGTGGCATAGCAACCCCTCTCATAGACCGTAACACCACTGTTCCAACAAGGAAAAGCAAGATATTCACAACTGCTGCTACAGGTCAAACAGCTGTTGACATTCACGTTGTGCAAGGTGAGAGAAAAATGGCTGCAGACAATATGACTCTTGGAAGGTTCCAACTTGTCGGTATTCCTCCTGCACCTCGTGGAACTCCACAGATAGAGGTGACATTTGATATTGATGCAAATGGTATAGTCAATGTGACCGCAAAGGATACTGCAACTGGTAATGAACAGTCTATTACTATAACTGCTAGCACAAACATATCAGATGAAGACATTAACAGAATGATCAAAGATGCAGAAAAATATGCAGAGGAAGATGCCAAGCGTCAAGACGCAGTTGAAACACGTAACATGGCTGATCAGATGATCTATCAAGGAGAGAAGATGCTCAAAGACCTGGGAGACAAAGTCCCTGCAGACTTGAAAAAGGAATTTGAGACCAAAGCAGCAGAGTTGCAACGAGCCATAGAAACAGATGACTTGGAGAAGATGAAAACTGGCACTGAGGAACTCCAACAGATAATCTACAAGATTTCTGAGAAGGTATATGGTGGTGCTGGGCCCGGAGCTACAGGACCTGGAGCCGCAGGCTTTGATCCAAGTCAATTTGCAGGAGCTGGCGCACCCGGTTCGACACCAGAACAGAATTCCCAAGAAGATGAGGAAGAAGTTGTGGATGTAGACTTCGAAGATCTCGATTAAGGCAAAACGTTAGGTGATACTCTTTGGCTGAAGATGATTACTATGACATTCTAGGGGTTAGCCGTAGCGCAACCCAGGATGAAATTAAGAAAGCATATCGCCGTCTAGCCAAAGAGTATCATCCAGATCGCAACCCTGAAAAAAGTGCCGAAGAGAAACTCAAGAGAATAAACGAAGCATATGATGTCTTGAGTGACTCTGAGAAACGTGCAAACTATGACCGGTATGGTACTGCGGATTTCCAGGGTATCAATATGGATAGTTTTGGGGATATTTTCAGTTCTATATTCCGAGGATTTGGTGGTTTTGGAGACATGGGGTTTGGTCGTAGAGGTAGAGCTGGACCTCCTCCTGGTCAAACACTACGAATGACAATACCACTTAGTTTCGAAGAGGCGTTCTTTGGAACGGAAAGGGAGATCGCTTTTAGGCGGAAGGTCAAATGCGAAACATGTAGTGGAAGTGGAGCAAAGCCTGGGTCCTCACCTACGCAATGTCGTACTTGCGGAGGGCGAGGACAAGTGGTCCGATCAATGGGCGGTTTCATGAGTGTAGCCCAGACATGTCCTACGTGTCGTGGATTAGGGGAATCAATTGACTCACCATGTCCTAAATGTAGAGGTCAAGGTCTCCAAGATGAACGCAAAGAAACAACCGTACCCATCCCTCCAGGCATAGAAGACGGTCAGGGATTAAGAATTCAGGGTGGTGGGAACTTTGGAGGACGAGGAGGACCTCCTGGTGATCTTATTCTGATGTTCTCTGTAGAACCTCATCAGTCTTTCGTAAGGAGAGGTCTTCATGTCTACTTGGAAACTGACATACCCTTCTCCATAGCAGTCTTAGGAGGAGAGGTTGAAGTGCCAACTATGTGGGGGAACAGTAAGATCAGGATCAACAAGGGAACTGATGGCGGCACACTCTTCAGAATGAAGGGTAAAGGCGTTCACACTGAGGATGGGCGAAATGGGGACCAACTGGTCCGGGTGAACATTCACATACCTCAAAAGCTCAGCAAAAAGCAGAAGGACTACCTATCTGAGTTTGATGATGTCTTCCACTAGAACCCCAAAGGCTTGCATATGCATGCCTTCATTCTCAATCTTGGAAAAGCATGCGAATTAGCTGGTCTGACGACCCATGCTGTATCAGCACCTCTACCGGTTCCTCCTATGCAGACTACATCTCTGTCAACTGGTGCAAGACCAGCGTCAGCCGCCATCATCGCAATCTCTGCACAGACCTTCGTTCCTTGTCCGAATGTCTTGAGGCCCACTGCAACTATCTCAGTTGGCATCCAAGTGTTTAGCACTTTTCTGAAACTCCTCGCAACACCAGCAAATGCATGTGTGGCTGTATGAACATGGGCACCGAGTGACTCTATATACTCCCTCTTCTCCTCACTGAGTTCATTCTCGTTCTCTTTTGCAAAACCAGTCTGATGAGTCACAACTACAACTTTTTTGTCAGGGAATTCCTTAGCTGCGGCAATTCCAGTTGCACCTTCAGTTGTTGCCACAACGATGTGTTCAATGTCAGGGTTATCATTGAGAAACTGCTTCACGAGTGAGAGGACTTTTTCTGTATGTTCTGGAGATGCTATATCGAAATAGTGTGTATCAACCTGCATCGTTCATGCATCCTTTGTCTGTTGAGTTCTTACCAACCACTCAAGGACGGCAAAAGCCAGCAAGACAACAACCGCTAACATGAAGTCAACAGCACCTTCTGTGACCATTGAAACTATCCACGAAGCCAAGACTACAACTAGGATAGCGAGCATCAAGCGCATAGTGTAGTAGATCCACCTATCAGCTGAACTCTTGCCTTTTTCTACTTCAGTCAGATCCTTCCCATATTCTTCTGCTATCTCTTGAGGTGTTCCAAGTTCATCCAACACTTCGGTGATAATTTCCTGTTTGCTCACATCAGGGCTTTTGAGAACCTTCTCGTTGTATGACTCATATATATGAGATTTCAGGTCTTCCAACAGATCTTCAGTTTCAAAGCTGTCTGGCAGCAGTTTTGCTATCCTTTTCATGTAGTTCTCAACTACAATGTCGATCTCTTCATTACTCACTCCTTTAGAGCCTCCAGTTTTTCAAAGATATCTCCAACTAGTAACGTCAGTTGTCGAAACACGCGGTCTCCTTCCCCTGTTAGGACGTATACTTTCCGCCTTGGTCCTGATTCTGATTTTTCTGTATGAACATTCAATAATCGTTCTTTCTTAAGACGATGCAGAATAGGATACAGTGTTCCCTCTTTCACTTGGAGCAAACCATCTGTTCGCTCCTCAAGTTCACGCGCGATGCCATAGCCGTGAATTCCTTTCTCATGGCGATTAACAATTGCAAGGACTGCATATTGAAGAATACCTCTCCTGATTTCTATCTTCCAACTATCTTCAAAGCTGGGCGCTTTCTCCAACCTTATACAATCCTCTCTTTTGTTCAACCAAGTGAATTCTAATACATCTCCTTAAGTATGTCTGTTTTAGACAGTATCTGCGTCATGTCTTCGATAGGGAATGAGAGACCTTAGCTCAAGCCACAATGTAGACGAATAGTTTCTTGGCTCACGTATTAATAGGTAAAAGAATGATGCAAAGAATCTAAGGACCCCGCTAAGTAGAAGCATGAAGAAGACGGAGAAATGCTCACTTCCAAAAACAATGAGGATTGCCTGTCCCAAGATTCCTGCGAGAAATGATCCAAAGAGATAAACAATACCTGTGAATGTATTATACACAGCAAGATGAGACCCTCTCTCCTCCTCCGGTGAGATGTCGTAGATATACGCAGTTATCGCATTCATTCCTGATGCGATGCAAATACCAGCGAGTATGTTCGCAGCATAGACATGGTACAGGTTCTGAGCGAATGCATACATGACTGGAACTAGAAACAGTAGGCCCCTTCCCAGTAGAATTAATGGTTTTCGTCCCACCTTATCACTCAACCTACCGAATGGGATTGTGAATACAATCGTTGAAAATGTCATTAATGCAGACGCTATAGCTATCTCAAGATTGGTACTATAGAACCAGTCCTTTTGAACCACAATGAAATAGGGCCAAGCCATTGACATTGAGAAAGAGAAGAAAACAGCGATGAAACAGAATCTCCGAAAGTCCCCTGGTTGTGACAACAATCTATGGATAGGTGGAAATTTCCTTGGCCCATCATGAGACCTCGGATTCTCCTTTATCGTCATTGATAGAAGAGAAGAGATTATGCCTATGATGGCAGTAAAAAAGAATGGACCATAATACATCTCTCTGAAAGCCTGTTCATCTAATTGGAATGGAAACAAAACTGGTCCTAGATTGCCAAACAGGTGTCTGAGAAAAGGCACTAACGTTGGTAATACTGCGATAAATCCTGAAATCATTGTTGCTATCAAGGAAGCGATGTTTGTCACAAGTCCCAGCTTTCCAAGTTCATCCCCTCTATTACTCTCATCCATTAGACCTCCAATGAGGGATAGCCAGGTTGGTATTTGAATACTGAAAAGAATTGATTGAATTGCATAGAGGATAATCATCTCAATTGGTGTTGCAGCCCAAAGAAACATGTAGACTACCAAAAGCCCAGACATCAGTCCAAATGCAACGAATGATTTTGCTGTTCTCACCCTATCAGATGTTGCACCCCAAATAGGCTGAAGAACGGTGTTTCCCACATTTCCGACACTTCTGAAAGCTCCAATTTCCGCATAATTGGTGTAATTAAGAGCCCCTTGCATGTCAATCAAGTAAGCAACAAGAAATGGTGCATGAAGACCTACTCCAAACTGAGTCAGTGCCCCAACTAGATAAGCTCGTGCCGGGAGCCTCCTTATTGTAGGACTCTCAGTCTTTGATTCTGACTCAGTCATTGTTGTAGTTCGGAGGCGCTTCGACCTCCTATTAACTGTAGTTCCTTCATCCAGTCTTGTCTTAACCGTCAGTATTATGTACAGGGATTTGTATTATCCATCAGGTTGTGAGAGCTAGTCTATGCTCGATGAATCCATTTACAAAGATCGGATTGCACAAGTACAGCACCTATTGAACTCAGTCGATGCTGACTTCGCTTTTCTAACGCCCTCTGCTAGTTTTCAATATCTAGCTGGATTGGCTTATGAAATGCATGAACGATTGATTGCACTATTAATTGTAAAGGACTCGACCCCGCAAATCATTGCCCCAGCCTTTGAGGTGTCTGATCACAGAGCTCATACATGGATCGAGGATATTGTCCCTTGGGCGGAGGATGAAGACCCATTCGCAGTTGTTGCTAGTCGCTTGGGTGAGAAGAGTGAGGGCTATTCGGTTTTGTTTGATGCAAGCACTCCCTTGGGTGTATATTGGAAGCTGAAACGGGCTGTTGGAGGTTTCACGAAATCTTCATCGTTGACACCAATGATTGATTCTATGCGAATCACCAAGTCTGACAAAGAAATAGAATTGATGAAAAAAGCAGGCCATATCATCAATGATGCTGTACTTAAGGCGTTCCAGAATGCACAAGTTGGGATGACTGAGCTTGATGTTCAGGACCTAGTTCACAAAGAGATTCGACTTCAAGGTGCTAAACCAACATTTGCAGCAATCCAGTTCGGTGAGAACAGCGCATTACCTCATGCTGCTCCTGGAAATAGAGTGTTGAAGAGAGGAGACATAGTTCTCATGGATTGCGGTTGCACTATAGATGGTTATAATACTGATATGACTCGTGTAGGTGTGGTAGGCTCTCCTACTGAAGAGCTTGAACGTGTTTACTCCACAGTTCTTCACGCGGTTGAAACTGCTGAGGAAAACATTGTTCCCGGTATGGCATGTGGAACAGCGGATGGACTTGCTCGTCGAGTGATAGATGAGGCTGGTTTTGGGGATTACTTCACGCATCGCTTAGGTCATGGGATTGGACTCGAGGTTCATGAACCTCCTTATGTAGTCAGAGGAAACACTGAGGAATTAAAATCCGGGATGTGTCACAGTATTGAACCGGGTATCTATTTAGAAGGCAAGTTAGGAATTCGAATTGAAGACCTGGTATGTATCCGTGATGATGGGCCTGAACTACTCACTTTCATGGCTCGTGATCTTCTTCAGATTGATCAGTAGGTGGAGTGTCCTCACCTGGAACTTCAGTCCTTGACTTTGCTAAAATCTCATCCATCTTTTTACGATCTTCTTCAGAGAGATTCTGCATGGCCTCAGCTGACTGACGTAGTATCTGATTCATCATGACTGAATAGATGGCTGGTAACGCTGCAGTGGATTCTATACGTTCATTGAACTCCTGCTCAGCTAGTTTTCTTGCCTCTTGAAGTGCCTCTTTGCTAACTTCACCTTGACCAACACCAGGGCAGTCTTTACTGCTCAAGAAATACTTCTCACCATTGTATTCAAGTGGAAATGTCTGACAGGAGATTGGCCTGCTGTATCTGATTTCACATGCGTTTGCTTGTTCATTGTAAAAGATACAAGCAGTTATTTCGGAATCACTCTCCAAGGGTTTTCGAGCTGTTTCAAAGTAGAAGGAATCAGTTTCTGATTCTGGCATATGAATAGTGATGCCCGGGAGAATGTTCATTATGTATCCTTGTGACATCCATCTTCCAAGATCGCTGATTGTGACAATGACCTTGGGTCGAATATGACAAGCTTTTGTTTCACACTTCGCCTCTAGACATTTGAAATTATACTTTGATTTCTCAGACATGCTCTTCACCATTGGTGCAGTAAGCCGCTTCTTTTCTTCATCTCTTTAACATTTTCGAAACAGCTTTTTCCGTCTTCGATAGGTTTTTGTTCAATCAAAATCGGCTCTCTAATTATCTCAGAGTCGAGTGTCTTTTAACTCGGAGTATTCAAAATGACGGAGTGGTATAGTAACGACATCGAACACGTTATTCGACGTCTTGAATCAACGCCCGAGGGTCTCACAAGTGCTGAAGCAGAAACGCGCTTGGACAAATACGGAGCAAATGAACTGGTTGCGACTGGAGGTATTAATCCTTTACGAATGTTCCTTCAACAGTTCATGGACCCTATGGTGATCATACTACTCATAGCTATCATGATTTCTCTTCTCACAACTGTTCTGTCATCAGGTAATGGTGATCATGAAGCGGGTCTGATTGATGCTGTTGTCATATCCGCTATTGTAATCTTCAATGCCATCTTTGGCTTTGTTCAGGAGTATAGGTCTGAGAAAGCCCTTGAAGCGTTGAAGGAGATGGCTGCACCCAAGGCACGAGTTAAACGAGACGGTCTCTGGACAGTAATTGACTCTCGCGAAATAGTCCCAGGTGACTTGATTGGATTTGAAGCTGGTGATCGAATTCCCGCCGATAGCAGAGTTTCCTATGCCGTAGGACTATCTGCTGATGAAGCTCCACTTACTGGCGAATCTATCTCTGTAAGAAAACTTGTTGATCCCATTCATCTTCGGACCCCTGTTGTCGGTGACATGAAGAACATGGTCTTTCAAGGGACTTCAATTACCTCAGGTAAAGGTCAAGCACTTGTCACTGCGACGGGTATGAAAACCCAATTCGGAAAGATTGCAGAGCTTGTCCAAAGCAGTGAGAAAGCAATGACTCCTCTGCAACTAGACCTTGAGGATCTCGGGAAAAAACTAGGTGTGTTAATCATAGTTCTCTGTATCATTGTGTTCGGAGCTGAGGTTTGGGAACATGCTGCTGAAACAATCATGGAAGCCCTTCTCGCTGCAATTGCGCTTGCTGTTTCAGCAATTCCTGAGGGATTGCCTGCGGTTGTGACAATCACACTGGCTATTGGTGTGCAACGAATGGTAGCACGTAACGCGATTGTACGTAGATTACCTTCTGTGGAAACACTTGGCTCTACAACTATCATTTGTTCTGACAAGACAGGCACAATCACAAAGAACGAGATGACTGCAACTACGATGTTTGTCAATGGAATGACAATTTCAGTGACAGGTGTGGGGTATTGCAAATCCGGAAAGTTCACCCGAGCTAGTGAAGACTATGATGTCATTGGAGACCCTCATGTTGTCAAACTTCTAGAGGTTGGACAGTTATGCACAAACTCAATCCTACAAGATGATCCTTCAGGAAAATCTGACTGGAGTGTAGTGGGTGATCCCACTGAAGGTGCATTACTTGTTCTCGCTGAGAAAGCTGGATTTCCACATCAAGAAACACTAGACAGAAACACCGAGATCACAGAGATATCTTTTGACTCAGCAAGAAAACGAATGACCTCAATTGTACGGGATGAGGACGGAAATCTTGTCGCCAACGCGAAAGGCGCCCCTGAAGTCCTGCTACCCCTCTGTACACATATCTATGAGAATGATGACATCAGAGAGTTAACCCAGGACGAACGTGAGAACATCATCGAGATTAATGCTGGATTCGCCGAAGGTGCTTTGAGAGTACTAGCTTTTGCATATCGTCCACTCGACCATGAGATTCCTGGCTGGGAGCCTGAAAAGGTCGAGCGCAACCTCATCTTTGTTGGTCTGATTGGAATGATTGACCCTCCACGTGATGAGGTTCGCGAAGCAATGCGGATTTGCACGGTCGCTGGAATTCGTCCCATCATGATTACTGGTGACCACCAACTCACAGCCCGTGCCATTGCACGTGATGTAGGATTGATCGAGGCTGATGGTGAGGTTCTCACTGGAGCTGATCTGGACGACATGTCTCCTGCTGAATACAAACAAGCTGTTCAGCGATGTAATGTGTTCGCACGAGTCGCTCCAGAGCATAAATTGGAGATAGTGAGGGCACTGAAACACAACTCTCAGGTCGTAGCTATGACTGGGGATGGTGTTAACGATGCTCCAGCTATAAAGAAAGCTGATGTAGGAATCGCAATGGGCATTAGAGGCGCTGATGTCACAAAGGAAGCATCAGATGTCATTCTCACCGACGACAACTTTGCCACGATCGTTTCAGCAGTTGAAAAAGGGCGAGAGATCTATTCGAACATCAGAAAGTTTGTCCGATTCTTACTTGCAGCAAACTTCGATGAAGTCTTTCTCATTTTCACAATAATCATGCTTGGACTTCCATTACCAATTACTGCGATACAGATACTATGGCTTAATTTAGCGACAGATGGATTCCCTGCTTTAGCTTTGGGAGTAGACCCTCCAGAAAGCGGAGTAATGGATCGGCCCCCTCGAAAACCAGGCGCAAAGATGATGGATCGGGGAATGATTGGATTCATAATCACTGCAGGATTTGTCGCATTCGTTGCATCGGTTACAGTCTTCATGTGGTCTCTTTGGGCATATGGTGGATGGATTCCTGGACTTACTGGTCCCCAGCTCGCTCCTGTAGATTGGCAGAGTGCTCCTTGGGATTATGTTCTTACTCACGGAAGAACTGCTGTGTTTGCCAGTGTTGTGTGTTTTGAACTCTTGTTCGTCTGGAACTGCCGGGATGAGTACCATCCCATCTGGAGGACTGAGATTCGTGGCTCGAAAGTCCTTATGGGTGCTGTAATATTGTCTCTACTCCTCACACTGCTTACAATCTATTTCCCACCAATGGCTGTTATATTCCAGACCGTTCCACTAAATCCACTTGATTGGGTGATTATTCTATTGACATGCATACCTGCGTTATTGATTCCTCCCCACATAATCTTTGGACATTCTCGCAAGAGAGACATAAATGAGTAGACCTAGCCGGGAAGACGTTTGTCAAGCCACCCATCGAGGTCTCCAAGTACACGATCCTTTTCAGGTTCCTCGTGGATTCGGTGATATAGACCTTCATAAAGATACCATGTCTTGTCCTTTGAACTCAAATTGTCAAAGAACTCTCTGTTCTTCTCAGGAATCACTGCTTTGTCATCACCTGCCTGCTGTAAAAGAACAGGAAGCACGATTCGAGAGGCTGAGGCAAAAGCGTCTTTTGAAGCCTTCAGCATCTCCATTGCAAATCGAGCGGTGACGCGATCAAATCGTAAAGGATCTGATTCAAGGCGGTTCACATTCTCAGGACTCCGTGACAATTCTGTGTAGTCAGGGTTCATAGCAAAATATCGCTTGACATTTAATGCTGACAGGAGTTTTGCTCCTGTCATCATCCCTGCTCCAATCTCCACCCTTGTGCTAACACCAGGCGATTGAAGAAGTAGACCGTCAACTGTTCTAGGATATCTAAGTACGTAGTGGATCGCATTGATTGCCCCCATTGAAGATCCTAAGAGATACATGATACTGTTGAGATATATGTCCTTCACTTGCATCACAAGATTTTGAATATCCTCTACATACTCCTCGAAACTCATTACATGTCCCTTAGTTCCTGAAAAATGACCGAAACCTCGTTGGTCTGGCGCAAAAACTGCGATGCCCTTGTCAGCGAGATACTCACCTATGCTTTTCATATCTCCTGCATGACCACCAAGACCATGAAGTGCTATTACCAGTGCCTTTGGTTTGTCATCATCTGGACGCCATAGCGCCATGAACATCCTAGTTCCATCAAATCCGATATACTTGGTTTCCTTGTAGATCACGCGGGACACCACTGATTGGTCCATGATAACATTGGCTATTTATCTTGTCCATACAAAAGAGAAAAACGACTGATCCTGTATGGACCAGTCTCAAAGAATGATCAGAATCTATTTGGTTTTGGTTTATCTCCTGAGTAATCGTAGAAACCCATCCCCGATTTCCTTCCCAACCACCCAGCACGAACCATCTTTCGAAGCAGTGTAGGTGCTCTATACTTGCTGTCTTTGAACTCTTCAACAAAGTAATCTGAAATGTGGAGCGTAGTATCAAGACCCACAAAGTCTAGTAGAGTCAATGGACCCATTGGCCAATTTAGTCCAAGTCGGATTGATGTGTCCATATCTTCAACAGTGGCGACTCCTTCCTGAATTGCAAACACTGCCTCAAGCAAGGCTGGAACCAGAATGCGATTGACTGCGAAACCCGGAGCCTCGTTGACAAGGACAGTTTCCTTGCCTACCTTCTTGGAAACATCCTCTATTACTTGCACAGTTTCATCATCGGTGGCTTGTCCCTTTATGATCTCCACTAATCCCATGATCGGGACAGGATTGAAGAAATGCATCCCGATAAATTTCTGGGGTCTCTTCGTCACTGCAGCCATCTGTGTTATGCTAATACTTGAAGTATTAGATGCAAAAACCGCATGTTCCGGTGCTGCTTCCTCAACTTCCTTCCAATTGTCAAGCTTTAGTTTGACAATCTCTGGAATCGCCTCTATAACAAGGTCTGCATCCTTGACAGCTTCCTTCAGATCTAAAACTCCTTCTATTCTGCCAAGGACCTCATCGACCTCTTCCTGTGTGATTTTTCCTTTCTTTATTCCTCTCTCTAGATTCTTCTTTATAGTAGCAAGACCATGATCAACAAACTTCTGTTCAATGTCCCGCATCTTTACCTTATAACCCGCCTGAGCACAGACATGAGCGATGCCATTACCCATAAGACCTGCACCCAGGACTGCAATTTTCTTGATCTCCATCATAATCCACCTCTAGTGTATCTCTAGAGTATACTCTTGGCTCGTTACTGCCTCTAAATATGTCTGACTGTCAGGCTGGTTTATAGACGTGTAGAATTATTGCTTGCAATACCGGAATGTGCACCTCTCATCTCCTGTCGCTATAGTTTCATGAAGGGTGAAACTTATCCAAGATTCAATTGCAGCAGCTAGCAAGCTATCGTATTCGCAGATGATAGGTCCAAGCTCAGGTTTGCCAGCCTCCCTTAGGATATGGAAGTAGAGACATTTCTGAATATCAAACCCATAACATCCAGGTTCCTGATCAACCTCGACAATCTGGAAGTACTCATTGTTGTAGTTGACCTCATTCCCTTTTCTCGCCCATCCGACAAAAGCACTCCAAGGGTCATCTTGCTTCTCAAGCTTCGCAACTTCTTCTTTGAAGTAATCTGAGAGCATGGCTTTGTAAATCGAAAGAACGGTTTGTTTGAGTTCAGAGAATGATGCTCTAACCTCGCACATCACGTCGTCAACTGCCATAACAAAGAGAGAGTTCACGCCGTGTCTTTTTGCGAGGGGATTTGGCAGCATTGCTTCATAGTTGTTGTAATGGATTTTGAATTGGCGTGTGAAGAGCTTGTGCATCGATGCGCCTTTGTCACCAAACTGTCTTTTCAGTTCTTGAAGAGTGGCCTCAGAGAAATGATCAATTAGTTGCCGGGTTTGTTCGTCAGGAGCCATTTTGGAATCACATTTCCACGACTTGTTGTGTTTTTGCCCAAGATTGACCTTGATATGCTTGTCTATGCGGTACATGGTAGTAACAATATGTGACTCCCTTCTGTGACCCTAAGAAGTGGCTCCGCTATATATACTAAATCTGAGTGGTATTTCTTGTGAAATATCATGGCTCTAGCAACTAACTCACGAGGTACATCTGTGCTGAAGGACAAGAGAGGTCGCGGACTATCAACCAAGGCCTTGACTTACGCGTATATGACCGTCGTTAGGTGATTGATGTGATGTGCGCTGATCTGACAATCTGTTTGATTTCTGCCGATCCCGACACGACTAAGGTCTGGTCACAGAGTGGTCACAGAACTGGTCAGATAGTCTCAGAAACAGCATATCATGTGACCAACCTATAGTAGGTTGTGAAACATCATGGCTCTAACGAAGAACGATAACCGAACTGTGCTGAAGCACAGACGAGTGCTTCAAACACATGCCATCACACATGCATACACCTACAGGAGGTAAGGTGCATGGTCAAGAAGAACAACGCAAAGAAGATCTCAACCCACGCAATAGCTGCTGTCTACTTTCGGAGGTAGATCTCAATGAGTATCCCATCGAATCCGTATAATTTTGGTTTGAAATATAAACAAAATTATGATTTTAAGTGCGGGATACAAAATAATGCGTTGAGAAAAATGTTTATATCCAAACCATTCATAGAAAATGGTGTGGCCCACAAACTATATTGTGTTTGGGGGTAGAAACAGCGTGATGATGACTATGACACTATCTGGAGACCTCGCAACGGAGCAGCCTTGCCTGGCCAGTGGGGACAAGACGATTTGTGTCCAGTCATTTGGAGCATTGTGTAACGCCGGTCTTGGCGTGTCCAAATAGAGCAATGCAATTTCACATTAGAGTTACACTAGACAAATCTCCTATCTCCGAATCTCCTAAGTTGGAGATTCTGCAGCGGCCCTCGTCGTGTGATCCGAGGGCCGTTGCAATCCGTAGGAAGTTGATAGACATGAAACGTGAAACAGAAATCACAAACAAGGCTGCAAAACATGCACGCTTACAGAGGGCTTCAACTTCAGCAACTTACAGAGATCACAATCTAAAAACTGAGTGTTGAAAAAACATGAGTAGGATGAAATCCTTTCTCGGCTTGCCAGATGCCACTGATAAGGTCATCAGACTGGCAAAAATAATGGGAATCTTGGGACCACTAGCCAATGTCATATTTACTCTATCAACCACTTTCTTCGTGATCTTTGTAGCTGAAGCACTTGGTGGGGGTCCAGGAATGTATCTCCAGGGTATGGGCCTTGTTGGGACTCTAGTGGTTGTACAGATGGTTGTACAGATTCTGCTTGATTACCCAACCGGAGCAGTTGGTGACTGGATAGGTCAGCGATATATCATCTCAGGTGCTCAAATCTGTTTTGGCATTGTCTTCATACTAATCTCATTTGTTACTGTCGATACGCCATTCCCCTATCTCATAGGTGTTTACGCACTGATGGGCTTTGCTCAGTCACAGTCTAGCGGAGCTTGGGGCGCCTGGTTTGATAACAACTACAGAGTAGCTATGCCAGGTGACCATGACAGGAAGCAGTATGGTGTCTTTTGGGGTAGAATGGGTATGGTCATGCAGATTGTTTCGACTGCCTCGTTGATTCCTGGGGGAATCTTGGCAGTAGTATTCTCGAGAGCTTGGGTATTTCAAGTTCAGGGGATTCTAGCCTTTGTATTTGCTATGGCGGTCTTCAGACTTGTCCGCGATTTCCCAGAGGTTGAAGAGCAAAGAGCACAAAATGGTGGACGTCCTGATATGGGTGAGTACTTCTCTATCTTAAGGGGAGGAGTGTCTTATCTGTTCAGACATGCATTCGTTCGTTATATCGCGATAGGTACAATGTTGGCTGTGAGTAGTATCATGGTGTGGGGTAACCTCATTCTGTTCCCAATGTACTATCTCTATCTCATTACTGATGTTGGGGTTGCTAGCTTCAGAACACTACTCTTCATTCCAGGTATCTTCTCGCAGGAACGATCCGGAGTTTGGTCCCGTAGATTCGAGCCAAAGAAGTGGATTCCACGGTTCCGTCTTATGCAGACTTGTGGTTTCATCTTCTTCTGGGTGTTCGCAGCTATAATGACTTTCTTCCCTCCTGCTGCTGATAGCACTAACATCCTGACGCTTTACTGGCCCTTCACAACGATTCAGCTATTGACTCTACCTGTTGAGAACATTGTGCCAATAGTTCTGATATTCACGACTTTCGTGTCGACGAGCTTCTTTGGCGGGTTTGCTGAGATACTGACTCAGCGGGTCTTGATCGATGTCATCCCAAACAGAATCAGAAACTCTATGTATTCACTGTTCCCAACACTTGCTACATTGTTCGCAATCCCCCAGATTGCTCTGTTTGGTTGGCTAATAACCATCATTGGATTTCCACTTACCCTCGCCTCATGCGGTGTCATATCTTTCGTAGGCGTCATGCTAATTATTCACGGGTTTAGACATCCCGCTCCAGAGATTGAAAGTGATGCTTGGTTGAATGGTGATGCTATGCTTCCTCCCAAAGAACCTGAGTCAGAAGAGGCTGCTTCTGAAATTCCAGGTGATGATGTCCTCCCGGAGTCTGAAGCAGGAGGAATGGAAGGCATCGCGGAAGGTATCGCATTAGACGACTAGATTTTCAGGAGGCTGTCTAGAATGACAGCCTCCACATCAATTTATCTGCCAGCACAAAGTTAATACTAGCTCTTGTTGAATGAACCTCGGTGCTTACAATTGTCAGAGAGACCTCAGTTTTTGACCGTTTCATATTCAGGCTCTGGTCTGGACACTATGAGCCATGAACGAAAGATGGTCCGTGAGAAAGATGTGAAATTCGATGGAGAGGATGGATCCCTAGAGCTCACCGATATCCGTCTTGTCTGGTATAAGAAGCCATCAAGAAGTGGTGGACTAAAGAAATGGGGCGCTATTGCTGGAGCAGTTGCTGGTGCGGCACTTCTCGAGGGTGCTGGCCGGAAAATGGGTGGTATAGGTCGTCATGTGACACGATCTCTTGCTAGAGGTATAACCTACGCCGCTGTCGGAACTGCGATTTCATCCTGGGGTGCTGACTCATATTATAACAGAGACCAGAATGGAAACACAGAGAGTCTAGCACTACCACTACTTGCTATCAGTCAAGCAACTCAGAGTGGAGACAAACTAATAGTCGAATTGAAATCTGGTGGAGCAATGGAATTCAAGTTCAAGCAGAAGAGGGTGATTCCATCCATTATTGCGAACGTTTCATCGGCACAACAGCAAGGCAAGTGTCCCTACTGTGGAACCAATGCAGGTAATGTTCCCACTTGCCCTAACTGTGGTGGCGTCATTGAAGGCGGAAGTGGTGGCGGTGCTGGGGCACCTGCTGGAGGACGTGGTTCCATGACCATCCAATACCAAGACATAGACGGTGATGGTCAACCTGATTCAGTCACAGTTACTGGTGCTGGAGGTCCAAGTGGGACACAAGGTGGATTCTGTCGGAATTGTGGAACTCCTTATCCTCAAGGGTCTAGATTCTGCAATAACTGTGGACATCAAGTTGGATAGTCTATTGAATTGAAGGGTGTGTCAAGCCCTTCAACTTCTCTTTCTTCTTGTTCATCTGAACATGTCGTCTTCCTTAGGTCGAATAATGTCACTGGCTCTTTCCGAACCTTCAGAGTATTCATAGCCCCTTACAACCACGACTGGAATTCTTTGACCAGCTTGTCCCATCAGGGGTTCCGCTAGGGATGCCAGTTCATCAATCTGACACACAGTTGACCGTTGTAGGATTCTTCCATAGAGGTCTCTCTTCCCCTTGTTATGCTTAAATGCACCAATACCTGCACACCCAATTGCGATATTGATTGAACCTTTTCTCCATGGTCTCCCTTGTGTATCAGAAACTATCACACCCACCTTGCGACCAGTTTTCTTTACAAGATATTCATGAATGAGCTTAGCTGATCTATCAGGGTCTTCTGGAAGTAGAACATATTCTCCGTCGGGTGCATTTGATCTATCTACTCCGCTGAAATTGCAGACTAGTCCAGAATGTGTTTCTGTAATCAACACACCGTCATTTTTAATGACCTCAGAAGATTCACGAAGTGCGAGTTCAACATGAACTGGGTCGAATCCGTTCATCTCTGCAATACCCTTTGCTTCTGATGAAACCTCTACCTGAGTCGCCAAAACTACTCTATTTTCAGCCTTTGATACGATCTTTGAAGCTATTACAATGACATCTTTATCTAACAACTCTTGTCCTACTGAATTGAAAGATTGAATTATCATTTCCGCTAGATTGTCACCAGACTTGACGATTGGAATTGTTTGCACTGCAAAAGCGATAATTGGTTTCGGTTTCATATGAAGTATCTACTCATTATTGTGATGTTTCTCTGACGGAAAAGGTTGTTTGTCACGAAATAGTAGTATGCATATGAGTTCAAAAGTGGTCTAAACAGACAAAACCAGTGAAAGAGGCGTTTTGAAGGGATTAGTGACAGAAATCATTAATATACCATTAGAGAAATCCATCTATTCAGCGCAGAATACCATATCGTAGGGAAACTAGTCCTAACGAGCAGGATGCAAGTAATTTCTATGCAATGGAGAGTATTACATTGAGTCCATCAAAAAATCCCAAGTCAAAAAAGAAGGCAAAAGCTCCGAGTGCTCCAGTCGCACCGATAGCTGATGCAGGGGACATCAAACAAGGCACTATTGCAAAGTTTATGAGAAAGAGGACACAGCTAGTAGGATTTGAAACTGGACTCAATAAACACACTCAGTACGCTATTGAGTTTTTAGACAATGCTATTGACGCACTAGAGAGTTGGTGGTGGAAAGCCAAACGCCGACCGAGACTTCAGGAGCATGTAGATCCGAAGGTTGTGGAAGAGGTACGTGCAAAGCTCGAAGAAGGCCAAATTGACACCATCGCTCTTAGCAAACAGCTTGAACGGGACGTGAAAGCTGGTAAGGAAGTAGAGATACCACAGAGGCGAAAAGAATCAATTGATGAACGAATAACTGAATTCAGAAAGTTCCTAATGCCACTCCGATCTCTGTTGACTAAGAGGGAACCACTTGTTGTCATTGAATTGAAAGAAGTTCAGATGCCTGATTTGGTGCCTATCGATGACGAGGAAGGTTTCAAAGTATACGAATTCACTTGTTTCGATACTGGGGTTGGTATGGTTCCTGATGACCTTGAGAAATATGGTATCTATCTTGCATCTAGTAAATCAGAGAAGCTGAGACAGACTCGTGGTAGTCAAGGATTTGGTGCACCATCTGCCTTCAGCGACGCACAGAACACTACTGGCAAACCAATCTTCACGGTATCAAAGAGATTCGCGGCAAATGCAGCGACAGTCACAAACTTCTATACTACTACTGCCAACACAAAGGACCATGTTGGTGGTCCAATTGATATGGATTTGCCCTTCCACCATGGAACCTATATTCAACTACATTACCTCAATATCCAGTATCGACGAGGTTACGCAGATATCTACTGTGAGATGGCATCACTTCTCAACTCTCATGTGACCATCATTTTTATCGACCCCTATGGTCAAGTTAACATATATCCTCGAAGAGTTAATGCATTTCCTGAAGAGCCAAAGTATGCTCAACCTCATCCAGCCAGTATCAGAATTGGTGAGTTTCAAGATCTACTCCGTGAAACTCGGGAATCTGAACTCCGTGGGTTTTTGACAAAAGCCTTCTGTAGACTTAGTAGCAACAAGGCCAAGACCATAGTATCAAATGCAAGTAAGGACCTACGACGGAGACATCTTGACGACCTCAAAATGACCACTCCAACAGATTCTCTATCTAAGACTGAAGTAGAACTCCTCTATAGAGCATTCTCAAGTGAAGACTACATCGCTCCACCCACTGACACGGTTGTTCCTGTTGGAGAAGAGATTTTTGAGCAAACGATACAGATGGCGTATAAACCAGACTTTGTTACTGCAGTTACCAGAAAACCTACTTCAGGCAAAGGGCTCTCATTCGCAGTAGAAGTTTGTATTGCTTATGGTGGAGAGATTAAGCCTGCAACATCAGCACCCATGGTCCTATGGCGGTTTGTTAATCGTGTACCGAAACTTCGTGATAATAGCGATTGCGCGACATGGAAAGCAACCGCATCAGTCAACTGGAAAAACTACAAGGTCACTACTTTTGACAATGGGATCCCTCGAGGTCCACTTATGGTGTTCATCCATGTTGCAGGTGCCTATGTCCATGTGATGTTCAAAGGACAAAGTAAACAGGCTCTAGCAGAGGATGAAGTTCTTCTTAGAGAGATCAAGCTTGCCCTTGAAGATGCAGGTCGACGTTTTAGACGATTCATCACAAGACGCGAAACTGCTCGAAGGAAGGCCAAGCGTGCAGGAATTCTAGCAATGTATGCTGATCAATTTGCACAGAGTCTTGTGACTATTGTCAATGATGGTCATAGAAAACCACTCTTTGATGCAGAAACAATAGCAAGCAAGTTGAGAGATTCAATAACCGGATTTGAAACGGTGGAAGATCAAGAAGAAACCGAGACTGACACAATCGGAACTGATCTTGTGGGTGACATGCCTCTAGACGATGAAGGTGTAACTCCAGGGAGTGAGCTTGAATGAGCAAGAAAAAGACAAAGAAGTCAGCGAAGAAAACCGAAACCGTTCAGGCCACTCTAGGCGAAGTAATAGATGATCAAGAGTCAAAGAAGTCCACAGAGAAGTCCACAAAGAAAACGGATTCAAAACCTAAGACATCTACCTCAAAGAAAAAGACTCCTTCAAAGAAGAAGTCTACTACGAAGAAGACTACCACAAAGAAGACACCCCCCAAGAAGAAGACCCCGTCCAAGAAGAAGACATCACCCAAGAAGAAAGAGATTCCTGTCGAGCCAGTGAGTGCTTTCAGCTTGAAGGATTTACCTGGTGTGGGATCAAAGTTAGAAGAAAAACTCAAGAACGCAAAGTATGAAACAGTTGAGAAGATAGCTCGTGCGCGATCTGCATCTATCGCCAAGAAGGTCGAGGGTTTGAGTAACTCCGGTGCTCAGAAGCTTGTTGATGCAGCTAAAGACTTAGTGAAGAAAGACTCGACACCTGAAAAACCCGATGAAGAAGCTGAAGCATCAGTTGATGAAGTTACTCCACCAAAATTATCCCTTACCGATGTTCCCGGTTTGGGATCCAAACTCGCTTTATCAATGGAACGGGCTGGATATGACTCTGTAGCTAGAATAGCGAGAGCATCACCCAATAATGTTGCTAAGAAAGTAGATGGACTAAGTTCTGCAAAAGCAGCTAAGATCATCAGCGCCGCCAAGGAGCTGGTTCACAAAGAGGAAATGGCAAGGTTAACTGTAGAACCAGATGTAGTAGTAGCTGCAAAGCCAATGAAAGAAACAAAGACACCTCCGAAGAAGGATGAAGCTGTGAAAGAAACTCCAAAGACGCCAACCAAAAAGACGACTCGAAAGAAAGCTGTTCCAAAGGAAAAACCGTCTAAGAAGAAAAAGCCTGCGAAGAAAAAGATGGCACCAGCGAGGAAAAAGAAGCCAAAGGCTATCAAGAAGGAATCGGGATTGCCTGTGCCTAAGGCTGTTGAAGAACTAGCAGTCGAATTGAAAGAGAACTGGGCTACAGCTGAGAAGGAGGCTGAAGAGCCCAAGGTTCCAAGTGAATTGCCTGAGTCTTTGGTTGAAACTGTTGAAGTCGTGAGTCTAACAGCTGATGACACGACTGAACGCATCGTAGACACTGCATTAGATATTCTAAATGAAACAATGATGAGTGGTAGGCCGGCTTTCGAAATTCCTAGTAGATCTAGTGACAACATTGTCTGGGATGAAATACGAGACCTTCTGCTTCTAGGGATGCGAACTATCTCTCGTCCTTATCATTCTCTTGCTTCAGTTGTTGACGCTACCAGAACTGCACGGGTCATGGAGATTGTTTTCAATCTTCTTAAGTCCAATCTTCATGCCACGAAACGAGAGGTTTTCTATAGCGACGTGAATCTATTCAGGGAACAGAAGTATAGTGACAAGATCATAGAAGATGTTGCTTCAATGATTCAGACTACACGTGACAGCATTCATGTTGTAGCATCAGCACGTGGGTCAGCTATGGGCAGAGTGACAATCCGTGATGGTGGCGATTTGATAGACCTCACGAAGATGGGAACTGGTGGATGGGCTGTTACTCCTTTCCTTGACCAACTGGAGATTGTTGAGAGTGATGCAGAGTTCATTATTCTTTCTGAGAAGGATGCTGCTGTTATGCGACTTGCAGAAGCTAAGTACTGGAATCGACAACCATGCATTGTATTAACTGGAAAGGGGTCTGGAGACATTGCCACACGAGCTTTCCTCAAAATGCTTGTTAAGGAGCTGGAGATTCCTGCTTTTGCACTTGTTGACTCTGATCCATACGGACACTACATTTACTCTGTGTTCCTCCGAGGCAGTAAGAGGCTGAGCTACGAATCACCTTTCATTGCCACCCCTGAGCTGAAGCTTTTGGGTGTGTTGAGTCGAGATTTGGATGAATATAAGATTCCAAAATCTGTTAGGATTCCAATGCAACCAACTGACATCAAGCGTGTCAAGGACATGCTGAAGGAGCCATTCGTTAAGCGCAACGAACCATGGGTAAAAGATCTAGAACTGATGCTCAAACTAAAAGAGAAAGCGGAGATTCAAGCATTTGCTAGCCACAGCTTCGAGTACCTAACAGATGATTATCTTCCGAGAAAACTCGAAACTGGTGATTGGATCTAACTCAGTAAGAATCTATACCACAAGTGAGTTCTTATTACTGTTTGAATGGGTCTTAAAATGGCTATTGAGAATTTCAGGGGAAGAGCTAATTGATTTCTAAAGTCGGAACTGAAGTGATAGACAGTCATGCACATTTCTTCACGTATGACACAATCAAGCGATGGCTTGATAGTGGTGTATCGTTAGAAAGGATGCAGAATCGAGTGAACTTTCAAACTGACATGAGTCAGCTCACAATTCCAGACGAGTCCTGGGATGCAGGTCAGATGTGGGCTGATGAACTTGATAGATATGGAATAACAGCAATTGGGATGATGATTGGCGATGAGGTCTGGGATGAATTCAATGAAACTAGGAAAAGATTTCCTGGTCGTTTCCTAGGTTACGCGAATATCAATCCAGCTGAAGACAAAGCTGTAGATATGGTGAAGAGAGCGGGAAGGGACGGATTTCAAGGAATCAAACTTTATCCCAGTTCATGGGATTTCCACGTCTATGATGAACGTGTCTACCCGGTCTTTCAAGAAGCCAAGAATCAGAATCTGCTGGTAATTCTCCACTTTGGAATCACCATAGGTGATCAAGCAAACCTCAGCCATGGTAACCCATTGGACATACAGAAACCAGCGAGAGACTTTCCTGACTTGAATTTCATGATTGCTCATTTTGGAGCTGGCTTTTTCCGTGAGGTTCTGATGCTAATGTATCAGACACATAATGTGGTCATGGACACAAGTGGAAGTAACATGTGGATGAACTATCAGGCTGTTGATCTCAACATCACTAGAATCTTTGATAGAGCACTCACTGCTGGAGCTTCATGCAGGGTCGTCTTCGGAACCGATTCCTCATTCTTTCCCCGAGGTTTCAGGTACAATATCCTTGAAGAACAATACAATGCAGTGAAATCACTTCTACCCAAGTTCAACTACACGCAAGAGGATGTTGACTTAATCTTTAGAGATAATATCTTGAGGCTCACAGGATTCAAGCCGCGAACGGTGTAATTTCTACGCCTTCCTAATCTTCTTCTCTAGGCCCTTGAGTTTCTTGCTCATATCGCCCTCTCGATACTTTGCAGCCGCTTCTTGATACTTAGCTAAAGCATCACGAGTGTCTCCTTGTTTCGCAAGTTGGTCTCCTTGTGACTCAAGGTCCTTTCCCCATTCTGCGTATGCTTCACGGACTCTCTCCGAGCATTGGGCTCTCTTTTTGGCATCAGTACTGAACATGTAGAGTTCTCTAGCTTTTCTGAACTGAACCACAGCCCATTCGAATTCATTGGCTTTCATATGATTCTCTCCTTGATCGAAGTGATATCTCGCCATGGCATCGTATCCGATATCAACTCTCTTCGTACTTTCCGCAACGCCCTTCTCATTTCCAGCTTTTTCAAAGAGCATCTTGGCAACTTCAAATGACTCAATCGCCTTTTCGTGTTCATTCTCTTTTAAGAGGTCTTCACCATGATCAAGTCTGGCTTTACCCATTGCTTCAAAGACATATGGTGGGTATTGAAAATCATCCGATGAGAGGTCAATTCCACAATTCGGGCATGCTGGAGTTTCTAATTCTTGAATTGGCCCTTTTAGTCCGATCTTATCTGGTTTTCCTACAACAACATCGATGAATGTAGCTGTTGTGGTGCCTCTTCCTTCTGGGAACAGGTGCTGGACAGCCTCTCTTGTTTCCTCTCGAATCTCCTTTGGAGCTCCTTCAGGGAATAGGTGATCTAGCGCTTCCTCAGTTGTAATTGGAATCTCTTCTTCATAGACCCGAGGAGGTTCAATCTCAGTGAAGGGCATTCCTACTTTGATCTCCTCTACACCCTCTTCCCAGGACATATCGGTGCTTCTACCTTCAGGGGTTTTCTCTGGCGGTTCTGGGTCTCCGATAGGCAATAGAGGTGGTCCATCGGAAGTCGCAGCCGCAGCAGTAGCCGCTGAATCCTCTGCTAGGGAAGGCTCTTCTATGGTTGATTCCGGCGTTGGAACAGGCATATCCTCCTCATCCCAACGTAAATCATCGGCCATTGGAGGCAAGACCTCCGTTTCTGTCACAACCGGTGGTGTTTCAGTAGGCAACTCATCTAGTAGGGAGTCATCCAAACGATCTATTTTATCAATTTCATCCAAAAGCTCAGATTCTTCAAGTGTTGGTTCAGGTGGTGCAATTGGCAAATCCTCAGGCATTTTGTTTCCACAACCTATGCAGAATGTTGATCCTTTTCTAATGCGTTTCTCGCAAATTGGACAAATTACTTGATCCTGCATTTCGAACGGCATTCCTATAGTTGATTGTTTTATAGCTACATGTAAGAAATTTCAGAGTTCACATATGAACTGATTTCGTACAAAACAACAGAATGCACACTCCACTCATTATGACATATATATTACAATATAAGTCACCCACGAGATGATTGCCGCAATAGACACACCACCAATTGATTGGGATAGGGAATGCTGCTTCAATGTTATCCTAGAGTATACAACAAGTGCCCAAACAACGACAACAATCAATGCAATAGGGCCGTAGACATAGATTAGTGCAGCACCAGGTCCCCCTACCCCAGCTCCGTGGACTGAAATTTTCCATCTCAGACTTACCAACAGAACTCCTAAAGTCACTGCAAAATATGTAGCCGCAAGAGTGCTCATAATATGACACGCAAAGTAGCTATAAACAACATATGCTAGGACATCACACATCATGGAGAAGATGAAGAACTTAGTTCTGCTCTCTCTATCTGAAACATCTAGGTCCACATTTCCGCGCCATGCCTCCAATACAATTGGCGCGATTGGAAGAATGACCATTATAGCAAGACACAACAGAATCGAGGTGATGGCATTAAGGTAGGGACCAAGACCAATTGGTGAAGCTATCGAGAAGATGACTCCAACATAGAGATTGATGAGCGGTGCTGGAGTCATTCTCGAAATCACTCTTGATGCAGTGACTCCAGTGCCTTCCAATTCTAGTAGCTCATCATGGTATTTCACAGGGTTCACCGGGTCACTTCAGGGCATCTATATCCGTTCTTCAATCTTTTCTTCTCAACGAAGGTAAAAATCTCCCTGTGCGTTTCATGTAGTTCCTGTACTTGTCACCAAACTCTTCAGTCAACATCCGTTCTTCGTTTCGTGAGATCCAATGAAAGGGAATAGCAATTAAAATTGCAAATCCGAGCATGAGTAAGTTAGATGAAATCACTGCAACTGCTAATGAGAAAAGAATGAATACGGTATACATTGGGTGCCTTACTCTTCTGTATGGTCCAGCGTCTATCAACTCATGCTCCTTCTGAATCTCCAACTTGGCTGAGTATTGCTTTCCGAGTGTATGATGAATCCAAATGATGAGCCCAATGGATGTCAAGCTCAGTGCAATTCCTGACCAACGGACGAGAATATGCAATTCATAATGAGCCCAGAGAATCCAAGTGGGGAGCAAGATGTATAAGAAAATCAGGGTGAAGAAACCAAGAATTGCAAATGAAAGGAGGATCGTTGGGGCATCCATTAAAGACTCTTCTTTTTCACTCTCTCTTCCTAAATTTTGACTTCTATAATAAATACGAACAATCCCGAAAATCGAGTACATCGCAATGAATAGGATACGAAACATGAGTTCTTCTTCCACTACAATCTCGCCTCGGAGCAACTGGTTAATGACAACAAGCTTTTTCTTTGTCCATTTAACACCTTTGAGATACCAGAACACCCAGAACCTGCTATGGATGTGTACAAAAACATGCCAGCGATGCCAAAGCGTGAGATTTTCGAGAGGATTATTCAGAATATTACAAGTAAGTTTCCAGATGTCTATGCCGCACTTTTCATCAGTCCTGAGGGGTTCCCCATCAATACATGGGGTGTGACACTTGAGAGGGCTGAAGAGATCTCAGCTCTTCTTAGCGCATTGATTGGTAAGACCTGGGAGATTGTCAAGGGTGTGAAGGAAGGTGGCGAATTGGCGTTCATCCAAATCCAGACAAACATGGGTGGTATTCGAATCGCACCGCAAGAGGAATTCATTCTCGTCACCTTGACTCGAGGATAGACCAAAATTTTTTGTCTGCTTCAGATACATCTGCTTTGCCACCTTTTCATAGTTTAGTAGCAATTCGGAGAGCTTTCCATTCTAGAAACGTTAAAGCCCCCTCACTCGGTTTGTCCACTAGTGCTATTTTTATACTGAGTGAATTGACACTATCATGTCTACATACCTAACAAAGTTCAAAGCTAGAAGTTGGGTGATATAGGGAGGTCTTCTACTTGTCACCAAAGAAGGCAGCAGATGAGAATACAGACGACGAGGAAATGGACTATGAAGAGTTTGAAGGTCAAGATGCTGATACTGAACCTGTAGAAGTCGGAGGCGACGATAGCAGTGTTTCAGGAATTGAAGTCACTGATCTTCCTGGCGTAGGTCCAGCAATTGGAAAGCGACTAGCCGAATCGGGCTACAAGAATGTTGAAGCAATTGCTGTTGCATCTCCTGGTGAACTTGCTGCGGCTGGTTCAATAGGCGAAACCACAGCTACCAAGATTATCAAAGCGGCCCGCGAGATGCTGGAGATTGGTTTTGAAACCGCTGATCTTCTTTTAGAACGAAGGAGGACAGCAGGTCGCATCTCAACAGGGTCGAAGGCACTAGATGAGCTATTTGGTGGAGGGATTGAAACTCAGGCAATCACTGAGATGTACGGTTCGTTTAGGTCCGGAAAGACACAGATTGCTCACCAACTAGCTGTGATGGTTCAGCGATCTGCAGAAGAAGGTGGGTTGGATGCTAAAGCAATCTATGTTGATACAGAGGGTACGTTCAGACCAGAACGCCTGGTTGATATGGCTGAAGCCTTTGGAATGGACACAGCTAAAGTTTTGAAGAATGTTGTATGGGCGCGAGCATATAACTCGGACCATCAGATACTCCTGTGCGACCAAGCAATGGAGATGGCAACTGAGCACAATGCTAAGTTGTTGATAGTTGACTCAGTCACAAGTCATTTTCGAGCTGAGTATACAGGAAGAGGAACACTTGCAGCTCGACAACAGAAGTTGAACAAGCACCTGCATCATTTGCAAAGAGGTGCAGAGATTAACAATATGGCTGTGTACATAACAAACCAAGTGATGTCACGTCCCGATGCATTCTTTGGGGATCCAACAGCCCCTGTGGGCGGACACGTACTTGCACACGTTCCACAGACTCGGTGTTATCTCAGGAAATCTAAGGGTGAGCGGAGGATTTGTCGTCTTGTTGACTCACCAAATCTACCAGAAGGAGAAGCCGTCTTCACAGTTGTGAAAGAAGGCATCCGTGACGTGTAATTATTGAAACCCGAGATGTTGATGGTCTGAAAAAGACCATCATCATTCTTTATTCGAACTTGGCTGATTCCATAATTCCTACAACTATCTTTTCCCAGTTGTCAAGTCTATCTGGATTGTTTGGATAGGCACTATACGTCTTGTTCATCTTTTTCATCAAGCCTGCAGCCTTCTGAAGCTTCCTGAGAAGGGAAATCCGACCAGCACCTCTTTTTGCTCTCTTCAGCTTATCAGATATACTGAGTGAGATTCCGTCACCTCGATTTGCAGCCATAAGATCATTTGCTTCGAGAAGTCTCTTTTCAAATCCAAAGTTCATGTCCTCATCAGAAACAGCTTGAAGGAGTCTTCGAAAGATTTCAAGGGACGCTAATCTCTTTCCGAAATTTGGAAGATACCGAGTGTTATAAGACCAAAGACCCGTTGCTGATAGGTCTCTTCTTGCTATTGCTTCTCTCACAACCTCTCCAAGAATAATCCCTGCTCTCATACCTGCACCAATCCCACCTCCATGTATAGGATTGACCTGAAGAGCGGAATCTCCAACAAAGGCGACACCAGATCCAACCAGACTTTTCAGCGGTCTCCGTACGGGTACAGCTCCACCTTTCCCGTCTATCAGTTCACTACCATAGAATAAGGGATACTTTTTCTTGAACCCCATGAAGTACGATTTTGGAGACCCTCTCCCTCCACCTCCAGTGATTCCAACGCCTGCATTGACCTCTTGGACTCCCTTTGGAAATATCCACGCATACCCTTGAGGTGCAATCTCTCCACCAAGAAAGACACGTGCAACTTCTGGTTCAGCCATCGGCATCTTGAGAGTTAGAATCTCTCTGTAGCAGAGCGCTATATCTCCCTTGTCAATATCATTCTCAATTAAGGGGCTATCGAGCTTGTTTCTAATGACAGCAGCAAATCCACTGGCGTCTACGACAATCTTACTCTTGACAATGACCTCTTCCCCTGATTTGAGGTCTTTATACTCAACTCCTGTGACTTGGTCTCCAAGTATAATTGGACTTCCGACATGTATGTTTGGCATGAACTTCGCGCCAGCAGTGATTGCATCATTGAGAAGTCGTTGTCCCCATTTGAGTCTGTTCACAGTCCAACCATCAAACTCAGCCCATCCTCTCACTTTCAGTTCGTTCTTTCTACTTGGGGGATAGACATCAGCTCCAGCTATTGCGGAGGATATTTCATCACCCTCTGGATAATCAATTCCAGTTGCCTCGAAGTGAGCTCTGCTTACTTCATCTCCACATACTTTGTTTCCAACTTCTTGCTTGGGTTTTCTATCCAAAAGAAGAGTCATTAGACCAAGTTCTGCACATCTTCTCGCAGTAACACAGCCGGCTGAACCTGCACCAACAACTACAACATCTGGTCTCTTCAATGTCTATCGACATCCTAGAGTGGCTCCGCAATTTAAATGCCTGCATGATTGCCAAGTGCGATTGGAGGCATAATGGTTATCAGCAACTAACGACCGGACCGGATTATGAACTCTTCACAAAACCTAGTCGTCGTGGGACTGCAATGGGGCGATGAAGGAAAAGGAAAGATTGTTGATGTTCTTTCTGAGAGTTTTGACATTGTGGTTCGTTTCCAGGGAGGTAGCAACGCAGGTCATACTGTAATCGTTGATGATCAGACCCACAAATTCCGCATCATTCCCACTGGAGCAGTTAGAGGGAGAACGGTCGTGATTGGGAATGGAGTAGTAGTTGATCCAATAGTTCTGTTGGAAGAGATTGAAACATTGAAATTGGCTGGAGTAAAAGTCGACCTTCTGATTTCAGACAGGGCACATTTAATCACACCGTATCAGATTCAGATTGACAGTCTAAGGGAATCATCAAAGCATAGTATGAAGTTAGGTACTACTAAGCGAGGTATAGGCCCAACATACTCTGACAAGGTTTCACGAATTGGATTGAGATTTTGTGACTTTGTCAATAATCCCAGTGAACCTTGGACTCAGCTTGAATTAACCTCGAAGGCACTAATCGAGAAGGTTCATGAAACAGCAATTGAAAACTCCGATGTAGCTTCTCTTGATTCATATGCATTATCTGTTGACCAATTGCTCCGCTACGTTGGTGACTCTGGTGAGTATCTTGAGAGTGCGGTCAGATCTGGCAAACGAATTCTCTTCGAAGGTGCTCAGGGAACATTACTTGACATCGATCATGGAACTTATCCCTTTGTTACTAGCTCGAACTGCGTGTCTGCGACAGCAGCAACAGGAACAGGCTTGTCGTTCTTAAAGCTTGATTCAGTTCTGGGAATCTGTAAAGCATATCAGACACGAGTTGGCACCGGACCATTTCCAACTGAACTTAATGATGAAATTGGACAAAGGATTCGAGATCAGGGAAAAGAGTATGGTACTGTCACTGGACGACCGAGAAGGTGTGGATGGTTGGATCTTGTTGCCCTGAATTATGCTATTCGCTTGAATGGGTCCAATAATCTGGCTATTACAAAAGCTGATGTCTTGACTGGAATCGATCCATTGAAAGTCTGTATCGCCTATGATATCGATGGTGAGGAGACGAAGAGCTTTCCAGCTAGTGCTCAGGTCCTCTCAGATGTGACTCCAGTATATGAAGAACTTGAAGGTTGGACTGAAGAACTTAAGGTTTCCCAGAATATAGACGGTGTTGATTCCCTCCCAGATCAACTTCGGAAGTATCTTGGTTTTATTGAACACACAACCAGTTCAGTTGTCAGTCTATTATCCATCGGTCCTGACCGGGCTGACACTATTGTTTTCAAGTAACTCGGGTTTTAGACGTGGCGCATCTCGATCATAACAATTGAGAGGACTATTACTGCGGCTATGACTAGTAACAAAGGTGGGGCATAGTTTAGGAAGAAGCCAAAGTACTGAACAATCCTTGCAGGATCCAACGCAATTATAGTAAGATGTCCCCAGACAAGTAGAAAACCATAGATCGCGAAGATTGGATAGAGGATTGGACCTCCAGTGATCACCAGGAGAAGTATAAGCACCGCTAAACGATTTTTCGTGGGATCGAAAAGTGGAATCTTGATTGTTTCTTGGTCACTTATCTCAAAATAATACATAATTAAGACCGTGGGCAGTCGCATCTTGATGAGTTCAAGTATCTGAACACCTTGCTGCACAGTGAGGAGAATGAACGTGTGCACCAGCATGTATCCAAGGACTAGGAAATTCAGAAACGGCAGATCTGGTGTAAATAGTTGAAGACTTTCTATGATTCCAACTAGAACTGAGAAATTAACAAGTAATAGGAATAGATGTCCAATTATGCCTTTCAGGTACTGAAGTTTAGTGACCATCCAAATCCTTCCTGGTGGTCCACCTAGACACCTAGCTTGAATGGTTTTGGCGGTTGCGATGTAGGGTCGAGTGGACCCGTTTCTGCTTGTCTTGCGATCGCCTTTTGAACCAAATCGGTGAAGAGTGTACTCACGTTCTCACCTGTCTTGGCAGAGGTTTCGTAGTGCATGACATCCAACCACTGTGTGACCATTTTACCGGCTTCCGGTGGAACCAGTCTGTCCTCGCGGTCTATCTTGTTTGCGACGACCGCAACCACCGCGTTGGGACACACAGTGATAAACTTGGTGAACCACTCACCAATGTCCAAAAATGTTTGAGGTCGGGTCACATCATAAACGATTATGGCCATTGAAGCGCCTGCCATATACCTGCGTCTGAGTTCATTGTATGTGGGTTGACCTGCAAGATCCCAAAGAACAACTCGTGCAGTCACTGTACTACCCGTAGGTAGAACAGTATTAACTGTCTTCAAGGCAAATGTAGTGCCAATCGTTGCTATGTAACGCTCGTTGAAACTGTCTTCGGTGTATCTCTTAATACAGCTAGTCTTGCCTACTGCCCCATTTCCTAGGGCAACCAATTTAAACATGTGACTAGCGTCCTCTATAGACATGTTTCTACATCCTAATTTGCACTACCAGTTACATCTGGAATGATTTTGATTAATAATAGTTCTGAGTATATCCTCGTAATATCGTTGATTTCATCAAAGCGGTTTGGAGATGAAGAGGGTTCATCATAGTAAGGATTATACTGGACATTTTCCATATTCGGGCTAAACTTCGACTGATGGTGAGTCCCATGGCTGAACAATTCCTTAGCAAGTTAACAAAGATAGAAGAAAGCATCAACCAACTTGGTGAGACTCTAAAACGTATGATCACTATTCTGGGAACAGTCACAGAGATAAAGTCAGAAGTACGAGTCGCTAAGGATGAGATTTTAGCTGTATTAGGTAATTTACCGCAACCAACTTCTGCACCTGATAATCAGGAAGAGTTGGCCAATATGGTAGTTCAAGAAGTTGGTGCTATCCGAGTTTTTGTGCAGCAATCAATGGAGAATCTGCGGAATGAAATGATTCAAATCATTGAGAATATGCCTACGCCAGCTCCTACCCCTGAACCAACACCTGCTCCTGCAGCACCTGCGCCTGCTCCAGCTCCCATCCCTGAACCAACACCTGCTCCAGCTCCCACCCCTGAACCAACACCTGCTCCAGCCGCAGCTCCGTTATCTGTACCAGCTGATCGAGCTATGCAGATTGCTGACCAATTGGACTCAATAGTCAAGTCTCTCAAAATGGGTTGCAAGGCTGGAGATGTCTTGGATGCGATGGCTGAAGCCAAGGCTGCAATAACAAAAATCGTGCCAAGTGATCCTATCATGGTCTACATAGATCAATGGGCAGGGATTGTGGGTGGATATCAGAAGCGTAAGGAACTTCAGGCCCGAGATATCCTGAAGCTCAAAAAAGAGATAAAAGCTGAGATACCGAAATACAGACCTGCTTAATCTTCGACTATCGGGGCTCCATCGGCAATAAGCTTCATCGTCGCTAAGACTCTAATTATATCCGTAGCTGCGACAAGTCCGATGATGTCGTTTCCCTCAATAACTGGGATATGTCTCTTCCCAGTCTGATTCATTAAAGTGATTGCTTGTCCAATGTCCGCTTCTGGGCCGATCGTCACAACTGGTGTTGTCATGATATCCGCAACACAGAGTGAATGATACGATTCATCAGAGAGGAGTTGTGCTCCGATGACTTCACGACGAGTGATCATTCCTGCGAGGACTTCCGATTTCGTGATTAAAAGACTGCCAACATCCTCAGCTGCCATCAACCTGGCTGCATCCACAACAAGGGTTTCTGCGTCAGCTGTGATAATCAATGATGTCATGAAGTCCCTTACTTTCACGTTCCCGTTCACCTCATCTGGAAGAGCTCACATCAACGGACCTTTACTTTCCGATAATGCCTTTTCCAGAACAACCTCTGCAATGCGAGTAAACACATTGGTTACTTCATCGCCAGTCTTCGCCGAAGTCTCAAAATACTCCGCTTGGAACCAGTCGCGAAGCATCATTCCGGGTTCATGAGGGACCATCCTTTCGTCTACCAGATCCACCTTATTTGCGCTGATAATGACAGGTGATTCTGGACAGACCTCTTTGAATGACTCAAACCAATTGTTCATCGCCATGAATGTTTCAGGTCGCGTGACATCAAAGACTATGATGGCGCCTGAGGCTCCTTTCATGAACTGTCTGCGAAGCTCTCGGTAGGTCGATTGACCTCCCATGTCCCAGACATTAAGACGAACCTTCCGAACATTCCCACTGCTGTCGGTCACATCAATGTCCTTCGTAGCAAAGGTCGTTCCAATGGTCTGTTTATACTCTTCATCAAAGGTGTTCTCAGTATATCTCCTCACAAGCGATGTTTTGCCTACAGCTGCCTCACCGAGTAAGACTACTCGAAACTTGTAACCTTCAAATCCATCGTCGGATAGAGCCTCTGTAGAAGTGTTACTCTGAGTCAGTACGGGCACCCCAAGTTGTCGCTTTCCGGATGTACTTTGACTTTTCACAGGTCTTTTCTTATATCTTTTCTGCGGTCTTATTTGAGCTATCCAATTTCAAGAGGAATGAACACCTCAAATGCAACTACTGGATATCCAATACCAAAGTTTGTGAGTATTTTCGGAGAAACCTCTCCAAAGTGACCCCATATTTCACCATCGACTTTGATGCTGGCTGAACGACCCTCTATGAAATCTGAGTTTTTCACTGATTTGAATTCGAAACGACCATCCAGTCCAAGATTGCGTAGTAGAAATCCAATCTCTGCCATTAGTCTAGTGATGTTCACTTTTACGTCAGTTTCTAAGCCGCAAACTGATGGTACTTGATCCATCCGCGTTTCCATTGTTTCATCAGGAATGGCTACATCTCCCACCTCGAAGATCTTCTGCGGATAGTCCGCATGTTGGTTCTGTGAGGTGAAATCTAGAAGAACTGGTAGGAGTGAATTCCGGAGCACTGAGTAGTTACGACTTTTCGGATTGCCTGTTTCGACCATCGGACGGTTCCGAAGCATCTTGTCATTGAGCAGCTCTGGAGATGTCATGATGTAGTTCATCACCTCATTGTATCCGATGCCTACCATTAGATCCCTTAGCTTGTTCTTGATTCGTGTGATGGGATTGAGTTTGCCAGTTGTCATTGTCTGAGGCATCGCCGGGTCCAGGTTATCGAATCCATAACCAATGGCAATGTCCTCTATAATGTCGACAGCATGAAGAATGTCCATCCGAACCTTTGGAATCGAAACTTGAATACGATTTGACTTCGATAACTTCGCCCCATATCCCATTCTCTCTAAGGCTTGGATTATCTGGTCCCCCGTCAAATCTAAACCAATCATTGACACGATGTCATCGATTTTGAGATTCATCTTTTCTGGTCTGAAATCAGGAGTTTCTTCAGTTGTACCATCAGGATAAACCACTGTCACGGACTCAATCTTTCCTCCTCTCTCTGCCAATGAAGCTGTGATGATGTTTAGTGCTTGATGAACAGTCAATAGGTGTGTCCCTGTCACCTCCACGAAAAGATTTCTGGTTTCTGTAGTCATCCTACCCAAGGTGTTGCTGTTAATTATTGGCGGGAGACTCAGTACTTGGTTCTTCGAGTCATAGAGCATGGGCCATTTCTTGTGACCTTGAATAATTGGCCCAAACTCAACTCCCTTTTCATGTTCAGAGAGAATTGTTGGACCATCCATCTCGATCTCATATCCTAGAGGTACGAACTTTATTTTCTCGGGTATTTGAGGTTGGTAGATCACAGGGAACTCTATGTCATCGTAGACATAGAGACCTATACTTGCCTTCTTTCTGTTCCTGCCATGTGTCGAGGTCAGTGCATCCTGAAGATGCATATACTCCTTGATCAACTCGTCATCTGCTGGAATTCCTCTGATTATTGAGCAGCAGATAAACGGTCTTATCTTACTCAGTCCTGATTTTACAATAATCTGCTTTCCAGACTTCTTCACAGGATAATCCCACAAACCTGTGTCAATACCAAGGAAAGACCTGACTGCTCTTGCAATTCCCTCAGTAGAGAGCATATCTTGCCTGTCTGGATTGACCTCAATCTCAATGATGGTTCCCTCAATTTTCTCGATCTCTGCCTTGATGAGAAAAAGAGTGTCCTCTAGCTGCTCAAGAGTGAGTTTCTTTCCTATTAGTGAAAGAAGATCTTCGATTCTACATTCTACAATCATAGTCATCACCTAATCACGAAGTGGCTCCTCCTAAGCCAGGTAAGATCTCTCGAGTAAAGATCTCTGATGTCATTGATTCCCATTGCAGCCATGTATAACCTTCCGGAACCGATGCCCCATGCAAGCACCGTATCTGTGATTCCTAGAGGTCGAGTCACCTCTGGTCTGAAAATGCCTGAACCTCCTAGTTCAATCCAACCTAATTTCTCATGTTTCCCGAAAGTTTCAACACTAGGTTCTGTGAATGGGAATTGTCCCGGCTTGAACTTGAGCTTCTCTATGCCAACAGCTTTGCATATCGAAGTAAGATACCCGAGCAAATCCCGTAGTGTCAGTCCTTCGTCTTTGATTATGCCTTCACATTGATTGAACTCCTGAGCGTGGGTCGCACTAAGAGTTTCGGACCTGAAGTTGCGGTCAATGATAAACATCTTCTGAGGACCTTCACGGTGTTCGTATAGATATCTCATTGATACTGGAGTTGTGTGTGGACGTAGGCAGAGTCGAGTTGCCACCTCTTCACTATATGGCCAGTCCCATCCCTTGGATCCTGTGTCGCCACCGTTCTCATGAACTGCTTTTACTGCTTTGTAGTACTTCTTATCCAGAATATCTCCGTGATCGTATGGCGCAGCTACTCTGAATTGATCCTGTACTTCTCTAGATACATGGTCCTGAGGCACGAACAATGAATCATGTCCCCAAAACTCTGTTTCAACATATGGACCAAACCATTCTGTGAATCCTAATCCAATCATTATCTCTCGTAGCCAATCATTGAACTCTGCGTAGGGATGCTTCTTACCATAGTTAGCATACGCTGGTGTGATGTCGACATTATAAGGTCTGAATGATTCCTTTCTCCAAGCACCACTGGAAAGAATCTCCGGGGTAACATCTCCTATTCCCTTTACTCCGACAGAGAGTAACTTGTCTATATCTGCGGTCCTCGATTCAACAATCTCGGTTTCGAACTTCTTGGTGACTCTCTCAGAAGCTAGCTTTCTCTCAAGGGCTTGCTGTAGAGCCTCAGCTTGCGTTTTAGATACGGATTCTTTTCCTGAGGCAAGCTGAGCTAGTACATCAGCCAACTCTGACTCTGGAGCACTGGCTACAGTCTGCAAAACTGTGGCTCCTTCTTCTTTGGATATCTGTAGCCATCCATTTTTCCTTGCCCAGTTCATGGCAATCCCTTTGGTCTTATTGTCTAGTCCAGAGTGTGCTACAGCATCATCAAAGGATGCCTTGCCACCGAGGGCCCTCACTCCATCAAAAAGCCTGACCTCTGGCAGCCCAGCTTCAGCGTATACCCTGCCTTCCTTGGTTACTAAATAGGTGACAATCTCCCTTGTGTAGATCTTCACTAGATTTCTACTTGCGAGAGAGTTGAGAATTGAGTTGACTCTCTCCTCCCTCTGACTGAGATTATCCGCAAGCTGCGATGTTGGGACACGCTGGCCTAGGTTTGCAAGTTCTCCAAGTACAGTCCTTTCTCCTTCAGTCAACTGTTCACTCATTTGTAGCCAAAACTCCTAAGCCTGTTGAATTCAATCTGGATAGACACACCGCACACTCTCTGATTTGATAAAATGAATGCCCCCTTATGGGGTGTATGTAAATTGGCGGTTATCCATCCGTCCTTCACCTGTTTGAATTTGAAACTAAGTACTCACCTTTTTAATCTGTCGCCAAAAACCATAATCTGCTGAAGGAACTAACAGCCGCTACGTAATGTTAAAATATGCTCAAACTGGAAACGAACCTGGCAGAAAGACACTGCCTCTGATTTTTTTGAGAAATCAGTGATTTACAAAACAGCTATGGTGAAGGATATGTCTGCAGCAAGACACAGGCTTAGACGAAAAGTCGAGCAACTCAAGGCTTACCAAGGACGCCATAGTTCGTTTACTACACTTTACGTTCCTCCGACAAAAAACCTCACTGATGTCATCAGTTTTGTGAGAACTGAACTTGCAGGTGCAGAGAACATTAAGAGTAAAGCCAATCGAAAAAATGTTTCTGACAATCTGACAGCTATACTCAGTGAACTGACGAAGATTGGAGACATCCCTGAGAATGGTTTGGCATTCTTCTTTGGCGTCGAGGAAGAAGGGGGCACGGGGAATGAAATACGTGAGTTAGTTGTCCCACCGACACCTATCTCCCAGTTCATCTATCTCTGCGGCAGAGAATTTGTGACTGAAGAACTAGAAAACATGACGAAACCCAAGAGTCTCGTTGTCATAGTCCTGATCGAAGGTGGAAAGGTCACTATTGGTTATCTTCGTGGGAAGCACATGGAACTTGTTCGAGATGAGGATTTTTACATAATTGGGAAAACAAGAGCAGGCGGACAGAGTGCGAAACGATACCTTCGCATTCGTGAAGAGAAGATGATGGAGTTCTTCAAGTATGTTGGTCGAATACTGGGAGAATTACTTCTAGAAAACATAGATAATGTCGATGCTATTGTCTTAGGTGGTAACACAATCCGTTGCCAAGAATTCCTAGAGAAGGGTGACCTTGACTATCGCCTGAGAGAAAAGGTGGCTGAAACCATCATACCAGTAAGTATCATTGATGAAACAGGTCTCTACCAAGCGATGAAGGAAGCATCTAGGATTCTTCGTGAAACTGAGATCTATGCCGAGAGACAGGAATGGGACCAGTTCATGGAAGACTTGATGAAGGGTCTGAACACAGTAACCTATGGGAAGAAAGAGGTCATGGATGCACTTCGTCAGGGTAGAGTGGATACTGTCATGGTGATTGAGGACATTGCAGACCAGATGGATGAGCTCTATGATGAGGTTGGAGCGTATGGCAGTAAGTTACTCGTCTTCTCTAATCAGACTGAATCAGGTGCACAACTGAAATCATTCGGTGGATTGGCTGCTAGATTACGATGGTAAAACTAGATCTACTATCCTTTTGGAGGACGAGGCAAGCCCCTCAGTGATTCAATATCTTCAATCCACTTAACTAACTCGTTACTTATACTATTGATATATTCCAGTAGAACCTGCTGGTATTTTCGTAGATGTTGTTGATCCATCTTTTTCGATTTAGTAACGAAGTCCTTTGTTCGTCTTGGAAATCCTGTTGACCATCGTCGAAGCGTGAGCCCAGCTTTTCGATCTTCAAGTGTGCTCTTTGCTGCTCGAATAGTTCGACGTTTTGTACGGAGATCATCAAGCAGTCTCTGGAGAGTTATCGTTGCAGCCACAAGCTCCTTCACATCAAACTTCGTATCTACATTACGCGTTGTATAATAGACTCGCTTGAGGTCTCTTTTAGCTGTCATAACGTGCGTTAGGAGTCTTGTCAATTCATGAGGCATGATGTCTAAGTGTTGCGCCTATGACGTAAAAAGGTCTGTGTTGCTGTATTCACTTTATGTCAGAGCGTAATTGCACCTGCCATTACTATATGGACACACTCTACAGCTCCGAATGTCCTGAGATGGTCGAGGTCTTCTCCCTTCATACCAAGCCTGGTCAAGTTGTTTCAATTTTTCAAGTACACTTTTGTGATTGAATTTAGTCACGAACATCTTTCCATCTC
>JBHLRS010000013.1:0-89374 GCA_048882325.1 Candidatus Thorarchaeota archaeon | reverse complement strand
TTTGAATGCGGAGGTTGCCAAGCCAGGTTAAAGGCGCAGGGCTCAGATCCCTGTCTCGTAGGAGTACATGTGCGGATTTCTCCTCTCATGGCCTAATCGCGAGTTCGAATCTCGCCCTCCGCACCAATTCTCATTTCTTCCTTACAAGAATAATGACAACTGAGAGCGCAATCAGAATTGCTGCAATAATGATTATTCCAAACAGCATTATGAGTTCGTTATCTATTTGTGTTATAGAAAGATAGTAACTTTCACCAGGCTCACTTTGAGAGAAAAAGACAAAGCTACCTTCTTTCAACACTCCATCAGTCTTTGAATATGAGAATGATGAAATGCTCATGAGACTTCCGCTCGGAGAGGAATATGTTACTGTAACATTCCAGACATTCGTTTTTTCGTTCAGATAAACCATGAACGGTTCATAGGGTGGCTCTATCCATGAATATTGATCATTCCTTAATTCAAAGAAATCATAAGTCAATTCAGAATACAGACTCCAATTCCCTACTCGAACAACAATTGCGTTAATGACAGATATGTCAGGGAACCAATCATCATCATAAATGAGTGAATCATTCTTCCAGTACGCGGATACGGAAGGGGCTCCTTCTGTATATACCCCACTTACACCGGGTATTGGAATTCCGGATAAATCATCTATTATAAAATACATCTCATCCTCAATTGTTAAATCACCAACACTGCCGGTGGTAATATACCCACGGATTTGATACCTAATCTCATCTCCTTCTTGGACCTTCCACTTAAGATCAGAAAATGTTGCTACAGAAACGCTTGGCACAAGAAAAATCGTCAAAATGAGAAATGTAGACACATGCTTGAATTCAGACCTCACCAACCACCACCATTGAAACTGAAAGGGTCTGCTCAATATAAATGCTGTCGAGTTTCGCTCTTAGCACCACTACCGATAAGTCACTTAGGACTCACGAAGTACCTTTGCTATCTCAAGTACGCGGCCATGCGGAGTTCCTTGAAACTTGTATGCTTCAGCTGTGCTCCTAGCCAAATCTGATTCTTGAAATGCCTGTAGATTCTCAAATGTGTCGAAGACAAAGATACCACCAATACGGCCCAGAGCTTTATCAAACACGTAATATTTCTGAACTAGTCCGGGAACCTTTCTGTATTGCTCTGCCCTCTCTTCTGAGGTCTTCTCAATCTCCTCCATTGACAAACCGCTCTGAAACAGAGATATCATCAGGTACATGATAATTCACAATAGTTAATTGTTGCGATTCTCTTTTATGTTTTTCACTCTTAGTTTTGCAACTCATGTGGCCGGAAAAACTGACATCACCAATCGGGATTTACTTGTCGTCAGGAGTTACTATTATCTCAAGATGTGAATAAAAGATGTATTTCCTAGATTAATGATCATTCTCCAACTACACCTCTTGTGGAAGAATGAACATAGTTTCTATCCTTTCAACTCCATCCAATTTCTCAAGTTCACCGGTGATGAATCTCGCAAGTTGTGAGATATCTTGGACTTGGATCATACATATGAAGTTCGCTGGTCCTGATGTTCTAAGAACGTTAGAAACCTCATTGTATCTTGAGAGTTTTCTGTAAATCACATCTGACTCACTAGGTTTTGAAGTGATTAATGCAACAACCTGAACCTCATATCCAAGTTTTCTGTGGTCCAACTCGAGAGTGTATCTCTTAATGACTCCAATGTCAACTAGTCGCTCCATTCTGTTTCGAATAGAACTGGGACTAAGGTTCACCACAGCGGCCATATCTCTTAGAGAGCAACGAGCATTCTTGGTGAGCATCTCAATTATACTAAGGTCATGCTTATCGATTTTTTCTACTGACCCCATGTAAAACATCCCTTACCACGAAAAGATGTTTCAGGAACTATGAGGTCTTGACCCTAGTGATGACCTTTCTCCCCATAACATCCCAGACTTCCACTGCGACATTCAGTTCCATCTTTGAAGCTATTTCTTCATCTGTTGGTTTTGGAACCTCATAGGTTTCGTAGGTTTCACTATCCATGAGACTATATGTTTCTCCCATGTCAGCAATGACTGTCGCGCTAGTCTTGTCAATGAGCGGAATATCGACCATCCGGTCTGCTGGCATGATGACATTACGTTTCCGATTGTCAAAGAAGCCAATAGCAACGATATTTGCCTTTGCGGCGCCGTGCTTACCAGGCTTTGATTTTTCAATTGATACGACTCTGCACGGTTCTCCTTCAATCAAGAAGTAGCTTCCGGGCTTTAGGCTCTTGGCCTCAGACTTCTTAATGCTCACTCTAATTCACCAACTTAGTCTTGCAGACCTGTGTTAGTCCACTCCATTTGTTTCATCTATATATATTTGAGGGCGTTGAAGTTTTCTTTCCTGTACAATAACTGTAAAAGGGGCTAGATAAAGGCCAAGCTTGGGAGTGCTTACTGGTGATTGAAGAAAACCCGCAGATACTCACAGACAAGAAGACTGTTGGTTTGGTTTGTAAACCTGGTCGAGTAGGTATTGAAGGAATTGCGAATGAGGTTGCAGACTACCTCATCAAGCAGGGGCTGAATCTACATGTAGATCCAGGATCATGTAATATCACCAACAAAAATGCACAATTCACACCAATCGAAGAAATGGAAGTTGATTTTGCAATCACCATCGGAGGTGATGGAACAATTCTCCATACTATCTCTACACTCAAGGATAGGGAAACTCCACTTTTCTGCATAAACCGTGGACATGTGGGTTTTCTAACAGAAAGCAACACAGAATCGGTCTTCACTTCATTGGAAAAGATACTGAATAGAGAATGTGTAATTGAACACAACGTGAATATTAGCTCTGGAGTTGGTGATAGGGTCTTTGAGGAGGCTCTCAACGAGGTCTATGTCGTATCAAAGATACCCGGTCGTCTACTTACATTCCAAGTGTATCTAGATGGTGTGAATGTGGATTATGGACGTGCTGATGGTGCAATGTTGGCAACTCCTGTAGGATCATCAGCTTATGCTCTTGCAGCAGGTGGGTCCATTCTCACACCCAATGTCAACGGTTTGATCTTTGTACCCGTTTGTCCTCCAAGATTTGAATTGAAGTCGATCGTGATCCCCGACAAATCGAAGTTGGAGCTCGAACTAGTAAAACCAGGAGCATCAGGTTTGGCAATAATTGACGGTCAGACACGATGGGATGTAGAACCTCTCGAAACTGTGTGGATGAAGAAATCAGATACGGTGACAAGGTTCATTCGGATGTACGACAATTACTATGACCGGCTCAATACACGATTGATACCAAGAACTCTGTAGGTGACACATATGTCACAGGTCTATGTAGTAGATGCAGGAGTCCTGTTTACCACTTGGGCTATGAAGATAGCTGATGCAACTATTGTCACAACAAGCAGCATAATGGTTGAAATAAGGAATAGAAGAAGTAAGCTTCGAGCAGAAATTATGCTTCTGCTGGACCGAATGAGAGTAGTTAATCCTGAAGACACCTATGTTGAACAGACTAACCAGACCGCCACACGCTCTGGTGATAGTAACACCCTCTCTACTGCTGACACCGAACTTGTAGCCTTAGCATTGATGCTACAGAATGTAGGGGAGAATGTAGAACTAGTATCTACAGACTTTGCGGTTTTGAACATTGCCAGTCATTTGAGTATCCCTTTCATTGATCCCTCAGGAAAATTCAAACAGATGATAACTTGGGGGATGAAGTGTCCAGCCTGTCAATACAAATCAGATGGACCTTCGCGCGATAACGAATGTCCCGTGTGCGGGACATCCATGAAAAAAGTGCCTTTAAAGAGGCAAAAGAAGGCCTAAGTAGGTAATACTTGGGTCTTACATCATGTAATATGGCAACATTGGGAGGACGAGTGTTGGAGAGTTCTCTTGCTTGACAGATAGACCCGAACTCACAATTCAACGAGACTTGGATGAAATCAAGACTCAGGTAAAGAAAGAGTTGGACACCATCAGAGACTTGATGGATTCCTTTGGATATCGAAATCCAACTCCAACTTGGAATGCTCCATTTCAGATTCATCGTCTTCGCCGAGCATTAAGAATTCATTATCTCGCTTTGAAGATCAGAGACTCCACGCCTCAGAGCCCAAGTATGCGGAAACTCTCTTGGGATTTACACAACGACCTTGACCTACCGTGATTACTCGCCGATGATTACAACCTCAAGTCTTCTGTTTCTAGGCTTATTGTCAAAGTCAATGAATGTTATTTGCTGCCATGTGCCCAGTGTCAGTCTTCCATTGACGAAAGGCACAGTCAGACTAGGACCAAGAATTGATGCTCTAACATGAGAGTGTCCATTTCCATCACGCCATCTCAAATGATGTTCATACACTGCATCAGTCGGAGCGATTCTTTCCATTGCTACTGGAAAGTCCTTCAAGAGTCCATTCTCATACTCTATCGTTGTTATTGATCCAGTAGAACCAGTACAGAAAACTGTGCAGATACCTGTATTCAGACCGCTCTTAGTCACAGCTTCCTCAACTGCCAGAGTGATGTCTATCATGTCGCAGTCTCCTCTAGTGTCAAATGAAATACTCTCACTATGTGTACTCAAGTCAACTCACCTGTTTGATGTATGCTGACTAGTGGAGAAAAAACATTTCCGTCTTCCATCAGTCCTCTACTTCACTGGTCGTACGCTCTTCGACTGTGCAATCATCGCACGAATTCTCTCTGCTTTATCTAACAAAGCCTCTTCATTCTCTTGAAGAATGAGAAGCGCTCCGATATGGTTTCCAGCATTAAGAGCACGAACCAAGGACATCAAAGCTAGCATTACCTCATCTTGAGTGGCTACTGCCATCTCATCCATCATCTTGATTGTTTCTTTAATAGATCGCTTCTTCTCTGGATAGTGCATGAAGCGTGTTTCAAAAACAGTGAAGAAATCCTCAAACGCTTCTTTGGGTTCGTTTGCCACCTTAAATCCCTCTCCAGATTTCGTGAGCATTATAATGGCTCTCTCTAACATCTCTGGTGATTTTGTCACCAATGCCTCCATCCCTGCAGTACGAATCCAGATCGTTGCTAATTCAGGAACTCCAAGCTCTTGATAATACTCCGCTGCATTCTCAGCCTTCTCACTTGCCACCCAACGAAATGACTCAAACCTATCATTGTTTCCAAGTTTTAAGGCGCATTCTGCAGCCTTACTGTATAATTTGGATCCGCTTTCCGAATCTCCTGAGGTTGATGACGCATCCGCGAGTTCAACATAGAGTTCTATTGCACGCTCTAGATGTTTGTTTGCTTCTGTTTCATTTCCAGACTCATTAAGAACCTCAGCAGCCTCCTCTAGGGCTAACGCTTGAAGCTCCTTGTTGTCGTTTTCTTCTTCTTTGGTTGCTTGTAGAAGATAGTGGTCAATGACTTGCTTGTAGAGCTTCTCTGACTCACCTCGCTCACCCCACTTTTCCAAACACATCGCTTGGAATCGATAGTATTTCATTTCAGATTCCGTGTCACGTTGTGATTTGGCCTTCTCTGCAAGTTCACCAAAGAGTTCATTTCCTCTCTTGAATGCCCATTTGGCCTTCATTGGACGACCAATCTCAAGAAACATGTTTCCACCTTTGACAAGAAGCGGTGCTACTGCTTCAGGAGTTCCTTGAGTTTTTAGGTATGCTTCAGCAGCTTTAGACATAGCTTGATTTCTCGCTGATGTCAATCTTTGAAGCTTGTAATTCTCCTGAGCTGCATCATAGATGTTGCCTGCCTTTTCAAATAGTTCTGCAGCCTCATACAGCTCTCCTGCTTCCATCATTATCCGCGCTGCTTCAGTGTTCTCTCCAGTGTCCATAATCTGTGCTGCTTCAGCAAGAGCGTTACCTGCTGACAGATAATCTCCTTTTGCTTTAGCGATATTCGCCCACTTTCGAGCAAGGCGAGATGCACGATCATTGATTCTCTCACCGAGCTCATCATCGCCTCCGGTGTAGTATAAACGACTCACCTTACGGAGAAGACTCACAGCTTCCGCAAAGTCCTCATTTTCTTCCTTAATGTCAGCTAGATTCTCCAATGCGTCCGCAGCTATGATATTTAGTTCATTTTTTTCCCCATCAGAATCTACGAAATCCTGTGCTCTGAAGTAGTAGTCTGCTGCTTTTTTGAATTCACTTGCCTCTTCAGCAATCTTGGCGGCGTCTTTGCTGATTCGAACTATTTCCTGAAAAACTTCTGTGCTTTGAGGTAGACGAACAAGCATCAATGTGGCATTATCATATGCATTGAAGGCTTCATCAGCGTTATACAGATCCCGATAGACTACAGCGGCCTCCTCATAGATTTTGGCTGCTGTTTCATTCTCCTCTTGTTTAGCAAGACGACTAGCATAAGCAAGGAGGAGCTTTGCCCCTTGTTCTTTATTACCCTCCTTAATTGCATTCCTTGCTTCTTTCAGGATATCATCGTCTGTCGTCAAAGTAGGGTCTCCTCGATTCTTACGTTATAGGATTCAATTGTCAGATAATAGTTGTCGTGATGATTCAATAACTCTCATATTATTCTCAGAACACTCAAATATCATCGTTCCTCTCTATGAGATTGGTAGTTGAAACCCATTGAGCAAAGAAGCAGAACTAAGGCTTGGACTCATCGGGATAGGGAAATCTGGGCGCAAGCATCTTTCTGCGTTGAGGTCTCTGAAAGAATCAGGGCTGCTGAATATTGAGATTAATGCAGTAAGTGATATCGATACTGTGAAACTAAAGAAGACTGCGAAAGAGTTCGATGTCCCTAGTGTGTATGAAGACCATGTTGCTCTCATCAATGATGAGAATGTGGATATTGTCTATGTTTGCACTCCTACAAGTAAGCATATTGAAATGGTTAAGGAAGCAGCTCGAGCAAACAAAGCGATTTTTTGTGAAAAACCACTTGCCCATAGCTGCCCGCAGGTTCGAGAACTCAATGCGGTTGCTTTAGATTCGTCTGTCCCAACAAGTGCAGGTCTTATGCTCCGATATGATCCATTCTTGCTATACACTAAACGCTTGATTGAGAAGTATGACTTTGGAAAACCACTTCTCGCTCACATTCGCGATGACCAACAATTTCCTCTGGGTCAAGAAGACTACGCGCAGTGGCGAGGTGATACAGAGGTACCGGGAGGCGGCATTCTGTTACATCAAGGAATCCAAGATATTGACGTCCTCATTTGGCTCTTTGGTGATATTGCTAATGTATTTGCTCAAGTCGGTTTTTACGGGGAGAAAGGAATTGAAGACCAAGCCTCCCTGATCATGCTTCATGAAAATGGAGCAACCAGTACGCTTGACTTACTTTGGCACCGATTAGATCGACCAGATGAACGAAAGGTTGAGTTCTTCTTCGCCAAGGGTTACATCGGAATCACATTGGAATCCGGAGACACATATCTGGACTACCATCTTCAGGGAGAAGGACAGGTCAGAATCCACTCAGAGAATGCCAGAGAGGTTCTCCTCGAACATTTAAACCTCTCTTCAAACAATCTTGCCATTGACATACACAAGCCAATCTCAGATGCGGGAATAAACAAACATCTAGCATTAAGCTATTCATTTCTAAAAGCAGTCCAATCAGGTGAAACCCCATCACCCAACTTTCATGAGGCTGTTTCTGCACATCAAGTTGTAGATGCTGCTTATGAGTCTGCAAACAAGAAGACTCCTATTGATATTCTATAAGGAGTATTGGACATCCTTAAGTAGACATGAATAGACCTCGAAGACGAGTTCAGCAATGCAAAAGATTACCCTGGACCAAGTCGACAGTTCCTCCTATGACGTTGTGATTGCTGGTGGAGGAGCTGGAGGTCTTCTAACTGCACTAGCCTTGACTGCAGAAGGAAAACGTGTACTGATTTTGGAGAAGGCTAATCGTCTTGGTGGAGTTTGGCACAGTTACTGGGTAGATGGCTATCGCGTTGACCAAGGACTCCATGTCATCACTCGGGTCACTAGAGGTGCCTTTGTTCGATTTCTCAAAGATTACCTTTCACCACCACCAGAGTTCGTCCTCCATGAGGGCTGGGAGTTCCGTGTTTGTGATAAGGTTGGTACAATTCCCTCCAGTGTTGGAGAAACACTCCGGTGGCCGCTGACTGATTGGAGAGGTCGTCTGGGATTGGCTCGTATTGGTGCCAAGATCAAGACCATGAAGCTTGAGGAGATGCAGAGATACAAGGACATCTCTTTTCTTGAGTTCATGCAATCTAGAGGAGCAACAAATCAGATTATGCTAGATGTGATGCAGAGTGCTATCTACATGGCCGCCGGTGTTCCAATATCTGAAGCTTCAGCTTATGAGGCGCTACGAACGCTAAAGGACACTGATAAAGAGTCATCCAAACTTGGATCTGTTAAGAAACTGTTATTCGGTTCAAGGGATTATGATGAGGGTTATGTAATTGGCGGCATGGAGGAACTCATCAAGAGAGTGATTCAAACAATCAATGGGGACTATATACTTGAAGCTCCTGTCGAACAAATTCATGAAGAGAATGGTACTGTCACTGGGTGCGATGTTGCTGGCAAGAAACTGATGCACAACAAAATCGTTAGTAATATTCCACTTTGGGCAATGCCAGAAATTGTGAGGTCTACCGACACCAAGACTGCAGAGTTCTTTAGCAAATGGAGCACTATGCAACCAACTCAAGGAATCACCCTCTGGCTCGGTCTTGGCAAGATTGTATTGGGTGACAGAAAGAATCGAGTTCTGGTTCATCCTACTCCTAATCGGTGGATTGTGTCAATCTCTAGTTTCGATCCTAGCTGTGCTCCTGAAGGTAAGGAGCTGATCGGCATCGCTATGATGGCAATCCCCGGGAAGAGTAAGGATGAGATGGTTAAGATCATGAAAGGCAATGGGCTAGGTGAGTATCATCCTGGTATCTTGGATCACATAGAGATGGAACATGTACAGATGTCATATGCCACGCGGGCTGCACTGATTCCGGGCCAGACTGATCTGGACCGACCAGGGCCACGAACTCCAATCAGTGGTCTCTATATAGTTGGAACAGACACAGCTGGATCTGGTGTAGGGCTTCAACAAGCTGCCCAGTCAGCAGATGGAGTGGTTAAGGCTCTTCGAGAAGTCGCTTGATTACTCTCGTTTTGCTGCTTTGAGCGAGAACATGAAAGGAACCTTGTCCTCCTCATCTGGCAAGAACCATCTGCCTGCTTCTTTCTCAATCATGAATGGTAGGGCTTTGAACGTCGTCATAGGAAACTCGTGCAAGAACTCGATGGTGAGTCCAACATCTATGAGGACGTTGATTATCTCGGAGAAGGAGTGGTTCCACTCGTATGACCGCATCTTTCCCGTCTTGGCACTCTTGTCAGCATATGTGCCCTCATCCTCGAAGCTCAATGGATTTTTGCCCTGAAAGTATGGGTACCTAACTCGAAGATCTGTCACATCTTCATCGTCATCGAACACATAGCCAAATGGATGAAACTCTCGAATGTAAAATATCCCCCCGGGTTTGAGGAAATGAGCGATTATCCGAGCCCATTCCTTGAGGTCTGGGAGCCACATGATGACTCCACCTGATGTGAAGACAATATCGAATTTTCCATTTAGTTTCTCACGAAGGTCGTAGATATTTGTACAGACAAATTTCGCATCAATATTCGCAGTCTTACTCAACTCAATTGCCAGCTCAATTGCCTCGGAGGAAAAGTCGACTCCTGTTACATCAGCACCCAATCTTGCCAATGATAGCGTGTCCATTCCAAAGTGACACTGGAGATGTAAGAGAGTCCTTCCTTTCAGCTCTGGGAGCTCTTCGAGTTCAATTGGATCTAATGTCTGATTTCCTTTTAGAAACCCGTCAACATCATAGAACTCTGACTTGTGGTGTATCCTAGCCAGTTTGTTCCAGAGTTCTCTGTTGGCTTTCATGTAGTCATCCATATTGTTCACCTATTCTGGACAAGTTGTGCGAACGTAAAGGTTATGTTTGGCCGATGTGGCCCAAGGTCAGACAACAGGGTCGATTCTCAGGAGTCCTTCATATGAAGATGATTGAAATTCGTTGGCATGGTCGCGGTGGACAAGGTGGAGTGACGTCCGCAGAACTTCTCGCAAAGGCCGCATATATTGACGGATACAAGGGTGTCCAAGCTTTTCCATATTTTGGTGCTGAACGCCGTGGAGCCCCTGTAAAGGCTTTTACACGAATTGCAGATGAGGAGATTAACGTGAGGAGCCAGATATACACTCCAGATATCGTCGCTGTCCTTGATTCCTCAATACTTGATTTGATTGATGTCACGGAGGGTCTTGTAGAGAACGGTAAGGTTATCATAAACACTCCAAAGAAAGCTAATGAGATTAACCTCCCGATGGGCCATGTCTATACCTATGATGGAACTGGAATTGCTCTAAAGAACGGACTACTCGTAGGAGGACTTCCAGTCATTAACACCACTATGCTCGGTGCATTCGCAAAGGCAACGGATCTCGTAAAGCTGGAAACTGTCCAGAAAGTCATCTGCGAGAAGTGGTCTGGAAAGGTGGGAGAGCGAAACGCAAAGGGTGCCAAAGAGGCATATGACACCTGTACTGACTAATCTTCAAGCATACATTCTCTCATAACCTGATCGACCTGCACCGGGTTGCTGCCTTCTGAGTCCTTCAACCTGCTGTGCCATGTCTTCCATTTTCTTACGTATTTCAGCCGCACTGGTTTTGAGTTCTGATACATCTACTCCTACTTTATAGAGTCTATTCAATGCCTCGAGAAGTTGGACTGCGCCTTCAGGGTCTGGTACCATTGCTATCGCTGGTGTAAGTAAAGCAAATCCAATCATGTCCCGACACAGGGTTTCAGAGAGAATTGAACCAGCTATGCCAGTGATGACTCCTTTTGTTAGAATTTCCATGTTTTCATCTTCTTCAAGTTCAGCAATCTTTTCTTCCTCAGCAGCGTACAGAACTTTGCGATCTGATGGTAGGCCTTGTACCGGAATTCCATCAAGAATTACGGTTTCTCTTGCTCCTACTGATGCACCCCAATCCAGAAGGGCCGAGCTCACAGGATACAGACCATCGTCAGCCACTGGAAGCTCTGCAGTCACAACAAGCAGGTTCTTCTCCTTGTGTCCATAAATTCTAAAGGGATGCCTTAGACGACCATCTAGGAAGACAGCAGCTGATGGCATATATCGCGACCTTACATGAGCTACCTCCTCCATCTCAAACTTCTCGATTAGAGTGTTGGCGGCTATTGTTCCCACAACTCCTGCCGACGGAAAACAACATACAAGCAGAGGTTGATCCATCTCAATCTCTTTTGTCTGAATGACTTGGGCCTCGGGGGCTCCAAGTATCTTTACTGCACAATCTTCGTCCATCTTTCCAGAACCTCGTACTGCCATCAATCGTGGTCAAATATTAAGCTTGGGTCATACCGGGTCGAAATGAATGAATACAGACTTGACAGTTTCGAGCTGTTCCATGATTCTCTTCTCTATTGCTTCAGCATGTTCATGGCTTTCTGTGAGTGTTATCTGACCAGGGATAGTGCAATATAGCAGAACTGAAACACCTTCCTTCTCTTCTCGAATCTGAGCATGTCTGAAATTTACTGGTGGTGAGAACCTCGCTACAATCTCTTTTACTGACTCGATAATATCTGATGACTCCATCGTAATATCTCCACCTTCATCCTTTGTCATGATTGTTTCCAGATGTAACGTCACTGTATTTATGCAACTTCCGACTAAATCTCTCAGTCGTTCCTCATACGTGTCAGAAACTGAGTGAGCTTCTTCTAATGTCAAGTCATCCGCCATTTCTAGGTCAGCTGCAATATCCATACAGTCGTCTATCTCAAACACTCTGACATTGTGAACACTCTGTACTTCAGGAAGTCTTCGAGCAATAACCTGCATCTGGTCATAGATGTTCATTTCAGAGAATTTCGAGATGTCTCCTTCTGCTGGTTCAATGTGGACCACTACATCAACCCGAGGCGCCAGTTCGACAAGCTTCTTCTCTATCTCCTCAGCAATCAGGTGAGCTTCAGCCGTTGCAATGTGTTCATCTATAGTTACGACAATGTCTGCGAATAACTCAGGTCCTGAGTGTCGAGCTCGAACCCTTATGCAGTCGACAACACCCTTCACTTCGGTCACTCTTTGCATAATGTCCTCTTGCAATCCTGCTGGTGCTCTGTCAGTAAGAGCATCGAATGTCCGCTTTCCAAGCCTCGCTGATACAATGAAGATGATAATGGCTACACCGATAGCAGCTATGGGATCTGCAATAGGAAGACCTCCCCAGACGAATCCTAGACCCATCAGCACAACAACAGAGCTTATCATGTCTGTTCTGAAATGAAGCGCATCTGCTTCAAGTGCTTGACTACCATGTTTCTCTGCCGCATGGTATAGTGTTCGACTCTGAGAAAAGGTGACTATGACTCCAATTGCCATGATTAGAATGCCCCAGATTGAGGACTTTGGCCAATTCTCAACCTCGATTCTGTGTAATGCTTCCAAGATGATCCAGATTGAAGTAATCCACAAGATGATAGTTTCAGCAAATGCGGCGAAATTTTCAATCTTACCATGACCATAGAGATGATCTTCATCTGGAGCTCTGGAAGCTCTACGTACAGCAACCAGTGTAATTCCAGCGGCTGCAAAATCTAGCCCACTATGCAGACCTTCAGATAGAATCCCAAGCGAATTTGTGATGAATCCGGTGACTAGTTTTAGAATTGTAAGAAATGCAGCAGCTAAGACCGACAATCCAGCTGCACGCTGAACTTCTTTTCTTCCTTCAGTCACTTGATCCATGTAGACCACATCGAATCGCCGACAGATGCTGGATATAACGGTTACTAAACAAGTTCTCGTTGGAGGTAATGTTATATCGTGTCCCCTGTTACTGTTAGCTAGCGTAGGCTCGGGACCAATCATGAAATACCGTACCGAAGACATTATGCCTCCCCCTATCGTCAAACTAGCTGAAGCAGCAAAGAGATTCATCAAATCACCTGGGTTTTTGAATCTCGGTCAGGGGCTTCCAGGTCACATTCCTCCCGATGACGCACTCCAAACTCTAAAGGAACGGATTTCACACCCCGCTACTCATGTCTATTCACCTGATGAAGGTCTTCTTGAGCTACGTGAAGAACTAGCTCTATACCTACGACAGAAATCAGGAATTGATGCTAACCCTCAGGATGAAATTGTGATTGCAGCAGGCGCAAATAACGCGTTTGCAGGGACTATTCTTACCCTTGTTAACCCAAAAGAAAATGTCATCATGCCAACTCCATACTACTTCAACTCAGTAATGGCTGTGAAACTTGCAGGAGCTGAGGTTAAACAAGTGTCAACTGATAGTTCATTTCAGCCAAGAGTTGAGGCCATCGAAGCAGCAATAGACAAGAGAACAAGGGCAATCTTCATGATTACTCCTAACAATCCCACAGGAGCTGTCTATGAGAAAGCTACACTTGACAGCATAGTTGATCTATGTCTTCAACATGATATCATGCTAATTTCTGATGAAACATACTCTCGATTGGTCTTCGATGATGCAACTCACTACAGTCCCCAATCTCGTCGAGATGCCAAGAACCATGTCGTAACCCTAGGAAGTTTCTCGAAGGACTTCGGAATGAGTGGTTGGCGTGTAGGATTCACTATTGGCCCTCCTGAATTCATAACAGAATTTCTCAAAGTACAGGATACAGTCACAATCTGTGCGCCTACAGCAGGGCAGATGCTTGCTCTGGAGGTCCTTAAGAAGGGACTTGATACGGTGGAAAAAGAGTTACAACGACTCGCTCTTCTACGAGACTTGGCATACTTACGAATGCGCGAGATTGACGCTTTCGAAGAGGTCTATACAAAAGGAACGTTCTATCTATTCCCTCGAGTGAAAGGCTGTACTGATTCACAGAAGCTCGTGATGGACATTCTACAATCTACAGGTACTTTGATTCTACCTGGTTCAATTTTTGGTGATGCTGGCGAGGGCCATTTACGAATATCCATAGGTCCTCTGACCCCTGAAGCAGTTGATGAGGCATTTGACAGGTTGACGGAATTCTTCAAGCAGGATTAATGGTATTCATACATATCCCATTCCCAATCTGTCACAATCTCACTTGTGTAAATACGCCACTCTTCTTTTTTCAGATTGATATAGGATCTTAGAATGTCAGCACCTACTGCACGACTGATCATTTCGTCCTTTTCCAAGGCATCAAGGGCTTCATCCAAAGCAGTGGGGAGAATCTGAATACCCAATTCATCTCTCTCCTTATCGGTCATGTGAAAGATGTCTTCACTTCTCGGTTCTGGAGGAATCAGTTCTCTCTTGATTCCATCCATTCCTGCAGCGATAATTGCTGTAAATAGTAGGTATGGGTTAGCCATGGGGTCTGGGGAACGAAACTCTATTGCTGCGTTATCTCCTGTGCTAAACATTGGAACTCTGATCAAAGCAGTTCTATTCATCAAGCCCCAGGTGATATATACTGGTGCTTCATGATGCGGAACGAGACGTTTGTACGAGTTTATTGTAGGATTCGCAAAAGCGGTGATAGCACCAGCATGCTCAATTAGTCCCGCGAGAAACATCTTCGCAGTTTCAGAGAGCTCTGAGGAACCATCCACTCCGAATAGGTTTTTCTCTCCATCCCAGAGTTGTAAGTGACAGTGGAGTCCATTTCCCGCTTGACCCTCGAATGGCTTTGGCATGAAGGTAACATCCACTCCCTGATTTTGTGCAATGGCCCTAGCAAGATTCTTGAAAATCATGATATTATCAGCCATCCTCAACGCCTCCTCAAAAGCCAGTTCAATCTCTTGTTGCGCCTTTCCCACCTCATGATGTATCACTCGTGGTTGAATACCAAGAGTCCTTAGTGCAGATGAAATATCAAGAAGTATATCCATCCCAGGACTTTTCGGATAGGTATCAGCATATTCAGCCTCGTCAAGTGGTTCCCCGTCTGGAGTGATTAGATGAAACTCTGGCTCAACCTTGACCTTCAATTGCATTTTTCCCGACAACAGTGTTTCACAAGTTGTGTGTAAGAGACCTCTAGAGTCAAGAGAATAAAACTCAGTTCCCGTGGCAGCCTTCTCTCTGACAAAACACATGGCTGCCGCCATACGATGTGCAACGAAGGGGAGTTCGATTAGTGACGACGGGTCTGGTACCAAGCGGAGATCTGATGATTCAACCTTAGCCAGGCCAGTGACCGAACTTCCGTCACAACTCGTTCCATTCTTTAAAGCGGGATCCTTCGCCACCTCATCAATACTATCTACTGGCTTACAAGGTACAACCATGGCTTTCATTCTACCCAAAAGGTCAGGGAATCTCAGCTCAATGAACTCTATCTTCTCAGACATCGTAAAACCCCAGGATTGTTCGTTCCGTTCGGTTTTACTTCCGTTTAAAAGCTTGGTTTATTCCCAAAGTTCTTTGTACCATGTTTCGGCATCATCACCGAGTTCTAGTCGAATGGACCCACTCACAACACTGATCTCATCGCCCTCTTTAATCTCAAAGTTCAACCCAGCAATCCTGATTGCCTTCTTTTCAAGGTGGACATTTCCGATGTTGCGCGCATGCATTGTAGCCACCCTCTTCCCTCCATCCATGACAAGTAACTGGTCGTGGTATGTCATATCGCATTTGAACTTGAACTTGTTATCTCCGAATGATCCCATGTGAATCTCAAGATTGCTAAACTCTGCTTTAATATTCTCCGCATTCATCGGCCTCACAACCAACTGATGATACGTGCTATCTTATGAATTTCATTATCAGGATAATTGAATCCGGAAGACAGATAGTCACTCATGGATAAATGAGTGTTGAGTGAGATGCGAAAAGGACTACACATAGGTACAAGTGGTTGGTCATACGAAAAGGACTGGAAAGGCACTTTCTATACCTCTGGAGGATCTATGCTCAAACACTACCTTTCTGTGTTCTACACAGCAGAAATCAATTCAACCTTCTATGCTCTTCCAAAACCCAACTTTGTTCGTCATCTTTCATCCCTAGATGAAAATGTCTTCTTCACAACAAAACTACCAAAGAAGGTCACTCACGATAATCGTCTAAATATACAAGGAGAAGGAGGAGAAACTCTCACAGAGTTTTTCAGAATCTTGGAACCAATACATGAAAGGATTCCAGTGCTTCTTATTCAACTACCACCATGGGAAATCTCCACAATGGGCGATCTTGAAACTTTTCTTTCGTTCTTAGATACGTCATATAGATATGCTATCGAATTCAGAGACCAATCTTGGTTGGTAAATGACGTCTGGAATAAATTGGAGGACTACGGTGTCGCAAACGTGATTGTGGATGAACCTAAACTTCCAATAGATCTTCGAATCACAGCTGACTTCTCATATATTCGATGGCACGGGCATGGAGAAAATCCTTGGTTCAATTATCGATTCTCTATTGAAGAACTGACTGATTGGGTTCCTCGTATTGAAGAGGTCACTGATAGTGTTGAAACTACATTCGGCTACTTCAACAACCACTTTGCAGGAAATGCACCTCTGAATGCTTTGCAGATGTTATCATTACTGAAGAAGATAAGTCCTAAACAACAAGTGAAACTCGATCGAATGCTAAAAGCGGCAGATACTACACAATCAACTCTGGACTCGTTCTTCTGATTGTTTGTTCTACACTCGTTTTCGATACCTTATGCCTACAACACCTACCAATATCAAGCCCATCATACCAATTCCTGTAGCAATGATGAGCCTGATGTATGTTGTTAGAAGATTGCCATGAAAGTTAGTATATTCCCCTTCCACCTCTGTAGAGGTGCCATCCTCATTGACATTTGCTGCCGCAGCATAATATTCCATTAGGAATGAACCATTCTCCCCCATTACTATTGATATATTCCTCGCAATTCCAGTTGCTATACTTGTGAATGTTGTGAAACGCATCGAAGCATTACCAATTGTAGTATTTACATAACCCCCAGCTACATCAACATAAGGACCGAACTCTCCAGTCGGTGCCAACAATCGATGAATTTCTTCTAGAGTAAAACTAGTTCCATTATCAAACTGAAATGATATTGGTGAAAGTAGTTGAATGAATGCTGTACCCAACTCTCCCATTTGATCAAGCTCAATGTAGAACCCATTGATATATACCTTAAACCAGTTCGGTGGTTCTGTTGCATTGAAGATTCGTGATGCGTCACTTGGGGGATTTCTGATGAACTTAATTTGAATCAGAAGATCTTGAAGATAATCTGCCATCTCTTCATCTGGAATATCCACTTCTGTGGCTTTCCATGCAAAGATGGCATTCGTCTTCATACAGTCATGCCATTCTATTAGTTCGAGTGTCTGACCTGAAACAAAAGGAGTTCCGACAACCAGGAGTGATATTAGACTGGCAAATATTACAAGCCTAATCCTTCTTTGTTTCAAATCGATTCACTTCAGACAGTTCTCTATCAAATGACAGTAATAAGTCATACACACGTTCCTTCATTCGATTCGAGTGTTACCTGACTTCAAAAAACTGTAATCCGTTGGATTGGTAATTCTGATTGTTAGACTGGTGACAGACCTGAAAGAAGAAAATGAAGAGAAACTCTTACGCGAGAGATAGTTGTGGAGTTGATGGAACCAAGACTTCGTTCTCAATACTCTGGATGTGTTCTAGTTCTTTACATAGTGATTCTTAAAGGGTTACACCAATGTCATAAAACTTCATCTTCGTAGTGTATTATCAAACTGTGCCAGCAAAGCAGGAGATGATTGCATTGAACAAGAATCTAAAACTCGCATTAGTTATTGGCATTTCTGCTGTTCTGGCGGTATCAGTTATTCTAATCCCAAGTTTCTTTCCTGTGCAAACTCAAACTGAGAGTGTTAGTTATGTTAAAATAACAGTCTTGATAGATAACAATCCTAATGGAACACTTCTTACTCCTTGGGGTCTAAGTATACTTGTTGAAACCAGTGATTTGACCATATTATTCGATTCCGGACTTGAACCAGTTGCACTGGAAAATAATTCTAAGCAATTAGGTGCAGACTTTGTATCAGATTGTGACTTCATTGTAATTTCTCATGATCATCCAGATCATGTCAACGGACTCACTTATGTTTCAGACACTCGAGATAATCTCACTCTTTACACGCCTTATTATGGTCACTCGAAGTCGTGGACGAGTGATTTCTTTCAAATTGAGGTCGAAGATACGGTTGAGATTTCACCTGGAATATTCATAGTTGGTCGAGGTTTCGAAGGCGTACTAAATTATAACGAACAGGCATTAGTTGTTAATATAGAAAATCTTGGATTGGTGGTCTTGGTCGGATGCAGTCATCCTGGAGTTGAAAACATTGTTTCCAAAACAGTTGATGACTTGAATGTGAATGACATCTACATGGTGTTGGGAGGGTTCCACTTGCTAAATGAAAACCAGGACACAATCGAGGAAACAATTGACACACTTATTGATATGGGTGTACAAAACATCTTTCCTATACACTGCAGTGGCGAAGGAACCATCAACTATCTTGAATCAACATATCCATCTAATTATGGAGAAGCAGCTGTTGGATTCCAAATTGTTCTGAATGGCACAGCTAGTGCTCTATGAGTTGCTGGATATTGCACTCACAAGATAAGAACCAGCCCAATTCAGCTCTCTTGCGTTAAGTGTCCCTTGTAAAGTGAGTAAGCTTCCATAAATCCAGTTTAGAATGTAATCTAAACCCCTCTCGAAAGCTACTCTGACCGAAATGCCCAAGGTTATAAGGACACTCTGTGACGTTTCATTGCGTAAAGTGAGAAAGGAAGAGTCAGGTTAACAAATAACCATACTAAAACCAGAATGTTTTCTCTGGTATTTGATGTATCTGCTTTTTCAGCAATCACAGACATAGTCTGTATGATATACTACACTCACAAGAGCAGGATAAATACAATGGAAAAACTGAAGATCAATTCAAAGACAAGCTATACTCGAAACCGAGTGATTAGTGGGTATGGACCTCATCGAATATTGGAAATGAAGCAACAAAAACTGTTGGACCGGTTAGCTGAGAATGAGCCCCTGGAGGAAAGGTGAAAAAAAATGAGTACACGAAATTTTGACCACTGTACTTGCGGCCATAGCCGTGAAACACATGAGGATTTCAAAGACAAGTGTTCTAAGTGTGCCTGTGAAGTGTTTCATCGAGGTATGAGGACTTAGACACTTAACATTAATTTAGAAACACATCTAAATAAACTTCTCATGCTTTCATAATCCTCTAACACAGAAAATGAGTTTGGAAATGATGTCTACCATAGATTATTCCAAGCATCATTTTCGTATCCTAGACTCTCGAGTTTCTTTGTAAACCAAAACAATAATACATTGGACCTACAATGCCAATTGATAGGATTGTGATGAGTCTGATAGATCAATATGAGGAGAAGCCCTTTGAACGAGAAATAGTTGTGGAGTTGATGGAACAAGGACTTCGTACTCATTACATTTCAGGTCTGGTTGAGGTGGATGTTACAGAAGGTCGTCAATTTATTAGAGAGTATGAGGAAAGTTCAGGGAAAGAGCTCTCGTTCACAGCTTGGATAACGAAATGTATTGCACAAGCAGTCTGTGAACATAGGAATGTTCATGCAATTAGAAAGGGAAAGCGATTGATAATCTTCAAAGATGTGGATGTTTCTGTCATGATTGAAAGGCAGATTGACGGAGAGGCAGGAGCTCAGACATATATTGTTAGAAAAGCCAATGAAAAAACAGTCCATGATATTCAGGATGAGATATGGGCTGTTCAATCTCGTACTGATGGCGATATCTCTGATACTGTCAATCAACAAATGATGCGAAGACTCTTTGCGCTCCCAAAGTTTCTGCGTGACTTCCTATTCTGGCGAAAGTTTAGAACTGATCCCTTTTTTGTTAAGAAACACCTTGGTACTGTGACAGTGACCGCAGTGGGAATGTTTGGAAAAGGAAAAAGTGGATGGGCTGTACCTATTAGTATCTCTCCTGTGCTTTTTGCTCTTGGAGGCATTGCAAAAAAGGCGGCAGTGGTTGATGAAAGCATAGTGATAAGAGAATTTCTTTGTGTCACTATCTTTTTGAACCATGATGTAGTTGATGGCGGTCCAGCCGCTCGCTTTGTGGCCCGGTTTGCTGAATTAGTCGAGTCTGGATTCGGATTTGACATCAAGTGAAGAATGTTTCAGTGTCATCTCGAAAACTTATCAAGCAGGAACCTGCGATCCAGTCTTTGCTTAAAGACGAATTTGAACAAAATCATCATTCCTATCTCCATTGTATTTGTAGAAGTAGTAGACACCTGCTGGAATCACATAAGCTATTCTTTCATCATCTTCCTCTGGAAGCTCAAGTTGTGCTACTAAAACATGCACAAACTCTATGGAACTGATGTATGTCGCTTCGCTCTTCCTCTAGGGGCGAGAATTTATATCGTAGACGAGTAATCATTTTTGCAGTAAAATACAATAATTCAATTAATCAATAAGGGGAAAAAGTATAATTTTCATGTTAACAGTATGGTATCCAAATCCTAAAACAAAAGAGGTTACAAAGAGGACCATTGGCGCACCTCAGTTACCAGATTATATTAAGAAGTGGCAGGTATTTGGCACTCCAGACGGGAAAAACGGGACGAAAGTCTATAATCTTATCATGGTTGAAAAAAATAAGTCAGATGAGGCATTAATCTATATTACAAAACTACTGAATGAGTTTACAGACATTGACGGATACGTCTGGAAAATAGAACCTTGTATGGGAGTTCAAGATGCACTGAAAGCCTTAGAGATAGAATGAAGTTTGAAATAATGTAAGATGCAATTCGATCTTACGTGGCAACTAGGGTGAGTTTCTTAGGAGGAGGAGGTAATCTCTTGGCAATAGATGGTGATTGGCATAGAGAGTGTAATGAGTAGTTCATTTGCCTACGATTGATATCACATCGTATAGCCCATGAGTCATAGGGGTACACATCAAAAACTACTTTGCCTGTTAGTGTAAAGTAAGACGCATTACTTTGCCATCTCGAAAGCCTAATAAGCGGACCAACGGCTCGATGCCGAGTCAGGTGATTGACAGATGAGCTTTGATATTATCGCTGAGCCAACAGTTAGATCTCCAAGAGATGGTCGCCCTAAGAGAGGACGTGGTTTTAGTAGTGAAGAAACTGCTCAAGCTGGTCTCACCATAAATGAAGCTCGGCAGATGGGACTGATTGTTGACCTTCGACGAAAGACAGTCCATCCTGAGAATGTAGATGCCCTCAAGCAATACATCAAGGACCTTGAGGAAATTGTCGCTTCTTTGGCTGAAGAAGCTGCACCAGCTCAAGTGAAAGGGGCCGCTCCCAAAGATGACTTGGGTTCACTTCGCGCTGTCAAAAAGACCGATGTTCCATTGTTAGTGAAAGCTGGCATTCAGACATTTGAAGACCTAGCATATTGCGATATTACAAAAGTCGCTAAAAAGACCGGTATTGAAGAAGATCGTATCACTGCTATGGTCAAAGCAGCTCTTCGAAAGGTGTAGAAGAAGCAACATCTTGCCTATGGGGAGATGAGAGTTGGACTACACTCAACTCATTTCCGTCCTGCAAAACCCCCCTAAGGTGAAGTACCCTGTTGTACTTCCAGACTTTTTTGTAGATCATTTTGTGATGTACGAATCACTAGACACTCTAATAGATGGCTTGAAACGACTTGCCGATCAAGGAGGTGGCAATCTTCTTGATAATCAGCAGTTTATTCGCAGAGGAGGAAATGCAGTCAATACTGCCGCTGCTCTCCACACATTAGGCCTTAGTCCAAAACTAATTGTCACGACAGATGGAAATGGCGCATCCCTTCTCAGGACGCTTGTTGATTCAAATCTCGATCTGAGTCATGTTCATACTAATGGAAGGCTCTCCTCTACAGTTTCCATTGAAACAAAATATCAGGGGAGAAGTGTTAATCTAATGATCAGTGATAGCGGTTCTGCCTCCGAGTTTGCATTCTCTGATTTGACTGAGAACGATCTCGATGTCATAATGGATAGTGGTATCGTTGCTTTGGTAAATCTCAATCACAACAAACTGGGTGCTGACCTAGCTCAGGAATTGTTTCAGAGAATAAAGGATTCCTCTGATTCTGTGACTTTCCTAGATATGGGCGATCCATCGGGAAACCCAGGGATCGTTCCTAAGCTTGTAGAGCATGTTATCAAAACTGGCCTCCTAGATGTGATAGGCTTAAATGAGAACGAAGTTGGATGGATAGTCCAATCTTTAACAGAGGACAAAAACCGTTGGAAGGACTTACCTACAAAGCCTGATCTCTGGATCGAAGGAGCCCAATTAATCTTCAGTATGTCGGGTGTCCGGGTTGATTTACACACACCGCATTACGCTGCAACAATAGACGAGAATGATGTTACTGCAGTTCCAGCGTTTGCCGTTGAAAGCAAAGTTGTTTGTGGTGCTGGAGATGCTTGGAATGCAGGAGATGTCTATGGGACTCTCCTTAGCTTAACTCCGAGAGATAGACTAATTCTTGCTAATGCGATAGCATCGCTCTATGTGTCTTCTTCTTCAGCAACTCATCCACAAATACCTGAAATAGTGAAATATTTAGAGTCCAATCCTCCTTTGTCGGGAGATGGTACAAAGTTACTTAAAGTTCAGTGACTTTCGTACCACCAACTGAATTTGCGACGCTAGGTTAGGTGTAGTCTTTGCAACTGGAGCGTGTACTTACTAAACTGAAGTTTGATGAAGCAGTTAGTGGGTATGCACTAATCACCAGTGATGGACATCCTTTCCTCTCGTTCTCTTTACCAGATGAGGTTCTTCCACAAATCAAAGGAACTCTCCGAATACACGGGAGTGATCTAAAACTCGTTAACACAATGACAAGTGAAGGAATAGTTATTCTGGCAAGAGTCAATCCTAAATGGGTTCTTGCTGTACTATTCGAACCGGACTTCCAACTTGGTGGGGCTCTATCACGAACCAAAGCTGTTGTTGATCTTCTTGTGCAAGTTGACCTTCCTCCACCCCCTGCCGGTCTAGGTGTTGAGGAGGAAGAACAACTGATTTCACTTGAAGAAGAAGTCACTGAGGTCGCATCAGCAACTCAAAATACACCTCAAGGTTTAGCTCCAGAAGTCGCTCTTGAATCTGAACCATCTGAAATAAAACCTTCTGATGTTCCAGTGGTGCCACCTGAGGAAATTGAAGTTCGACATGGATGTGTAGTACACAGAAGTGAGAACTACAAACCTACTGTGACCTTGGAAACGCAGCTTAACACTGCTATAAAGAGGGTATTTGCCAATGTTGGCATTGATGTACTTCTGATAGTCGATGAAAAAATGACAGTCTATAAGATTGCGGAGCAATTAGCTAGACCTGTTGAAAAGATCATCGAAATCGTGAAATGGTGTGTATCTAATTCAGTTCTTCGAATCGAGTGTCCAGAGGAACAAGAGCTAAGCCAGAAGGAAATTATCGAGTTACCATTATTCGAAGGAAAGATTGACAAAATGAAGAAGAAACATCGTCCCGTGCTTGAGCTATGTGATGGAAAGAGGACATTGCAAGAAATTGCTACTGAACTTGGAATACCCTATTTCGAAGCGTTGCAATGTGTTGTCCCATATCGTGGGAAGGAAGTCAAATTCATTCGTACAGACAAGACATCAAGATTTTGAAACTGGAGGTCGAAGTAACAATGGGTGTAAAAGGTAAGATTGCTTGGAATTTCATGACGGACAAGGTCTCTAAAGTTCTGTTTCAAGCTAGTTATCGGGAACTTATGAACCTGCTAATGAGCACCAGTGAAACAGTTGATGAGATTAACCGTAAGATGAAGGACATTGGCTTTAGAGTCGGTGAAACCCTGCTGATGGACTACGCTGATCGAATTCGAGATCACGCTGGTCAGTTCCATGAGTTCGCCAATACTCTTCAACTTGCTTACAAGGTGAATTCAGGGCAAACATTCACAGATATTTCAGTAAGTCCTGACAAACGAACAATCAAGTTCTCTGATGCGGATTGTCCAATATGCGCTGGAGTGCATATCACTGACATGCCTGGATTGCAATACTGTGTCATAGTGAGTGGTGTGTTTGACGCTGTCATGAAGCTCAGAGGATTCCAAGCTGAGAGCTTTCAGGAGTCCTGTAGGGCGTTGGGTGATGAGGCGTGCACCTGGACACTATCACTATTGTGACCTGATGCTTCAACTCTCAAGATAACCATCCGGCATAGGTATAAAACCTAATAACTAGAAATAGGGGTATAGAACCAACACAAACGGAGGACCTCAATTGGGTCAAGGTTTAGGCACGCTCCTAGGTTTGATAACAGCATTCGCACTTGCATTCATCGTTCTGATGTTCGGATCCTTTATGCCAAATGATCTCATTGCATCAACTATTGTAGATGACTTTCTCGCTAGTAGAGAGCTCGAGAAACGTCTAGCTGTAACAGGTACAATCCTGTTCCCTGCCCCAGCGATACTTGGATCAACAAGTCTTGGTTCTCTTGTTGGTTACGGTGCACCAGGCGGTACGGTCCTGATGTGGTTAGCATGGGGCACAGGTGGTCTCATTGCTGGATTAGTGACTAAAGAGATACTTCCTGGAATTCTTTCTGCTGTCTTCTCAGCTGTTATTGGTGCATTTCTTACATGGTTACTTTTCTTCATGATATCCTCTTCCTTTGCTGGAATTGGTGGGATCTTCCAACAAGGCTCACTCATCATCATGCAAGCTGCACTTGAAGGAACAATATATCCTGCTATTGCTTGTGCTATAGGTGGCCTCCTTGGTGGAGCCATAACAAGAGATCGCTAGCTATTCTGTGGGTTTATTCAATATCCTTCCACATTCCGAACACATCATTGGTTTCGATTTGAAAACTGCTCCACATTCACAAACTGTTTCAATCTTGGATGGAATTGGTGGTTCAGCCTCACGACCAACTCTTTCAACGATTATTGCTGCTGGTATTGCTGCTGGTAACGAAAGAATGCTTAGTAGAAGCGAAGTTGTAAACTTGGTGAGTAATTGATAGTTTCTACTGGCGCTCTCCCAAAATCCAGGTTCTGTGAAGAGGGTTGACATTAGTGCCAGGACTGCATGAATTAGACCAACCCAAAGTGCAGATCTGACTGTATTCCATCCAGGTTTTGAAAATGGTGCGATAACCAATCCCATGACAATCCATGTGAGAATATAGAGCCCAACACTGATTAGCGTGAGTGGGTTGAGGAGCGTTGTCTGTATAGCATAACTCCCTGCAAAAAGGAACCAGAAAATGTTGAACGGTTCTGGATAAACCGGTTGCGTAAGTCCCAGGAACATTACTATGACCATAGAACCTATGAAAACCGCTAGTAGACCGCCAACAAAGTTCTTCATTGTAGTTAATCGGCAGACTCGAACCCCTCTTAACCGTTTTTGACGAGTCTCAACTTGCTTCACCACCACAATCCTTTTCAGACGAACTTCGAGAGAATAGCAGGGACAGCCATTATTATTCAGACCAGTGTCCGTGAGGTATACATTATGTCCAAAGATTTGGAACGCGCTTTATCCAAGTTGAGATTCGATGACCAAGTATTGGGTTATTCATTGATGACAAAGGTTGGTAGACCTTTTGTCAGCTTTGCATTTCCGGATGAACTATTCCCACGAGTGAAGGATAGCATAGCCCTCTATAAGAGTGATTTACGACTTATGACCATTGATACTGATCGTGGGCTTGTTGTTCTCTCCCCCGTTGATGACAACTGGATTTTGACTGTTCTATACGTACCAGAGCTCCAGCTTGGACTGGCTATTGCTAAGACAAAGAACGTTCTCAGATTGTTAGAAGGAATTGAACTACCACCTCCTCCAGAGGAGTTCGAGGAATCAGTAGAATCCAATCTGCAGGTTCTAGAGAGCATCGCAATCAATGCAGCTTCTATCGAATCCACTGAAGCACCTGATACAACTCCACGACCTGAACCTGAAGTAGCCACACCACCAGTTGTGGAAGAATCTCCCACTCCAGTTGAGGATCTTCCACCACCAGAGTCATTCAATGTTCAGCCTACTACTGTCCCTGAGAGAGGTCCAAGGTATTCTAACGCACTCTCTCTGGACTCAAAGCTGTACACAGAGATGAAGAAACTCTATCGAAACTTTGGCTTTGATGTTCTAATGCTGGTTGATGGTGCCAACAGTGTAGAGAAAATTGCAGACTCAATGTTTCAGCCAAACAATAGGGTAATAGATTTACTGAAGTGGGGAGCTTCACGAGGTATAATCACGGTTCCGCAACTTACAGAGGGTGAGGAAGTTTCAGCATCAGCGACTAGTGCAATGGGACGATATGTTAAATGTCCACATTATGAGGGTGATATGAAGAAAGTCGCGAATAATGATCAAAACATCATTAGGTTGTGTGATGGCACTCGAACTACTGAACAGATTGCCGAAGAATTGAGTGTTCCACTACCTAGGGTTGTACAAACAATTGCCAAATACAGAAAACACGGTCTGAAATTAATCGGAAAGACCCTCTAGATTTCAGAGAAGGTGTACATATAATGCCCAAGATTGAAAATCCTTTGTTAATTAGCTTATACTCCTATTATGTCGAGAAGGTTTTGTCTGAAACAGAAAACATCGAAGAAGCAAATCAGAAACTACGAGACCTTGGATGCGAGATTGGTCAGCAAATCTACCTTAACACAGAGATTGTTGAAAAAACAAAGGATAATGTCACAACCCGCGAGGATGTTGCCAAGCTGATTGAAATTGTATATCGCACCTTATTCGATAAGAAACCCAAAGATGTTGATATGAAAACAGCTCGCGGATCAGTAAGGATTACAGATGACAAGTGCGTGTGGTGCCAAGAAGTAAACCTTGAAGGAATGCGGGGTTTTGGGTACTGTGAGGTCTTTAGTGGAATACTCCAGTCTATTCTGGAGTTCAAAGGTGTTGATGCAAAGGTCTTCCAAGAGATGAGCCAAGCCACCGGTGCAGATGCATGCGTATGGAATGTCCGTCTAGTATAGATGTATCACACACACATAAAGCAATTAAACATCATTTCATCATCTGTCAGTGACAACGAGGCCTAGAAATGTCAGATCAAGATAAGGTGATTCCTTGGTGGCAAGGTCGACTCAAGGAACGTGACTTAATGGTTGCATTCTTCGCGAAGACCTGGAACAAACTCGGGAGCAGGATTGCAGTCATGTTCCCAGATCGAGTAAAGGACCTCTATTACTCAGCTGGACGTCTTGCAGGACTTGAAGCTCAAAGAGAATACTTCAAGATTGGGAAGCAAAAACCTCCTGGTGATTTTAAGGGAATCATCGAGTTCATCAAAATGGCTCTCGAAACTTTGATTGTTCCATTTGGTGATGTTCGGATTGCTAAACTCTACAAACTTTGGTTGGATGAAGAAGCGATTATAGAAATTGGTGACAATCCATATGCTTCGGGTTATGAAGCTGAAGAACCATCTTGTTTCTTCTTGAAGGGATTCGTAGAGGCAGTTCTTGAGTACTTAACCGACTTCAATAGAATTGAGTATGAGAAGTTGATCGTCACAGAAGACACTTGTATGTCTGCTGGTGAAGAGAGCTGCACATTCAAAATTACAATGACCTATCCAGCACGTGGAGCCACGTAGTAGTGCGAAATTTCAACAAACGTAGTTTTTAACTGCAAAATGCTATTAGGATTTGCTGATGGAAGTTAGGACATGAATAGACGGTTCACCAAACATATCCTAGTTGGATTCTCACTTGCCCTCCTCTCATGGGGCGTTCTAGGTGTAGTTCTATCTGGAGCGGGTTTTGGTGGTGTAGAGCCATTGGCTCAGGACTTGTCTCCCACACTGAGTGCAAATGATAACCTCGCACAATTTGAGGCACTGTCGTTCTGTATTGGGAAATCTACTATTATTGAAAACCTCTCTATTGATGCTAAGGTATTTACTTGGAACTCTGGAGGCACTAACATAGCCTGGTCTAATTCGCTTTTCACTGCACTTGATTTAGGATTTCTCGTTCTTGCGATTGGAACTGTCTCAATTGACAGGAGAGAAGACCGTCGACTTCAGAAACTTCGTGATCGAATCCTCGGAGAGGTATCAGCTAATCCTGGTATTCACCTTCGCGAACTTCATCGAATTATTGGATGTGCCATGGGCGCACTCCAGTACCATCTTCGTGCGCTCGAAGAGGATGGACAGGTTGTATCACTCAGGAATGGCAATGTTCGACACTTATTCACACCTGACTACTCCTCTGATGAAAAGGTGATGCTTCTTACAGCCATGGCGCGTAATCCCACTGTGGGATCAATCCTCAGTGAATGTGCATCTAATGGTCAGACAACTCAAGCCGTGATAAGTAGAACACTAGATGTGGATAAGAGCCTAATCTCCTACTATATCAGTAGTCTTCTTGATGCGGATATTCTTCGATCAGTGAAGGTGTTTGGTAGAGAGAAACCTGTACTACTCACAGACTGGGCCCGTTCAGCGCTTGATGTTCAGGCCATTTTGGTACATTAGTTGTTCAACCCTTACGCTTATCTTGGGTTGAGAGTCATTCGCCACCTATCAAGGTGGCAAGTAATGGCTGATGACGATTATCTAGATGCGGTCGACTATACTCGGGACGATTTGGATGCAGAAGATCTTGAAGAAGTCCGTCACGCAGTGGACCTTCAGAATGTTTCGAGAGCCTTCTCATTGGGGAAAACGACAATTGGGGCTGTGCGTGATGTCAATCTTATTATCGATGCCGGTGATTTTGTCGTAATCTCGGGAAGGTCAGGATCTGGAAAGACAACTCTCCTGAATATCATCGGAGCAATAGATCTCCCAACAAATGGTCGGGTGTTTGTCATGGATGTTCCCATCAATGACTATGATGAATCATTTCGTGCATCCTTCAGACTCAACAACACAGGCTTCATCTTTCAGAGCTATAATCTAGTTTCCACCTTAACTGCTGTTGAGAATGTGATGTTTCCTATGCAGCTTTATGAGCGGAGTCATTCACTGTTACGAGAAGAGGCAATGAAGCTTCTCGAGAGAGTTGAGTTGGAGGATCGTGCTGACCATCTTCCGTGGCAGCTCAGTTCTGGCGAACAACAACGAATCGCGATAGCACGCGCTATGGCTAATGATCCTCCTATCATTCTCGCAGATGAGCCCACAGCCAATCTTGATGGTGAAAGTGGACAAATGATTCGAGACCTGCTTCGTGATTTGAACAAACAAGGAAAGGCTGTGATTGTTATGACTCATGACGAGGGAATAATCAATCAATCGAATGTCCACCAATATAAGATGGAGCTAGGAGAGCTAACCCGTAATGTCTGAACATCAGATTTTTGCCTCACGAGATCTGAAACGACGTCCATTTCGGACAACTCTCACTCTCATCTCATTAACGAGTGTAGTCACGGCGACCACGTTTGTGTTTCTATTTGGGAATGTACTACTTGACGTATCTACTTTCTCAGTAGCAAGTGCTCTGTCTTCATCTTTCGGAACTTTCTTCTCGACCTTTGTTTGGACAATCCTACTCCTTGTTTTTGTTCTGGGTGCGGCAGTGGTGTCCACGACAATCTCGTTGGAGATGGTGACTAGGCGTCGCGATATTGGTTTGATGAAATCAATAGGAACACTCCTAGACACGATCTTTGATTTCTTTATGGCTCAATCAGTGATAATGCTGTTGGCAAGTATTGTACTTGGACTGTCGTTCGGTACAATTCTGTACATAGCTGGAATAATTTGGCTAAGTGGTTTCATTCCCAATATTCAACTGACCAATTCCTTTCCAATTATTCAATTGTCAGTTTTAGCCGTGGTCCTTGTTATCGCCGGGTACTTTTCAGCTCAAAAGCCAATCTATGACACAGTTCAAGAGTCTCCCTCCCTCGCTCTGAACCCCGATGTCGGGACAAAGGTCCGTGTTTCAGGATTTCTTGATAGTTTTGGCCTTTCTTTCCGTATTGCCACAAAAGGAACAGGAAGAAGATTGAAAGGTACAAGGCGGACGGTACTGTCTCTTTTCCTGAGTTTTACGATTGCTTCTATTCTCTGGATTGGTGGTGGAGTGGTTCACACAACCTCAAGTTCATACGTGACACGTTCAATGGGAGAAAACATTGTCGCAGTTGGGAATCCTGACCTTCTTGATTCCTACTACGACTCATACTCGCTCTATGGTTCTCCTCTTGACAACAGTTTCAACTATCTTAGCAGTTCAGATATGATACCCAGTGCATTAACAACAGACCTGGGAGATATTTTAGGTGTGTACGCTGTTGAACAACGTCTTGTGGTCTATTCTGAAATTGAAGCGAAACGAGTTACTGTCTGGAATGAAGAGCTGGAGCAGTATGAGATTGTTGGAGAAGACCGAACATCAAATGCGGTACTAGTTGGTATCAATTGGGATTCATCAATCTCTGATTGGTATTATGAAGGTCGTATTCCTGAGAACACAGAACAGGTATGGATTGGGGGAAAGATGGCTAGTGACCTCTTCGAAGATCCTCTCATACAAAACCTTGAGGTACAAGGAAATACACTCGAAATCAAAGCACAGGCTTTTGACATTCTAAATGGTGGTATGATGGCCCTGATGGAGCTTTCAGAGCTGCAGAATTCATTTGGGGTTTCAGGGACCAACTTGGTCTTGGTTCAGCTTGAAGATTATGATGACTCACTCATTAGTGAAATTGAGATTCTTGCTGAGAGTTATGGATTTGGTATCTTCAGACAACAGGATGTACTAGAAGGAAATCTGGAAACAATTGATGCCATCTGGGCACTCTTGAATCCACTTGCTCTTGTTACTCTACTTAGCGCGTTCCTGAGTCTAATGAACTATCTACTAGTTTCAGTGTTCGGTCGTCTTCGAGATTACATAATCATGCGGTCAGTAGGAGCAAAACCATCTTTCATTGCTAAGGTGATGATTGCAGAAGGCCTAGAAGTTGGACTGAGAGCTGGAATTCCTGCACTCATTGTCAGCACACTTCTTAGTATCTATATGTTAATACCTGAGGCCGCTGTTCCATCATTGGCATATCTTCCATTGTCAATTGTCGCAGTCATGGTGACAATGATCGGAGTGATTCTCTTGGCATCCATTCCGACATACATATTCTTTGCCACAAGAACTGACCTGATAGTCTCAGAATTCTCCTCTTGATGATAATGTTCTTTAAGCTCGAACTTGGGGGTTATCCGAGGAGAGATAGATGTCGTCTGATGAATCACAAGATGAATTCTCTATTCACTGGATTCAAGATATTGTCAGTGAAGTGCTGGAACGCAATCCCGATCAGTATCTAATTGTGACTGGAAAAAGCATGAGTGGCAGTGTTCATGCTGGCTTCATGAAGGAGGTCATAATTGCAGATGTCATCAAACGGGAGCTCCAGAAAATAGGTAAAATAGCAAAGACCGTCTTCATTGCAGATGATTTTGATCCAATCCGTGCTTTCCCACCAAGTTTGACGCTCTCTCCAGACGAGTATATGGGGGTTCCCTACTCAGATGCTCCCGATCCGAACGGTTGCTGTGAGAGCTTGGCTGCACATTGGACGAATGAATTAGTGGAAACGTTTCCTGAGTTTGGAGTAGATCCAGAGGTTGTATCACAAACAAAGCTCTACGAAACAAAAGAGATGCTTGAGGCTGTTCGTATATGTCTAAACCATACCGAAACTATCAGAGAGATACTGATTGAGTATGTCGCTCGCGACTTTGATGAGAAACAGAAGGCAGAATATATCGAATCGATGAAGACCTGGTATCCTGCCACAGTTGTTTGTCCAGAGTGTGGAAGATTACAGAGTGGTGGTAAGGGATCAATAGTACCCAATCGAGTAACATCATACAATCCGGAGAGTGATGAGGTTTCTTACAAATGTGCACACTGCGGACATTCAGCGACAGTGAAACTCGACAAAATCAGGTTGAAGTTGTCATGGAGAGTTGACTGGCCTGCGAAATGGTACGTCATGAAGACGACCTGTGAGCCAGCCGGGAAGGACCATGCTGTTAAGGGCGGGTCTTATGATACTGGTCTTGAGATGTCTCGACGGGTGTTCGGTTGGGCAGGTCCTGTCAAAGTTCCATTTGAATGGGTTCGTCTTGGTGGGCGAGATATGGGGACTTCCAGAGGATATGTTTTCACACCAAGGGAGTGGTTGAATATTGCTCCCGCAGAATTATTCAGGTATATGATTCTAAGGACTGATCCAGAAAAGGCAAACAATGTTCAAACCGATCTCATTCCTGATTTAGTTGACATCTACGAATCGTTTGAGCGAGAGTATTATGGATTAGATGATGTAGATAGTGAGAAGCAGGAATTAGCTAAGATCCTATATCCTCTCACTGAAGTACGCACACTCAGTGAAGAGTATATTCCAAAATTGCCTTTCAAATTCGCTGTTATAACCTCACAACTTCAAGAAATTCTGAGTGAAGAAGCAATCCTACAAAGATGTTATGACGTCTTGAAAAAACAATACAATCTTTCCGCGATTCCCCCCCTCGCCAAATCGTTGATTCCAACAAGGCTCACGAGAGCTTTGAACTGGGCCGAGGAATTTGGTAGTGAACGAGACCGAGTTGCAGTTCCTGACTCTGTTCCCAAGGAAATCATTGATACTCTTACCGATGCAGATAGAGATTTCCTCCGGCAATTCGTCGATGTACTGAAAGGGGACCCTCTTGATGACGAGGAGCTACAGGGGAAGGTATTCGAAACTGCAAGAGAAGTTGGTCTGAAAGACAAGCGGGCTTTTGTTGTTCTCTATAGAATCCTGATATCTAGAAAATCGGGTCCTAGACTTGGTGGCTTTCTCAATCTTCTAGGAAATGAATGGGTCTTGAAACGCGTCATGAGTGTGTTGTGAAATCCTCACAACACGTTTATTAACGCGATACAAGTCGGCGAAGCCGACCCAACAGTACCGGATTTGTGAAGAAAATGCTCGGATCTCTAAGAGAAAGATATCAGAAAGCTATGATGCCAGTTGGAAAAGCACTGGCTCGAACTGGTATCACGCCTAACATCATAACCGGATTGACAGTTCTAGTTGCATTTGTGAGTGCTTATTTCTTTGCGATGGGAAATCTCATCATTGGTTTGTTAGTTATGATTCTCACGGTAGTCATGGATATGTTTGACGGTGCTGTTGCTCGAGCTGCAGGCTTGGCAACAAAGTTTGGCGCAACCTTTGACCACACTCTAGATAGATATGCAGAGTACCTCTTCATGGTCGGTCTCATAATGGGTCCTATTAACGCAGTAATGATACCGTGGTGGCCATATAGTTCTGGAACTGAAGTGTTCACAACCTTCGTCCCATGGTTTTGGGGCTTTTTTACACTCTTTGGAATGATTATGGCTAGTTTTGCTCGTGCAAAAGCTGAATCTGTCGGCGGAATGGAAAGTTGTACTGTAGGAATTGCTGAAAGGCAAGAAAAACTGATTCTTCAAATAGCAGGAATCCTCTTGCTAGCTCTCCCTCCAACAAATATCTGGGTCAATCTTCTGACCCCTGTTCCTGCATTACTCGACTTCTTTGTATTCTTGGACATTACTAACATTCTCACACTTTGCATTGTCATTGTGGGTATCCTTTCTCATATTACAGTGGTCCAGAGACTCCACTATGCAAAGAAGATGATTCTCGCCACAGAGAAGGGTGACTCGCTAGATGTATGACATTGTTGTCATTGGTAATCCAGTATTCCATAGCAATCGACTTGCTGGGCCAAGTGTCTATGCCGCTGCGACAGCAGCCAAGATTGGTATCGAACAGTTGGCAGTACTCAGCTCTGTGGATCAGACCAAAGCGAATGAATTCATCAGTGGTGTTGACGCACTCGATATTCCTGAGTACTTTCTTATCAACAGTGACCGCGTTAGAGCAGTCGAATTTCAAAACCCATCGGTCAATCGAAGAACGAGTGTCGTCGGATTTCCAGCCAAAATCTCTATACGGGAAGTACCTGATGAGTTTCTTCAAACACAGGCAGTATTGCTAAGTCCCTCCCTTCAAGAAATCACTGCTGAGTTTGTAGAATGGATATGTAGTTCTACCGATGCCCTTGTCTTTCTCGATCCTCAACTCCGTGGATTGAATTCAGCAGGTCGGTTAGAGGTTATCCGTGAGTTCAGTGTGACCGAGAAGACTCAGAGTTATCTTGATGTGATAAAACCAAATCAACTCGAAGCTGAGTTGATAACTGGTGAATCAGATCCCTACCTGGCTGCTGAACTTCTCGTGGAGTTGGCTTCTGAAACCTGCGTCATAACACTAGGTAAGGAAGGTAGCCTAATCTATGATGGCGCGGACTTCAGTACAATACCTGCCTATGATACGGAGGAAGTTGATGCAAATGGGGCTGGAGACGTGTACCTAGCTGCTTTCGCAGCACAATCAATAGCTGGAAAACCAAACATTGTCAGTGGTGCTTATGCATCCTCTATTGCTAGTCTGAAGGTTGAAAACAAAGCATTGGAGTTCCAAATAGACGAAAATGAGGTCTCACGAAGATCTAACCTGATATCTAGTTCCGTTGACACACGCTAGTCCGTCTGGTCAAACACCATATCCACTGTTTTTCTGAGGAATGCCTTTGCCTCAGTCATTGCCCTACTGCCCTTCTCTGTTATTGCATAGTATTTCCTTGGAGAATCGTCCTTCCTCTGCGCCTCAATAAGACCGTCCTTTGTCAAGCGATAGATTATCGCATATCCGCTAACAGTTGCTGGAGAGAACCCAAATCGTTCGGTTATCAGTTCCTTAATCTCATATCCGTAGTGAGGGCGTTCTTGCAATAAACGAAGAATGTACATCCAAAGCATCTCTTTGGTCAGTTTATTCACAAGTCTTGTCATGGCTTTGGGTTTTTGGTCGTCGTCTGGCATTAGCTGACCATCCTTTCTAACTCCGAGATTATTGCAGCTAAACAATGACTGCTAAGATAACTCTTCCCCCCAAGTGATATTGTTGGTATGTTGTACTGAGAAATGACCTTCTCTGTTTGAGAATCAAATCCTCTATGGTCGCCAAGCATAAAACTGTTCTGAGAATTTGGATGAATCAAAGTTTCGGATAGATTGATTCCTTCTTCATCAAGAACCCACAGTGAGGTTGATGTTGTGTCCAAAAGCATCTTGATGAGGTCCTCCAATGATCCATCAGACACATCAATGAAATCAGGAGGGTGTCCTTGCAACGAGGCTCGAATTAGATCTGCCCACTCGAACTCTCCAGTTGGGAGTTTGCTCTTAGGATAATGAAATGTTAGAATTCTACGATTCCCTATTATGGCAATTACTTCGAGATGTGATGTGGACCAAGTGACTGGTCCCCAATCAAAACAAGCTTCGAGGTCACGACAGAGCACGTCTATCCGTTTGCCAGATCCCGGTAGGTCTCTCAAAAGAAAGTCCCCTTCTGGGGAAACATGCGGCAAAATCTGCACGAATCTGAGCATGGTGGACTCTGGCATTTGGCATACCAGCTATAATGCTACTCGTCGAATGAGTCAGTTGGTTTGCCATGAAGAGCGTTCATGATGAGTTTAATATCGACGCTGACGACCGGGTACGGTCTTTCTCTCTGTAGCTTGTCTTATCTGGACCCTTCCAGCGTGGACTGCACAGCTCACACAATAGTATGAAGTCACTTTTCTGGTCTGGATAAAGCTACCCTGCTGCCTAAGCTCTCTTGCAAGCTGAGGATCAACAGCTGATACTCTCTTCGTGTATTTCTTTGCCTTGTCAGCTGGCACAATGCGTCCGCATTTCGAGCATTGAACAGTTCCGCTCTTGCCTGAACTGCCTTTGCTTCTGCCACCAGATTTTCTTTTCTTACCCAATTTTCAGTTCCACCATGACTGATTGTGCGCCTGCAACTCGGGTGGCCTTAAAATCTTGTTCATGCCACCACCCCGAATAATGAGTTACCACCTTACCAGTGAGGCTCTAAAGTGTCCAGAACCTTGTCCACAATTTCATCATTTGCATCAATTATTTGCTGATACACTTCCCTCTCTATCTGGTCATCAAGTTCTGGAAGAGTATTTCCTAATAGCCCCTCAAGGCTTGCTCTGACAGAATAACTCAATGCAAACGGATTGTATCCCCCTTCAAGAACCCATACTGATCCCATTGCCTTCGTGGCATCTACCATCTCTCGAATGAACTCACCGAAACGCCAGAAAATCTCTGAATCTGCATCCATGTTTCCCACAGGGTCTGCATAATGAGCATCATAACCTGCGGAAACCATTATGACATCTGGTTTGAATCTCTTGAGTGCAGGTTCTATCACTCTATCAATAGCTGTTTCATATGAAACATTCGGTGAGGTTTCCAGTAGAGGTATGTTGATATTCGTTCCCTTTGCATCGCTAAAGCCAAGTTCCTGAAAATTTCCCAGACCAAAGTTCTCATAGTCATACTCATGAACAGAAATCATCTGTACATTTCTATCCTCGTAGAATATTTCTGAAGTGCCATTTCCATGATGATCATCAAAATCAATGATTGAAACCTTGCTAACATCATCGTGCTCCATTATTTTTCGAGTTGCAATTGCTACATTGTTGAAATAGCACAATCCCATTGGATTCGAGGAAGTAGCATGATGTCCTGGAGGTCTCATCAAGGAGAATGCATGTTTGACTTCTCCAGAAACAACCATCTCAGCACCTTTCAATGCACCTCCAACTGAGAGGAGGGCAGTTCTGAGAAGATCCGGACTTGCATACGACGACTCCCCAAGTTGGCCATTGCCAATCTCTGACATCATCTCGACAGTTTCGACTAGATACGCTGAATGAACCAAACGTATGTCATTCAGTTTTGCTCTGGGTGCCTTGATTCTGATAGCTGTTTCGAGCACACCCTCCTTGTCGAGATATCTCTCTGTAATCTGAGTCCTTAGAGGATTTTCAAAGGCTTCAATGTGTGGCTTTGGAAAGGGCATCCTATGTAGGCTGGATTTCGGGTGTGAGATGAAAGCAAATCTATCCTCTGACACGATGTTTCACCGCGGATTGTCAGGGTCTCTGTCCTTAACTCTTGTCATTTTTTCGGAGAATGCTTGTTCAATTGGGAGAATGTATCTATATAACACATTCAGTACCTTCTTCGAAACCTCACTGGGTTTTTCAATCGGAACCAATCCCATAACTGGGCTATCCTCCAAGACTTGGTCTATGAGACTCTTTGGATTTACCCATGCTCTCCTTTCAGTTGTCCACAAAAAACCATCCCGTTCCACAACCTCTTGATGGTTATTTCTGAACTCGACACATGCATCAACCAAAGCCACTGGAGGCCCCCGTCTAACATAATGGTCAGAAATCTCTGGTGTTTCAACCAAGAACCCTACCGAATACCTGTTGTCCTCAAAGTACACTTCTGAAAGAGTATCTCCAAACCTGACTTCTCCTGTTCTTTCAGATTGAAGAGCAATCTCAATCTTTCTTGCAATTCGGTAGAGCTTGTCTCGCAATATTGTGTAGTGTCTGGTTCCATCCGATCTGAACTCAAAAACAAATGCATGTCTAGCTAACCACCGAGGAATATCAGTCGTTGGGATCGGACTCTCAAGTATGATGTTCAACACTTCATCGATGTCATTTAGGTTGGTCGCATCCCGGAGGTTGCATATCCGATGCCTCACCCATTCATATGCTCTGGGTGTGAAACTTGATGCGATATTTCGTTTGTGGTCTGTTGGATCAATAAGGATGATGTAGTCATCCTTGAATGTCGAGTTGTTGCGTAAAGTTTTGACAGGACGATATTGGGGGTCTATTGGTCTGTCAATTAGTAGTTCTAGGTTCTCAAACGCATGGGTGAGGTCGTCTGAGATAATAGATAATATCTCGAGTGAAACTCCTGTTATCCCCATTCTCCCAACAGCACACTGGTCACCATACGCATGACTCGCTCTCACAAATGACTTCAGTATCCTGGCATCTTCTCTCTTTACCCGTGTGATAGCTTCTGCAATGTAACGCGTATGATGAACAGTTCTGTCGACTGCAGTATATGGTCCTTCTCTTGAAAGATGGTCCGCACTAATGTCGAAACATCCTAGAATATCTATCTCCAATCCGTTCATCCTTAGTGACAAGAATGGGTGTTGTGAGAAAGCTCGCTGAACGTTAACCACGTTTAACCTATCAACCGCAGGTTCAAACCAATTCTTGATCATCCAGTTCATCAAATCGTCAATGGCCTTGTGTCTCTTCGGTAACGGTTGTTCTAGAATATTACCGTATTCATCGGGAATAAGTCCCACAAACAGGTCTATATCAGCAGCGCCTCGAAGTTGAGTCTGCTTCTTTCCTGTAGAACCTTGTGCCTCAATGAACGAGTATGAAAACTGCTGTGAACCGGTATGATTTGCTAGTGCATCTATTAGTGTCTGAATTACAGTGTTCTGTAGGTCTAGCTCTTTCCGAGTTGGGGTTATCTCTGCTAGAATTCTTCTCCTTACATCATCGGTTAACAGTTGTTCCAATTTCAGACCTACTCCTATGTGGTTTTTTGCTTGCTATGAATTTTAGCTTCAAGAGGATAGGACAGCCTCTAGCTTTAAAGGAGTGGCTTCATCATCTCCAGTATCGGTGGATTAATACATGACTAAACTAGTACCAATTGCAATCACCATACTCCGTGTTGGTGAACGTTATTTGTTCCTACAGAGGCGAAATCCACCGTATGAGAATCTTTGGAGTTTGGTAGGAGGCAAGGTTGGACTAGGGGAACATATACGGGCTGCTGCCACAAGAGAGGTTAGGGAAGAAACTGGTGCATTCAAGGTCAATAACTATGAATATCGCGGACTTGTTTCTGAGAGGCTTGTCGAATCCGATGAATCACTATCTTCTCACTTTCTCATTTTTGTTGGTTATGCAGAAATTGCATCATTTACTAAGAATCATCGGGAAGGGGATCTCGCACTATTCACTGAGGACGAGATTGAATCTGCAAAAGGGCGGTTTCTTCCCTCTGACTTTGAGATGTTCCATTGTTTTCAGAATGAGCCATCTTTAACACCCTATGAGGCTGAGCTGAAGCATGATGAAGATGGGTATCATCTAATCTATTACAGGAAGTCTGGTGATGAAGTTAGGAGAGATTGATATCATCCCATTGGCTGCAGAAAGTCTTGGTACGAGGTCCCTCTGCACTCACGTTATCACTCCTGACCTAAGCATCTTATTTGATCCATCTGCTGCATTGGCAAAGCGATATGGTTTAGAACCGCATCCTACAGAATATCAGGCTTTGAAAACTTCACTTGACAAGATCAACATGGCTGCTGCAAATTCGAACGTACTCTCAATCTCACATTATCATTACGATCATGTCAGACCAGGCTTTGATAATAAACTCTACAATCTAAGTTCGAAGGAAGAACGTAGAGATATGTTTGCAGATAAGGTGGTTTTGAGTAAAGATAACCGTGCGAAAATCAATCCTTCCCAGAGACGACGTGGTTTTTACTTCGAGAAAGACATTGGCGATGTTGTTTCAAAGATAGAATGGGCTGATGATCGAAAGTTCAAATTCGGGGATACTTTCGTCACCTATTCACAACCACTTCCTCATGGTCCAGAAAATTCATTTCTAGGCTATGTGTTAGCAACGCTTGTCGAGTACTCAGAAAATCGTTTCTTATTCGCACCTGACATTCAGGGACCTGTTGTCCAAGAAACTCTTCAATACATCCTGTCGATTGCACCTGACTTGTTGATAGTTGGTGGTCCTCCTATCTATCTATCAAAGTTCACTGATGACGAGAGAGAGGCTGCTCAGAGATCATTGATAGTTCTTGCGTCATCGGTTCCTACTCTTGTGGTTGACCATCATCTTATGAGAGGTAAGAATTGGAAAGAGTGGCTGTCACCTGTGCTAAGTACCGCGAAGAACTCTGGAAATCAGGTGCTGACTATGGCTGACCTCCTAGGTGTGGAAAGATCAATGCTTGAGGCTGAGCGCGAAAAGCGTTATGTAACTGACCCTCCCAGTGAAGATTTCATTAGCTGGACTCATGCATCAGAAGAGTTCAAATTGAAACATCCACCACCTATCTCTGACCTTGAGTAGAAACAGCAAAACATCTTATTAGAATTATAGGCAATCTCGTCCGTCGGAAAGACCAAGAGGGCCCTCCATTACATATACCTCAGGTCAACAGAATCGGAAAAATGACAAGGTGAATATCCAGTTGGAAGACGTTGAAGGCGCAACCACAAAGGCACTGCTTGACCGCTTCAAGCACGCAGTTGGCCGCGCTAACGAATGTCTAACTAACGAGGAATATCAGCAAGCTATGGCGCTGTATTATGACGCAAGCCAATCAGCTGACGAGATGACCCAACGGTTCCTAAGTTTGCTTATCAAGACAGCTCCAAGTACAGCTCATAAGACACTACTTGTAGAAGTACTAAGCTGGCGTCTTAGATATTTCACCGCCCAATATGACTACCATCTTGCAGTAGCTCAGACCTTGTCTGGTCTGCCCAGAGAGGAATGGATTGCTCGTTTGGAAACCATATTGGTTCTCTCCCAGAGTCTGGTAGATATGATTCTTCCAATCTATAAGCAAGACACCGATCCCGTCATCCATCAGAGGATCAAGGACCTTCTTGATGATTGGATAGCAGGTATAAGAAATTTGATTCTCAATCTTCGATCGTGGGGTATGGCAAGTGCTCAAGCCGCACGCGTCCTCGAATGGGCTATGGACAATGGGATTGAGTGAATGAACGCGGATCACTTCTTCTCCTTACCATCAACACAGGCAATTCCAATTTCGGTATCAGCCAGTTGTTGATGGCTATCCAAGTAGCAGATAAGATAGTGGTCTTTATGCTTGACAACGACAGGGGCTGGAAACCGCTTGACATTCTTCAAACTGTCCTTAGGAACCTCCCAGTAGATTGATTCCTTACAAACAGGACACTGCATCCATTTCAGCCCTTCAGCCATTTGTACTATCACCTATCAATAAGTGAGCAGGCAATTGTGAGTGTCAGCAATGGTACTAAAAACGTTTTCTAGGGGCCCTATAAAGAGTCAGCAAATCCACTCAATCACTCCTCATCAAGGTCAATGTCCCAAGCACCAGGGTCCTCTAGATCCCTACTTAGAATGGGTCTCTTCCTCGTTTCCAGTGATGAAACATCGAATCTATCAGCGTCAACAACTAGCTCTTCAGAAATTTCGTCAAGATAGGCAGGAATGTACCCATTTTCGATTAACCTAACAATCAACCTCTTCAGTTGGTTTTTTTCCAGACCTGTGCTCTCTTCAAGACTTGCAAGCGTTACTGCTGCTTCAGACTCAAGTGAGGTCCGGATAAAGCCCGCAAGAACCAGCTCAAAAGACTGTCTGAGTTTATTGAGTTCAGTTCTATCAATTTCAGCAGCTAAGACTGTTTCCATTAACTTGTTTGCATCACCGAAACGATACTCAGTAAGCATCAGGGCGAGGTCGATAAAGCCTGTGACTTCTCCTTTTGTGATTTGAATAACTGCATCAATCAATTGTCTAGATAGCTCAAGGTCTCCTCCTGTGATGGCACAGAAAGCTCCATCAAGAAGGAGATATGGATCTTTCTTCTCCTCAGCCGCAGACACATATGCCTGTGCCGCAATCTGACAGTCAATCTCGAACTTTTCATGTTCGCCATGCTTTATCCACGAAGCACCAGCTTTCTTCATCACAAGGGCAGCATCCCAATAATTCTGAGCTAGCATACCATGTTCATACGCACGCTCATACGATTGTGCAGATTTTGAGTATGACTCCCAGTTCTTCCAACAGTCCCCTGCTTTCCGAAAGAGAGTCATTGCCTCCTTGTTCTTTCCAGAGTCCGCTTTTTCCTCAGCCAGTTCCTCCAATTTTTGGCACTCTGACTGACCCATGAATATCAAGACCCCGTGATTCTGGTAAGTGACTATCTGATGACACCATCTTTCATATTGAGCGTTCTCTTAGCAAATTTGGCAATGTCATGGTTGTGCGTCACAAGAACAACAGTCATCCTCCTCTCCCGATTCAGCTGAGCGATGATCTTGAGAATATTCTCACCTGTTCTCGAGTCGAGGTTCCCGGTGGGTTCATCACAAAATAGGATCGGTGGATTGTTCACAAGTGCTCTACCAATAGCTACTCTCTGTTGTTCCCCACCAGACAGCTGTTTTGGAAAGTGGTCTCTCCTCTCGAGCATATCAACTTCACGGAGGACTGCTAGAGTTCTTTCCTCTTGTTCTGTCTTAGTTATATCATTTCTAGGCCAGAGAACAGATTCGATGTTCTCATATGCTGTCAGATGGTCAACAAGCAAGAATGACTGAAACACAAAGCCAATCTTCTGCGCTCGAACCTTAGGCATATCCCGTTCGCTTATCAATGTGACATCAACCGCATCCACAAGGACTCTACCAGATGATGGTGCTTCAAGACCTGACATCACGTGGAGCAGTGTTGACTTTCCACAACCACTGGGACCTAGTACGGCCACAAAGTCACCAGCTTCAATCTGCAAATCAACATCTTTCAGCGCTGCTACGGTGTTCTTTCCCTTGCCAAATTCTTTATTGACATCTTCGAGTTGAATTATTGGTCCAACCATATCTCATTCCTCCCTAAGTGCCCTCATTGGTGGGACTTGAGTTGCTCTCCACATGGACAATAGAAGTCCTGGTATCTGCGCGATGATTATCCAGAACAGTGTTACAAACATGGATATCAAATCAACATATACAAGATCCCACAATCCAGTGACTTCTGTGACTCCCAGGAAATACGCAAATAGACCAAGAATCTCCACACTCACTTGGAAGACTAGGAGAAAAGCAGTGAATGAAACAAGAATGACTTCTCCCATCACTAAAAGCATAACATTCGAATTATCCCATCCGATACATTTGAAGATAGAAATGTCTCGTCTTCTGAATTGTGAAACCAAAATTGCGTATATTGTTGCCACGATGAAGGCAAGACCTACATACGACAAATCTCCTGGATTGTTCGTCAGACCTTTTGCTACAATTATGTACAATATTGCGTAAATCAAAATGAATGCCAAAACTCGAATCCTAGCTCGATATGCGAATTTGACACTCTTGAAGAATACCCTGAAGTTCAAACACTTGTCCTCCATGCTGTAGACGCAAGTAACGACTCACTCATCTCAATAGGCTTAATGTGTCTTGTGGGCACAAATTCCGTGTTATTTGCTCTCATCCATGTTGATGGGACTTCCATCTGCTGGCCACAACTCTCTCCGCAGTAGATCTCTGATTGCTACTCTGATAGCCTCGCTTCTGGACGGGTACATACCGATGTCCACTAACTTGTCAAGTCCCTTCACATAAATATCGCTCATTTTTACGGTCACAAGTTGCACACGTGATCCCTCGCGTCAGGTGTTAACCGGGTATTACCGGATATAAGTCGATACCAAACCAGAAGTGCTTCGCGCCATCTTTAATGAAACGACGAGTGAGACTTTCACTCGTGGACATTCGACCCATAAAAGGCTAAATATGGTGAAACTAACTTCGCATGAGGAATCCTGCGGGTGGAAGCTTTAGACACACCTATGTGAGTCCCGATAATTGAGCAGAAAGGTGAGTACTTGAGTAGCGGTGGCTTTGACTACATGCGTAAGGTCGTCATGATTGGCGCTGGCGGTAGTGGAAAGACTGCCCTAGTCAACAGATTTCTCACACACAAGTTCTCTGAAGAGTATATCGTGACCATTGGTTCACAATTTGCAGTCAAGACGGTAGAAGTAGAAGCTGCGAACGGTCGTAATGTGGTTGTGAAACTTTTGGTTTGGGACCTTGCTGGACAGCAGAGATTCGATTTCATTCGTGGTAGTTATTATCGAGGATCTAAAGGGGCTTTACTTGTGTACGATACAACCCGAAAGAGTACATGGTTAGAACTACCAAAGTGGATTAAGGAAACTGAAGATGCTTTAGGCGAAAGGATTCCGATTATTCTTCTAGCAAACAAAGTGGACCTCATCGAACATAGGGTGATTACTCGTGAGATGGGTGAACAGTTTACCCGAGAGCATAATCTCACCGGATATCTAGAAACAAGCGCACTGAATGGTCAGAACGTCGAAGAGGCATTCAACATGCTTGCGAAGAATTCGCTAGCAATTTCTTAATCACATTCTAGAATCTGCTATAACCAAAACCACTAAAGAGGGTAATATTTCGCACCAAACAAGTTCCCAAGGGAAATGAAGTGAGTTTCATGACTGAATTGAATCTTGATTTGAAGCTACTTGAAGACCTTTGTAATGCATTCGGACCAAGTGGTCATGAGGAGGAGGCTCAGAAAGTAGCACTTGAGTACGCTAAGAAGTACGGTGTCGAAGTACTCCAAGATGGCATAGGATCGCTCATCTTCAAGAAAGGCGATGGTGGACCTAAAGTAATGATAGCAGGGCATGTTGATGAGATCGGATTCATCATCACCAACATCAAGAAGTATGGGTACCTCACATTTCATCAGCTAGGCGGTTGGTGGGACCAAACTCTTCTAACACAAGAGGTCGTCATCCGACCTTCTGAGGGCGATGAGAAGATCATCGGTGTTATCGGTGCACCACCTCCCCATTTACTAACCCCTGAGATGCGGAGTAAGGTCGTTACTAAAGAGAAGATGTACATCGACATCGGATGTTCATCTGCTGAGGAAGTCAAAAAACTTGGAATACGAGTTGGTGACCCTGCAGTTCCACGTTCAGACTTTCGCACTATTAAGAGAACTCGAAAAGAGAAGAAAGACGAGGATGACAAAGATGCGAAGGAGAAGGAGCGGGAGGTCACCCTAGCAATTGCTAAGGCTTTTGACGACAGAATTGGTGTCTTTGTTGTTCTTGAAGTACTTCGGAGGATATCCGAAAAGAACATCTCACTACCAAACACAGTCTATTTTGTGTCTACAGTCCAGGAGGAGGTTGGACTACGCGGTGCAAAGACCTCTGCTCAGACGGTTCTGCCAGACATTGGATTTGCTGTGGATGTTGACATATCTGGTGATTCACCTGGTGCCGACCAACTAGCTCAAAAGATGGGTAAAGGAGTGGCAATCTCAGGTGGAGACGCGTCAATGATACCAAACCCAAAGCTACGTAGGTTTGTCCTGAGGGTCGCAGAAGAGAAGAAAATTCAGCATCAATACTCGCTTCTAATGCTTGGTGGAACTGATGCTGGTCAGATCCATCTTGCTGGTATGGGTGCACCATCACTGTACCTTGGAATTCCCACTCGATATATTCACTCTCACAATGGGATGCTTGACCTTGGCGATGTAGAGGCAGCTGTCCAGCTCCTCGTAGAAGTTCTGCAAAGACTGGATGAGTCAACCGTTAAGAGTTTCACCGAAATCTGAGTGAGAATAGATCAGCCTAGCAATCTACTAGGCTGACTCTCATTCTTTTTGAAAACTACCTCTCGCGTTTTCCTTCTATGAATTCGTCAACTCGCTTTCTTGCTTCGAAGTCATCAATCTGATATCGAGGGTGTTTGAAGCTGTAGGAGCTAATGCTTGAGAGTTCTCCTCCAATCCCTCTATCTAGAGCAATCTTGACAGCTCGAGCAACATCAATGATTACACCACCGCTGTTGGGCGAGTCTTGAACTGAGAGTTTTAGATCAAGGTCTATAGGTAGGTCTCCAAACGCTCTAGACCTCATGCTGATGTAGCAGACCTTGTTGTCATCAAGAAACGGTACGTAGTCACTAGGACCAATCTTTGTGGGCAGCTCATAATCGACACAACTTGTGACTGCTTCAGTCTTGCTGATTCTCTTTGAACTCAACCGATTTTCAACCTGCATATTTTCAAAATCAGTATTCCCCCCAATGTTGAGCTGATACGTATTTTCAAGAATCAGTCCTCTCTTGTCGAAAAGCTGGGCTAGAACGCGATGCAAGATTGTTGCACCAAGTTGGCTCTTAATGTCATCACCAGCACACGGAATTCCTTTCTTCTCGAAGGCCTGAGCTATTGGTGATTTAGGATCTGATACAATGAACTCTGGGATTGCGTTGATATAACCTATCTCGGCTTCCAGTGCAGCTTGTGCGTATATTCTGGAGCCTTCTGCACTTCCAACTGGGAGGTAAGAAACAAGCAGGTCTGCCTTTGATTTCTTTATTTCCTCTACAACATCCACAGGTTCCATTTCCTTCTCGTCATATGCAAAGAAGGATTCTCTCATGTGGGGTGCGACTCCATCCGATATTGGACCTGGGAGTACCTTGACACCTGTTTTCGGTACATCAGGAGCGAATGGAACACAACAGTTTGGCTCCACCCACATGGCTTCAGCAATATCAAGACCTATCTTCTTCCTGTTTGCTTCAAAGGCTGCAACAAATTTGAGGTCCTTTGGAAAGTAGCCGCCAAAATCAACATGCATTAAACCTGGTACTTCCTCATCTGCCTTTGCGTTTCTATAGTAGTGTGTGCCTTGAATAAGCGCGGAGGCACAGTTACCAAGTCCTGCGATTGCTATTCGGACATCTCCCATTTTCAACTCACCTTTCTGAGTATTCTACAGCCATAGAATAGTTAGTTCTTTTAAAACTTGTGAGCTGGCAATCCTAGGAGTCAGAAGCCATTTCTTCACCTTCGTCGGGTTCTGACTCAGTGATTTCATAATCTGAGTAGAGTAGCCTTTTAGCCGAGGCAATAGTCTTGGGGCCTATACCGGGGATTTGCCCCCAGTCATCAATCCGCATTATGGCTTCTTGGGGCGATCCAAAACGCTCTAGAAGGCTCTTAGCACGGACAACATTTACACCAGGAAAACCAGCCAGAAAGAATTCCTGTTCATCATTCATTGAGTCAAGTCCCTTTCGAGTTCGGATGACAGGAAGTCTTTGTCCCTTCTGTTTTCTCTTATCAGCATCATCACCCACTAGAACTCCATATAGAAGACCCGCTGAATGTAAAGCATTGAATCCTCTGAGAACCTCAATACCTCTATCAGTGATACTTTCAATCAAAGCATCTAAAGAGTTGGGATGAATAAAGCTGGCACGTTCCATAGTCACAAAATATGGTTTGCCTTTGGTCTGCTTTGTAGAGAATGGGATGTAGATGCAACCTTTCACGGGATCTCGTCTGATAGCCAGTATATTCTCAATGAGGACATACGGTTTGTCGTACTCCAGCAAAGCATCCAGCTGTTTTGTGAGTCGTGGCACACCAGCAGCACTTCCCTTTAGCGTATTTACGAGATCATTGACGGTCTTTCTCTCAATTGCTATACCATCAATACCCAGAACATCACCAATTGGTATTTTCTGCACTGAAAACGTGATTTGTGCCTTATCGAGCATGTCCATAAGATGCTTAACAGCATTCTTGCCTTTTCCGCCTGTTTCATGGACGTCGATAACGATCTCCGGTACATTTCCAAACAGGTCCGATTGCATCCCTAACCCTCTTCGAAGAGCGTCATGACTGCAGCCATAGAGACCTCCCTAGCTAGATTGGGGTCGTCTGCAGAACCGATAACAACTACGTCATTGTTCTTTGGCCGCAGGCTCTCAATAATTAATAGTGTTTCAGCCTCATAAGCAACAAGGATGTGAAAGTCATCTGGAGGCATGACAAGGCGAATGTTACGCTGAATCAAGGTCGTGGCTCCTGCCTTTCCGTAGCCTCCCTGAATTATGGCCTCATCTCTTTGACGAACGCCATCCGTCACCTGAGATGCTCTATCACGTACAAGATTAGCATAAGCGTATTCATACATCACGAGCTGACGAACATCGAGCATGAGACCGATAGGAACATCATGTGACACATCATCAAACAGCTCCTTACCCTTAGATGTTAGCTTCTGTCCCTGTTTTCCCTCAGGCTCAATGAAATCTGCATCTGAAAGCCTCTTCAGAAGTGTCCTCACGCTACCCTCCCCGATTGACATCTTATCACAGAGTTCATACCTGCCAAGAGGTTGTTCTCTCCCTATCATGATTAACCCAACAGCCGCATGATGCGGCTTGAACGATGGTGCTACGCGTCCGTCGGCGGGTTCAGAGAGTTTGATGAACTCATCCTTCCATGTCAAATCATGCACTCTCCAACTTCTCGACTCTTACTCCAGATTCAGCACTCCAGATAAGGTCTTTGAGCTGATCTCTCAGAACCTTATTCAACATTGGTACGACCTGAGAGAAAATGATGGCATTCGACAAGATATGAACAACAGAGAAGGGAATGGCTGCAGAAACTGCTAACAGGAATGGGACTCCAAATGTGGCCGAGTATCCTAGGTTCGTTACTTGCTCAAAGATGAATGTGACAAAAGCTCCAGTTATTGCTAACTCCCACTTTCGAGGTTCTAGGCTTTTCCCATCTCTACCTTGTCTTCCCATGATTGATCCCACAGCGATGATGTAAAACCACCCGATAACCTGTGATAACCAGATTTGAGGGATGAATCCTCCCCACGGATTGATGATTCCAAACAGGAGGGACATAATGAGAGTTACCCAGATAGCCATGTGTGCACCAAAGATGTATGCTGTGACGAACAGGACAGTTGAACCTAACTCTAAGTTAGGAATTGCCACTAGTGCGTAATTTCCAACCAAAGCAAGAGCAGTCATGATAGCTGCAATGGAAACCCACCTACTATCTTTCATTTGCCTGACTGCCTTAGTAGTCCCCAAACAGTCTACACCTCTAGTTTCATTGCCGTTTATTCAGAACGATGTATACTAGTACAATTACAGCAAGTACTCCCCCGCCAATAATACCATACCAAGCGAGCATTAGAAGCGGATTCACGGTAAAATCTACTGGTGGAGGTGTCCTCACCTCTCGCAATGAAAAAACAAGCCTAAATGTGCTGCCAAATGTTACACTTGTATCAGCCTCAACAAGCAATCCCGTTGCTGTTGAATATGCTAAATGAGTCACCTGTGTTCCAGGAGGGTCTTGTTCATAGTCAAATACAATGCAACTGTACGTTTCTTGATTAACGACAATGTCTTCATAGCGAGAGGACATTGTACCATTCATCCAATTTCCAGATACCCTTTCTGCAGCTGCATATGCAGTTTCGTTCAGACTATCTATTTTCTCTTGACCAATTTCTACAAAAAGGCCGGTCAACCATGATGGCCAGATTCCCAATGTCAGATCAAGAGCCACCATTGTGTCATTTGTGGCTACCGTGACATTGCCTATCTCCAACGTTCCAGAGACTTCGTTGTCGATACTGTTTACAGAGAAGGACATTATACTATCATTCACTACATGACAGTATCCTCCTTCAGTGTACCACATGGTGAAGTCAGACGCTATGCTGACATCCCAGTCTATGCTATAATCCCAGAATGGGTAGTAGGAGCTGTTTTGAGCCACGCTATTAACAGGCAACATGAATATTGCTATAATTAGTGCCAGTGCAATCTCTTTCTTCATTCTAAACGATTCTCCTTGAGGTTTGAACATAGACTATTGCGATGAATCCCAGACCAGATAATGATACAATGATAACTCCAGGAATGAAAGTGGGATCATATTGCGTCTGTGGTTCAGGACTTGTGTATTTCCACAATATTGAATCACCATTTTCTAAGGAATAAAGATTGACAGCAATTGATGCAAACTCACCGTTCACCCAAAATTCCCACCCTTCTGTTCCTTCACCTACAAATCCTTCAATTCCTCGAATATATACCAACGGACCAAACCATTGAACTTCTACATCAAGAACTGATGATGTCACCTCAAGAACTGTAGATCCATTGAGGTCATTGTACTCTCTTATTGTTCCATTCCCAAAGTCTATGGTGAGCGTTATTCCCTCTGCCGCTAGGATGTACTCATTTCCTGACTCTGCAGCTGTTGTGCTTGTGCAATTGATCACAAACATCAGAGCCAGCATCAGTATGAGGAAGCTTCCTCGTCGGTTCAGCACATCTCACATCCTATGGTAGGTTAACATATCCTACGACACTCGTTATTTTAACCTTTTCTTTTCGTGAACAAACCGAAGCATCTAATACAAGTTCAGGAATGAGAAATCTCGTTCGTGCGAAAGGAGAACTCCTACTTGACGGATACCACTCAAAAGGAATACACTGGTTTTCTCTTTGTCCTGGAGGGGATAGATGGGTCAGGTAAGACCTGTGCGTGCCAAGACTTATTGAATAGACTGCAGTCCTTGGGCTACGAAGTCGTCCAGCTCAGAGAGCCAACTCATGAGAGTCCATGGGGTAAAGAAATCAAGGAGAAAACTCCTGCTGGTGAACTTAGTCCGGAGGAAGAACTTGACCTTTATACCAAAGATCGGGAATGGCACATAGCCAATAGGATTCTGCCTGCTCTACAGGCTGGCAAGGTTGTCCTTATGGATCGCTACTTTTTTGCTTCAGGTGCCTACCAATCAACAGTTGTGGACCTCCACTGGAGTGAAATCCTCAGGATAAATCGTGAACAGCTTTCTGCACCAGAACCTGATATTGTGTTCATACTTGATGTTCCTGCTGAGATTGGTCTTGAACGTGCAACTGGGAGAACAGGAAAAGCCAATCTGCAGTTTGAAAAAATTGATAGACTTGTGAGAGTACGTCAAAACTATCTAGAGATGGTAGAAAAAGACACAGGGAATTTCAGAATAATTGATTCCAAGAACCCATTAAACCAGGTTGTGGATGAGATTTTCGACATTATTACAGATGTCTTGATTATGAATGAATAGGAGTATTCTAAGGTGGGTATCTAAAAAGCGCTGAACAATTCGATATTTCAAATAGTCGGGTCCAAATAAGACAAGGTTTTTTAGGCTGGCACCATGCAACGTAAATTAGTCTGGCTTTATACTACCTAACTCCAGGGACTGGGAGATAAGTAAAATGCCCGTAGCGATGCTGCTGATAGATTGGGACTCAAAGATTGGTGCTGTCTTAAAGGCTAAAGTGCCTGCTGACTTTGCTGACTACTACAGAGAGGACCTCAATACAGAAATTATGCGTATCTTTACGTCACATGCCATGGGTGACGCAACTGCAGGATTCTCATCACTAAGTGTTAGAATTGGAGGAGAAGAATATGGTGTTGCTTCATACTACACTGGTATTGTTCGAGAAGAGGAGCAGTACTGTGTTTCTCTACTTCTCACACCCTCTGAGGATCCCAAGACATACGAGGCTGCGATCACTTCAGTGGTTACCCCCCTCACGAACGCGGTTGTATCCATGACTGATGCGGAATTGCAGACCGAGCTCGACAACACATATCGTAGAATCATCCGACTTGCAGGAATGACTGATGAGTCACGTCTAGCACGACTATTCTCAGATGAAGTATCACGAGCTGTGTTTCCAAAGCTCTGGAAGGGAGGTATCTCCAAAGAAGAGCTTGAAGAGTGGCTTAAAATGGTCACAGGCTTGCCTAGTGTGAGTGTCGATTCTGTAGTTGCTCCATTTGAAGAGCTAGGACTCGTGAAGACCGAGTGGGTTGACGAAATTGGTCGAACTTGTGTTTTCATGATAAAAGACCTCGAAGTTTTCCGTGCACCACCTTTGGTAGCAATGGAATCGGCAGGTAGTGTTTTGGACCCGGAGCTCGCTGCTGAATACAAGTCAGAAGTGCTAGAGTTCTTAACAGAGTGGCAAAAGACTCCTGAGGATACCGTATCTGTTGCCCAAGTTTTAGCTGATCCAGACTGCTATGATACATTAAGTGAACTCAGGAGAAGACCTGTTAACATTTCTGAATTGGAAGCCACTCTTGCAATTCCACCTAAGGAGCTAAAGACTGCCATCCAGACCTTAAAGAAATTCAGGATAATCTCTGAGAAACGGCGTAAGGGTGCATCTGGTGAGTATGACAAATGGTTGTTCCTTCTGAATGACATTCGTGTCAGGCTCTTCTTCCCAGAGTACTTTTTGCAGACTCTAGTGACTGATCTTGAGAAGACTCCGGATGATCCTAAGCAAATGGAAATGGTTCACCATCATCTTCGGCTACTCAGAGACAACTTTCCCAGGTAGACGAAGATCCTCATATTGCATCCTGAACATGATATATTGGACTCCAGAGTTCCTGCGATTTCCCCAATATGACCCCGATATTACTGCGAATACTTCATAGAAAATCGATTTGGGAGTGCTCAAGAAAAACCTAGAAAGCTTCTTATGTTACTTTGCGTTTCGGGCTTGTGAATCTTCATGACAGGGTTGCATGGCTTCCCCCGTCAGGAACTCGCAGCAAACACGGTCCCAAAGTGAGTTCTAGGTCCCTATTGCCCTTCGGGGCAGTCTTGCGCATGTAATTTGATTTTACCATGCATCCTGCCAAGAAGAGCTCCACGGATGCGGAAGGTTCGCCTCGGCGGACCCGCCGCTCCAACATTTTTGCTATTGTTATCATGAGTAGATACACAGAATATCAAAATATACACACAGGACAGCTTAATCTATGCCCTAAGGGATAACTTAGTGATAAAAAGCGCATTAGTGTACTACCCTCTTGAAGTGAATGAATCCGGTGATGCTGAAGTGATCCACAATACTTTCCTTGTCCGCATTTCCACACAACAGATAATCGCATCGACACAGTACTGGCCAGTAGAAGTGAGCAACGAAGCACTGATGGAGTTCATCTCAACAAGAGAGGAACTCAGAACTGGTCACGGACAAGTACAGGAGTTACCCCTGATTATAGGTGACCACAAATTCCTTGGAAAGGACTGGATTGAAGACTCAACTCTTGTCTTCGTGACTGATAAAGGTGAAGACGAAGGAAACACCTACGAAAAGATCGATATTGCTTTGAAGGCTCTTCGAAGGAAGTTCAAAAAGGATGGCATTGAAGGTGCAATCAAGAACTATAGATTTCTCATCGAGCCCTCGGTGACAACTAGGCTCAAGATTGCTCTCGTTGGAGAGGGAGGTGTAGGAAAGACAACTACACTTCACCTGCTTCTAGGTGATACGCCACCACTTCAGTATGTACCAACAATTGCATTAAACCTTGAAACTGTCGAAAACATCCGGTTTGGCAACTATTCCTTAGTTCTGTGGGACTTTGCAGGTCAGGAACGATTCAGAACGCTCTGGCGATTCTACTTTCATGGAGCTGATGTCATCTTTCTGGTTTGCGATTCAACGCTGAGAAATGTCATTATAAGTAAGGACATTCTGAAGCTGATTAAGAGGGATGCACCAAAGGTTCCTGTTTTTGCCATGGCAAACAAGCAAGACAAGCCAAATGCAATGAAACCAGAAGTTGTCCAGAAAATTCTTGGAATCCCAACCTACCCCATGGTCGCTATTGATAAAGACCGTAGAGATGAGATGCTACGCATTCTCATGAACGCGGCTGCTCAATATGTAGGAGTTGCATTACCTGATCTTCCCGCTGCTGAGCTCCTAAAATTCACAGATACTGCTACTGAGGAAGCTATTGCTGAAGTTGATGCAATGGAAGAGCTAGCTGCTGAAGAGGCAGCTGCAGCCACTGCCGTTTCTGAAGTTGAAGAAGAGGAGGAATATGAGGAAGTCTATATAGATGAAGAAGGTAGAATCATTGAAGACCTTGAAGAGTATGAAATTATAGAAGAAGAAATCGAAGAAGTAGAGGAAGAAGAGGAAGAGGAGGAACTCGAAGCGGTTGAGGAAGAAGCACCTGAAGTCGAAGAACCCATTGTTGAAGAAGAGATTGAGGTTTCAGTGGATGAGGTCGGCATTGGAGATGAGATAGCCGTTGAAATCGATGTTGATTCGGAACCTGAACCAATACCAGAACCGGAACCAGTGGGGCCCGAGATTGATGTTTCAGAAACAACTGTTGATGCTGGTCCAGAACTTGTTGTCGAAGAGAATACAGATGCCATTAAAATGGCTAAGGACATAATCTTTGAAGCCCTCGAAACTGATGATTTTGATGATATTATTGCAGCAGAAATTGAACAAGCATCCGATGAGGAGATTGACACAGCACTGCAAGCAATCGGGAGTGACGAAACAAAGCCAGTTGCAGACGAATCCATAGAAACCGAAGAGATAGACGCAGAATCACTTGAGGAATTAGAGACTATCCTAGGTCCTTTAGATCGCTCTGTGGGTGGGTTTGGAATTACCGACGTCAACGAGGAGGATGAACACGATTCATATCTCCCACTCAACGGAGAAACCTTAGCTGAACTGGATAAACTGCTTGACTCAGCTGAGGAAGAAACGAAAGAAGACTAGTTGTGACAAGCGGAAAGACTGATTTGTAAGTAAGGTTCAGCAAACCCGAGGAATCCTATTGAAATTAGCAGAAGTTGAACCAGAAAAGAATGTTACCGACTTAGTCGTTCGCATTGTATCCATGGCCCCACCAAAGATGATCAGCACCCGCGCTGGAAGGAAGACGCAACTGACTGAGGTTCTTGTGGCTGATGATACTGGATCTACAATACTCTCACTCTGGGGTTTCAATGAAGGTACTGATCTCTCTGCTGGGAAGGTGATTAGGATTATTGATGGGTGGGCAAAAGAATGGAGAGGCAAAGTCCAACTCTCTCTCGGTCGATCTGGAAGATACGAGATATTAGTAGACGATGGTTCAGTTCCATCCATTACTGATCTTGGTTCAGCAACAGAATCTACTGGTGAGGAATAATCAATCTACGCCATTTTGGGGGTTAAGTATTGGTTCATGTCTACTTATCCGCACCAATCATCTCTAAAGCATCGCGGAAGGATGATTTCTGCACCAGAGTTGTGTCCATACTTGAAAACATTGGATTAACAGTTTTTGCACCTCAATTCTTAGGTCCTGCTGAACCTCAAGAGATTTACCTACGTGATGTCCATAATGTTCGAATGAGTGATTTTTTGTTGGCAGAAGTTTCTAATCCTTCACTAGGTGTTGGGATGGAAATTATGCTTGCTATTGAGTTGATGAAACCGATTTTAATGTTCTATAACGGTGACATGAATACCTTGTCAAAGATGGTTCGTGGGGCGGATGGTAAAGTTCTCATCGAGTATAAGACACTTGATGATGTTGAGAAGGTTCTTCGATCACATAATCTGGAAAACCTAATTGTTCAGAAATGCCCTGTCTGTGATTCTCACGTCGCGGAAGCTCTTGAGGAAGGACTGAAGTGCGTAGGATGCGGATCTGGTAGTCACCATGTCAAGGTGTAGATGATGTCCGAGTCGCTTATTGATTCATCAAGCAGTAAGCGTCAAATAATCCCACTTCTGGTTCTTTCAGTTTCCATGGTGTCAAGTGCAAGCATTCTCATTCTCTTCAGTTCTTCTCATCCTTTTGTTATTGTCTTTTGGAGAACTCTCTACGGAGCCATCTTCATGGCAACGATTGGTCTTGTTAGGGGTGACTTCAAGAAAGTACGTCAACTAGTTACAAGGGATAATTGGTTTTGGCTAGCAGCCATTGGGATAACATTGTCTCTCCATTTTTGCACATGGTTTCAATCACTATTCATGACCACAGTGGCTGCAAGTGTGGTTCTCGTTGATTCGTCCCCAATATACACAGCAATCCTGTCGACTATTTTTCTTGGTGAAGCATTGAGAAGACGATCATGGGCTGGAATACTCATTGCTTCAATTGGCGCCGTCTTTCTAGCATGGGGCGATTTTGGGGGTGGGGGCATTGTTGCTCTATCGGGAGACCTTCTCGCGTTATCAGGTGCGGTCTTTCTCGCGCTCTATTTTATTGGCGGTCGCCGATTTGCGAAAGAAATGCCAATCACAGTATACACTGCAATAATCTACTTTATAGCTGCACTTACAACAGTCCCTATCTGTGTTACAATTAATCTCAACATAATTGTCTTGGAACCGACTGAGGTCGCAATATTCTTGGCGCTCGCAATCTTTCCAACAGTTCTAGGACATTCTGTCAATAACTACCTATTGACAAAGGTCCCAGCATATGTGGTTTCATCAGCGGTACTCGGCGAACCTATTGGAGCAGCTTTGCTTGCAGCACTAATCTTCGCGCAAATCCCTGGTCCAACAACCATCATCGGGTTTGTTATAATTCTTATCGGAATTGCTATGGTGCTTGCAGATATTGCTGCACGTGAACGAACTCAAAACTCAACCTTTGATAACACCGATAGGTCGTAGTCTGACAGCCTTTGTAGCAATTCCAACTGCATCAGACACTTTCACAACTTCATCAACATCTTTGTATGCACCCGGGGCTTCCTCTGCTATTACGATACCCTTGGTTGCCCTCACAAGAATCCCCTCGGAAGCAAGATCCTGTTGAACTTCTTTTCCAAAGAAACGTTTCTTGGCTTTCGATCGGCTCATGAAGCGACCAGCCCCATGCGCAGTTGACCCCCACGTCAAGTCCATCCCTCTCTCGTTTCCGATAAGGATGTACGATGCTGTACCCATGGTTCCGGGGATAATCACCGGTTGTCCGATATCTCGATATTTCGTAGGCACATCTGGGTGTCCCGGTGGAAATGCTCGAGTAGCACCCTTTCTGTGGACAACAACCTTGGTTTTCTTGCCATCTATCTCGTGCTCCTCGATTTTGCCCATATTGTGAGCAACGTCATAAATCAGACCCATATCCAGGTCTTCTGGTGTACTACCTAGAACCTTTCCAAATACCTCTCTTGTCCAGTGCATCATGACCTGTCTATTCGCAAAAGCGTAGTTTGCTGCTGCGCTCATGGCTCCGAGATAAGCCTGTCCCTCTGGTGACGTAGTGGGTGCGCTGCATAGTTCTCTATCTGGAAGTTCTATGTTGTACTTTCTCATAGCTTGGGTCATCGTCTTGATGTATTCAGAGCACACTTGATGTCCGAGACCGCGAGACCCACTATGAATCATTACCATGATCTGTTTCTTTCTTGTTATACCCATACGTTTTGCAGCTTCTTCGTCGTAGATATCATCTACGACCTGTATCTCAAGAAAGTGATTGCCCGAACCAAGGGTACCACTCTGCTTGATGCCTCGATTCTTTGCAGAGTCTGGAACATCAGAAGGATTTGCGATTTCGAGCCTGCCGTTGGCCTCTTGATGGTCCAGGTCTTCATCCCATCCATAGCCCTGTTCCACAGCCCATGTTGCCCCATTTGCTAGAACCTCATCTACACCGCTGTGGTTGCGTAGGTCTATTTTACCCTGCTTACCCACACCGGTAGGAACCTCTTCGAAGAGCCTGTCGATAAGGTCTCTGATCTTCGGTCTGACATCGCTTTCATCCAGATTAGTCCGTAATACCCGAACACCGCAGTTGATGTCATATCCAACTCCCCCTGGAGAAATCACGCCTGAATCATAATCTGTAGCTGCAACACCACCAATGGGGAATCCATAGCCTTGATGTCCGTCCGGCAATACAATGCTATGTTTATAGATTCCAGGCAAGCAAGCTGCATTAGTTGCCTGAGTGAAGGTCTTGTCCTGACGCATCTTCTGCACGAGTTTGTCAGAAGCAAACACCTTTACAGGGACCTTCATGCACGCTTGTGTGCTCTTTGGAATTTCATGAATGTTTTCCGAGACCTTCTTGATATCCAACTCGAATCACTCTCTCTTAGAATAGCGCATCGCTTCGTGACACTGGCTATAAGGCTTGTGAAGTGAGCTTGACCCAGAATCTTATTACTGGCTACCTCCAGTTGTGAGTTGGGCTAACTTGCCTTAAAGGATGCAGGAGGTTGAGTCACCAGGTGCATGAAGTGCGGTTGACTGCAATGGTAACTTCTCATGGCTGAAGCTGCAAGGTCAACCAGGATGATCTCACTCGTCTTCTACAGACCGCTGGTCTTCTTCCGTTAGGTGAATGCGTAACCGAGGAAATCGGGGACGATGCTGTGGTCCGTATCGTCAACGATGATGTGGCTATTGTAGAAAATGTGGATATCTTCACACCGATACATGATGACCCTCAGATACAGGGAGAGATTGTCGCGTGCAATGCGACCAATGATATCTTTGCTATGGGTGTCACGAAACTTCTCTCGCTTCAGGCTTTTCTTGCTTATCCCATAGAACTACCTGAAAATATTGTTGTAGGTGTCCTCGAAGGTATGAAGACCTTTATGGAAAGGCATGATGCGAAGCTCGCTGGTGGTCAGACAATCAGGAATCCAGTTCCCGTGTTTGGTGGAATAGCTCTGGGTTCTGCACACCCTAGTGAAGTCGTCTATTCACATGGAGCCAAACCAGGTGATGCAGTTCTTCTGACTAAACCATTGGGTATTCAACCAGCGATGAGATCATATAGAGACCTCAAAGATGAGAAGCGTGATGTGCTCTTGTCCAAGTTCAAAGAGAGTGACCTAAAACGAATACAAGATGTTGCTGTTAGACTAATGACCTTCAGTAATCTGGAGGTTGCTGAAACGATGAGAGCAGTTGAGGTAAATGCTGCTACGGACGTCACAGGGTTTGGCCTTCTCGGTCATGCTGGGAATGTCTGTTCTCTTAGTGATGTCAGTGTGGTCATTGAGCGGATTCCTGTTATTCGTGGCACACTCGAGCTTGCAGAGTTCTTTGGTCATAAGCTCGCGACTGGACTTGGTGCTGAAACCGCCGGTGGCATGCTTGTGTTCCTCGATTCCACAAAGGTCGAGGAGTTCTGCAACACACTTGAGGAGAAGAATCTGCCTTGTTGGCCTGTAGGCAAAGTCGTGAAATCTAATGGATCACCCTCTGCAAAACTTGCACAGGATGTTCAGTTCATTGAGACCGAGTTCCCATGATGACATTGGAAATCCCACTGGGGCCCGAGTTTGAGGACTGCCGTTGCGAGCGGCCGGTCTCCATCCTACTCTGTTCTCTCAAATTGCGCAATTCAATGAAATTAGTGTCTGAAACATGCATTGTGGCGCCGGAAGTTGTTAGACCGATAATAGCACTACAAACCTTATAATGAGCAGCAGAATACTTGAAACACACTGATTCGGAGTTAGAATTTGGTGGTCGAATGAAGATAGTCGTTACAGGTCCCTATGAAGCTGGTAAGAGCCAGATGATTCATCATATCACCAATGGCCAATGTATCAATGTTGAACGTAGGGGTACTACAATAGCTATGGATCACGGTCTAGCAAATGTAGATGGGTTAAACGTCTTTATGTTTGGAACCCCGGGTCTACTTCGTTTTCGCACAATGAGAAAGATTCTCAGTGAAGGAGCTGATGGTATAATCTTTGTAGTAGATTCAGTTGACCCTGAATCTGATGCTAGAGCAAAGCTATTCTTCAGGGAGATTGCATTCTTCCTACCTGGTGTGCCATGTGTAGTGGCCGCAAACAAGCAAGATATTCCTGAGTCAAGACCAATTGACCAACTAAGAAAGAACCTTCGGTTTCTTGCAGGACTCCCAGTCTTCCCTGTATCAGCAAAGACTGGTGAAAATGTTGACAGCATGCTTCGTACATTGCTGTATCTAGTAATGATGCAATGGAGTTCAGTCTTTGGAAAATTCGCTGAATTCAGTGGTGACAAGAAAGGGCTAAGCAAGATGATGAAGGATCTTAACTTAGAACGAGACCAAGCTGTCGGATATCTTCGCAGGTTTGAACTTAGAAAACTCCTAGAGGTTCAAGTGGGTGATGAACAGTTTATGGTGAAGGATGCAGTACGCCCACTACTCGAGAATCCAGTTTTGCTGATGCCTCGCTAATATTTCAAATTAGTTTTCTTGAATCCGCGCTTTACTTATGTACACGTCTACATCGTTTGAGTCGTTCAGAAAGAATCAAAAGCGATATAGGCCGCCACCGTTGATATTTGCAGGTGAGCCAAATGAGTGATGACATCGAAGACATGGACCCGGCTGAGTTATTGGAACAGGCACAAGCCGCACTAGAGGCTGGAGACAATGATACTGCTGCAAAGATGTTCAATGCTGTTGGAAACATCTACATGTCAGTCGCTGAATTTGAGGAGGCTCACAAGTGCTTCGAGGACTCATTAAAGATCTATCAGGATTTGAAGGATGAAACTGGTATTTGTGACACAATGTACAACCTTGGGGTCGCACAGATTAATCTTGAACAATGGGATGAAGCCATTTCCACACTTGAGTCAGCAAGAAAGATGTTTGAGAAGTCATCCAACGACAGCGGTGCAGCTGATGCCTTGTATGGTCTTGCATTGGCAAGTCTAGGACATGGCAGTTTTGATACTGCCATGGATCACTTCAAGAAAGCCCAAAAAGCATACAAATCACTTGAAAATGAACAAGGTGTGGCAAGTGTGATTATGGACATGGGCGCTGCCTACGTTGATAAAGAGGATTGGACAACTGCTGAAACCACAATCAAGAAGGCTCTAAAGGTCTATCGAGAGATTGATGATAAATCTGGAGTCGCTGATGCTTGTTCACTCCTAGGTGATATTGCAGAAACTGCAGGGAACCAGAAAAAAGCAGCTGAACTCTTTGTGGAAGCCGCACAGAACTACTATGACTCTGAAATCTATGATATTGCACGAGAGGTTTTGGAACGAGCTGAACAAAAAATGTGGGATGTTCCCAAGAGCACTCGTAGGAGACTACGTCGTGTGATTGATGAACTCATTGACGCGCTACCTGAAGAAACTGAATCTGATGATGATGATGAGGAGTTTGATGAGGATCTGCTTGAGTTTCAGGAAGATTAAGCTAATCACTCCATATCATATTCTTTATTGCTTTCCACAGGAAAACTCTATTTACATAGAATTCGTCATCATGTTGAATTCTATCGGAGTGCGCCCGTATGACCAATTCTAGGAAAAAGATGCTCTCGATTCTTCTAGTAGTTCTCATGATAGGAACACTGGGTCCAATCACTGAATCTTTCATCAACTCAGGAACTGTTTCTATTTCACCTAGTCACACTCTGAGTGACGTTCCAACAGATCAAGTTCCACTATCACGGGTTGCTTTCGTTGCTCCCGATCCTAATTCATACATGGATGAGTTTGCATACATGGCCACAGTCCCGACATCAATCTTCTACCATAACAACACCCAGTACATATCACCCCTCATCTATAGTGAGGGCTCACAGAGTGAATCCTGGCTCTTGGAGGATTGGTCTCAGTATCTAGAAACCGACGGAGGAGTTGCACAGGCAATTGCTGTTGGTGATTTCACAGAGAGTGAACTGACTCAACTTCAGTTTGACTTGGGAACAAAGATCTATCCACGAATCAGAGGAAGTTCCGCTGCTGAGATCGCTTCACTACTTGCAATGAACGAATGGCGGTCAAGTTCAACTGCAGTTGTAGCTCTCCTAAAAGATGAGTTTGGTTCTCCAATAGTCACTACTGGCAGTGCAACTTACACATTTCAAAATCAAGCTTCGGAATTATCAGAGTTCGGTGGAACTGTCACATATGGCGCTCCTTCGAGCATCAGCTTCACTCCTCCTGCATGGGCGGGTTGGATTGAAGGAAGGTTCAATTGGACCGGTGATGAGCTACTGACACATGAACTTATTGATCCAAATGGCGTGATAGTCGATTATTCTGTTATAAACCAAGTCTTTTTCTCAAGACAAGTCGGTTATGTAGTTACTCCAGTTCCTCTGAATTTTTGGTTCCCTAAGACCTCAGATGGGGTCTGGACCATGAACCTCACCCGTGATATCAGTGGTACGACGAACATGGATAATGAAGTTCTCTATCATCCTGGATATACACAATCTGTATTGGTTCCTGCAAACGCTAAGTGGTTGAATGTATCACTTCTTTGGGATAACGCTGCAACTAACCTAAATCTTGCTCTTATCGACCCAGATGGGAGACTAGCAATGTGGGCCCCTGCTGGAAGTATCTTATCAAATCCCGGGCAAGAAGAAATTGAACTCCCTTATCCCAAGGCTGGAGATTGGACTATCATTGCAGCTTGGATGGATGCAACTCTGGAACAGAATAACATCGAGCTTTCTTGGGCAATCTCTAGAATTGATGCAGATATTCAGACATACATGGAGTCTGCATCAAATGCTGCTGTCTTGGCCTCTCTCCTCAATGCTCCGTTATTGTATGTCTATGAAGACACAATCCCAGCTGAAACATCTTGGGCTCTCAACTATCTTGGTGTTACGGATGTCTATCTTATCGACCCAACCAATCATCAAGACGCAGGACTAGCTGCTTTACTTGCTGCATATGGGACTCTCAATAATATTGTGAGTTATTCTGGAATGACCTCAATGATTAAGTCCCTCTCAGGATCACACGACATTGTGGTTTCTATTCCTACAGGTGATGGGGACGAATTCTTTGCTCCTGCTGCATTCTCAGCTGCAGCTCACGGGAGTCCAGTATTCTCTCTCTGTGGGAACTCAAATGAGCTAACTACACTCGCACAAGAAACCTGGGCCCCATATATGATAGGTCCGGAAATCGACAACATCTACGTTATTCACAAGTACGAGAACCGAGCAGAAAATGGTTGGTACGATGAAAGGATTCCGAACAAGTTCTCAATGATGGAATCAGAGGGATCATTTGAGTCGTTTCTCATCTCACGTGGTGCTTACAACACAACAATGAATCAGCCTGTAGTTGTCGTTTCACCTGTTTCTCTAATACCACTGAGCTTTGATAGATCACTTCAATCCCATTTCAGTCCAGGGCGAATTCCTGCGACAACACCTGCCTTGACTTCTATTCTCATTAACAGAGGCCTCCTCCACAGGTTTCTCTTCCTTCAGGCCGATGAGGCTGACACTGCTCTCGTGAGTATGTATGCCTATACTGATGGCGAAATATACTGGGATAACAATTTGGACACCCATCTGTTAGTCCAACTTGATAACACTACTGATGCCCTCGGTTCTGCTGGTTTTCTCATAGAGCAGCATGTGGGACAGAATGAGGTCTTTGACACTCTTGATTCACAAATTGCCCTATGGTCACTTAGCACACATGGAACACTGACAAAGCTGCCTCGAGACCCACCTGATAGACCGTATGGTGTGGGGTATATCTCATTGAGAACCGCAGATGCACCATATGGATTTGAAGATAGTCTAACCACTCGAGAAAGTCCCACAGACTCGAACCATCTGGTCAATCCAGTTGCATTTCCCGAAGTATCGAACCATGTTGTAAAGTCAACGGATGAACTGGAAGCATCTATTGGCAACATCGGTAGTCCTATTGTGATTCTCACAGCCTGTCTCCTTGGAGGAACCGAAATGCCTTTGATGTTGATGGAACATGGAGCCGTGGCAGTTACCGCCGCTCCTCGAACAGTTTACTTCCAAGCAGCAGGTATGCTTTCAGTAGTTTTGGCTCAAGAGCTCTCCGAGGGTAATACAGTTGGCGATGCACTCTCTATCGGTCTTAGTCTCACATCTGCTGATTATTCCGATCCACTGGTTGGTCGTGATCCTCGTGACTATGGAAACCAACAGGTCCTCTTTGGTGATCCATCGATTCGACTATACGAGCCTGCAACCTCTCCTCATGTTTCATCAGTAGATCCAACAGATGTGCCATTTGACACCCACGAACCTGGACAGGGGATTCGAGCTGTAGCTGCACTTGGGGTTTCCTCATACCTTCCAACTAGTCTGGCTGGTTTGGGTGCAAGCTACGAGTACTACGAGTCTTCTAACTATACAGAGTTCCTTCAACTCCTACCGCTGCGTCAGCTTGTAATTGTAGAACCGGATACCTTGAGTGACCTAAGCTCTAGCCTTTCTTCCTCAAGTGGGGCTTTTGAGGCTTATGTCAGAGATGGTGGTGTCTTGATAGTCTTTGGTGTGACTCAATCCATTCCATGGTTCCCATGGCCAATCTCGTATGATGCCAGTGGAACTGGAACATCGATTACTATTGAGGATGCAACACATCCATTGATGATAAGTCCCAACTCCCTCAGCCCGACAGTAGATTACTCCGGTCACTTCTCATCAGTCTGGGAGAATCTTTCCATCGTAGCCACAGATGGGGTAGATCCTGTCATTGTTGCAGGGGCGGTGGGATCTGGCAAGGTTGCTCTCACGACAACACTCCCTAGTGATGTAGCTACTCTTGAGAATTCTATCTCCTGGAGCAGTACACCATCAATCATCTTGAGTGAGATATCATTAAGTCAAGAGATTATCTGGGCGGGTGATCGAGTCGATATTCTCCTTAGGCTCACTGATCAGGTTGGTAATTATATTGAGTCTGTCAGTCTTTCTGCTTGGTTAAACACAACTGGAATCACACCTCTTGAAATGGGAGAAGGATACTATATCCTTAACTTGGATGCAGCATGGACCCGCGCAAACCTAGGTGAGCTAGACTTGCATATCCTCGGACATATGAATGGATATGACACACTCACTCTCACATTGGAGAACTTCATCCTCATTCGACCATTCCCAGTTCTTATTCTTGGAGTCCTAGGTGGAGTGGTAGCTGTTGTTGTTGGTGGATGGATCTACCTGCGCAGGAGGCGCGGCGATAGTATTGATTGGAAACGAGAGCGCACACCCGATGAGAGAAAGAGGGAAGCCAAGCGACGGAAAGAGGACAGCAAATCTGATGTCAAAGAGTACTTTGGTGTCTAGTGAATATCAATGAACATGAATTGCCTCAAATCCCTGTAATGCAATAAGTTATTATAGAGTGGCCACAGACTAGCGTTTGTTCGGATTGCCAGAGGGTGCAAGTATGTCCAGTCGTGTTGATAGCATCAACAAAATAATTCGTGATTTCGAAACTGTACCAGGTGTTGAAGGTGCAGCTCTTGTGTCAGCTGATGGACTCATGATTTCTTCTGCTCTACCAGAAGCTGAACAAGAACGAGTTGCAGCAATTAGTGCAGCATTGTTGTCATTGGGAGAGAAGGCCACAAACGAATTGGACCGAGGCAACCTCATGGAGATTTATGTTAAAAGTGATCGCGGATACACCTTACTTACTTCTGTGGGCGAGAACGCACTCTTTCTTGTCCTCGCAAAAGCGGATGCACAGATAGGGCTCATCTTTGTTGATATGCGGCGAATGGCTGAGTCACTTCTGGAGATACTCTGAGTCACCTGCGTTATGTCATCCTCTGGATTATTTCGTCCACGATATGACGAGCTATTTCTCTCTTAGGGGCTAGATCATAACTCTTTGTGTATTCAGCAGGACCAACAATCATGACTGCATTGGTGTCTGTGCCAAAAGCAACCCCCTTTCTTTGTTCATCATTGGCCACGACGATATCACATATTCCAGCGTCGATTTTAGTTCTCGCTCTGGATGCTAGTTCATCGTCACTGACCCCCGACTCAACCTTGAATCCAACAATGAAAAGGTCCTTGTAGGCACTCCTAGCTTCTTCGATTATCTTTTTGGTGGGGACAAGCTTAACACTCAGACTCTCTGAACCTGACGCTAGTTTACTGTCCTCCTTTGTTGCAGGAGTGTAATCAAGAACAGCCGCAGCAGAAACAAATCCATCTGTCTTTCGAGAAGAAAGTTCTGACAAAACAGCTTGAAGCATCTCCTCAGATGTCGCCACCTTGTGAATATCTGCAAGATCAGGTCCTGATTCCGATGTGGGCCCAAGAACAAGACTCACCGTCGCTCCGCGACGAAGCAGCTCCTCAGCAATCGCGATTCCCATCTTTCCTGTAGATGGATTTGTGATGAACCGAACTCTATCAATCCACCCTCTCGTTGGTCCAGCTGTGACAATAAAGTGTTTTCCATCAAGATCCCTTGGACCTAGAATTGCTAGCACTTGGTCCACGATAGTATCAACTGCTGGAATCTTTGCCTTTGCTTCCTCCATTCGTGGAGAAACAACTGTGATTCCCATTCCTTTTAGCTTCTCGATATTCTCTATGACCGCAGGATGATCGTACATTGACTCATGCATCGCTGGTACTATGACGACTGGTATGCCTGCTCCTATGGCTGAAGATGCTGTTGTAGTGACAGGAGTGTCATCAATACCATTTGCAATCTTGCCTATAGTATTGGCCGTTGATGGCGCGATCAAAAGTAGGTCTACGTGGTCCTTGTGTTTACCTGCGAGTGTTACATGTTCTATCTGACCTGTTAGCTCTGTGATGACGGGATTGCCTGTTGCCCACTCCATGAGATAGGGATGAATGATAGTCTGAGCCATTTGGCTCATCACTGTTATGATTTCTGCTCCATGTCGCATCAGTTTCCTTGCTAGGGCAACGCATTCTACCGCCCCTACACTTCCCGTAATACCAAGTGCGATTTTCTTTCCGTCGAGTAGGTTACTCAGACTTCCTTTGATGAGCTTGGAAGTGTGCTCTATCAAATCATTCACCTGGTTATTGCCTCAACAAGGTCATCAACTGCAAGAATGTCCTCTTCTCTGAGCCTCTCTCCTCCCTCAATATACTTCGATTCGAGAGCTTTCACTAATGCGTAGACTGCTTCACTTGATGGAGTTTCTATACCTAGTTCTTTTGCCAGTCGAATGACTTCTCCAGTTATCGAATCTATCTCGGTCCGCTTTCCAGCCTGAAGGTCCTGTAACATAGAATTGATGTTGTCACCTGTCGCCTTTGCAGTCCCAAGAGCGTATCTAACAGGATCATCAGTTGTGAGTTCTACACCCAACGCTTCGACGACTTGAACCGCTTCCTCTACCAGTCGGACAATCAGTCCTCGAAGCGCCTTGTTATTGTAAACCTCGCCATTAGTCAGACCTGTGAGCGCTCCTACAGGATTAATCCCACAGTTCACAAGGGTCTTTGTCCAAACAACCCCTTCTATATTGTCACTTGAGCGTACATCAAAACCAGCTTTCCGCATCATCTCTGTGAGTTTCTCGACAAGTTTGTAATTCTCTGGATACCGTGAACCTATCTCTGTAAGTCCACAACCTGTAGCAGTTACAACTCCGGGTGAAGTTCTTAGCGCACCCATACAGGTTGTAGCTCTGAGAACTTTAGTTGTGTTTAGGGCTTTGGCAACAAGGTCTTCCGTTCCCAGACCGTTCTGGATAATGAGCACTGAGGCACCAGAGTCAATGAGATGTTTTGCGCTCTTTGCTGCAGCGAGTGTATCATAGGTCTTTGTTGTGAGTATGACAAGGTCTGCATAGTCTACATCAGACGCAAACCTCAATGCCTTCAACTTAAAGACATGTTTACCAAGAAGGCCTTTGATAGTTAGCCCCCTCTTTTGGATGGCTGAAACATGAGGGTTTCGTCCTACCAGAATGACCTCGGTTTCCTCTAGTCTACTCAGGAATGCACCGTACAAACTTCCGATTGCTCCTGACCCCACAACAACTATTTTCATTCTTTCTGAACTCCGGTTTTGATTTTCTCTCTCAATTTGCCAATATTCTTGACACTCGCCTCGAGATGTTGCATTATTATGTGTACTGACATGGCAAGATTCTCAGTATTATCAAAGCCTTCTGCAATCCCACGAAGTTCCTCTTTTGGAAGCTGCTTCATTTCTCGGGCTAGCTCTACCATGAGTGGAAGAGCTCTAACAACATTATCAACAATCGTAATGTCAGAATAGACTGCAGTCCTGCTCATTGGATTGAGGTCTATTGTAATGACAAACTTACCAATTGCCTTCAACGCCTCTGTTCGGTCACCATCTTCAAGCGGAACCAGAATCACATCTCCAGCTCCAATTCCTTCAGGATCTACTTTTCGACGATTGCTACTCAACTCAGGAATAATCTCAGAAGGACGGTCGTGCGTGCCTAGTACTTGCTTTGCCCCCGCGGCTAGCAGGGCATCCTTAATGGCATCCTCACGTTCTTTCCTGTAGTAGAATAGATTGATTTCTAGAGGCGCTGTGCAAATCTCTGATAGCTCCACCAAGTCCTCAGGAACTAGAGAGCTAATATTTCCGTTCACACTGATTACTGGATGATCCGCTGCAAGCATCGCTGCGACAGCGGCTCTCATCGCGTCCTTGGCACGATCATTTGTCTTCTCACCAATCAAGTAGTCAAATGCCTCTCCTCGACCATGTGCCAAAAGACCAGCCGTAGCAACTACATTAGCTTCATATCCCTCAATAATTGCTTCACGGGTTTCAAGAGACACACGTCGTGGATGGTTAGGCGGAATCTCAATCTTAGTCATTTGAGTAGCCTCCCACCCTCTAAGGCGATACCACAAACTGATACTTCATTCGAGTTCCAGTATTTGGAGAGAATTCTCTCTGCCACATAAGCATCACTCTCTTCACAAAGACAGAACACTGAGTCACCGAGCATCACCATGCTAGAGTCAATCAATCCTACTCTTTCAAGTTCTTCAAGTGCATCTTCAACTCTCTTTGTCTTCAGACCTATCTCATTAGAGAATGCTCTCGATGACTCCACAAAGGTCTCTATCGTTGGGTCTGCGATAATTCTCTCTATCAGATGGTCTCCAATTGCATTGATCTGTTCTCGGCTTTCAGGATTTGTCAAAACATCAGCTGTCTTGAGTCCGGAAGACCCAGCAAGCACTGCGCGAAGCGAGTCCAGGTAGAGGATATTCTTTATCTTCCCTACACCCGGTCCTCCCGCCATAACTCTTACCTCTATACCACCAAGGGTTTGTGCAAGAACATCACCAAGACCAGTGTGATTCTCAATCTCTGCAATATGTGCGAATGAAGCGGCATTCTTGTAGGTAATGTTTGGGTCTAAGAGATGACCGAGAGCAAGAGCTGTTCCCAGGGCACCTGCGCCTGAAGCTCCAAAACCAGCTCCTGAGATAAGAGAAGAATTATGCTCAACATGCACCTTGAGTGTCTTTTCATATTCTTCAGTCAATCTCTGTATCACCGTCTTTGTAACTTTAGCATCTACTCGTTCTTTGTTATATTCGGTTGTGATCTCTAGCGACGGATGATCCACCACAGACACAGTTGTGACTGTTCCAATGGTCACTGAGAATCCTGCACCTGTAGATCCGCAACGAAGGGGATCATCATACTCGTCGAAGATACGAAAGATCCCTGTGACATGTCCCGGCACGAATGCCTTCGCAGTCTGCACTGCATCCTGTTGCGTTGTCAAGGTGTCAGCCACGTCCATTCCAGTTTGCTCGAGTATTAAATATTCTTTATACATTCAACGATGGATATATACATGTATATACATTTAGTATTTGATAGTTTCATAGAACCTCTATTCGAGAGGGACTATACGGGTATACTGTTTGACTCGTGGATCATCTGAAGCTGGAGCTGGATATGCCCATCTTGCATCAATATCTCTGCCGCTCAAATCAAACACCCTAAAGCTTCCTGATGACCATGTGAGTGGACTGAACCCGAGAAGAAGAGTCTGTGTCCGCCAGCTTGCGACGCAAAGATGTCTATTCATACCTGCTGTCGGTACAACGAGAAAGACGTTGGAGAGTTCCATCAGCAATGATGTACTGATTCTATAGAAGAAACTGTACGTCTTTCTATGCTCTTCAGTTCCTTGTTCTCTAAGGTCATTAAGATACCTGATGATTGTACCATCATGAACTGATGGGTCCATGACGTCTGAGAGTTCCTCAACATCAACCACAACTGCGGTCTCAAAATAATAAGCTAAAGGAAACTCTGTGATATGAAATACGATGAACTTGTCCTTTGTTATTGTTTGATAGAGATGCTGGAAAATTGCTTGCTTGGAATAAAGCATGTTCACATCCAATGATGCTGGTTTGAAGTTCTCAGACTCATCAGACACAATCAGTCTAAACATATCATCCAACATGTCACCATCGTAGCCAATACGAACCATGTGATATGGAAGTTCTGCACCTTCTTCCATCCTTCCAGTCGAAACAAGAAATTGATTGAATTCACGCTGGAATGTGTCGACCTCATTATCATTATCTGTGACAAACAGAGACTGACTCGGTGTGTTGAATGCATTGACGACCTTGTCAAAAGCTTGGAAACGTGCTTTCTTCTCGGGTTTGAACTCTTTAAGGAGTTCATCCAAGTCACGAGAAGAGTCTGCCAATTATCTAACACCCACCATTGGATATTTCTGTTTGTTTTCTCCCTAACGCCATTATAATGGCTTGAGGGTCTGTTTCGTCTGTATATACCGACGGCTTCTCCACTAATCTGGCCATTGTCGGCACTCTCGCTCAATCGATTTATCTCATATATTCTTTGCTTAGTAGAATACCCACATTATCCGTGTAATACATCGTTGGTTTTGATGATTCATCCGAACCAATTCTTCGCCATTTCATATGATGTGAGAGCTGAATGTCTTGCATTGAACTTGATTGCGTTCATGTGTCCCGGAAGTCCAATATCAAAGTCCATCTCCGAGATGCGCTTGAGCGACGCAACCAGTTTTGTTGCACTACCTGTTGGGAAATCAACTCTTCCGAAACTACCCCCGGGAAACATCGTGTCTCCTGTGAACAGTATTCCTGATCCCTGGACCTGCATCACTATGCTGCCCTCGGAATGACCCGGAGTGTGAAAAACTTCAAGCTTGACATCTCCGAAGTCGACCACATCTCCCTCTTCCAGCATCACATCAATCTTGAATGGTGGAAGGTCCGCTCCGAATGTGTCACCCAGCGTGTGACTCATATCTCCACTGTTAATTGGTTCAGCCTCCGTCCTGTGAAGATACAGTTTAGGTGATCCCATTTCCAATAAAGGAATAACACCACCAATGTGGTCGATGTGACAATGTGTAAGAACAACATCCGTAATTGACTCAAGTGAAGACCCCTGTGACTGCAGATCTTTATCGAGTGATGATGCGTAGAGGCCTGTTCCTGCATCAACTAATATCTCGTGGTCTCCAGATTTGATGTAAGTGATGTTAGAGTCAAAAGATCGACTCATTATGAAGTAAATAGAATCCGCTATCTGGTCAAGCATTTGCTCACCTCAGATGTTCGATGATCCTGTCAATCTCATCATGGTTGTTGTAAAAGTGTGGCGAAATTCGTAACCGACCATTCCTGACAGAGCAATGAATCTTGTTTTCGATTAGCTCTTTGTGTAGATTCTCTACATCCAGTGGCTCACATGAAACTGTGGCTGAATTGTGATTTGGACCGAATTCATAGTATGGTATATCTATCTCTGCCAAGCGTTTTCGGAGATAATCCGCATTGTCCATTGCCACCCGTTCTCTTGTCTTACCAGGGGCCTTCAACAATGTCTTCAGTGACTCAAGTAGTCCGACATACGCGACCATCGCAGGTGAGCCTACTTGGAATTTCCGAGCGTCAGGAAGTGGAGATCTCTCAAAGTATTCAAACTCCATAAGTTTCTCTACACCCCACCATCCTATGAATCTAGGAGTGAGTTCATCGATTACTGTTTGACTGACATAGATATAGCCAGCTCCAATTGGTCCCAACATCCACTTTGCAGCCTGTCCTGCTGCAAAGTCCACTCCTATTTTCTCTAAATCCGTTTCAAGACATCCAGCAGCTTGGATGATATCAACAGATAGCAGTGCTGAATTCTTATGAGCGATTTTGGTAAGTTGGTCAAGGTCTGCCTTAAAGCCAGTTCCAAACTGCACCTGACTCACAGCTACCACCTTTGTGTTCTCATCAACTTGTTCCTTGAATGCATCCAATGAAACTGCCCCATCCTTGGATTTCACAACTCTAAGCTCAAATCCATAGAGCTTGCTTGCGTGCTGCCAAGGTACATAGTTCGCTGGGAATTCCAGATCACAGATCACAACGTTAGAACCCGTTGGATAATCAACGCTGTGAGCGATGGAGTTAATGCCCGCGCTAGTACTTGAAACGAATGCATACTGACTATAGTCTCCACCCAAGAGCGTTGCAAGATGCTGCCTAATCTCTTTGAAGCACGCAAGTGTGTCTTCAAACTTGCCAATGACTCTCGCTCTATTGTCTAGCTGCTTCTTCATAGCATTGAATGTATCCAACGGTGGAATGCCAGTTGAAGCATTATTGAGATAGGTCATCTCTTTGAGCGTTGGCCATTGTTCAGAAATGAACTCTGGGTCAATCAATTCTGTCATAACGCATCTCTCGAACGGCTTTCTCTTGATAAAGCCTACTGCGGACACAATCCCCCCAAGATTTAAGACTAGAATTCGCACCGTAATTTCTGGAGAGGCGTTTGTCCGTGTTTCGCAGGTTAACCGGGCGGTCAAAGGAGCCGGAAGAGGAAGAAAAAGTGTCAGTTGAGTTCAGAGACTCTCCTAGTGTTGCTGTAGAAGAACCTGTGATAGGTGAACCCAAACCTATGGGAACACTTGTTGCCTCATCTGAGGATGTGAGTTTCGATCCTGAAACTACAGCAGAACATGCTCGGCGCGCTAGTATCAAGCCTCAGAGCGCAGCTGAGATTGTCCCTGGTCATGTTTTGAAGCGTGACGAACAAGGGCGCGTTCACATCAAGATAGTATTTTACGGACCTTCTCTCTCAGGGAAGACCACTGCACTACGATGGCTATTCGGAAATGTCCGATCCCTTGCAAAAGGAAAAATCATAGAGATTCATGATGAGCTGGGTCGGACAACATTCTTCGATTTTGTACCAGTCACTGCAAGTGAGAGAATTGTGTTTGATGTTTTCACAGTTGCTGGACAGCGTCGACACGCGAGCCAGAGAATCAAAGTACTCCGGGATTGTGATGGTATTATCTTTATGGCTGACTCTACTCCAGAGCAGATGAACGAGAACCTCGCCTCAATACAGGAATTGAGGATAGCTCTTGGTACAGATAGGATGGCAACCCTACCTATCATTGTGGCACTGAACAAAAGAGACCTCCCGAACGCTTTGCCCATTGATTACATGGTGCAGATGCTTGACCTTGAGGGCTATCCGGTATATGACACGATTGCTACAGAGGGGAAGAATCTCCTGAGAATGTTTCAACGCGTCTTACGCGATGCACTGATTTTCAAGGTTGGTATCTAATCACTTCCTAAGGGGAGTTGTCCTTTCTCTAATCGATGGACCAGTTCAACCAGTTCCTCCTCCGCTTGCTCCATGATGAGTCTGCCTTTCTCCTCAGATGCTTTTGTCGGATCACCATACATGGCAGATGGGAGCAGTTCGCCCCGATAAGCTCCTGAGATAATGGTGAATTTGGTCTCAACGCGATGTGCCTCTGCTCTCGACATGTCCACAAGATCTGGCCTCACATGCATGACCTCTGAGGTTTCATCTTCAGCACCATGTCCTCCTGGACTCTCCTCTACCAGTGTTCGTGCTGATTTGGCAAGATCTCTCCACCAATTCACAATGATTACCACCCGCTCATCTTTTCGAGTGGCTTTTTTGGCTGCTTGCCTTAGAATAGAATCATTTCCTCCATGACCATTCAATGCTATGATGTACCTGAAACCATGTTTGAACACAGCCTTCATGACAGACCTATAGTAATCAACCAACACATCGGACTTGATCGATATGGTCCCCTCGTACTTGTCAAAGTTCCAGCTCTCCCCAAAGGGGATTACTGGAAGGACCAATGCCTTCGTCTTCTCAGCAAGCTTCTGTCCAAGGAACTCAGGTAGCATAGAATCTGTCCCGAGTGGAAGATGTTTCCCATGAGCCTCCAGGGCTCCTGTCATCATGACTACCACTTCGGTTTCACTAGCTGCCTTTGCAAAATTTCCGTGTGTGAGTTCAGACCAGTATGGCATTTTCAAATCGCGCTGGTTTGACGCAAGCTTGCTAATAAAGAAGGCGTCTTGCTCACGCTCCAGACCGAAAAGATGAAAAATGCCCTGAGCAACTCCCGAGCCATGCGGTGTTCCGCATCAATAGCTCCGTGGTGTAGTGGTCCAGCATCGGTGGTTCTGGCCCACCGGACCTAGGTTCAAATCCTGGCGGAGCTACCACCTACTTCTGACGTGTTTGATATTATGTCAGCTCCGTATCGAACAACGAAAATGCTAGAACATAGAACAATGAGCGGACTATCCAATAGGGCCCCAGTAAAATGGCTCGTCCGACTAAGTCCTGCTCTGAGGTGTAGAATGGACTCAAAATGTATTGGAGGAAAAAGGGGCCTATACTCAGAGTTACCATGGTGATGGCAAGTACAAGGAGCGTCTTAGGATTTTTCACATGACTGCGAGTGGTCCAAAGAATTATTGCTACAACAGTGTAAGACACAGTATTGATTCCTAATCCAATATACAGATTCTTTGGGAATGGAAGCAAACCTATGATTCTCGGAATGAGAAATACAAATGTTGCTTGAAATGCAAAGGGACTCTGATACTTCAAAAGAAATCCAAGAAAACCCAAGGCTATAGCTAAAGTGAGAACTGTGCTGATTGTGTTTGTCAGCAAGAACAACCAGTATGGTAGTAAGTTCTTGACAGACATCTCGGAATATATTGAGTAATAGATGGCATATACCAATGCACCCAACATACCCCAACCCATGAGCCGATTATGGTGGTCAGTAGCTTTGTAGCCTTCTGCATTGAGTGTTTCTTCCGGGCTCATGAAATACCTATCTCCATGATGTCTGTTCATCTATTGATTCCCAACGGAACAAGGCGAATCCTAGTAGATAGAACACTGAAAGGAATGCCCAGTATGGACCTATCAGTATAGTCATGTAGAGAAAAGACCCTCCTGTTGTTGGAAAGATCTCAAATAACGCTTCACGCAGAAAGTATGGACCAATCCTTGATGCTACCATGACGATTGTGAATAGAGAAAGTAGCCTTATGCTCTTCACTCGATTACGGATGAACAACAGCAAAACTAAGGCTACGATTGTGAAGGCTGCAAAACCAATTGCCAGATTAACGTAAATCTCAAAATACAAATCAAGCACATCCTGAACTGTTGGTATTAGAAAGACAGCAGCTGTAAGAAAGGCAAGGGGAATTCCGCTATTATACTTCAATAGTATGCCAATTAGACCCATAGCTAGTGAAATATGAAGAATCGTGAACACAATTTCATTCACAGTATAAGACCAGTAAATCAGACCAACTCCTGTTGTGACCATTTGAAAATACCAAGAATAGTAAACCGCATTTCCCAATGCCCCAAAGGCTCCAATTCTCAGTAAAAGTTGAGTATGTCTTGATGGTGCGTAGTAGTAATCACCTGGTTCATCTGAAATCATCCATTACCCTCCAACACCTTCTGCATTGCATTTCAGTCTAATATTACTGTCTATGAACCTAGCAGCTCAGCTCGGACTTGAAAATCACTCGAATTTTTGATTTTTCTGTCTTCAGAACACCTCTTGCAGTGAAAAATCGAAAAATAGAAAGGAACCTCAATAATTCGTCAATTTATGAGTTTTATGCACAACCTAAAGGCTTTTTAGAGAACTCGCCTTCATTTCAGGTGGAGAAGCCCGCAGGTTATGCTCAATCGAGTTTTTCCTGTTGTACTGCGTCCCTCCCGGCGGAGAAAGGAAAAAATGCGGACATCTCCATTTTCTTCTATGGCATTTAGGGTGAATCTTGGGGGAAACCCTGATTAACAATTCCAGGGCAGGTCTTGTAGACAATTACTGAATGAGTGGCCCTTTCCTATTGGTGGATATTACTCAACAGTAGCCATCGATGAACCATTCCTCAACATAGATGTTCCAATCTCAACAGTCATTGCATCATTGAAACTATGAATTGGAAAAACTACTGCAACCACAAATAATGCTCGATGAGTTAATAGGTGTCTATGAAGAAGTGAAGGTAGGTTGTTAACGTAATGAAATGTGGCATGGAGCCCTGTTGGTAAATGTTCAGAAACCCAGATGATATTTCACAAGCCATAAAGAATGGAGAAATACTTGATGTAATCATTCCATACTTTAAGGAGAATCCAGAATTCCTTACAGATCCTATGATTCAAGGTGTTCTTCCAGAGGTGACAAAGGCTGTTGTGGAAGGTCTCTGGGAAGACTGGTGGTCCGAGTTGATTCCACAGATAGGAAACATACCTTTCTTCAGTGAGAATCCAGAGATACGTGTCATAGTTGGATATCTCTGTCATATGTATGGAAAACTTGTACATAGAGATGTGAGAAAAAGTCCGGAGTGGATGTCAAAGTCGATTATTCTCGCAGCCCTTGGTGAATCGCTGGTTAGTGTACCAGACTCTACCTATGCACAGGAGATAGACGAGTACTGTGATCTTCTAGACACTCATTCGGAACCATGGTATGTTTTAGATTTGATTAAGGATGTTCCAAGAATCTGGAAAGATGAACAGATACAAAAGGCTCTAGAGAGAGCAGTGCCCCGTATTGCTGATGGGATTAGAACGAGTGTATACCCCCTCGACATCGTGCGAACTCTTCTTCTTCGTGATTCAATGGAGCACATTTTCACAGATACCCCGTGGGTGTTTAGACATGAGGAGCTAAGTAAAGCCATCAGAGAATCGACAGACAGAATGAGGGGAGACATTAAGGAATACAACCGTGCTATGCGCACTGCACTCCAGCTCGCTCTTGATGATGCTAGAATGGATGCCGAGGATTCATCATCAAGCTAATTTCATGGTGCGGATTCTCTCCGCTTTTTATTGTTCCCTCAGACTTACACATTCTATGCTAAAGCAACCAAAGCTGGAAGAGTTCTAGACCCTAGTACAAAGTGTGCTGTTTCAAAGGCATTATATTAGGAAACACGCGGAAGCTCATAACGGATAGGACAAGATTATGCGGAATGGAAAGAAGCGTAGGATCTTTGACCGGTTCTCAGTGTCACAATTACTTGATGACTTCCTCAGTCCTCCCACTGAAGTCCGTAAAACGTCTCAGAATGAGATGGATGATAAAGAATACATCCGGATGATGCTTGAGAAAGAAAAACAGAGGACAATAGAACGGAAGAAAAGGGCATCTCAAAGAAAAATGACCAAGACTCCAAGTTCTCAGAAAGACATGCTTGATGAGAATATCCGACGAAGGTACTTTCCATACATGGATGAAGAACCTCCCAAGAAAGAAGTATCACCTGATGACTTGCTTGTTGACGAGATACTTGATACACTCGTTGTCAAGGATGTGACTGATCTAGCATCTAAGATGATACAGGCTGTTGAGTTTGTTCAAGAAGAAATGGGAACTAGTGATTCATGAATCTAGGTCATCCTCAATGGTGTCAAGTAGTTCATCGTCCGGCATGAGTTCAAGAAATATGATTCTGCTTTTCTCTTGGTAGATTATGAATTGGCCCGACATCTCTTCGAAATAACCTCTATTCCGGCTTAACTCCCAGATCAAGTTTCCAAATTCCGGATTGATTGCAAACACACCAAACACAGCCTTAGATAGAAGACCTCCTCTTTGCTTCATGGGTTGTAGTTTAAGTTTCAATACTCAATCACTCACATGACTGTCTTCTCGAATGGAGATACACGTATTCGATTCTCATCATGACAATCTTCATATCCAAGTCAACTCACCGCAACGAATGGAAGTGTGACACATGGAAAAGGTCGAGCTTGGCTGGAATGAGTTCTGGGCTGAGATATTCAGGGTCAAACACCGTCGAGCACTTCAAGGAATTGAACAGTTCGACAAGCTTCTAGTTGATTTCACCATGGAGGTCTTGGGGCTGAAGAAAGGAGAAGAGATCCTCGACATTGCCTGCGGTGCTGGTGACCACTCGATTGAGTTTGCCAAGCGAGGTCTCAAGGTCACGGCCTTCGACATCGCCCAGTCACTCATTGATGTGGCAACGGAACGATCGAAGGAGGAGAAGGCTAAGGTGAACTTCTTTCCTGGAGACATGCGTGACATGACCTTCGAGGACCAGTTTGATGGTGCAGTCCTGTTGAGTCACAGCTTTGGCTTCTTCAACCATGAGGAGAACTACAGGGTCCTCAAAGGGGTCTTCAAGGCCCTTAAGAAAAAAGGCTGTCTACTGCTTGACCTCATGAACCCATACAACCTGCCAAGATTCCTGAAGACCTGGACCCAGCTCGAGGGAGGGTTCCTGCTGAACGAGCCTCACGTGCTTGATGCACCAGCGGGTGTCCTCACTGGCCGACCTGCTATGTTCATCGACACAGAAAACGACCGCATGGTGTTGATGGATCAAGATGCCCTCGCAAACAACGATATCCGGATGTACACAGCCCTTGAGATTCGTGAGATGCTCGAGGAGGTTGGATTCACAAAGGTGGACTTCTACGGGCAGCACTATCTCCCGCGACTCCCCTATTCATCGAACTCTGAGCGCATGGTGGTTGTCGCACACCGATGAATGAATCTGCTTATGTGGTGTACCATGAAAGATAATCAGAATATCATGAAGAAATACATAGATGGAGCACTTTTCCTTCATGCGTTGGTTCTCTATTGGTTCGCATTAGATGCTTACTTTGCTGCTACGAGGTCTAATCCAAATATTTACGCTCTGTTTGCCTCGATTCTATTCGGTAGCATGGGTACAATATCTGTTTGGTTATCAAGAAACGATCACACGATAGCTGCATATAGGCAAAGAATAGAAACTTGGGCTGCATTTAGCATCGTGATTGCATATCTGGTGATATGGGACTTGTTATTCAATCGAAGGCAATTTGATTTAATCACCATTCTTCCTATACTACTCTTTATGACTACTATATTGTTGATTATTCTGTGCATGCGTTTCAAAGAAACCTGAAACTAGAGAACTATCAGTTATTCCCCTGTAGAAATACTTTTAATCATCCACTCGCGAGGTCGCGCAAGCCACCGGTGAGGCCGCCGGTGACCCCAACGAGTTCTCTCGTGTGATAATGGACTGTTGGGGATATGCTATCGAACAAAATCACGAGGGGCCAACAAAGAAACAAGGAGACGTCCTTAATGGTTAAGATCAAAGAGCCAGGTGCAATCAAGAGGCTCATCCTATCAGACGATTATAAACACAAGAGAATCATCTCTATCAGTGCACATATTGACCATGGCAAGACTACGACCACTGACTATCTGATGCGTCGTGCTGGTCTGATGTCCGACGCAGCCGCTGGACAGGCACTGATGACTGACTCAGATGAAGAGGAACAGGAGCGTGGCATCACCATCTTCACATCAGTCGTGCTGCTCAACTTCGAAATTGATGGAGAAGAATACCTAGTACAGCTGTCTGACACACCAGGACACTTGTCATTCACTGGCGAGGTTTCTAGAGCACTGCGTGCCAGTGATGGTGCTGTCATTCTAGTCGATGCTCTGGAAGGCGTGATGACACAGACAGAAACAAACATTCGCTTGGCAGTTGGTGGAGAGGCGTGCAAGCCTGTTTTGTTCGTTAACAAAGTAGACAGACTCATCAACGAGCTCAAACTCCCGCCAGCTAAAGTCTACGAGCGTATTGACATCATCATTGCAAAGGTCAACCAACTGATTAAGAAGGTCGCACCTGAGGGCTATGGCAAAGATTGGAAGGTCAATTTCCAGGATGGAAGTGTTGCCATCGGTAGTGCAAAGACAGGTTGGGCATTCACGATGAAGACCCTTGAGAAGAAAGACATCAAACCAACAGTTGTCTTTGAGAAGTACAATGAGGGCGATGAGATGTGGCTAAGAGAGAACCTGCCACTCGATGACGCACTGCTCGAGATGATCGTGAAACACCTACCAGATCCAAAGGAGGCGCAGCAGTACAAGATCCCGAGAATCTGGACAGGTGACCTAGACAGTCCTGAGGGAAAAGCGCTCTTGAATGTTGATCCTAAAGGTCCTCTCTGCGGAATGATCACTAAGATTTTCGTGGACCCGAAGAGCAAGAGACCAACGCTGATCGGTCGGGTATTCTCTGGAACCATCAAGTCTGGACAGGAAATCTCACTTGTTAACATGCGCCAAAATGCTAAAGTCAAGCGTCTTGGTGTGCAAGAGATCACAGACATTCTAGACATGGATGAGGTTCCTGCAGGCAACCTGTTCTCAGTCTTCGGATTTATGTGTCCAAGTGGTGAGTCGTTTGTTGCACCAGGTTCTGATATGAAGGGCTTTGAGGCCATAGAGTACGTTAGTGAACCTGTCGTTAGTCGAAGCATCAAGCCAGTTGACCCACAGGATATCGCAAAGCTTGGTGAAGTAGTATCCAAGTGGATTATGGCTGATCCGACAGCTAGGTTCGTGCATGACAAGGAATCAGGAGAGTATCGGCTGGATGGAATTGACCCACTGCAGATCGAAATCCTCACAAAGAGAATCAACGAACAAGTCAAGATTACAGTTTCAGAGCCTATCATTGTGTATCGTGAGAAGATGACTGAACGCGGTGATGAGTTCCACACAAAGTCACCAAATGGTCACAACAGGATTCGAATGTACTTGGAGCCCCTCGATGAGAAGACAGTTGAGCTGATCAAGAAGAAGCGAATCACAGCTGAAATGCCTGATCGTGAGCGTGCAGCAATTCTACGAGACGAGGCCGGATGGGATGCGAAGGAGGCCCGAAAGATTCTCGACATCTATGAATCATCAATGCTTGTGGATGCTATGAGTGGTGTCCAACGATTCGACAGGATCTTCTCCTATCTACAGACAACATTCAGAGAGTTCATCGACAGTGGCCCAATTGCAAAGGAGCCAGTGATGGGTGTCAAGGTTGTGCTCACAGATGCAACAGTTCACACAGACCCTGCGCACACAGGATACAATGAAGTCGCTACGATGGTGAGCGCTGGTCTCAACATGGGCTTCCTAACGGGAAGACCTGGCATATACGAGCCGGTCCTCAATGCTGATATCAAAACTCCTACTGACACACAGGGTGCTGTGATTAAGGTCCTTACGGGTCATAGAGGTCAGATTGTCACAATCGAGGGTGAGGAGGATGCTGTCACTGTGAAGGGCACACTACCCTCTGCCGAAACTATCGGTATCGCTGATGAGTTCCGAAGTGCAACAGCAGGTCGCAGTTTCTTCGGGTACGAATTCAGAGGCTTTGAACCTCTTCCCACCAACCTGCAGGAGGAAATAATCCTCGAAATTCGGAAGAGAAAGAGCATGCCAGAAGAGATGCCAAGTCTCAGCTCTTGGAACAGATGGGTCTATAAAAGAACCTGAATTGCTCTTGATGCTAGGGGCAGTCACACTGTCCCTTGTCACAGCTTTTTCTTTTTGCTTTCAATCGAGTGGATAGACTTTTGACTCAATTAGTTCGGTTGTAATTTGATTATGATGACGCTGGATCCTCTCGAACTTCTGGGGAAGCTTGTTGGATTTGACACAAGAAATGATGGTGACACACGCCCCACAAAAGAGTGTCCTGAATACATTAACAGCATTCTGAGTGATTATGGGTTTCACACTGAGATTCTTGAGTCCAATGGCTACTACACTACGCTTGCTCGTCGAGGTCATGGTACATTCAAGATTTTATTCCTAGCTCATTTCGATGTTGTACCCTTTGGGGAAGGATGGGCTTCAGATCCATTGAAGTTGAATGTCGATGGTGATCGAGCTTATGGAAGGGGTACATGTGATGACAAGGGAAACATTGTTACACTCTTGCTTCTGGCTGAGAAACTGGCTGGATCAGACTTTCCGTGTACTGTGATGATTGCGACATCAGGAGATGAGGAGATTGGTGGACGACAAGGCGCTGGTGAGCTGAAAGAACATCTGAAAAAGCAGGGCCTTTTTCCTGATTATGTTGTTGTAGCAGACGGAAATGGACAAGACATTATTCACAGAAGAAGGAACATACTTCCTACGTACATCAAGGTGAAAGAAAAACTAGAAACGATCAAGGGAAGAATGGAAACTGTCAGGGTCGAAACTCAGACTTACGGTAGCAATACAAGACACAGCGCTTACCTACGGTTTGGTGTGGATCGGCATGCAATGATTGCCGCATCGAAGTATCTTGACCTCAATCCATTAGCAGTGGTCCAATCGATTCGTGGAAGTTTTCTGAAGCGAAATGTGGTACCCGATTGGGTTGAGATGGATGTAGTCCATCCAGATGAGTCCGGTACTGAATTCTCCTATGATGCTGGACTGACCAATCTGATGAGAGCACTACTACCAGTAACAAGAGTTGCATTTCCAACACTCCCCTCTGATATGGGAACCAACATCTGTCCAAACGTATTGGCAAAGGAGAATGACCTTTGGACTCTCCTGATTGACATTCGTTCTATGACAAATGACGATGAGGCAGTTAAAGCCTCATTTCAAGCAGTTCTTAAGAACCGTGTCGATTTGTTCTCCCTCCAAGTCCATGCGGGTATTGGATTTGTTGATTGTGATCCTGATTCACTGCTCATCAGAGCTGCTCGTTGGGCGCTTGAGAAGGAGGGTATTCCGTACAGGATTCTCGAAGGTTTCGGGGCGTCTGATTCTCGTTTCTTCGCAGGGGAGGGTGCCGACTTGTTTGATTTTGGTCCCAAGGGTGACAATGTTCACGGAGCTAATGAGTGGGTTTCAATAAAATCTCTGCGTGAGAATGCTGATGTATTCTATACTTTGATTGACGTGCTTGTGAGAAAACCAGCCTCACTCTGATTTAAAGGAAATATCGCCCTAGTGGAATTTTCATTCTTAACTAGGGGATAGTGCTACTGTGAGCTTTTCATCACCGAAGGTATACTTCTCTTGGAATTTACCCTCTGGCTTTTTCTCTAATTCTATACTTTCAGAAAGTGTTTCTTCTGAGATATACTCCTTATGAAACTCAACTGCTTCAGCCATTCGTTTGCTTGATGAGTATTGAACTTCGATTCTATCATTGACGTTGAGGTCAGCTGACTTCCTTAGGTTCTGCACACGTCGGACAAATTCTCGTGCCAAGCCTTCAAGTTCAAGTTCTTCTGTGAGTTCTGTTGTCAAAGCTGCAAGATACGGTCCTTCAGAAGAAGTTGAGAAACCTTCCTTTGCTTCAACAATTACCTCAACCTCTTCAGGAAGAAGCTCAAACTTTTCTCCGTTCAGCGATATTACTATTGATTCCCCAGCTTGGAGCTGAGTTGATGCGCTGCGTGGATCAAGGGTTAATATAGCATCTCTCAGCTCAGGAAATCGTGAACCGTATTTTTGGCCTAATTGCTTTGGGAGTGGCTTGAGTTGATAACTTACCACTTCTCCTGTAGCATCCAGAAATCGCACACTCTTGACATTCAACTCGTTCCTGATAAGATCAGAATAGCGTGTGACAGTATCTTGTTCATCATCTGACCCAAGTGCAAATGCGATTTCAGATAGTGGTTGACGTAGCTTGCGGTTAGCTTTGTTTCTTGCTGCGTGCCCGAGTGAAACTAATCGTAGGACAAGGTTCATCTCATCGTTCAAGGTTTTATCTATAGGACCTGGTGTAGGCCAGTCACAAAGATGAACACTTTCAGGATCTCCTGAGTCGATGTTTTGCGTTAGGTTTTGATGCATGACCTCAGATAGAAAGGGCACAAACGGCGCAAGCACGCGGGAGAGATTAACTAGGACGCGATAAAGTGTGTCATAGGCTGCATTCTTGTCAGCATCCACCTCGTCACTTTCTCCTGTTTCCGCCCAGAACCGTCGGCGGCTTCTTCGCAAATACCAATTGCTGAGGTGATCAATAAATCGTGAAATGGCGGTGGTTGCCATGTGTGGTTCATAAGACTCCAAGTAATTTGTTACCTCACGAGTGAGCTCATTCATCCTCGAGAGTATCCACCTATCGAGCAGACTTGGCGCCAACTTTGTTTTTTCGTCGGGAACCCAGCTGTCAATCAGGGCATATGTGACAAAGAAAGAGTAGACATTCCAGAGGGGTATGAGAAACTGTCGACGGACTTCATCACCTCGTGTGTATCCAAAAGCAAGGTCTTTCTCTGCTTTGTGAGAACAAAAGACCCACCGCATAGCATCTACTCCCATGGTATCTGCTGCATCATTAAATTCTACCATGTTACCCCAAGACTTGTGCATTGCTCTACCATCTTCAGCAACTAAGGTGGCGTAGGTAAAGACATCTCTAAATGGCGCTTTGCGTTCTAGAATAGTGCTCATTGCGAGGAGGCTGTAGAACCAATTTCTGAATTGTCCTGGGAAGCTCTCACTGATGAGGTCTGCAGGGAACCATGTTTTCCAATAGTTCCTATCAGAGTTGTACCTCATGGTGCTCATTCCGACTATACCTGCATCTAGCCACGGATTTCCTACATCGGGTATCCGTTTCATTCGGTTCTTACAAGCACTACACTCTATCTCAATTTCATCGATAAATGGTCGATGAGGTGAATGACCATCAAACAATTCCCAACCTGCCACAGCACGCTCCTTTAGTTCATCCCTACTACCTATGACATCAAAGTTTCCACAACTTGAGCATTCCCATATTGGTAGTGCTAGTCCCCAGTATCTCTTCTTGGAAATCATCCAATCATCCATATTTCTCAACCAATCCAGCTCTCTCTCTTTTCCAAAAGATGGATACCAATTGGTTTCGTTGTATACGACCTCCATTATTTGATACCGTAGATTGGATTCTTTCTGCTTGTCAGTGACTTCTTCATAGGGTATGTCTAACTTACTACCCATAGAGATGAACCATTCATCAACAAGACGGAAGACCAACTCTTCTTGGCATCGCCAGCAAACAGGGTATCGGTGAGTGTAATCCTCAACCTTGTAGGTCACGCCTTTCTTGCTTAGATTGTCAAATATTGGTTGGGCAACCTCGTTCACATTCATACCTGACAACCAGTCAAAGCCATCAATGAAGATTCCATTCTCTGTGAGAGGTGCGATTGCAACAAGATCCGTTTCTTTCGATAGCTCAAAGTCTTCTGCTCCGCATCCCGGGGCTATATGGACAATTCCGGTACCTTCTTCTTCACCAACCTCCTCCCAGAGAATCACCTTGTGATTTCCAGCTATACCACTCTCTTTCTGAGCTGGTAATTCATCAAAGGGACCGTGATAGATCCAACCCTCCATATCAAATCCAAGTAACTCTTCTTCGACCTCATAATTTCCCTTCAACATGTGTAGAGTTCCACGACTCAGATAGAGGATTTCTTCACCCTGACGGACCTTAACATATGTAAGCTCTGGGCCTACTGCAGCCGCAACATTGCTACTTAGTGTCCAGGGGGTTGTTGTCCATATGAGAAGGCTCTCTCCAGGTCTGTCCACTAGTGGAAATCTCAGTGTTATACTCGCATGTGTTAATTCTCGATATCCCTCGGTGACTATCTCATGCTGACTGATAGCTGTTCCACATCTTGCGCACCATGGCATCACGTCGTGTCCTTTGTATATCCACCCTCTATCATGACATGACTTCAGCATCGACCATATAGTGTAGTTGTTCTCTTCAGAGAGTGTGAAGTATGACCCTCCAATCTCTGGCATACCAAGCTTTCCCACCAATTCTTCAGCTGTGCCCTTAACTGGGCCCTCCACTCCTTCAATCGTCAATTCTGCCATTGGATCCTTGCCCAGTGCATCGTGCAGCTTCTGTAGGTTCTCTAACTTATCCCAATCCATCCAATAACCCAATCTTATACTCTGCTCAGTTTGGACTGCGGCATATTTCAAGACACGCTGTTTACACAATATGATGAACTTCTCTAGCCCGAATTCTTCTATGTCTTGCTTACCCTTGAAACCCAAGTCTCGTTCAACGTTGACCTCAACCCAGAGGCCCTGGCAGTCAAATCCATTCTGGTATCTTGTGTGAAAGCCCTGCATAGCTTTGAATCGATGGTAAAGATCTTTGTATGTGCGTCCCCAACCATGGTGAACCCCCATTGGGTTGTTGGCGGTAATTGGTCCATCAAGGAACGACCATCTCTTCCCTTTTGCTCTTAATGTGAGTAGCTTTTCAAATGTCTTTGATTCTTTCCATAACTTTAGAATTTCAATTTCTTGAGCAACAAAGTCGATTTGACTGGGCACTGGTTTGAACATTTCAATCACCAATCGTGGTTTTGGTAATATACCTCCCTCTCAAACGTATAGTGACCGTTTGATGGGGAAAGCAATTTCATTACATATAGATCTGAGTACTGTTTCAAAAATCGAACAAGCATGTAATCAGAGAATGGACTACAATTACTTTCACATGACTTAGTGAATTTGGCAATCCATCCTTTTCTCACCTGTTCACTCTTACGTATCACATCTGACTCAGTTAAAAACCTTAGGCTAGCAATACTTGACTATCAGGAGGTCCAACTAATGTTTAATTGAAACCTCTAGTTCTTCCGAGATGAAGTGTTTCTATGAGTGCATTGGAAGAGAGACCCCTGGACAAGCTTGCTGATATGATCTACAATATTCTCTGGCAGGATATACTTCAGGTATGGAGTGCAATCAGGAACAAGATGGACCAAGAAGGAGCAGCGGCTGTAAAGGCTGCATTTGATGAAGCAGCAGAGCGATTCATTAAGGGCCCATTCGAGGAACATCTCGAAGTCCGATGGGGAATGAATCTATGTGTTCATTGCAACGATGACAATATCGAGAAGAACGGTATTGCTTATGTCGAAGCCAGCGGAGACGGACTGGAGTTCAACCAGTGTCTCAATTGTCGCATTGGAATCCTCTATAAACTGGTGACTGCAAAGGCGACCATGGATACCTACACTGTAGGTCTTGGAGACCCTGAGCAATTCAATGGCATGTCCATTTACTGGAATGCTATAGTTCCTGAGGGTTTGAAGAAATTCCTACCGACATATGAGATTGTGGATGGTGAAGGGCAGTGGGTCGGGACAGTATCTTTTGATGATGCTTTCAATGTGAAGTTCCTCCCCTTCTCTGCAATGACAGAGTCCACTCCACGCGATGCTGAAGAACCTTGGACCACTGACATTCCTGGTGGTGTCAGACTTGCAGTCGATGCATTCTTAGAACTTGCGCGTTACCAAGTTGAAGTTGCGCTTGCTCTTAAATAAAGGAGGATAACTCTAATGGGTGAGAAACTTGTACGGGACAAGATTCCGGAGATAATTCGTGAGAAGGGTGGAAATCCCAAGATTCGAATAGCTGGACCCGATGAGCTTGATGTTCTCCTTCGAGAGAAAATTGTTGAGGAAGCTCAAGAGTTTCTTTTTTCTGGAGACACTGAAGAACTGGTTGACATTCAGGAAGCGATTGATGCTCTTCTAAAATTGAGAAAGGCTGATCAAGGACTTATAGCGATTCAACGTCATTCTAAACTTCTTGCCCGTGGGGGTTTTACTAAGGGGTATGTTCTCACTTCTGATGAGGATGAGGACAAAGTTTCAGCTCACTCTACATACTCTGAAACTTCGGATTAAACTTATATTCGGAATTTTGCCCCACCGCGACTGTGAATACCACCCTGTTCAGTGGTGGTTCCATGTGGTCATGGAGTGAACAATTATGGCTACTGATGATATTACAAGAATTCCTGAAGAACCCATCAAGCATGAAGATGGTGGGCCGATCTCAAGGTATCGAGTAGAGCGATACCCAGTCAAGGAACTACCCTATGATACTGAATCGATATGTCCTGAGTGTTTCCTGAATGAAGACAAAGTCCATGTAATCCCTGCTACTCTGTATGAGGAAGATGGCAAGGTCATGTACAAGAAGACCTGTGAGGACCATGGCGAGTTTGTTGATATTTATTGGGGCGACGCTGAGATGTTCAGAAGAGCTCAAGGTTGGTGGTATAAGTCAATCGGACTTGATAATCCTCGAACCGAAACCGTGAAGGGTTGCCCAGAAGACTGTGGTCAATGTCCAGAGCACAAGTCGCACACTGCTCTAGCTCTGTTAGATGTGACAAATCGTTGCAATCTTAGATGTCCAATATGCTTCGCAGTTGCTGCTGAAGGTGGAACTGTCTATGAGCCAGAGCCCGAAGAGGTTCTCGAAATGATGAGAAACCTTCGTAGCAACCTTCCCGTTCCAGCACCAGCTCTCCAGTTTGCAGGTGGTGAACCAACGGTAAGTAAGCACCTTCCAAAGTATATCAAGTGGGCAAAGGAGCTTGGTTTCAGGCATGTCCAGATTGCTAGTAATGTTATCCGAATTGGAAAGAGCAAGGAGTACCTCCAAGAACTTCGAGATGCAGGTCTCTCTACAATCTATATGCAGTTCGATGGAGTCACACCCGATCCATACCTTGCAGCCCGAGGCACAAATCTACTTCCTCTGAAGAAGCAAGCTATTCAGAATGCTCGTGAGGTTGGGATGGAGTCTCTAGTTCTTGTTCCAACTGTTGTCCGAGGTGTCAATCATGACCAACTCGGTGGTATAATCAATTTTGCAGTTGAGAACCGAGATGTGGTTCGTTGTGTTAACTTCCAGCCAGTAAGCATAACGGGTCGAATTGACCATGACGCTCGTCGTGACATGCGAATCACAATCCCTGATGCTATTCACCTCATAGAAGAACAGACTGGTGGTAGGATTCCAGCAACTGAGTGGTATCCCGTTCCTTCAATGATGCCCGTTGGTCGTGCACTTGGTCTGATCAAGGGTGGTCCAGACCTCGAACTTAGTTCACACTTTGCTTGTGGAATGGCTACATTCATCTACATTGATGATGATGGTGATTACAGACCAATCACAGACCTGATTGATGTTGACAAGTTCCTAGTTCTTCTCGAAGAGATAGCAAACCTATATGCTGATGGAGCACGAGGTGCAAGTGCCAGAGCGAAAGCCAAGCTAGCTGCTGGTGTCCGCCATATCAAGAAGAAGGGTATCATCAAAGACCTACTGGGTGCATTCCTGAACCGCGGCGACTATGAGTCACTTGCGAAACTGATGCGTCGCGTCATTATGCTTGGAATGATGCACTTCATGGATCCTTACAACTTCGACCTTGAGAGGGTATCTCATTGTGACATCAACTACTCAGTCCCTGATGGTCGAATCATTCCCTTCTGTGCAATGAACACCATTCACAGGTCAAGAATTGAGGACAAGTTTGCCAAACCAATCGAAGAGTGGCGAAAGGGTCATAGGCCAACTCAGGTTGAAGAGGAGAGCATCTCTAAACCCTATCAAGGGGATTAGTATACGAGCAGGAGAGGTGGCTGTGCATGTTTTGCACTCCGCTTTTCCACTCTAATATTTCACCATAGTGAAGTCCCTACTTTAAGTAAGTTGACTCAGTAATTCATGATAGAAAAGCTAAGAAATCACCACCTCAGAAGTCCATCTCTATCAAAAATGGCGTCATGTTATTTTGTGAAATATCCCAGTACCAAAACAAACTTTAATAAGTGCAATAAAGGGTTAATAATAGTCTAAGTAGGATATTTCGTATTAAAGCATGTTAAAGTGTAATCAATGGCGAGCGTGTGGGCTAGTTTTTCGTTACATGCCCTCAATTACGAAACTCCCCCCTCCTACCACGATTCCCATAT
>JBHLRS010000012.1:0-95703 GCA_048882325.1 Candidatus Thorarchaeota archaeon | reverse complement strand
CGGAGAAAACAATCGGGACTGCAATATGGTGAAACAACAGGTCCAAGAAGGCGTCACCAAAAGGCACCATCTGCGGAATGAAGAACATCAGTAGGAAGAAGTATATTGGTCCAACTACAGCCAGAATGACAACAGCGAAACGTGTGGCTAATACATCAGGACTCACGGTGACCTCTCCATGCTTTGGTGTTCCTGATTCCGATATAAGTGTACACGAGATTTATTTGGAAAAGTAATACGTGTGTACCTACTCCATTGGAGAATGTGGGAACTCCTGTGAGTGAGGTGTGGCTCGCGTGTACAAGAGGAAACTTACAGCATCTAGTTTTGTGAGAAAGAGTAAACTGATCATTGGACTTGACCTGACTGTTGACATGGCAGGCAAGGATGGATCTGCGGTTCAAGCTGAAAAAAGTCGTTTGGAAAAGGAAGCACTTCAGCTGATATCTCAAACAGCTGAACACGCTGTCGCATTCAAGATTAACCGTCAGTTGGTCCTACCCGTGGGTCTCTTCGAGGGTATTCCACGTATCATAGATGCCATTCATGATGCTGGAATCACGGCTATCGCTGATATCAAACTGAATGATATTGGTAACACAAACAAGCACATTGCCAAGTATTATTTCGACGCAGGGTTTGACGCCATCATTGTGAATCCCCTCGTTGGAATGGAAGGCGGTCTGAGTAGTGTGTTTGAAATGGCTCTTCTCAAAAAGCGTGGGATAATTACACTCTGCTACATGTCTCATCCTGGTGCAAGAGAGGGATATGGTCTTTATGTATCACCAGATGGGAAACAGAAGACTGAGCCCTTCTACCATTATTTTGCTCGGATTGCGAGAAAGTGGGACACAGATGGGGTGATTGTTGGAGCCACGCATCCAGAGAAAATCACAGAGATTAGAGAGGTCCTTGGTACAGAGATACCTATCATGAGTCCTGGAGTTGGTGCCCAGGGAGGAAATGCACGTACAGCAATCGATGCAGGTGCCGATTTTGTCATTGTGGCTCGTTCAATTGTTGAAGCGTCCGACCCTGCCGCGGCTGCTGCATCATTTGCTGCTGAAATGCGTTGAGTGCAAACGCACAATTATGACGTCCACTTGTGTACATCACAGTTCCAAAGGGAACAACAGATTCAATGTACATGTGGAAAAGGATAAAGGAGAATTTCAGGAGGTCATGTACAGAGGTGTGCAAGCTTCATAATCTGAGGATCAGTCGGGGTCCTTCGGAGCGGGTACATTATGGCAAACACAATGGGTAATGGCTATAGCTTTGCTACCTGGACTAATTTTATCGAGGAATCTCAGATAAGGGCTCTCTTGAAGTACAAGGTGAAGTACTATTTCGCAGGAGGAAAGCCCGGGATTATGCCCACCGATATCTTTGCTGATATCATGGCTGAACTCAGTGAGTGGTACAAGAAGGACCCCAAGTTGGCCCTGGAGGATCTCAACTATGGCCCCACAGGAGGGCAACCATGGTTTCTGAAGACACTGGCCAAACGTCTTCACGATGTGAGAGGAATACCGATAGACCCTGAAACCGAGGCAGACAATGTTTCAGTCACGAATGGGTCTCAGCAAGCAATCTATGCTCTCCTCGACACATTGATTGATCCCGGTGATGTAATTATCACACCCTCTCCAGCCTACCTTGGATTCCTTGTTCCAGCTGTGAAGCTTGGCGCGCGAGTCATTACGATTCCTACTGACCTCGATGGGATAATCCCCGATGAGGTAGAGAAAGCAGTCAAGGTCTCCGAACAGAAGTTCGGAAAGACCCCTGATATGATCTATGTGGTTCCAGACTCAGACAATCCAAAAGGCACTACACTCCCCTTCAAGAGGCGTCAGGCACTTTTTGACATTTCTGAGGCTAATGACATCTTGCTTGTCGAAGACTCTGCTTATGCTGAGATTCAATTCAAGAAGAACCCGAAACCGATCAAGACCCTGGACAAGGAGAACAATCGTGTTGCATACCTCGGAACCAGCAGCAAAGAAGCCGCTGTTCTCAGAGTAGGGTATTCTGTACTCCCGCCACTTGTCAAGGAGCAGGTACTCAAAGACAAAGGATACCTTGACCTCTGTACAAACACGCTAGTTCAGCGAATTTTGGACGAGTATTACAGTAAACACATTGATGCTGCAATGAAGGCCGGTATTCCTCAATATCAGAAGCGCTACGAAGCGATGGCAAAGGCAATTGATGAATCCTTCCCTGCAGGTGAGCGGACCGATCCCACTGGAGGATTCTTCATCTGGTGGCAGAGCGAGGACAAAAACTTTGATGCAGGCGAATTCATGGAGCGAGTGGCAATTCCAAATGACGTGCTCTACGTTCCTGGAGCTGCATTCTACCCTATTTCTGGACATAGACTCACCAAGGATGGAAAAGATCTTCGAGAAAGTCGACCGGAGCACAACACGATGCGACTAGGATACTCTTATGCATCACCTGATATCATCGCAGAAGGTATCGCTCATTTTGGCAAACTCTTGACTAAAGAACTTGGATAGCATCAGACCGAAAAGTTCACAAAAACAGTGGCACCGTTCTTCATGGGACCCACATATGCTCTATCATAGGCTCCGAACAGGTCTGAGAATCCTGAATTTATTGCCCACTCTATCCATGCCCAGGACGACTCCTGCCCTAGTTTGCTCTCAGCATACTGACCAAAAACCCATGAGAGATATCTCTCCAAATCCAATTTCAGGAGCTGAAGTTTCTCTGTTTCCTTTCCAGAAGACTCCTTACTTTTTTGGGTTGTTTCCTCCAAAATCTCATTCATTGAAGTGTGTGTATTTAGAATCAGGTTTTTCAGTTCAACGAGATGGTCATGCATCTTATCAAATTGGTCCTTTTTTCTGGATTTTGCAATCTTCCCCATCAGACTGAACATGTCCTTTCTATGAAGAACCTCAAATCCTTCACCCTCTAGACTCTTAGCAAGTTGCTCATTCCAGGGTGTATTGAAATAGACTCGCGGATATTTGATGAACAACGGAAATGGGATATTCATCGCTTTAACTGATGGTATGACCTGCGCATAGTATGCAGTTTCACCTGGACCACCGATGTGTGCTACTGTGGGGACAAGCGTATCTATGAGAACCTGTCTTGAGTCAACTCGCGGTGACATCTGATGTGCAATATCTCCAAGATAGGGGCTGTCAGCTGGAGTTTCAATCTCAATATGTTCAGAGCATGAAGGACACTTGCCAGTCAGAGCCGCGGTGGAACCCAAGTCCTCATAATGGAGCTCAGTTCGACTGCTGTTGCATTCTGGTTTCGGACATTCGTAGAAGAAAGGAACATAATCAGGACCTCTTCGACCAATGCCAGGACTATATCCTTGAACCTCGATAAGACTGGTCATCTCATCATGGGTTTTCAGGAATCGGTCTCTGTTCTCCCGAGTAAGTAGAAACTCCATTCCTTCTACTAGAAGATCCCGAATAGGTTTCTCAGAGGCAGTCAGAAGAGGTATACCTAGATCACCAACCACATTAAACAGATGTCCCATGATACGTTGAGACCATTCGCCTAATGTCTTTGAGTTGAAGAATGCATTTCGTACTATTGTGAGAGACCGGTCTAGTCTTTCCTCGAACAATGAGCGTGCATTTCGCTCCAGACTCTTGAACATCGGTCGATAGCTGCTCTGGATGGCCTCTTCAACTTGAGCCAACCAATCATTCTCTGGCAATGGAATGACGCGTACAGGTGAGTTATCAAATCCCTCTGGAACTGGGAAACTGATTAGGTTACCATCTTGACCAACAATTGGAGTACGTATGTGTGTCAATTCGGTCTGAACAATATCATAGTCTGCGACACAGAAGAAAGGTGCGAGTTGTGTACCTTTCTCATTAGCTAGTGAGGCAACCTTCACAGCTGTTGCTGCCTTGTTCAGAATAAATGCAGGACCGCCCATTACGACTGTTTGATGAGCTGACTCCACCGCTCCATACTCTAGGTTTTCAATATTATCTCTCACCTTGGGTGTGAGAGAACCAAGGTTTCTGTTGTTTTCAATGAGGGCACTCTTTAGAAGGTCCATTTTTTCTGGGATGTGCCAGAGCATCTGCCTGTAGGAATCCAACAGTCCAGGAGCTCTATCAGCAAGTCCGTCAAGTGTCAGTGGTGGCAAGTCGTAGAGTTTCTCTGCAAAGTCAGCCTTCTGACCGTTCCAGATGAAATCTTCATAGATTTTATAGACACTGGGATTCAACTATGTTCTTGACCTCCTACTCAGATAATACATCCTCGAATACTTTCTCGTACATCTTTACAATTTGCTTTGAGGAGAAGGAGCCTTCGACACGTTTTCTACCAGCCTGTCCAATCTTCTTTCTTTTCTCATCATTCTCTAGCATTTCAATGATGAGCTGTGCAAACTCCTCTTGCTCGAAACCTTTCGTAACCATTCCATCCTTTCCTGGACGAACAAGCTCAGGGATGCCCCCTGCTGGGGTTGTTATTACCGGAAGACTACAAGACATTGCCTCAAGAAGAACAAGAGGCATTCCCTCAAGGGTCGAATTCAGGAGGAACATATCTGCAGAGCACATGATTTCTTGCATATTGCTCTTCACACCAAGTAGATGTACATTGTCGCATAAGTCCAAAGATTCAATCTTCCGTTCAACCTCAATGCGCGTTGGTCCATCTCCTGCAATGATCAGTCTTGCCTTTGGAAAATGGTCAACAACAATCCGCATTATCTCGACAAGCTCTACAACACGCTTCACCTTTCGAAAGTTGGACGCATGAAGGAGAATCTTCTCCTCAGGATTTATCTCGATGGCTTCTTCCTTCCTTCGGAGGCCAACACAGCCGCTCTCAACATAAAGCCTCACACCATTAAGATGAGAGAATTTGGAGGTATCAATGAAGTTTGGAATGACATGTATCTCTCTCTCAATTCCAAGCTCCTCATGGGCTTTCTTTTTGAGAAACTCTGAAACTGCGGTGACTGCATCTGCCTTTTCAACTGTATGTTTCACAATTGGTAGATACGCTGGGTCCTGACCAAGAGTATGGACATCAGAACCATGAAGAGTCACAACATATGGTATGCCTGAAATTTCTCTCGCCATATATGCAGCCATCGCATGTGGGATTGCATAATGAGAATGTATTAGATCCAGCCTAGAGTCCTTCGCAATCTTAATGATCTTGGATGCCAGAGCCATAGTGTAAGGTGGACCTATTGACTTGAACAGAGGGTAGTCGAACCTGTCCACAAGATCCACGTGAACACCTCTGGTTTGCTCCCACATCAACGAGAATGGTCTCTGGTATGTGATGAAGTGGATGATGTGACCGTGTTGAGCCAGCTCTTGCCCCAATCGTGTTGCAAGATAGCCGCTGCCACCAACTGATGGATACAGGTTGACTCCAATCCTCAAACAGTACACCTTCTTTCAACCAGAGCTGGCTGTCCCTTTAAGGGAAATGGTTTGTACAACAAACAGGTTGCCAAACCTTGATTAGATAGTTTTAGGAACTTGACCCCATGAGCGGTTCAGTTGTGGGAACAATCCTCGTTGTGGTAGCACACCCAGATGATGAAACAATAGGTGCAGGCGGAACCATCAGGACACATGTGGACCAAGGTATCAATGTTGATATCCATTGCATGACCGGAAATGAAGAACGAAATGAAGAGCTTAAAGCCGCCTGCGGGATACTCGGTGCGAGGAATCTGTATCTTAGTGAACGCGATGACTTTGCTGTTGGGGAAGAGCTCACGAACGAGGTTGTCGGAGCAATTCTGAAGTCTCGCCCGGCTATCATCATAACTCATCACTCAGCTGACTACAATAGGAATCACCAACAATGTGCATTGATTGTAAATCAGGCTGCGGAGTGGGCATCTCATAAAACGATATTCGACAACGCTCACAGAGTAGAACGAATTTACAATATGGAAATCAACACCATGATTGCACGACCTAATGTCCATGTTGACATCACAGGATCATATGCAGCTGCACTAGCGGCTCTGAAGAAGCACAAGTCACAGGTCAAGAAGGCTGACTCATTCTACCTCCAGCTTTATGATGCTAGAACACGACTGCGGGGGGTACAGGCGAAGTGCAAGAGGGCTGAGGCCTTCTCAATCACACTTCCAGAACATGCAGGTCCATTCTATGAGATGAACAGTGTAGCCCGTTTAATCTAGTGATTCGGACTACTATGTACCTTCTGACTTTCTACGTCGGGCCGCAAGGAGTTGTTTCAGCTCGCCCATCATGCTCATACCGCCACCTGGAGCTCCTGCAGGTCTTGGTTTTGGAGTGGGTGCTCTTGCCATAGTGGGTATTGGTTCTCCTCCTGCGGCTGCTGCTGATGGTCCTGCTGAAGCAGCTGGTGCTCGACTTGCTAGTGAAGTGATTCTTCCCTCTATTTCATCAAGCTTGCTTTCTATATCCATAACCGAGATCTGAAGATTCGTGATTGCCTCGGTCAACTTGGTTGTGATAATGCTGACCACCTCACCAAGCTGACGAATCTTCTCCTCATTGGGGTCTTTTAGAGCCCATTCAAATTCACCGAGAATCTCAGCTTCAAGTTCTTCTCTTTCATCCGGCATCGTATTGACCCCTTAATCAGGTTGAAAGGTAGTGGTTCCGTTATTAAGCTTGTTTGCATCGTGACGAGGGCATAGAGTCAAGCTGAGGCTATTGTTGCTTTAACTACATCCTCTGCTGTCTTCAGAATTTCCTTCACAGCGTTTTCTGTCTGTCCTTCACATGTTATCCTTATGACGGGTTCAGTGCCTGAAGGTCTGACCAATACCCAGCCTTTCTTCATTGTGATTCCGAGACCATCCACAGTCAAGACCTCCTTTACGTCGCTCATCTTAACAGGGAGTGTCTTCTCAAGCGAGTCCATCACACCTTGTTTCTTGTCATTCGGACACGGAACCTTAGTCCTTAGCAGTGGGTACTGAGGTATTGCTGCAATCAACTCTCCGAATGACTTACCAGACAAAGCCATCAGCTCAAGGACCTTGCAGGCTGCAAGAAAAGGTTCGGGCGCAAGATGAGCATCTGGGAAAATGAACACTCCACAGGCTTCCCCGCCGATGACCCCTTTTTCTTCAGCAACTTTGATTGCGACCTGAATGTCTCCAACAGGAGTTCGTACTGTGTTTCCACCAGCTGATTTGACTGTTTCATCAAGAACAAGCGAACTGTCGACCGTTGTCACTACTGTCTTATTTTTGGATTTTCCAAGTGATTGTTGTGCTAGAAGAGCGATGGTCCGATCTCCTCTAATCACCTCACCTCTTTCTGTTACAAAGACTACTCTATCAGCGTCTCCATCATGAGCAATCCCTAGATCTGCGCCAGTTTCCTTTATCATCTGTATGAGGTCTCCGAGGGACTCTTCATCAGGCTCAGAACGTCTTCCTGGGAAGTGTCCGTCCAGTTGTCCGTTTATGGTTACGACCTGACAACCCAGACGTTGCATCAAGTATGGTGCGTGAACGCATGCAGCCCCATTTCCAGGGTCGACAATCACTCTGAACTTCTTCGATTGAATGGCATCAACATCACACATCTCAAGGAGTGCCTTGATATGCTCCTCAACAGTATTTTCTATCCGAGTTTCTTCTCCCAGCTCATCCCAATTTGCGACTTTGAAGTCCTTTGAGTCATATATCCTCTCTAGTTTAGCTTCTTCTGCTCCCGTGAATCCCATACTGGTTTTAGACCAGAACTTCACACCTGTATATTCTGGAGGATTGTGAGATGCCGTGACCATTAGACCTGCGTCATAACCAATCTTCATTGTGATGAATGCAAGTGTAGGTGTCGGAATGATTCCTGCACGGACTACATTAACTCCTGTTGACATGATACCAGCAGTCAAGGCATCAGCCACCATTAGACCGGTTGTCCGAGCATCACGAGCTACTATTACATTTCCCTCACCCAAGTAGGTACCAAGCGACTTTCCAAGGTTCATCGCCATCTCAAGATCAAACTCATCACCATAGACCTTTCTCACACCTGTCGTCCCAAAGAGCCTGTCCGTCATGGGGATCACTATTCTAACCGAGACTGTTTCAGAGAAAAAGATACCTACTGGTGAACCTACACTTTGACCAGCAAAGTTCTATATCTGTATCTGGTTGGCGAAATATCATGCCATTCTTTGAGCACAATGGGACAAAGATTCACTACGTCGATGTTGACAAGCGAGATGACAAGAAGGATGGAACATCCCTGGTTTTTGTTCATGGTGCAGGTTCTTCTCATCAGATATGGGCTCTCCAGCTTCGTGAGTTCTCAAAGGATTATCGAACTATTGCCATTGATCTTTCTGGACACGGCAAGTCTGAGGATATCAAGAGCGATCCTTCAATCGAGCTGAATTATGCTGAAGAGGTTGCGGCGTTGGTCCAGCACCTAAAACTTGAGTGCTTCGTTCTGATCGGCCACTCTATGGGTGGAGGGGTCGTCATGTCGTATTATCTGAAGAAGAGTGTAGTAAAGCCCAAAGCCCTCGTGCTTGTGGACACCTCCTCAGACTTGGACCTCTCGAAACTCAGGGCTGGTCTCATGAAGGAGTCCATTGAGGACCGAATTTACTTCTTCAAGACACGCCTTTTTGAGGACTACACTGAATCGTATCAGCTGAAGAAACTAGATGATGACATGAGGTTAGCGAACCCTCGCGTCATGGCACGAGACCTTGCTGCCAGTAGTACGTTCAACATCACTGACAGGATTCCTGAGATTGACCTACCTGTCTTTGTCATGGTCGGCTCAGACGATGACATAATTACACCTGCAATAGCTGCTGAGTTTGAAAAACTGTTCCCGAGGGCTGACATCGCAGTCGTGAAGGGCGCAGATCACATTCCGATGGTAGAAAATTCGAAGGAGTTTAACCGTATCTTCAAGAAGTTCATAGAGTGGGTCATTGAGAATTGTTGAAATTTCGTGCGTAGACACAAAGCCTGATTACATTACATCTCAGCAGTTCTGGTCTGCTGGAGAGGTTCAATTTGTCAGATATTATTAGTCTTGCAAAGAATGTGGACAAGTTATACGAATCAGACCTAGCTTCCGATGAGTTTGCCTTCATCTATGCAGGTTACGCTGGAATCCTACTTCGGACAGAAGATAGTGTTGTCGCTCTTGACCCAGCAGACCTCTTCTCAAAGGTGCGTGCAAAAATCCAGTCTCTGGACCTCGTCACATACAGTCATAGTCATCATGATCACTACAACCTCAGTGATGCTGTTGCACTTCACAAGAAGACTGATGCCACCATTGTTAGTGAGTTCAATATGGTTGAAGAACTTTGCAAGCGGATACCTGCGGAAAAGGTGTTATCAGGTCCTGAGGTCTTCCAGAAGGTTCGGGATGGTGTGAAGTTCAAGCTGAACGGTATCCGGATTGAACTCCACAGAGGAGTACATCCCCGTCAGCTTGCCATGGTCCGGCTCTCCATTGGTCAGTTGAAGATTTTTCATGCTGCTGACTCAGGGTACTGGCCTGTTGGAAAGGATAAGGTCGATGTGGCATTCCTGCCAACTGGTGCACCATCACCAACCTGTCATCCAGCTGTGGCTCTTGCCATGGTAATGGACATGAAACCCAACTTTGCAGTCGCTGTACATGGGGATGATGGACAACACAAGAAGTTCAAGAGCTTGGTTGAGCGTGAACTGCCAGACACGACAGTTGTGATTCCTCGTGTGAATGATCTTGTTATCCTGAAGAAGCGGTGATTCAAGACTGAGCCCTATTGAACCTCAGCGTGAATTTGTTACTCTGCGTGTCTTCATTAAATGAATACAGTAGCTGCCCATCATAGCGCTCCATCAGTATCTTGACAATGAAAAGATCCAGACTCATCGTTGTTCGCGTTGGTACAAGTTCGCTGACAAACGACTCGACAATAGCAGAGGGGACTCTAGTTCCTGGAGAGATGATGTCTACAATAACTGAGGTGGGATGTTTTTCAGCTGTAATTTTGATATGGGGCTTGGGATTTTCCTCACAGATGTACGATATCACATTCAGAAACACAAACTCAAGCATACGGTCAGCAATGACCGTCACATCTGGTGGAATAGTGACGTCATACGTACACATCAACCTCGTCATGTCCTCTGCTTGAGTCTGAACCCTTTGAACGTGAGGAACAAGAGGGACGGGAACAAGCTCCTGACCAATAGTTTCTTTGATTTCGATAAGGGTCGATACCTGTCTGTTGATGAGGGCTGTCTTCCGTGATAGTTCGAGCGCGGGGGAGCTCTCAGACCTGTCCTCCATCATCTCAAGATATATCGTGATCGCCTGCAGGAGGTTTCCAATCTTATGTCCCCAGAGGTTTAGATAATACTCACTCTCCTGCTTGGACTCCTCCAGTTCCTTGGTCCTTCTCTCCACAAGATATGTGAGTTCACGTTGAGGATCAACGACTGCAGTCATCACACCTGCGATTGCTATGAGAAGGGTCCCTGCCATGAAGAACGAGTACCAGATGAGTTCCATTGCCTGCAACGGGTGCGTCTGAACCACGAACCCGACGATTGCGCAACACCATAGTATTATTGCATAAAACAAGGCAAGGTCCATGGTGTTCTGCTCATCTATCCATGCCTTTGCGATTTTATAGACCGACACGATGAGGGAGGGTAACGTGATGAACATAATTATCCAAGACAGTGGTGATAATGACAATGGCCCCGCGCCAATTGGTTTTGTGATGAACACAGGTTCTGGGCTGACCATGAATGCAACTTCTATGAAGGGTACAATAAATGCTCCCCAGACAGTACTAGCAATTGCTCTTGTTCTGTGCTCTTCTGTTGTTCCTTTGAGTGAGCCCAACAGAATGGATGGGCCTAGGATAAAGCCTATTGACGCTACAATGGTCCTGTTCCTGTCACGGTCTGCAAAAGGTGACAGGACAATGGATGACGCGTTGGTGAGGACGTAGAAGAATCCGACCAAGAGCAGATTGACAGAGAGGAAGAGGAGCAACAGATCACGATATTCCCGTAACATAGTGTATCTGACCATTGAATAGAAGATTATGAAACTGTCAAGGATTGCCTGCACCGGCCAGAGAATAGAGAGCCAGAATGCCATAGCACTCTCAGTCATCATCCGTAGGTGTAGACCAGCCACTAATAGAAGAAAGTTAAACGCCAGTATGGCAAGAAAGATTACCGTAAGTAAACTGTTTCTGCTCGCCAAGCGGATTCCACCATTAGGCTCTCAGTAGGTATAATTTTGTTTCATTTGGCATTTATAATTGAATTCATGACTCCTACATCAACGGAGTTGCTCGATAACCTCATGAATTATATCCCTCTTGACCACCCAATTCATCGCTCTGTTCATGGAGGAGTCTAAGATAATCGATTGAAGCGTAAGAGATGAGTATAATGAAGATAGTAATCATGTAGTACCCAAAAATGACGAGGGATGCACAACTAGCAACACCAGTTCCAATAATAGCCCTTGTGGCCCAAGATTTCTGCAACCAAACTGCTAGGCTCACTGCAAACACAAGAAGCCCAAGCACAATCATTACACTTCCAATGATCACATAAAATTGAAACATCATTGGAAGCATTCCTATGAATTGCAATACCCAATAACCAAGATAGATGTGGAATGCTCCTTCAAGGACCATTAGAGCTGTAGCATTTCGGACTCCTGACGGGCTCCCAACCAACCTCGATTCTCCTTCCATCTACTACTTTTAGACCTACAACATGACAACTTGATATGTTTTATCCTAGAATAATAGTAGCTGCATCTCCCTCTGAACTCTTATTCGACAAGGCTAAACCCCTGACCTAAATCTTACGAAACCTTATTAGTGCCATCAGACTCCTATCGCTTTAGACGTACCACCGCCTACCCGTTCAGGTGACTATACAGATGAGCAGCTCATACGACTACCTGTTCAAAATAGTGGTCCTCGGTGAGGGCGCTGTAGGCAAGACAGCTATAGTCACTAGATTTTCTCACGGTTTCTTCCGTACAGACTATAAAACGACAATCGGGTCCCAGTTCGCCGTCAAGAACGTCGACATCGCGCGGGACATTGGCAATGTGACTGTTAAACTTCAGATCTGGGACGTAGCAGGCCAAAGTCGTTTTCAGATTCTGAGACCGATGTACTACCGGGGGTCAAGCGGAGGTTTACTTGTCTACGACGTGACGCGGCGAAGGACCTTCATTGTGCTTGAAGAGTGGCTCGATGAATTGCACAAAGCCATCAACAAGCAGATTCCATTGGTTCTCGTTGCTAACAAGACAGACCTGCCTGACAGGGTTGTGGAGCCATCTGAAGGGCGCGAGTTCGCTGACAGGCATGGAATGCCATATATCGAGTCATCAGCAAAGACTGGCGAGGGTATCGTAGACATCTTTCAGGAGCTCGCAGAGGTCCTCGTGATCCAGCGCGAGAAGGGCAACAATTACTAGTCTAATTTTCATAATGTTCGCATCCCAACGAATATCAGTGAGCGTTACAGGTGTGAATCAGAACAATGAGCAAGCCCGACGAATCACACCCCGTAAATGCAATTCCTCCCCTAGCATGGGCTCTAGACCTGTATCTAAAGGCCGGAGGTAAGTACAAGGAGGGGAAGACCATTGAGCTCATTTTCCCTGTCCAAGACCATCGAGAGAACCTAAGAAAGAAGGGAACTCACGACATCTTCATGTGGTTCTCAAAGGGCAAGATCCATCTGAGAGCTCGATGCAGCTATGATAAGGGTTGTAATTTCAACTCAGAGCGGATCAATGGCGCCAATAGAGAGGCTGTGAAAAAGCTCGATTGGGGTGAGGCCAAAGCGGACACCTTCTTCAAGGCTATAAGGAAGTGGATAATGCGCCTAGATTTGGACTTTGTCACATTCATCAGAGCCCTCAACACCGTCTGTGACAAACGTGTAGAGATTCCCCTGACAACCAAGTATGGTCGAACATTCAAGAAGTTCGATGAGTACCGTCGGAACCGCTGGCCAGAGGATGTGACACCAGACAACCGAGAGAAGTTCCTAGAGGAAGTTTTGGTCCGAGTTGCTTTCTGGATTCAGTCTGCACATCAGGTCGGTGCGTTGAAGTAAGACCTACGGCATAACGAACAGGATATAGAACAATGTCGAGAGTGCCATGGATATGCCCGCGACTATGAAACTCCAAGTGTGAATCTTTGAAATGAACTTCGCAAACTTCTTCTTGTATGCAGTGACGATGTAGAGGATTACAAGGTTTGCTTTGTCCAGGGGTATTGCTTTTCTCTTATCATTGTCTTGATTTCTGGTGAACTCCCTCTCTAGGTCACTGAGGAACGCTTCTTGAATCTGAGTTTCATCAGGTATCTTGTCGCCAAGCATCTTTTCAAATGCGGGTATATTCTTCTTGAAGTACCACCGTTCCTCAATCCAGTCATACTTTTGGTGAGGATACTGAAATCGTGAATCTAGATGGTGCTTGAACACGCAGACTGTTCCTCCGATGAGTAGGACAATGAGAGGTGGCACGAAGATGTATGTGTACGGGTGAGTTGTCCAGTCATAGTTGGCTATGATTGTCACAATGAGCCCCAATCCTGCGATAGCAATGGCAACCAGAGTATTTGATGTAGAGGCATTCTCCTGCCTTATGTTTTCATAGTACTCTGCCCGGTTCACGGTGAATTCAATCAGCGTTACTATACGATCATAGAGAAAGTCCAACTGCTCAGGATCTTCAGGAAGTGGTTTTGACACAATCTCAAAATACCTCTTCTTGAATTCTTCCTCGGTCATAATACTCAATCAACTGACCTCCACAGATTCTTACCACAGACTCCGCTGTAACATATGTTTTCCTATGAATTGGCACAACTTTGACCAATCAAAACTGCTTTAGAGCAGGTATGTCTTTCTGAGGTCGAGGTTGAATCAAGTATATGAACATCGGCCTGCTTGTGAATCCAATTGCTGGCATGGGTGGTCGAGTCGGTCTAAAGGGTACTGACGGAGTCGTTGAGGAGGCTATAAAGAGAGGCGCTACGCCAGTTGCTCCCGGTCGTGCTCTTGAGTTTCTGACTGCGTTGGAGTCAGTTATCCTATCATCCCGGCTTAAGGATGATTTACGGATAATCACATGTCCAGGAAAGATGGGAGAAGATGTGGCTCAGGAAGCAGGTCTCAAACATGAAGTTGTGGAGATTGACATTGAGAACTCCACCGACGCTGAAGACACAAAGGATTGTGTTCTCGCCCTCTATGAGGCTGATGTTCGACTTCTCATTTTTGTTGGTGGAGATGGAACAGCTCGTGACATTCTGGATGCTGTAAATGCCTATGAGTTGGAGGGATTCCTGATCCTTGGTGTCCCATCAGGGGTCAAGATGTATAGCGGCATCTTTGTCGTGAATCCTGCTGATGCTGCAGAGGTGGTGAAGTTGGTCTACGAGGACACAGCTCAGACTGCAGAGTTTGAGATTATGGATGCAGATGAGAAATCTATCAGAAAAGATACGTTCATCATTAATCTCTATGGCTATCTTACAGGTCCATCAGTTCCCGCGAGATTTCAAGGAGCCAAACAAGCAAGTCCTGAGACCTTGGATGAACACGAAGCGCAAGAGGCTATCGCTAGATATGTCGTCGAAGAGATGGATAAAGAAGGAATCTATATCCTTGGACCTGGAACAACTGTGAAGACGATCACTGACTTGCTGAAAGTGAAGAAGACTACTCTTGGTGTAGATGTGTATAAACAGGGCAAAGTACACAATGACGTTAATGAAGAGAAGATACTGGAGTTGGTTGATGACTTCGGAAAAGCATGGATCATCGTTTCTCCTATTGGTCATCAAGGTATGTTATTTGGTCGAGGGAATCAGCAGATTAGTCCTAGGATTATAGAACGGATCGGTCGAGAGCACATCATTGTCATTAGTACTCCCACCAAGTTGAAGGGAATTTCAGAGGAGATTCTTCGAGTAGACACAGGTGATTCTGAGGTTGACAATATGCTTCGGGGGTATATCAGAGTGGTCACTGATTACAATGAGTTGCGGATGATCAAGATTGAATGAGGTGTGAAACATGATCGTGTTATTGACTGACTTTGGAAGTTCTGAATATGTTGGAGTCATGAAGGGAGTGATATTCTCCATTCATCCAGAAGCACAAATCGTGGATCTCACACACTCGGTACCTTCTCAGTCAATCCGTGAGGGTGCTTGGATTCTACTGAAAAGTTACAAGTATTTTCCCAAAGGAACGATCTTTGCTTCTGTTGTAGATCCTGGAGTCGGTACTGCACGAGATGCAGTTGTGGTTGTCACCACTAACTATATTCTCATTGGCCCTGACAATGGACTTCTATTTCCTGCTGCAATTGAAGATGGCATTGAGCGGGTGTATCGTATTCACATAGATGAACGGATGTCGAAGACATTCCACGGTAGGGACATCTTTGCCAAGGCTGCGGCCTACCATGAGGTGGGAACTCTCAGCGTTATGTCAACCGAGATTAAACCTGGTCTAGATCAAGCACTGGTTTTCCATCAAGAGGGTAGAGAGGGAGAGGTTGTGCGTATTGATAAATTTGGAAATATCATCTCTAACATCCCACCAGCCGCTAAAACGAGTTACAAATTGACGGTTAGGAAAGAGGTTCGTGAACTACCTTTTGTGGGAACTTACGAATACGGCCCTGAACATGGAATCTTCTTCGTTTCTAGCAGTTATGACACACTTGAGATTGCAGCCAAGAACAGACCTGCAACAGATCTACTGGCTTTAGAGGTTGGCGAACGGTTAACCATCGAATGATTCTATGACGCATCTCCTTTGTAATAGGGACAAGATTTCTCCTCGCAATCCCTGTTCTTTGTTGAAAACTTGCAGGACTTGTGCTTTGGAGACTCACCAAGATCGATATCATACTCGTTTCTCAGGAGGTCCATTGCTGCAGTCAACCCGATATATGTCGCTCTTTTACAACAACGCCTAAGTCCATCTTGAGACAAATAGAGTGCATTTGTTGTTGCTTTGTGCGAGACTGTTCTCTCAGGTCCCTTTGTTGGGGTTGAACCTACAAAGAGCGCAGTTGCTACACCAGCTCCAATGCAAGCCCCACATGCACCAGCGTACCCGCAAAAACCTCCAGGAATCTTCATTCCTCGTCTGATTCCTTCAAGGACTACTTCGAATGTCACTGGAGATCCGTCAGGTCTAGTTACTCCACGATTCTTCAATGCTATGAGAATCGCTGCAGGGACCAACCCATGATGTTCAGGTCCGTGAAACTTAAAGCTATGATGAGACATTGCTTTGTCTGCTACCGCTTTTGGGTCCTTGCTACTGTCAAATTCAGCTAGTCTTTCTAAGAATGCCACTGCATCACTTGAATGACATGAATCACACACAAAATGACCATTCGGACAGTAGATAGCTGATGACTCTATCTCTCCACAATAGACACATGACTGTTCTCTCTCGCTCTTGTCGTAGACAAGATTAGTACCGCAAACCATGCATGCAATGTCATGCTCTTTGCTATTGGTCATTTCATCTTTCACCAGACAAGACTGCCCGCAAGCTCGCAGTCAAATATCTGTTGATGTATCTACATCCACTCAATAATTCCGAGAGACCCCCTTTACTAGAGGAATGTGGTTTGTATTGTTCATGTTCTATTCACTATTTGACACAGCATTCGGCACCTTTGGAATTGTATACAGAAGTGTGGAAGATGGTAGGATAGTCCATATTCTCCTGCCCCGCACAAAGGAAGAGACTGATTCACGAATCCAAGGATTATTTCCTGGTAGCAGAGAAGCGCACTCACCGAAAGTTCAAGGATTGATAGAGGATTTAATTCGATACCTAAAAGGTGAAGAATTGGAATTCTCGATGGACCTGCTTGACACTTCTGTGTGTCCTCCCTTCCAGCTCAAAGTCCTTGTGACTGATAGGACCATACCCCGGGGGATGACTGCAAGCTATGGTTGGATTGCTCGCAAGATTGACACACAGGGCGTAAGAGCCGTGGGTGGTAGTTTAGCCCGGAATCCTTTTCCACTGGTGGTTCCTTGTCACCGTGCAATACGCTCTGATCGAACTCTTGGAGGTTTTCAGGGTGGGCTCGAGATGAAACGTGCACTTCTTGAGATGGAGGGTGTTGAATTTGATTCGAAAGATAGAGTGCATCCAGATTTTTTATTGTCTGACAGACCGATTCCAACCAGCACATCAAATGATACACACTTCAGTTCTCTCATTTGGCTTGTATAGTAAGTAACTAAATACCGGGAATCCTGTCGAGAAGATATGTCTCGAATCATTGTTCTAGGAGGTTGTGGTATTGTTGGCATCCAAGCTGTTAAGGCATTGGTTGCAACCAAGGACTTTGACGAGATTGTTATTGGCGATATCAATAGAGAAAAAGCAACTGAATATGTCGAGGAGATTGACGACCCTCGGGTATCAGCACAAATCATTGATTTGTCCGACTCCAAACAGATTAAAGACGCAATCAAGGATGTCGATCTTGTTCTCAATTGTTCTGGTCCCTTCTACAGACTGGGGCCAAAAGTACTGAAATCAGTGATTGAAACCAAGATTGACTACGTGGATGTCTGCGACGATCTTGATGCTACTCGGATCCTTCTTGAGATGAACGATAAAGCAAACAAAGCAGGCATCTCTGCTTTGATTGGCATGGGAAGTTCACCTGGAGTAGCTAACCTACTTGCAAAATTCTGTGACATTCATATGTTGGATGAAGTAGAGTCCATCGATATTCTCCATGCCCATGGGGGTGAACCTTCAGAGGGTCCTGCAGTTGTGGCGCATCGAATTCATAGTATGGTATCTCCGATTCCCATGTTTCTGAACGGTGAGTATACAACTGTTGATTACTTTGAGGAAAGCGGCATCAAGCTTCGTGAGGAGGTTGACTTCCACCAGATCGGAACATACACCTGTTACCCCTATCCTCACCCAGAAACCATAACGTTGCCAAAACACATCAAATGCAAAAGAGTGACCAATCTTGGATGTGTCCTTCCTCCAGAATACTACCAACTTACACAGGATGTTGTCAGAGCTGGAATGATCAGTGAGAATCCAATTGGTGTTGGCGGAACACTGGTGGCACCCCGCGACTTTGCCATATCATATATCATAACAGAGAGAGAACGAATTCTTCAGGAAACTAACTTCGGTGTCCAGCGAGGTTGCTTAAAGATCAGGATCAAAGGCATTGAAGACAACGAGTTTCGTCAGTACAACTTTCAGATGTCCTCAATCGGTCAGTCAATGGGTGAGGGCACAGGCATTCCTGCGGCATTTGGAGCGATTCTAATGAATCGTGGTAAAATAACAGAGAAAGGAGTACTTCCACCAGAAGGATGCGTTAAGCCACTTGATTTTCTTAGCCTCATGCAGGTCCATCTCGAGCTTGAAGGAATGACCGGAAAGGGGTCTCCGTTGATCATTGAATCTATTGACAAAGATGGCAATGTTGAGAGAGTAGAGATGTGAGCCATTCTATATATGGCGGTTTGATTCTGAGTAAAAGTGGGTTTAGATATGACCGCAGAGAGAGAAACCAAGTATGTTATAGCAGTTGACCACGGAACCTCTGGCATGAAGGTTGCACTGACTGACACCTGCGGAGAGATTCTTGGGTTCGAGTTTGAAGAAACCCCTCTGTACCTGTTTGAGGGAGGTGGTGCTGAGCAAAATCCAGATGAGTGGTGGACTGCATTCATCACTGCCACGAAACGACTTCTATCACGGAACATCAAGCCAGTAGATGATATTGTTGCTATCTGTGTGTCAAGCCAATGGTCTGGAACTGTAGCAGTTGATGAGAATGGAAACCATTTGTACAATGCAATCATATGGATGGATTCACGTGGTGAACCATATATCCGGAAGGTGAATGAAGGTATCATCAACATCTCGGGTTATGGCATTCTAAATATTGCTCGTTGGTTGCGAAGCACTGGGGGCCTTCCTGCAAAAGCTGGAAAGGATCCTGCAGCTCATATTCTCTGGCTAAAGAATGAGCATCCGGACATCTATCAATCCACGTACAAATTCCTCGAGCCTAAAGACTACATGAACTTGCGACTTACTGGCGAGTTTGCAGCTTCATTCGACTCGATCATGCTCCACTGGGTCACAGACATTCGTGACATCAATAATGTTCACTACAACAAGGGTCTCATCAAGAAAGTAGGTATAGCTGAGGAGAAGCTCCCTACACTGAGGAGCTCCATCGATATACTGGGTCCCGTAAAACCTGAGATTGCTATTGAACTAGGCATACGTGAGAACACGCAAGTTGTTGTGGGGTCTCCCGATCTTCAATCTGCGATTATTGGCTCTGGCGCGGTGCGTGATTTCGAAGGTCATATCTATATCGGAACTAGTGACTGGGTGACATGTCACGTTCCATTCAAAAAGACAGACATCAACTCGAACATGGCAGCTGTCCCCTCACCAATTCCTGGGAGATACTTCGTTGCTAACGAACAGGAGAGTGCAGGTGCCTGCCTTACATTTCTACGTGACAAAGTCTTCTATTCTGATGACGAATCTCGAAAGGGAGATCCTGCTGTCTATCAAGAGTTCGATGACATCGTGACAAAATCTCCACCTGGTAGTAATGGTCTGATTTTTACACCTTGGCTTTATGGTGAAAGAACACCTGTAGAGGACCATACTCTCAGGGGTGGATTCCATAATATGTCACTTCACGTGAATAAGGAGGACATTGTACGATCTGTCTTTGAGGGAGTGGCTTTCAATACTCGTTGGTTGTTCGAACTAGTTGAGAAGTTCATCAAGCGGAAAATGAATCCTGTGAATATCATTGGTGGCGGTGGCCAGTCTGACATCTGGTGTCAGATATTTGCTGATGTTCTCAATAGAACCATCAGACAGGTGAAAGACCCAATAATGGCAAATGCTCGGGGTGCTGCTTTCATTGCCGCATCTGGTCTCGGTTTTTGTACATTTGATGACATCCCCAACCTCATTCGGTATTCCAACACATTTGAACCAAATCCGGATAATAGGGAACTTTATGACAAACTCTTCAAGGAGTTTCTCAACATTTACAAGAACAACAAAGGGATGAACAAGAGACTGAACGAGTAGTCCACTATTGGAGAAGAGAGTATGACCAGGTTCACATTTGAATTTGTAGAAAAACAGGTGAGAAAAAAGACCTTCGGAGTTCTGACTACGATTGACAAAAAAGGGCGACCACATAGTACAGGACTCATCTATGCGGTTGGTCATCCTGAGAAACCCTTCGCACTTTATAGCATTGTAGGAGCAAACTATGCAAAGGCCAGAAACATACGGAGAAACCCCAATGTTTCGCTAGTTGTGACCTTCCCGCACTATTGGATTCGATTTGCCCCAGCTAGCTATGTTATGTTTAGAGGCACAGCTGAGATTCTTCCGGGAGATGATTCAGACGGTTACTGGGCGATGAGTCAGACAAGAATCGGACGGATGAATCTTCAGACCGATGCTGATGAAATAGGAATCGAGTACGCTTACGTCAAGGTAACCCCAGAACCCACTGTTTTCTGCTATGGTCTTGGATTTGGCCTGATGGAGCTGCGAGGAGACCACACCAGCGCTGGATACAAAGTGACAATTCCTGAGAACCGGCGTTAGTTCATCAACTGAAATAACGCTTCAAAACTCGAGCAGCCCGGAGCGTCACCCATTTCGATGGCTTATGTTTCTCATCAATCTCACAGAGCATTTTCCCATTGTATGTGTTCTTCAGAAGCCACCGACTATCCTTCTGACTGATTATGACTAGGTCAATTGCATCCTTCATTCTCTTATCCTTGATGCCCAGTTCAGTTAGTGTATCGAGTACCTCTAGAGCATCTGACTGATAGAATAGAGGAAAGCCAAACCGTTTCCATCCAGCCTTCTCCTTTCTGCTTCCATCAGGATTTCGTAAATATCGGAAAACTCCATTTTCAAGAATTATCTCGACTTCTTGTTTGATGATTCGGTCTAGATCTGCAGACCTCTGATTTTCTGGAATTCTAGCCAATGCGCGAAGCACCTTCACTGCGCCCATAAAGCAGTTCTCTGGGAAAACCTTACTCTTGTCAATGGGAAATGCTCTGCACTTCCACCCACCAACATCATCTGAATGATACTCGACTTGGAAATCAAGAAGCTTCTCTGTTCTTTCATCAGCAAGATATCCAAAATGAATGAGATAGTACAGTATGTTGCCATCCAGACAACACGCATCCTTCACAACGCTATCTCGACCTTTCTCTGTCTTAGGCATCTCGATTAAGAAATGACCTGAGTTTCGCTGGAACAGAAATAGGAACTCAATCGCTCGCTCAACCTCTGGAATTCTTTTGACACCAAGTTCAGCAAGCAGAAGTAAGTTGTGTGTCGTGGCTCGATACTTTGGCTCATACATGTTCTCGTATCTTTCCCAATGACCCTCACTTTTCTGAGCCTTCAGAATTGCTTTCACACAGGCCGTGGCCATGACAACATCTTGAGTTTCTATCACTTCTGTATCACCAATTGGTCTATCCTCAAGCTGCTGAAGTGCCCAGAACCTAACACTTGGGCTCTCTGGACCAAGAAGCCACTCTATAGTTTCTTGGCTGATGAAGTCCTCCCAACTCATAGTCATCACTCAGAACAGACTTGTATCAGTCTTTCCATGGAATGATTTCATTCCCTCGACCTTCCAGAATTTTCTGAACAAAGTAGGGATCAGCCAACAGTCCCCTCCCAATTCCTAGCATGTCACACATGTCGTCTTCCATGACCTTCCTCACAAGACTCTCATCTCGGACTTCTCCTACCCCTATCACGGGTATCTTCATGTGTGGCTTAATCTTTCCAGCAATTGGGATACATGAATCATAGGGATAGTCCTTGAGAAATTCTGGTTGCGTTTCCTTGTTGAACACATGAGGAATTCCTGGATTATAGGTTGCATCCACGACACATGAGACGTGAAGAACATCGATCCCTGCCTGTTCAACGATCTTAGCAATCTTAATACCCTCTTCCATTGAAATACCATCGACTACGTTCTCGAATCCATTCATTCTGAAGATTAGTGGATAGTCACCTAGCTCCTCGCGTATTCTCTTGATGACCTCTACAGACAACCTTGCCTTGTTCTCTGTTGAGCCTCCATATTGATCATTTCGTCTGTTGGTATAGCCTGACAGAAACGCACTCAAGAGGTAGTAATGTGCACCATGAATTTCCACACCATCAAATCCTGCCTCCATAGCTCTCCTAGCTGCTTCTGCAAACATCTGTGGGATTTCCAGAATCTCATCTTTAGAGAGTGGTTCAGGAATCTTATGTTTCACAACCGGGATGTCGGATGGCCCTACAAATCTTGTTTTGAAGTGTGTTTTCGACCCCGAATGATTGATCTGGATGAAAGCTCGTGCTCCGTGCGCTTTTATTTCCCTTGCCAGCTTTCTAAGTCCGGGAATCATCTTATCATCATGAATTCCAATGTTCTTCATACCAATACGATGTTCCCAAGCTATAGCAGCTGCTTCCACTATGATAAGACCCACCTGCCCCTTGCTACACTCCTCATAGTGCTGTACGACAGCGTCTGTGACAAATCCCTCTTCTGTGGCAAGGTTTCGTACCATCGGCGGCATCACGAATCGGTTCTTCACCTCAAGACTTGCAAACTCAATAGGTTCTGAGAAGTCAACCATTGTAGATTCACCATCGCAACTAGAGGTCTGCGCCAGTCTTTCCCGAACCCCACGCCTCCATGGCAACCTTCAGCTCTTCGTGACCCTCTTCTTTCGCATATTTACTCACAGGAATGCCCTGCATCTTTGCATCGATTGCCTGTCTGAATGCAATGGCACCAGCTCGTGGTCCGTTTGGATGTGCGTGGATGCCTGCCCCAGTACCAATCACAATGTCTGGTCCTAAGTCATCCATGACCTCCTCCACATGACCTTGACTGATTCCACCACTCGGCATTGGGGCTGTCTGTCCTATGTTGTGTAGAGGCATCACCATGTCATGTGCGACATTCAGGAATCGTTCTCTCAGTACTGGTGCCTTTCCATATGGTGCAGGAAAGACGGTGATGTCCGACCCACAGATTCTTGGGAGCTTTCCTATGACAATGTTGGTCGATATCCCTACAATGGGCGAGTATGACATTGCTCCCGTGACGTCCATATGTGCTAAGAGTGGCACCTTGGGTGCAAGATTCTCGCTCACATGGCGGAATGCTGAGTAACCAACAGCCAAGAAATTGATCATCAGACCATTTGCTCCTAACTCGATAGCTTTCTCTGCATTCTCAAACATTCGTGGCAACCTGTCTGTGATGTTTACTGTGTAGATGGTCTTCTCTCCTTTCTCTGAGTCTGCCCGGTCAAGCGCTTCCATGAATCTCGGAATCCTGTCTTCCAGCGTATTGAAGTCTGGATTTGCTAGGAGCTCATCATCCTTGATGATGTCTGCACCTCCCACAGCAGCCTCATAGGCAAGGTCTGCTCCCATGTCACAGGAGGTATAGACACAGGGTTTTACCATATTGTTCAGAATTGGTCTCTTCTTAATTTTCAACAATTTCCTGAGTCCCTTCATACCAAACTTAGGACCTTTGAATCCTTTAAGCCAGCTCTTGGGAAACTTCATGTCAAGACACTTGATTCTCCCGTAAAGCGAAATGTTTCCAATAACAGTGCTTAGTAGCATAGGGATCTGTTGACCAAAGTTCTCCCAAGGATAAGCGACCTGCATAATGTACTGTCTTCTCTCGAGGTCCTTGGGATAACTATACTCATACTGTGGTACCTCATAGACACCTATGACCTTGGCAACATGTCGCCTACGGACAGCAGGTGTCTCTCCAGGAACCAATGTCCAAGTTCCAGTACTCTGCTCAACGGCAGCAGCATGAGCCAACTCCCTTGCATCCATGAAGGGTGGGAGTCCAACATAATAAGTACAGATGACATACCTGTCCTCATCAATCGCATCAGGTAATGCATCAGGTAGTGCATCGAGTGGAAGTTTCTCCATTGTAATCAACTACACTTCACAGTGCGTACCCGTCTTATGTTCTTTTGGAGAGAGCGAATCGTTTACTTCCTTCTAGTGTACAAAACAACGATAGCCACAATTGCAGTACCTGTCACTCCAACAAGGATGTATGGAATAGCTGCCAGAAGACCTGGTGGCGGTGTTGAAGTTGGCGATGTACTAGTTGTTGGAGTAGGAATAGCATACTCGTTGGTTACAGCTCCAAGTATTCCATTTCCGACAAGCCAGTCATACTCGTATGGTCCGTCCTCATTGTCTGATGAGAAGACAACCACAATGTCATGTTCTTCTATGACAAAGATGAATTGACCATTGTAACCTCTTGCTGAATACCAATCACGGTAGTCATCAATCCACCACTGATACCCATAGCTGACCTGTGTGTACGGTGTTGGTGGACCATGGCTTGAGTTGTACACCCAGCCTGCCGATACGATCTGTTGGTCATCCCAAGTGCCGTTGTTGATATATAGAAGTCCGAATTTTGCCATGTCACGGGGTGTGAGTGCTAGATTTGAGCCTCCAAAATTGATTCCATTCGGGTCTGTAGACCAAGCTCTGTGTGTGATTCCAAGTGGACCGAAGAGGTATTCATCCGCAAAGGCTAATGGTGTCATAGCTGTTGTCACATTGATTATTGTAGCTAAGAGATGTGAGTTGCCGCTATTGTAGTAGAAGGTTGTCCCAGGTTCGTAAGCCATTGGTCGGTCAAGAACATACTGTGCCCAGTCATCTGAATCTCTCATTGCGAAGAAGTCGTTATAGGTTTCATAATTGTCCTCATCCCACTGAAATCCGGACCTCATCATCAAAACGTCTTCCAACGTGATGTTCTCCTTCCACGAACTCATGTTAGCTACTGTTCGGTCCGGGAAGAAGTCTAGTAGCAGCTGACTTGTGTTGTCAATGAAACCATGGTCAATTGCAATACCAATCAGACATGAAACAACGCTCTTCGTTACTGAGAACAGAATGTGCGTGTTATCTACATCGTAGAGCTGTGGTGTGAAGTACTCCTCTGCTACAATAACTCCATGACGCACAACCACAAGACTTCGAATATCTGCACCTGAGGTTCGTACATGGTCGTAGACATCTGCAAGAGCTGTAGAACTCATGCCCTGTTCCTCCGGGGTCGATGTTGTCCATTCTTCAGTTGGCCAGACTAGCACTGGATGATCATTCTGAGCTTCTGCAGGAACACCAAGAAGAAGTACATACGCTACAAGAATGACTATTGCAAACTTAGAAACCCCTCGCAGCTTCATGTCCAGATACATCCTTTGCAGTAAATTAAGTGTGATAATCTACGCAATTGCTACCCTTTGCCGTAGAGCTTGGTTTATCAGTGCATGCCGCACCGAAAAGCATGTTCGACAATTGCTTGGGCGAGTGAGATTTTGATACCGATATCTGAAGTGGCCTCTAAATCTGGTATTGCTGAAAAACATCTTGAACACTATGGAAACTATATGGCTAAGATAGATCTTAGCATTCAAAAAGAGTTGGGAGAACGAAAGGGCAAGCTCATTCTTGTCACTGCCACAAATCCGACACCTGCTGGTGAGGGTAAGACCACCAACTCAATAGGTCTCTCAATGGCTCTGAATGCTCTCGGACATAACGCCGTTGTCACTCTCAGACAGCCATCCTTAGGACCCGTCTTTGGCGTTAAAGGTGGAGCTGCTGGTGGTGGGAAGTCCAGAGTCCTTCCATTTGAGAAGATCAACCTCATGTTCACAGGAGACTTTCCTGCTGTTTCAGCAGCAGGGAACCTTTTGTCTGCTATGATTGACAACTACATACACCATGACAGACAGCCAGAGCTCGACGTCAGGAGAACATACTGGCCTAGGAATGTGGATATGAATGACAGAGCCCTGCGGAAAGTGATTGTGGGTCTGGGAGGTAGATTTGACGGTTTTCCAAGGGAAGACAGCTTTGTCATAACATCGGCATCTGAGGTCATGGCGATCCTTGGTCTCTCAATGAATTACAAAGAACTGAAAGCACGTCTAGGGAACATCCTTGTAGGAAGATCTGAGCAACTCGAGGACATGTTCGCGAGAGATATAGGAGCAGAGAAGGCAATGGCTGTGATTCTCCGGGACTCACTCAAACCAAATCTTGTTCAAACACAAGAAGGGACTCCTGCAATAATTCACACAGGACCTTTCGCAAACATTGCTCACGGTACTAGTTCTATCATTGCGACAGATATCGCCCTGAAACTGTTCGACTATGTTGTGATAGAGGCTGGTTTTGGAGCAGACCTAGGTGCAGAGAAATTCTTCAACATAGTGACCAGGGCTGGAAACTTTGATGTTGATGCCTGTGTCGTTATCACCACAATTCGTGCACTCAAATATCATGGATGTGATGACCTCGAACAAGGTTTCCCGAACCTCGAGAAGCATGTAGAGAATGTCACCAACTTTGGCGTACCAGCAGTCGTTGCACTCAATCGATTTCCAGATGATACTGAAGAAGAGATTGACCTACTCCGGCAGTTCTGTAGAAGCAAGGGTTGGAGGATGGAAGTGTCAGAGGTCTTTGCCAAGGGTAGCGAGGGTGGAAAAGCATTGGCTGAAGTTGTCATTGAGGCAATCGACAATCGTACTAGCAAGGGGATCAATTATACATACGACCTAAAAGACCCAATCAAGACCAAGATTTTGAAGGTGGCTCAACAGATCTATGGAGCCGATGACGTTGACTACACCACTGGCGCAAGTGGAAGGATACGGTCCTTTGAAAAACGTGGATATGGAGAACTCCCCATATGTGTCGCTAAGACTCAATTCAGTCTATCTGACACAAGAAGCCTGAGGTGTCGACCATCACACTTCGACGTTGAGGTTAACGGTGTTGACGTAAGTAATGGTGCGGGATTCATTGTTGTGTATATGGGCGACATCAATCTCATGCCCGGGCTTCCAGAGGAACCAGCAGCACTAGGGATGGATGTAGATGATGATGGCAACATTAGTGGAGTCTTCTAACTAGGTGATTTTAATGTCTGAAGAAGTTGAACTGAAACCAATCTGTGAGGACCATGTCATCAAGGGGCGTAGACTATCAAACCGCTTGAGGAATGAAGTCCAAGCTGAGGTTGAAAGACTTGTTAAGAAACACAAAGTCCCTCCCAAACTGGCTACAATTATCGTTGGCGAGGACCCGGGCTCTCAGATGTACGTCAAGATGAAACACAAAGCCTCTAACAAGGCAGGAATCCTATCTGAGCACTATGATTTGCCTGAAACCACCACCCAGAAGGATCTTCTCAAGCTGATTAGAAAACTCAATGACGATAAGAGGGTCCATGGCATTCTTGTCCAGTTGCCACTCCCCAAACAGATTGACGAGAAAACGATAATCAGCGCAATCAACCCCTTAAAGGATGTAGACGGTTTCTCTCCAGAGAATGTCTACCGCCTATTTTATGGCGGCGAGGACCTTAGCGCTGCGACACCTCATGGCATTGTGACGATGCTAGACAGGATTGGATGGAACGACCTGTCTGGAAAACATGCAGTCATCATCAACAGATCCAATATCGTGGGCAAACCCCTCATCATGTTGCTCCTGAATCGGAACGCTACTGTGACTGTCTGCCACTCGAGAACGAAGGATCTAGCCTCATTCACACGACAGGCTGATGTCCTTGTAACAGCTATAGGTCGTCGTACAAATCCGAAAGATCCATTCTTCATCACCGAGGACATGATCAAGCAGGGCTCCGTTATCATTGATGTTTCCACACCTCATGGTGATGTTGACTTCGAGAAGGTCAAGGAGAAAGCGCTTTGTGTCACTCCAGTCCCTGGAGGGGTTGGACCCATGACAATTGCCATGCTCTTGAAGAATGTCCTTGAAGCGTACTTGGCACAAGTGTCTTGATGTGAAGGATTTATCTAAGACCTGTTTCATTCAAATGTACGAGCTTTCGCGTGGGGAAGTGATGTAAGAATGGAGATTGAGATTAGACCAATTGATTTTAGAGAAGCTACGAGAGAACAGTGGGAATTGTATCATAAATTTAGAAGAATACAACATGACGAGGAGAATCCTGGAGATCCTATCTTTGATGATGAATCTGAAGAAGTCTGGATGGATTCTGTGTATGAGGATTTTGATGTTTTCACATATTATGTTACACCAAGTGACAAACCCAGCGAGATGATCGCACTACTTAGAGCTAGATATGTCAGTGAAGGTGCCCCCTCATACCCTGGAAATGAACACATCATGCGTACTTTGCTGTATGTCTTGAAAGACTATCGCCATCAAGGTATAGGTCGGGAACTGATGCAAATAGTCGTTGATCTGGCTCAGGAACATGGGAAGTCGCTCATCATGACTGGTGCCTCCCAAGAGGACGGGAGAAACGCCCTCAAGAAACTGGGTGCCAAAGAAGCTCTGCATACGAGTGACAATAGGACTAACATTGATGAAATCGACTGGGAGATGGTCAAGAAGTGGGATGAGGAAGGTCCTATAAGATCACCAGATACAAAGCTGGAGTTCTACTCTAAGATTCCAGAAGAGATTCTTGAAGACTATTGCAAAGTTTACACTGAGGTCCTGAACCAAGCTCCCATAGATGAGTTGGACCGAGGTGATATCGTAGTAACTCCAGAACTATGGAGAAAGGATGAAGAACGGATTAAAGAAACCGGAATGACATGGATTACAGCTTTGACTAGGGAAAAAGATGGAAACATTTCTGGAATGACTGATGTGTACTATGAACCGAAGCATACCCATATGCTTTACCAGAGTCTCACAGGAGTTCAAGAGAACTATCGTGGCAGTGGGAAAGGTAAATGGCTCAAAGCTGCAATGCTTCTCAAAATCCGGGAGGAATATCCCGACATCAAGATAATCACAACTGGTAATGCCACATCTAACGCACCTATGTTAGCAATTAATGAACGGCTTGGTTTCAAAGTGCACAAGGAATATTACAGCTACCAGATTGAAACTGAAAATGTTACTAATTATCTGAAAAAGAAGTAATCCGGCAATCCAGACTATCAATTATGAACGGGCCCAAACCCTTTTGTAGATGGGCATATCGAACCGGCACCGGTGAATCTTGTGAAAGTAGTTGAGTGCGTGCCCAACTTTTCAGAAGGACGAGACAAGAAAGTTATAGATGCCCTGTCAGATGCAATCAAGAGTGTTGAGGGAGTCAGACTACTAGATGTAGAGTTTGATCCTGACCACAACCGGTCGGTCTTCACATTCATTGGTGAACCCCAACAGGTAAAGAATGCTGCACTGATAGCTGCTAAACTTGCTGTTGAAAAGATTGACTTGACTAAACATGAGGGTGCCCATCCCAGAATGGGAGCAGTCGATGTTGTGCCATTCATCCCACTCCATGGAACAACCATCGGTGAATGCATTGAACTATCAAAGGAGTTTGCCAATGAGTTCTCCAAAACATGTGATGTGCCGGTTTTTCTTTATTCGAAGTCCGCCACACGACCTGATCGTGTTGATCTGCCCAACATCAGGGAAGGCGAATTCGAAACCCTCAGGGATGAGATTGGCACGAATCCTGAGAAAGAGCCTGACTACGGACCAAAGAAGATTCATCCAACCGCTGGTGCAACGGCCACCGGTGCACGTAACTTCTTAATCGCAATCAACATCAACCTGAGCACAACCAACCTCGAAGTTGCAAAGGTCTGCGCCGATGCGGTTCGTGCCACTACAGGGGGCTTTGTCAACGTTCAAGGAATTGGTTTGGATCTACCTGCAAAGAACTGTGTGCAGGTCTCTTTGAACCTGACCCATCCCAAAAAAACAAAGATTCACCAGGTGCTTGAGGTTGTTCGGAATGAAGCCCGTCGGTTTGGTGCAACAGTCATCGAGACTGAGATTGTCGGGATGGTTCCATTGTTCGCACTCTTAGACGCTCTTAGATACTACATTCAACCGGAGCGGCTTGATGAGGATATGATTCTTGACCTCTACTACTTGGGTGGAGGTTCAGATCCCACAAAGAAGACATTCACCGAGATGTCCATGATTGAGTTTGGTAACCAGGTCCGCCGTGCACGCGCTACTCCTGGAGGTGGTAGCGTAGCTGCAGCTCTCGGGTCATTTGGTGCTGGTCTCGTGTGCATGGTAACAGGTCTCTCAATTTCTGGTCGTAAGTTTGCTGGAATCAAGGAGGAGATGGTTAAACATCGCCACGCTTGTGAGTACGACCGCGGTGTCTTGATGGATTTAATTGAGAAAGATTCTGAGGCCTTTGACGTAGTCATGGATACGTTCAAGCTCCCTGATGAAACCGCCGCTCAGAAGAAGAAGAAAGAAGCAGCCACTCAAAAGGCCACAATTGAGGCTGCAAAGATACCCTTGAGGACTATGCAGCACTCATTCAGTGCTTTGACACATGCTAAGGTAGCTGCTACAAAGGGGAACATCAATACAATCACTGATGCTGGTGTCGCTGCACATGCACTCATGGCAGCCATGGAAGGTGCAGCATTGAATGTCAGAATCAACTTGGGCAATATAACAGACAAGTCCTTCACAGACAAGACTGCTAAAGAGGTTGAGAAACTTCTAACTGATGGTGTCAAGATCAAGAGTGAAGTTCTTGAGATTGTAGAGGCACGAATGAAAGAGCTTGCTAAGGGTGCTTAGACACTTCTTGTGATGGTGGTTCCTCTACTCACATTCACAATGTACGCGGTTCCACCTGCTCTGTCTATCGATGATGCCACTTCCCGTTCACATCCCGCAGCATATGCCATCATTGATCCGCCACCACCACTTCCATTGATTTTACATCCAAGAGCTCCGGCATCATAGGCGATAGCAATCAATCTCTCAATCTTCGGTGTTGAACGATCTAAATCATCTCTCAAAATTTCGTGATGTTCTTTCAACATCTTGCCAAGGGCGAGCTTGTCGGGTGATTCCTCACTCAGCAATCTTAGAGCTCTATTGGTGAGGTCTCTATTGCGGAGTGTTGCCTCCGCCATCTGTCTCTCTTTGCCTGCTATTTCTTGATTCAATTCTTGAACCCGGAGGACAGGTGTGGTTCTTCTATCAAAAGAATCGATTTGCGTCGCTATCTTCTCGTACTCGTTCTCAACTGTTGTTCGGATGTATCGTAGGTCTCCTACGGTGTCCTCTTTCTGCTCTCCAGAGTCTCCAATCACGAACGAACCAAGTTCTGCTGCCAGCTTGGTCACAGTGTTGTCCAGATTGTTTACATGAATCACTCCACCAATAGCTGATGTGTAGTGGTCCATTGTCCCTCCACTTTCGCCAAATTCTCTTACCTCTGCGTCATATGCTCTTAAGGCAATCTCATCAAGTGACATACTTTCTTCTGAAATCTCTAAAATGGTTCTGATCGCTCCAACTGCTATTGCGGATGAACTAGACAGACCTGCTGCGATGGGGATGTTTCCTGATAAATCTAGATTCCATCCAGTTTTGGGACTTATCCCTCTCCGTGCCATTACATTGAATGCGCTTCTGATATAATCTCGTTGTGTTTTATACTGGATCTCCGATTCAAGTGAGAACTGATCCGATTCATGAAGATCTAGATAATTCACGCAAATGGTGTTGTCGTCACGCGGCTTTGCGATAATCTCGATTGACATGTCTATCGCAGCTGCAATAACATCCAATCCCAAGTAATCGCTATGTTCGCCAAACAGGCAGACTCTTCCTGGTGCGTTCACACGAAAGGATAATAGAGAATCGCTGCTCAACAGTTTAGTCTCCTCTCTGTTGGGTCCTGATTCTCCCTCTCATCCTTATGGATGCTTCTGAAGTTATTTTTGCTCGAAGGCTAGCTTAATCGCAGTTTCTATATCTTCAGGCGTAACACCTGGAGACTCGATATTGAATTTAGAGTAGGCTTCCTCAATCTTGACCCGAATATCGCCATTCTGAGTCTTTGCACCAATGAGTGTCTTCTCCAGGTTGGAGATTGCATCCATTGGCAACATGAAAAAGTCGCCACTGATGACTAATTCGTTCAGTTTTCCATCGACCTCTTCAGCAGTTATCCGCATGAGGCCTCCTGGTGCTTTGTAGTTTGAGGTGCCAACACTCGTCGAGGCTGAGATTCTGACAGTTCTAGCATCTATTCTTCCACCCCTTCTCCAATGAAGCCACTCATCGGACATATACTTCGGTTTGAGTTCGTTGACCTTTCCTATCTCCCATTTGTTGAACTTTCCAGGAACCAACTCAATATCGAGTGTTTCCTCGTAGAGCCGCAACAAGTCTTCTTTTACATCGGTTCTCTCTGGCATTTTACCAGTTTCCAGTAGGATTGTTGACATTCTCTCTCGAAGGCTCTGAGCTATCTTGTCCCTAAACTTCTCGTCAGGGACCTTCAAGACCTTCACCATCATGTCAAAATTGAAGTCAAAGATCAAGTTGCCAACGAGAATCCTAGCATCTCCAATATCTCCTGCTCCATTACCTGAAATCTTCTTGCCGTTTGCGATAATATCGTTTACAGGTTTGAATTCTGCTGGAATTCCAAGGTTCTTGTAGGCTTGAACTGGCGCTTCAAGAAACTTGACATAATAATCATCGATTCGCTTTGGTGTGGTGGGGCTGTCTTGGCTGCCAATCAATTGATAGAACATTTGTCCATCGTCTAAATAGACACCGCCGCCACCCACAGTTCTGCGAGTGTAGAAAATGTCGTTTTCCTCACAGAATTTGGTGTCAAGGTCAGCCTCAATCTCTTGGAAGTACCCTAGACTCACGAGAGGTTTAGCTGGCCAGCATATAATGAGGGTGTTTTCTGACTCTCCTTCTGTAATTCCTTGAGCAATCATATCGTAGTTAATTTGGGTCTCGATTGGGGCGATTGGTCCTAAATCGAGAAGTCTCCAACTCTCAAGTGTCATAGTTTCTTGCCAACGAGTTCTTCTTATATCAGTTACCAAATGAAACTAAGTGTTCTTGTTTAGATGCTAAGGCATAAATGGTCCCCAGAGGAACGACCCTCGATTCTGATGATTGAAGCCATTGGACTAAAGAAGATGTTCAGCGAGTTCACAGCTGTTGACAATCTCTCATTTCAGGTGCGCCCCGGGGAAATCTATGGACTACTCGGTCCCAACGGATCCGGAAAGTCGACGACAATGCGTATGTTGCTCGGGCTATTGAAACCGACAGAGGGAACAGCTAAAGTAATGGGATTTGACATCAGAGATGAGATTGTTGAAGCAAAGATGATGATGGGATATGTTCCTGAAGAACCAGTCCTTCCTGAGCGACTCACTGGATGGGAGTATGCAAACTATGTCAGCGATATTTGGCGTGTACCAAGAGGTCCTGAACGAGAGGAAGAGCTAGACGAACTTCTAACTCTCTTAGACATCAAGGATGCAAGTGATGACCTCATCGAGACTTATTCGAAGGGTATGTCTCGGAAAATCAGTCTTGTTGCTGCATTAATACATCAGCCAAAAGTCTTGATTCTTGATGAGCTCCAAGCTGGTATTGATCCACGAGGTGCTGCAACAATTAAGGAGATACTTAATGGACTTCGAGCAAAAGGTGCTACAATTCTGATGAGCACTCACATTTTAGAAATAGCTGAACAGCTTTGTGACCGAATCGGGATTATCAATGCGGGAAAGATGGTTGCTGAAGGCTCAATGGCTGAACTCAGAGTACAAGCAAAGGGTGAGGAGTCCCTGGAAGAGATTTTTCTGTCCTTGACAGGTGGACCCGATATGCAGAAGATTGCAGAATATCTTGGTGATGTGAGGTGACACTGTCCGAGTTATGGGTCCTACTCAGACAGGACCTTACACAGAGTTACAGAGTTTCTGGCGCAAAAGGGAAACGTACAGAACAGAAGAGTATGATTCGCAGGTTGTTGGGTCCAATAGTAATAGTATCTATTGGAATTCTAATCATTGTCATAATCAACTGGGCTGTTCCTCTCATTGGTTGGGTGGCACTTGACACACTACTCTCCGAAAACATTGGCGCCGGGTCATCATTATTCAATGTTCTACTGTTGTTTTCTTTTATTAGTTCCATAATGTTCAGCACAACAACCGTTGGAAACTCCTCTCGTATGGAATATCTCATGACAATGCCAATTTCTCTGCGAACCCTGTTTCTCGAAAAGACCATCATTGTGATTTTCTATAGCTCGATGTTGTTTCTAGCGATTGGTACTCCAATATTCATTGGCCTCAGCATGGTCTCGAATGCCGCTTTCGCACTTCTCTCAATTCCGACATTTGTTTTCATGATGCTTGTTATAACAACCCTTGGTGTTTCAATTGGAGGACTCGTCGGACTGATGATCTCTCGTTTTCTTGCAGGTAGAAGACGACTCAAACAGGTTGGGTGGTTCATAGGCACTTCATTAGCAGTCCTTGGTAGTGCACTCTACTATTACTTCTTCTTCCTAGATGATGGAGGATTTGCGAATCTCTTCCCGGTCCTATTTGAGATTGCAGAAGCGCTTGGGTTCACATCAGGACTAAGTCCAGGTGCTGCAACCAGTGCGTTGTCTTTGAGTCTACTCGTTGGAGAACCTATTATCGTAAATGATGTCCTTCTGGCTCTTCTCTATGGCGCTAGTGCTTTTTTCCTCGTGAATTTGAATGCCTATGTGAGTGAAACTGCTCATTATAGTGGTTGGCTTGCTAGTGGATCCAAGAGAACCTCAAAGACCAAAGAACCAATAGTACACGACCTTTGGAACCCTCAATTAATCCCTGGTTTCTCTTTCAATACGGCCACAAGTACATCAATTTGGTACAACATCACAAACATCAGACGCGAGGGGCGAGTACTCGCCCAGTATCTCGTTGGCCCACTAAGGTTCATTGTCATCATTCTTTTCGGGCTATTTGCTGGTGGTGAACTGATGATGGGCTTCACACAGTTCCTTGTCATCGCAATCATTGTTCCCTTCGTCATATCCTATGGAGTCAGTTTTGCAGGTTATGAGCTCGTTTACGAAGGTCGGAATCTGATGAATCTCCAGCTTGCTCCAATGAGCATGTACGACTATGTAATGGGAAAGATCTATAGTTCGGCACCATTCGCTCTCGTTGCAAGTACCATTCTGTCAATTTTAGTTACCGTTATTGCTCCCGGTTTGTGGATTTACATGCCCGTGTTGATACTCTCCGCTGTTGCTATCAATCAAGCTGCTGGAGGAATTGCAGCCAATGCCGCAGCCATAGGTGGTGATTTTCGCGCAGAACGGATAATAACTAGACAAAGAGGTGCACAAGTCCAGATGCCAATCAGAGGCTGGTCAATTCTTAGAGCTCAACTTATACCCAATTTGATTGGTTTCATGGGACTTTCAGTAATTCTGGGATTAGGTATCTTCCTAGGTCCATTATATGCGTATTTGGCAATTGGACCATTTGTACTGGTATGCCTCAGTCTATCTCGACACTATGCTCGAAGCGCAGGCAAAAAGTTGACCCAGAAAGAAGCATCAGACTATCTCTGAGACTCACAGCTTCAACTTCGCTACCACCTTTGCGGTTGGGAGCAATATGTCACAGTCAAAGTATTGCCCTATCATCGGTGTTTCTATTTTGACAAGACTGAAGTCATCATCAGGTCCACCGTTGATTTCAATCTCTACCTCGCCTGAACGTCCGTTCCTTGTTGTATATTCAAGATATGCAGCAGTCAAAACTGCCACGTCATACCCCTCGTCTGATGGACTCGGTATCACTTTAACGTTGATGTTGGGTCCGCTATCAATCCAAGCTCCTTCGTCCTCCATCTTGCAAGTGGCTTTGTAAATCGTAGTTCCACCTCGCTTAACCTTCCCAGTAATCGTGTCTTTCTTCCAGTCTAGTGAGATGTCCGCTAGTTTACGAGGATACCCCCATATCTCACGACCTGATGTCAGAGCGACATCTGTATCTGCATAGTTGTAAGCGAAGTAAACTCCGACTTCCTCCTCCTTTGTCTCTGGGTTGTCAAAGATGCACTGTACCAACAACGCAGACTCCATAAAGGTACCAGTTTCCCTGCATGGCATTTCTCCAAACATCAAGGCTGCCAGTGGCATCTGTGATGGTCGTAGTGGAGCTGGAAGCAAGTCCTGGATTGCATCCTCAGGAGGATTGAACATCGCCAAAAACAATCTTGAATCTGTGTAGTGATATGGCGGTCTCGGATAATGTGGTGATAGCAGAGGTGCACTTTTCCCCTTCGTCATCATTCTTCACCTGACTTGACTGTGATGCCCATTATTGAATCTGCCGAGATTACAAGTTTGCTCTCTTGAATATAGCAGGCCAAACGAATATCCCAGTGACCGCTACAAGGCAATACCTTACTGCTCGAAGCCAAATCTGCTCACTAGGAAGAATAGGTGAGAGACCGTACATTACACAGATAACGAGTACTAATCCGATTACAATCCGTGCAGCGAGGCGCCACTTCTCCCCATTGTATGGTTGAGTTGTGAAGTTCACAAACTTCATCTCAAGAATGAGACCTATCGCAAGTCCCATTGTCAAACCTCCATAAGCTCCGAGGTTGTCGTTGGGTGGTTGCGGAAGTACTGCTGCAATCAGAGTCACCAAGAATCCGATGATCAGTAAGATTAGCAACAGATGCTCTGTCTGGTATTTCGATAAGTAGTTCCTGACTGGTTTTTCTAAGTAAGCAAACAGAAGCACAATCACAATACCAATGCCCCATCCAAGGAGAACATCTCCGAGATAATGAACTCCCAAGTAAATCCTTGAAATCCCTATCAGTACAACTAGTATGACAGCTAGCAATGACATCCACCAAGTCTTGATTCGCACAGTTAGCCATCCATAAAGAGTCGCTGAGTTCTGAGCATGTCCACTTGGTGTACTGAAATTGGGAGGATCCACTCCAGGATACCAGTTGCTCGCTGGTGGTCTATCATTAGCAATAATCACTTTCAGGTAGTATTCTGAGATGATGGAAACGACGAGTACATAGGTTAGAATGATGGCTTCCCTCTTGTTGTATGCCCAATAAGCGACTAGTAATGCAATGACATAGAATAACGTACCACCGATTTGGGAAATCCAGAAGAATAGGTCTCCCAAGCCTGGTAATGCGTCTCTGAGAACATCAGTGAGTCCTGGATCAAATAGCATCTACTTTATCCTTCCTGACAGGAGGTGTCCCATATGTCTTTGGCGAGAGAAAAGTCTGTTTGTTCAAAGACAAAACCTTATAGTGGTGGTTGAAATCAACAATCATCGCGGAGGTTCTCTAATGGTCTTTGAGAGCTTGGAGCCAAAACTTGTCTGGGAGATATTTGAAGACGTCTTCACAAAGACGCCCCGGGAGTCAAAGAAGGAAGACAAAATTCGTGCGAAACTGAAGAGATGGATTCCCGAACGTGCAAAATCATTAGGCATTGATATCAGTATCATTGAGGACGAAGCTGGAAACCTACTCCTCAAGAAGGGTCCTACCAAGGGGATGGAGTCGACTCAACCTCTCCTTCTCCAAGGTCATATGGACATGGTCTGCGAAACAGACAGACCTGATGGATTTGACTTCGACAACAATCCAATACCCATTCGAATCCAAGACAATGGAGAATGGGTAGATGCGGATGGTACGACCCTCGGAGCTGACAATGGGATCGGTTCATCTCTTGGTCTAGCGCTGATGCTAGATCCTGAGGTGAAGCATGGACCACTTGAGCTGCTCATCACCGTGGATGAGGAAACAGGTCTTGTAGGCGCATTTGCACTTGAACCTGAAAAGATCGGTATAGAAAGCAAACTCATGGTGAATATCGATTCAGAGAGTCTGGGCATCATCACGATTGGATCTGCAGGGGGCGGCGATTCGGACCTGGTGAAGAAGCTCCAACTCAAAGAAATCACTGGGGATGCAATTTTCTATGACCTTATCGTTTCAGGCCTCCTCGGTGGACATTCCGGTGTTGATATTGACAAACATCGAGCAAATGCCAACAAGATTGTAGCAAGAATTCTCTCATCCATTGTGGCTGAAATGAATGTCCATCTTCTTAATTGGAATGGTGGAAGTAAACGCAATGCAATAACTAGAGAGGCCACTGCAAAATTCGCAGTGGAAACAGGTAAGGCAGCAGAGACTGAAGAGCTTCTTGAAGCTAATCGAGCAGACATAACTGAATACTACAAAGAGCTTGAACCAGACCTTCAAATCAGCTGGGAGAAATCGTCTGCAGAGCCCGCATTCTCGCTGGAAGAGTCAAAGAAGATAATTCAATCGATAAACAACATCCCTCATGGTCCTATCCGATTCTCTCCAAACGTAGAGGGCTTAGTCGAGACCTCAAACAATGTTGCAGTGGTCAAGACCGATGGTCCTGAAATATCAGTTCTCCTTTCCACAAGAAGTAGCATTGATTCTGAACTAGATGCCTTTAGACGTGGTATTGCAGATCTTGCGGAACTGAGTGGTTGGGAAGTGACACTGAAAGGGGTTTACCCCGGTTGGAATCCTGAGCCAAAGAGTCCATTTCTCTCGTTTGTGCGAAAACACTTCGAAACGATTACTGGGAGAGATGTCAAGATCGAAGCCATCCATGCTGGTTTAGAGTGCGGAATTATTGGATCCAAGATTCCAGGAATCCAGATGGTGTCGATAGGCCCGAATATGGAGAACCCTCATACACCTGATGAGAAACTCCGAATTATAGATGTAGAGATACTCTATAACGTTCTGAAAGCAATTGTAGAAGACCTTTCAAACCTCAAGAAACTGGTCCTCAGGTGAGGTCTTCAAGACCTAGCTTCTCTATTTTTTCCTTAGAGGGCTTGCCTGAGTTCCTATCCCAGTTTCGATACTCGTACCACGTATTGAGCTGAGCCTCTATGTCCGGAACATGACCCTCGGTGGCTCCCTCAAGAGGTTTCAGAATTAGTTCTGGGAGTCCTTCTTTCTTTGAATCATAACCAAGCTTGAGATTGAGTAAACGCATCATAGTGAAAATCCTCTCACCAGTCTGCACTAGCTCTTCAATGTCGATGTCCCACCCCGTTGCAAGTTGAAGGAGCTTCAAGAGTTGGTCTCCATCAACCGGATAGAAATTACACAATACAGAGGAGTTAGTCAGGGCTCGAAAATCTTGGAGTCTAGCAACTAAATCTGCTTCATTTGCGAATCTGTCTTCGCTCTCAATCCGGAATGCCTCATTAGGTTGTCCCATCTGCACATTGTACATGTCTGCACTCATATGACAGGCACCGCGTGGTGATGTTGCGTATCCAATGGCATGTCCTGAAAATCCTCGCGGATCATGCATCGGAAACTCAAGACTGTTCACATGGACTGCAAGTTCAGACACACCAAACTTCTCCCCAAATTCAACCGAGCCTTCAGCCATCACATCTCCGATTCCTTCACGTCTAGCTATCTTCTCCGCCAGAGCCACCGCTGAATCAATCTCGCCCCACTCTGGTGTTATCCCATCCAAGTCCTCAGCAGATATTTTTCCTTCCTTAAAGAGATAGTATGCGAATGCAATTGTATTCCCTCCAGATATTGTGTCTATCCCAAGTTGGTTGAGTATTCTGTTTGCATAGGCCACTGCCTCAACATTGTTGTTCAGGAGTAGAGATCCCATGGTTCCTGTCACTTCAAGCTCAGGTCCTGCATACTTTTCCATCTTGTACTTGCCCTCGGGAATCTCAATAACTCGTCCGCATCCAATCGGGCATCTATAACAGGCTGATTTGCCAGTCAAGATGGTCTCTCTCACACTTGTACCACTCAGATTGTATGTATCAAAATCAGGAACCGTGTAATACCCAGCAGGGAGTGACCCCCACATCATACTAGCCATGTCTGTGAATCCTGCTGTGCCAAGGTCTGAGTACATGCGAAAGGTCGGGTCTTCCTTCTTGTCTTCATTTAGTTCAGAAGCATACTCCTGCATGCCTTTCTCATCTGCAACTGGAACTTTGCGTTCTGTACCATGGATTACTATGGCTTTCAATTTTTTAGAGCCCATGACTGCGCCTTGTCCTGTCCGTCCAGCGGCCCTATAATGATCCACAATAATACTGGCATACTTGACAAGATTCTCTCCAGCGATACCGATTCTAGCAATCCCTGCGTTCCTGTGACCGGTCTCAGTCTTCAACTCCTCCCATACTTGTTCTGTATTCTTCCCCCACAGATGTCGTGCATCTCTGATCTCAACATCTGAGTCCTCCACTAGAAGATATGATGGTTCTTCTGCAGCTCCAGTGATGATAATCCCGTCAAAACCTGCAAACTTCAAGTCAGCTCCCAAATGACCTCCCACAGTACTGTATCCAAGAAGACCAGTCTTGGGGGCCCTCGAGCAGAATGTTGACTTGCTACCTGTTGGAGCCATTGTTCCACAGAGTGGACCTGTGAGATACAAAAGCGGGTTCTCAGGTCCGAGTGGATTGGTATCATGGTCAATCATGTCATAGAGGAGACGGACTCCTAATCCAGCTCCCCCGATGAATGCTCGTAGCAGATGTTCATCTAGTGATGTAACAGACGTTGAACCTTTACTCAAATCCACTCGGAGAATCTTCCCACGATAGCCATTCATCCTAACTAGCCCCCTAGAAGTCTATAGTTTTCCCATCAAACATGTACTTGTACAACTTTCTAATTTCATCACTATCGGTGTTTCTTGGATTCATAGTCAAGCTTGTGTCCATCATTGCAAACTCCACCATTTTCTCTAGTGCTGCGGTGAAGTCCTTCTTCTTGATCTTTGCTTCCTTGAAACTCGTGGGACACCCAATCTTGATCATCAGTTCCCGAATTGCTTCTGCGAATTTCATAGATGTGTCCTTGTCATCCTTGCCAGAGATTCCCAAAAGTGCCGCTAGTTCTGAGTATTGTCTAGCCGCATCCTCGTTGTCCAAGCAGTTGAATTCCACAGTATATGGTAGAGCCATTCCTACTGACATGCCGTGATGAGTCCTCAGGACAGAGCCCGTACTATGACCGAGTGAATGCGCAAGAGCTGCCTGAGAGTTACCGAATGACATCCCTGCGAGGCATGCAGCAATGAGCATTTTCTCCCTAGCTTCTAGATCAGTTAAGTCTTCAACTGATTTTGGGAGCCAGTCAAAGACCATCTTGACTGCCTGCAGCGAACATCCATCAGAGAAGTCATTCTTCCAAACAGACACATAGCTTTCAACAGCATGGGTTAACGCATCCATTCCGGTATATGCTGTGAGTTCTTTTGGTAGTCCTACAACAAACTCAGGATCAAGAATTGCGATGTCTGGAGTCAATTCTGGATTTATAGTAGCAAACTTTCTTCCAGTTTCATCTTCTCTGATTACAATCGCTTTGGTCGCCTCTGACCCTGTTCCTGTTGTTGTTGGAATACAGATTAGTTTCGCTTTGGCCCGTAGACCTAACTCATCGAATGGAGTCAGAGCATGCAGTTCGACATCAGGTTTCTCGTATAAGACCCACGCAGCTTTTGCAGTGTCCATCACACTACCTCCCCCGACAGCGATTATCCAATCTGCTCCGAATCTCTTGATTGCCTCAGCAGCGGCTTTGACTGTTGACACCTTCGGGTCTGGTTCAACTCCATCCCAAATCGCCGCTTCCCATTGCCTCTCGGTCAAAATTGAGCAAACCCTCTCTGCAAGACCAAGACTGTTAATCACCTTGTCAGTCACAATGAATGCTTTACTTCCACTAATTGTTTCAAGCTCTGATAGAGCATCATCACCGAACACGATATTCGGTACATAGAACCACCAGACCATGTAGGACTCACCTCGTTCAGCATTATACTACCAACTGTTGGACTCGGTCCCCTTTATTTCCTATCACTGGAGGAATCTACTTCTTAACAATGAATTTTGGGACCTCTTCGAGAACTTCTGACGCCTTTGAAATTATGTTGTCTATGAGTTCAGCAACTGTGGGGAGGTTTCTGATTCTCCCAGCCACCTCTCCGCCAAACATCAATGCAGTGTCTTCTTTCTTATCTAGGAGGTTATCGAATCCCGTCTGTTCTAGCTCCAGAATCTTCTCATTCGAATCTAGAGGTTCACCAAGGTAGAAGTTTGGGAGGTCCTCTAACGTCTGAGTGACAATCTCTTCAGCCCGCTTGTTTCGAAGGAATCTCATTGGTCCAAAGAGACCCCTACCAACCAGTGTCTGGCGCTCCTCCCTGTCTAGGATTGCCTGTTTCCACATGGGCTCGAAATCGCTCTCCCTTGTGGCTATGAACCGAGTTCCCATCTGTATCCCCACAGCCCCAAGGCACAGAGCGGCAGCTAGAGTTTGTCCGTCACAGAATCCGCCTGCTCCCACTACGGGTGTCTTCACTGCCTTAGCGACCTCCGGCACTAGTACCATGGAATGAACAGGATCCCACGCAACATGAGCTCCCCCTTCATGTCCTGAGGCGACTATGAAATCAGCTCCTGCAGTTTCAGCTTTAAGAGCATGATATCGACTAGGCACCACATGCCCCCAGACAAATCCCTCATCCTTAAGGACTGACCAGGGCTTTGGATTGCCAGCAGATGTGACTACGACCCTAAGTGAACGTTCAGTATCCGAGTCTGCTTTACAGGCCTCGATAGTCTGTTCAACGAACATCTTTGAAGCAAGAACGAACTCTGCAGCCACTGGTACATTTACTCCAAAGACACCTCCTGAGGACCGGGTCTGTTTTGTGACTGCTTCAATTGATTTCTGAAGAATCACTGCAGGAGGGTCAGAACCAAAGAGTCTCACAGCATCAATAGGAGCGGCTTCAGGAATCATTGTCGCAGCCATTCCAATGCAGCTGATTATCCCAAGTGCACCAGCATTAGACACAGCGATTGCCAATGATTCTGTCTTATACGGACCCATACCTCCCTGAAGTATTGGGTGTTTGATTCCAACTATATCACAGAGCTCAGTGTGTAACAGAGACATAGTCCCTCACATCACAGCCTGCGATTTAAGTTTCTACTCATCGAGGTATTTTGTAGGAACTTGTCTTGTGGTGGCTACTAGCTCAAGAGCTGCCTTTGTATACCGCATTACTTTGCCCATGTCTCCATCAAGTTTGAACTTACGAGCCATGATACCCTTAATTGGGTCAATCTTCCCATCAAACAAGGCACGCCAGTTCTTGTAAGGGCCTGAGTAGGTGAATTCAGCAGTGTCATCGGGTCCTGCCATTCGTGCTTCCCTACACTTGCCATGCCAGAGGTCCATGTAGAACCTGATTGGTTCCTTTACAGTATCTCCATCAGCTGTGATTTCAAAAACGAAGTCACCCTCCCACGTCTTAGCTGCGTCTTCATAGCGTTCGTTCTTGTTCAGGAGTTCCATGTAAAGTTCAATCCATTCATCTGAGGGGAATTCAAGCTTGTCACTCATAATTTGTTTCCTCCAACAATGATGTTCTATCACTAGTGAATGAAAAGGCTTCTGGATTTGTCTATGGCCTGATTTTCATTATGCTCAGATTCATACTGGTAGCTATGTTCTCCTGGAATGAAAGGGTTCCCACAGTAGACACATCATGGGAATCACTTCCAAGTGAGAAAACACATCCCAGTGAGTTTGCCAGCTCAAGGAACTCCATATGTTCAACTGAGTATCGCCCATTCAATTCAATTGCAACACCTGAGTCAGCAAGTGCCTTAGCTGCGATTCTCCCATCCTCATCTCTGTATGTCGAGAGATATCCATCCCAATGTCCCAGGATCTGGAACTCACTTCTCCTTAGTGCCTTCACCAAGGCGGATGCCCATCTTGTTGAGTCCATATACCAGTGAAATGACCCAATGACAAGGTCGAACTGATCAAGACCTCCAGCGACTGAGGTCAAATCTCCATTCGACTGAATATCAACTTCCGCAGCATCAAGAATCTGAAGGTCTGGAAACTCATTCCTAGAAGTGTGTATTTCATGACGTCTTTGTTGAATTAGTTTTTCTCCCCCTTTCCGTGATCCCATCGATGGCCAGAAGTGGTCTGCAATTGCTATTGTCTTTAGTTTGAGAGTTGCCGCTCTTTTCACGATTGTTTCTATCTCTGATACTCCATCAGAATACTTTGAATGAATATGTAAGTCCTCGAGTCCTCTTGTCATTTCACCTTTCAGACTTTACTTCACAATTTAACTCAACCCCTCTGCCATAGACTAGTCTTTTATGTAGGTCAAGATGTGCTTTTCAATATGACAGACACAGAGGTCTCATGGAATCTTTCTCCCTTGGTAGATGGGGCAGCCGCACCTGAAGTGAAGAAACTTATTGACAATCTCACACAGAAGATTGATGGTTTTGATGCAAATAACCTAGGCAAAATAGCATCAATGACCTCCTCTGAACTCAAGCAAATGCTGGGTGAGTATGAAGGTTTGTTTGTCAAGATCATGGATGCCATACAATATGGGAGGCTTCGTTATAGTGCTCAATCTACGGACAAGGAAGCTGCTCAGCTGAACGACTGGGCCCGCCAAGCTGAGACCAAGTTGTATCAAGTAAAGGAATCCCTTTACTTGAGATTGGGTCGACTTGCATCTGAAAAACCAGAACTTCTTGATGATGAGAACCTCATTGCCTATCGTCACTTCTTGGACCGGCGAAAGAACGAGGCGCCATACAGACTCTCAGAGGCTGAGGAAAGGGCCATTATTCAGAAGGACCTCTATGGTATCAAGCTGATTTCCCAACTGCGCACCTCTTGGGTATCAGAGAAGACCTTTGAAATTGAACATGAGGGAGAGATGAAGACAATTCCCTTCCCTCAATTTGATTCCCTAAGAATGAATCCCGACCGCGAAACTCGAAGGATGGCCACTGAAAAACTGTACAAGAGCCTCGCTGAAGACAAGCTCCTTCATGGCAGTGCACTTCGGTCAATCTGTGCAGATCATGTGGCTATGACCAAGCTCCGAGGTCAACCCACTCCGATGACGCAGGCTCTGTTAGATCAGGATGTTGATGAGGAAACAATCGGTTCACTACTGTCAATGATTGAGAACACGTCTGACAAGTTTCAAGATTTTCTCTCTTTGAAAGCCAAGTTCATGGGTGTGGAACGGCTTGAGGGCTGTGATGTGATAGCTCCATTCACTACTGAGCCAGTATGGAAGTTCAGTTGGGATGAGGCTCGTAAGATCGTGGTTGATTCTTTCGCGGTCTTCGACCCCGAGATTGGTATGGTCGTAGATGAGATGTTCACCAATCATCGGATTGATGCGGCGAATCGTACTGGCAAAGCTTATGGAGCGTTTTGCGCCCAACATCCTGGAGCCAAGAGTTCCTTTGTCCTGCTGTCCTACACAGACACGATGTCAAATGTCTATACCCTAGCTCATGAGCTTGGACACTCTGTGCAAAGTCATCTCACCCAACATAAGCAGAGTCTACTGAACACTCGCACCTCATCCTGTCTGGCTGAGATGGGATCAATCTTCGGGGAGCTTCTCCTCACGGACAAGATTCTCTCGATGGCTGAGACAAAGGAGCAAAAGATAGAGATTCTCTCCTATGTCTTGGGTGACTACTTCTACGTGGTCTACTATGTTGGTCTGAGGGCACTCTTTGAGACTAGTCTATATGATACAATTATGGCTGGTAAGTTCCTTGATGCAGATATTGCATGTGAACTCTGGAACGCTGCGAAGAAGAGAGTTTTTGGGGACAGTGTCGACTGGAAGGATCACATGGAGTATGAGTGGGCTCGCTTTGGGCACACATTCCTTCCGAATCGTAGATACTACAACTTCAGTTACAGCTTTGCTCAGCTCCTCGTATTTGCACTGTATGAGGTGTACAAACAGGAAGGTTCAGTCTTTGTTGAGCGGTTCAAAGAGTTACTGGCTGGAGGAAACACAAAGAGTGTTCGCCAGCACCTTTTGGACTTTGGCTTTGACATTGCGAATCCCAAGTTCTGGGAACTCGGTGCAAAACAAGCAGATAGATTCCTTGAGGAATTTAAGAAGCTAATCTAGATTGTTCGTGATCCTCAACAATTTTGCGGACATTGTATCCAAATGTGTCACCATTACGGCAGACTGTTCGAATGACACTAGTAAGTAGTTTTGCTCTATTTGGATCCGCTTCTTTGTCCTTCCTAACAAGAAGCGATTTCACATCCTCTTCGAGGGTTTCAGATTTTCGAAGCTTATATTCAACCCACCTAGCTATGACATCCTCCTCATCTGTATGCATGTACACGATGAGTGGTACTAATAAAAGTGAGATTGGAAGTTCAAAGAATGCTTGGAATATTAGACCATCAGTTACAATTGTTCGGGTTTCAATTATACCCTGAATATACACAACTGTTGTTATGGTGTACAGTGGCCAATATATTAGCAAACTACGAATTCTGTTGCTGAAGACCCTGCAAAGTATTCGTGCAATTCTCTCGGGTCCAATGATGAAGGACTGGATCCAATCAAGAAAAAGGACTAGAATCCATACAATTGCAAGAGTCCAACCTACTACGAAATAGTCCACCTACATCACTTCATTCAACCTTTGGCTTGAATGTCTATTAGTGTTCTCAGTCTGGATAGTTTTGGGTGCTTAATATACAGAAACTATCGACTAGTATACAGGAGAGGTGGGTAACATGCAGAATGAGCTATTACTGGTTGTACGTTGTGCAAAGGCACCTAACCGGAACTATCATTTCATCTTCAAGACTCCTGCGGATGAGGGAAGTGAATTCTTCCTTCGAAAATCAAACCTGAAGTGGGTTGAAGACATAAGCAACCCAATTCGAATTGATATCAGTGGAAACTGGTTAACGGATATCGACCTCAGTCCCCTAGAAAGTTGTGAGAGTCTTGAATATCTGAGTGTTGCCGTGAACAAGCTTGAAACTATTGACCTCACACCTCTTCAGAACCTGAAGAACCTAAGACATTTAGACCTGTCTCATAATAGATTCAAGGAAGTCGACCTCACACCGTTGGCTGGTTGTGAAAACTTAGTCTACCTCTACCTGCAGGAAAACTCCTTTCCCAAGATCAATATCGCACCACTAATGCAGCTCAAGCAGTTGAGTTCTGCAGTGCTCCAACTGCGACACAGGGGGCAGAGACCCAAACTCGTTATTGATTCCTTCATGAGTAATGTTCCTCCCAACCTCAATGACAGACTCTTTGCATTCTTCACAGACTATAGGGCTGGAAAGGTTCCAGAATGGCTTTATGACAAGAACACAGAGATTAGATATTCGCCAAGATCATATCGTGAGCTCGTTACTGAGTTTGGATGGGCTGAAGTCAAGAAGCATCTAGTGGCTCTATCAAAGAAACTGAGAATTGGCGTGGAGTTTGAGGCCCAGAAGATTATCCTTGATGCATTTGGTATGCCTGAACTCGCATGTTACGATGGAAGGGTTCGAGATATTGTAAAACTCCTACTGAAGGATGGGTCTTACGATAATGGCATTCAGCATCTATACACTGAGATGATACATCTTCTTGATGCGCAACTCAGGCGTGGCGGCAGCACCCTCTATTTCGACTTAAACGCGCTATCCACGACTCCGGGTAGTGTCCTCATTCCTTCTGTCTTGTCACGTAGGCCAGCTGAAATCCAGGAGGTGACTTTGTTTGACAGATCCGGTAGAGTAGATCTATTTCCTCTTTGGCTCACAAGTTATGGTAACAAAATCCTCACAGCCATGGGAGTCAAGCGATACGTATCAAAGGATCAACTTTCTGAAATTAACAAGGCTTTGGAGGAGATTGATCAAGACTTAACAATTGAGAGGGTGGTGTATGATGCTCGGAAGAACAAGACACAGAGGTATTCTACAGGAGAGGCCATTTTGAGTCATCTTCGTCAAACTGTTGCCACATGAATCTGACCTGCGCGTAGTTAGGAATGCATAAATTTCAATATCATGCCCACAGGAGAATAGCAAGCTCATGTGGAAGTGGGACTCTTGGATGAACTGGATAAGCGCATTCTGATTGACCTACGACGGAACTGTAGGATCAGTTACCAAGAACTTTCACGCAAGTATGGAATATCCGCAAATGCAATTCGGCGACGCATTATGAACTTGGAAGAATCTGGTGTAATCTCTGGATACTCGATAGCACTTTCACCAGCAATGACTGATACTGATTTTCTCTTTGCACTTCTTGAAACCGATGGGTCCCGTGATGAGGTCGAGATGGTTGACGAGATAGGTTCTAGTAGGAACGTGTTAGCCGCTGCAGCCTACACCGATGGTGTCTATGCGTTGGTGGCTGAGTATAACGGTCTTCAAGAATTACAGGAACTTGGTAAATTTCTCAGGACACTTGATGGTGTACAAACAGCGGAGCTTCACACATTCATACGAACTTGGGGAGATAAGATGAATTTGACCAAGACTCATCTTCGTGTCTTGGAACCTCTCCTTGAGGATCCACGTCTTCCCATCGTAGAAATCGCTCAGAAGACTGGGCTAACAGCTCGCAGAGTGAGACGACTCATCAGAGAGCTAGAAGAGAGTGGAGCTATCCGATTCAGCGCTTTGGCTGAGCTTGGTGCTGCTACAAGTCTGCCATATATTGTTAGAATCACGTGGGACGAGAAGATGGTCACCTATTCGACCATCACCGACTGGTTGAGTAAAGACTTTGCTCTCAAGCACTGGGAAACCTATGTCTCTGCCTCTGAGCCTATTCTCTTCACTCTTCTTGTAGCTGATGATCTCACCGACCTCACTGAAACCGTCCGGGTAATTCGACAGAACAAGCATGTGGCTAGTGCGAAAGCTCTGATTGGGGGTTACCACAAGTACTTCTCGAGCTATCGTCACAAGAAGCTAGTTCAGATGGTTAGAGAACGCGAGAAGGCCAACGTTTGATGTTATTGATACGTTTGGCGTTCACCAAACAATTTATAAGGGAATGAGTTATAGTTTGATATGTGTCAAACGTTTGGTAAGTAACAAGCTAAGCGTTTGCGGACAATAATATGGTGTAAACAATGTCTACAACTTTCGGAACCATTCTCGACGATATGAAGACAAGCCTCAAGCTTGCTTGGAAGAGCATGCTAAGTTATTTCCTTGCTAATCTAGGCATGTTGATCGTCATGGTGATTCTTCTTGGAATCATCGCAATCCCCGTACTCGTAGTAGTATGGGTTGCCCTCGCGCCATTCACAAACGCCACAATGAGTGCTCTAGCTGACTGGGCCGCTGCCAACCCACTCCTCGCCGGAGGAATCGGTCTTCTGGTTTTAGTCCCTCTCATCTCACTCTTCATGGTTGTTAGCGGCTCAATCTACGGGATGAGTCACGATCTGGTCACTAAGGGTGAAACAAAGGCTGAGCTAGCATTCTCCTATCTCCGTCACAAGTTCCTACCATTCATTGGTGCTGGAGCTATTCTCACTATCATTGTTCTGTTGCCACCAACCATCGCTTGGGGACTCACCTCATATGCGATGGGTTACGTAATAACCGCGCCAGCCTCCTACCTCCTCGCTGCATTCACATTTGTGTGGGTGTACTTCACCGCTGGTTTGACTTCACTGGTCTGGCCTGCTGTTGTTAGTGGTAAAGGTGTACAGGACGCCTTTAGGGAATCATTCTCTCTTTCCATCCAGTACTTCGATCGTGTATACGGTCTGTTGACTGCTATTGTACTATTACTAGCCGCCACCGTCGGTCCTGTTATCGCCGTTGGTCTAAGCTTTGCTTCGACTCTACCATCAGTCGCGCTGGCATTCGTCCCACTATTCGTAGCTGTTGGACTCTACACAGTGATTATGGTGTTTCTCTGGCTCTTGCTGTTCTTGCCTATGGTTAGGATCGCCTGGGTTAAGGTATACCAAGAACTCACTGGTGGAGAGATCGCAACACAGAGTGTTGTCGATATGCCCATCGTCTAGGTGCGATGAATCTGGAGAGTGTCCTTTGATGGAAACTGATAAGACACTCTCCTACCAACTTTATCGGAGTGAATAAACAATGAAAAACGCGAGCTTTCAGACTCTTCTTGATGACCTGAAGATCAGCATTAGGTTTGCAATGAAAAACGTGATTTCCTACGTGCTTGCGATTTTTGGAGTCTTTATCGTCACCTTCATCCTTATAGCTATCGTAGCGGCGTTTGTATTTGTTCCAATGTTTCTGACTCCAGGGGGCATTGAAGGCTTTACAATCTGGGCAGAGTCATTCAATACCTGGAATACTGCAAACGGACTAACAATCGCTACTGGCATCTTTCTCCTGGCACTCCCCTTTGTTGCGCCATTCTTTGTAGCAACTGGAGCGCTTTTCGGGATGAGCCGCGAGATAGTGGAAAGTGAAGGAACCTCCGCAGAGGGTGTCTTTACATGGTATAGAAAGAAATTCTTCTCACTCGCAGGTGGAGGAATCATGGTGTTCCTCTTCATTCTGGGACCTGTCATGTTAGTCATCATAGGCGGAGTGGCCTTGTTTGGAGATCAAATCCTGAATCTTGCATTCATTGGTGGAGGAACAATAGGTTCAATGAATCCAATTCTCGCTGCCCTTGGTGTTGTATGGTTCACATTTAGTTCAGGATTGATGACAATGATGTTCCCTGCCATAATCGATGGTCATTCGGTTATTGCTGCAGCAAAGAAGTCAGTTAGCATGGGAATCAAGTACTTTGATCGAGTGTTTGGAGTGTGGTTGTCCTACATCATCCTCATCCTTGCACTCATTGCACCATTGATACTCATGGCAACTCCATTCTTGTGGAACAACATCGGACTCACCTCTATCCTAGTAGCCCTGGGAATCTACGCACTTGTAATGATCTTATTCTTGATATTCATTCTACTACCTGCCTTGTCCATAGGTCTCACAAGAGCATACATGATTCTATCGGCAGATGACGAAGACTACATCCTCACAGAAGATGAAGATGAGAGTGGTCCAACCTTTATAGGAGGACTGTAAAAATGAGCGGCTCCAAAAAACGAAAACGACGAATAAAAGACATGGAAGTTATTGAAGACAAGAACCTGATCAAACTACTAATGGAGCCAACACGAGCCAAGATAATGTTCGACTATCTCGTGAAAGACTCGATGACGGTCAAACAGTTATCAGAGGTGACAGGCAAGAATCCAGGTACTATCCTTCACCATATACAGAAGCTGAAGGAGGTTGGTCTTGTCTTTGAAGAACGAACAGAACAGACTCAGACAGGCATAGTCCAGAGGTACTATCGGGCATCTGCACGTGAGTACAGGATGGGTATCAGTGAAATGGTACAAGCCACTGGGGATGACACAACAAAACGCCTGAAGTCCATAATTAGAAGCCTCTCAGTCTATGGTATAGATGTTCCAGAGGATCAGGTTGAGAAGGGCATGGAACTGATGACGGCATTGATAGATCACGAGAACGAAATTAGTTCTCGTAATCTTATCGTGAATGAGGAGGACTACGATAGACTGCAGTCCTCTGTTAGAGGCGATGCTTCGCGAATCATGCGTCGCTTTGCTCTGGAAGAAGATTCGCAATATAGAGACCTGAGGTCGAAATGGCACGCATTCCTAAGGTCTCACAGAAAAGGTGTATGAAATGAGTAATTATGAAAGAAACACAAGCATGGTTGTCTGTATATTTGCAGTTATTATTATAGGCGCTATTGGGGTAGGAGCACTATCCTTCTATGGCAATAGCTGGTTTAACTGGAGTACAGCTTCCACCGACTTCTCATTTGATGCTGAGGTCGGAGCCACCACTGGTACAGTAACCTTGGACATCAACCTAGCAACAGGTGGTGTCGCAATAACATTCGTGGACAATGCTACTCTGTTGTACGACATTGAAATGCGGGTCCAGAACACTACTCTGGAGAGGGATGGAGCGCCATCAGTCACCTTTACGAGTAACATCATCGCACTTGACTATACAGCTGCTGGTGTGAATATCACACTTGGAAGTGGTCTCAACTATACTATTGATGTAGATGTTTCAACAGGTGGTGTCGATGTTGATCTGGTTGCTGGCGCACATGTCGCAGACATTTCAATCTTAACGGAGACTGGTGGTATTGATTTTGGGATGACTGATGCTGTTGTCCTAGTAGGTAATGCCACATTTGACTTGGAAGCTACCACAGGCGGTGTCAAAGTCATTGTCGATCTTCCGATTGGTATTGGAGGAAGTGTGGAATGTGCCACTGGCATTGGTAGTGTTGACATCACTGCTACTGGTTGGACACAGATTACCTCTAACCACTACGAGTCATCGGACTATGACACAGCTTCACAGACACTCACTGTTGTCATTGAAACCTCGACTGGTGGCATAGACGCCATCTTTACTTAGTTTTGATTTGGGGGGATTTCCCCTCACTTCTCTTCTTTTTCTTTCACTCTCACAGTAGATATTTTCTATTTTCAGATGTGCAACGTCACATAAAGCTTGGAAAGGAATGGACTTGACGCAACGATGGATTAATAGACATACTACACTATCTACTTCAAATCCCTCGGAGGTTCTGAAGTGGACTCTGGAGATAGTGAAGGGCGAGAATATGAATGGTCTGAACTTGAACATCCAAAGCCCGATCCCTATCACCTCTACGTTTTTGTCGCTCACATCATCATTGGTATTATTATCTCGATTCTGAGTCTCTCCGAAGGATGGGTGTCTTGGGGGTTGCGCCTTGGTGCAATGCCTCCATTACTACTGGCAATTACTGGTGGTTTCTATGGGATTACTACCGGAACCACATGGTTTCAGAATCAGTTTATTCCTTATATCACTAGAATTAGCATGATTCCTGAGTTTGAGACCGATCGGTTCTTACAGTATTATCGAATACATCGTTATGAGCTTCTGATTTCAGGATATATCTCTTTGATAGTCACCCAAATGATCTGGACGAGGGCCGCTTCATTCATCTTAGATTTAGCTGGTGATTTCGCTCAAATACTTGAACTGATTACCATCATATACTTAGGATTGCTCTTCCTTCATGTATTTCTCATGCTCATCCTCTTTGGTATCTTTGAACTCTTTGTGCAAACAAAATACTCTGATGTGAAGTACATAATTGCTCTAGAACAGAAGATGGAGGATTATTTTCGGGAGAAAGCAAAGGAAGAAAAAGAAGCAAAAAAAGCAGCTGCTAGGGAAGATATGTAATCAGGAAGTACTTGGTCCGTAAACCTCTTTAACAACTTCTAGTCGGCTTGATTGACGATTTCTGAGAGGACAACGCTCATGAGTGATACACATACACAAGGTAAGGTACGCGACTTCCAGTTTACACTAGAAGATGGTGGTCGGCTTGCGGAATGCCTGAACTCCTTCGATGACTCTGACAGTTGGCCAGGAGGATTCACAGGCGGCAATCCATTCACTGCACAACGAGTGCTTGATGACTGGAAGAAGAGAAAAGATATTCGCGTGATTGTGGCTCACACAGAAGACAAGATAGTAGGACATTGTAATGTGTGTGAAGCAAGTCTAGACAAAGAAGCAGCATATGTGGGTCTCTTAGGTGTGAACCCCCAATACCAGAAACAGGGATTTGGAAAGGCTCTATTGATTGAGGCTGCTCAGACAGCTGCTGATGCTGGAAAACGGAGAATCGACCTTCACACTTGGGCTGGAAACCTGAAGGCACTTCCACTCTACAAGCGGACTGGCTACAATTGGGTGCCAGGAACCAGAGTCCTCATGGAGTCACATATTCCAGGGATAATCGGAAATCCCATGTTTAAGGACTTCTTTGAGAAATATCACTGGTATGATTCATTTAAACGAGAGATACGTCAAGAAGTGGATGATATTGTTGAGAATGATATTGGTGTATTCAAGTATCATTTTGAAGGTGAGAACAGTGACCTTCTAGATATCACAGTAGATAGAGAGGCAAAGGGTATCTGTGGCTTTCACTTGTCTCTGGGCGGTCAGACACTATCTGCCAAAGTCCAACCTTCAGTCCATACAGGATACATTGGATATGGGAAGGTTCCGGTTGAACTTACAATTGAGAATGGTCGTGAAACGGATCTTTCCTATAACATCAGTGTCACGCCAGAGAAGAATGTAGACATCCATCTTTCTGAAAATAGCGCTGGTGTTGTTCCTGCCGGAGAATCTTTCAAGACCACTGGCCATTATTCAATCTCAAATACTGCACGACCAATTGAAAGAGAAACAAATGCTGATGAGAAGGTCCCGACCTATGGAGAGTGGTCCATCGAACTAGGCGAACAGTCAATCACACTCTATAGTGGTCTCATCCCGGCTGAGGCTGTGACGGTGACACCTGGCCCATTATATCCCACTCTGAGACCTTTAGGTAATGAAGAAGTTGGTCTAGGGGCTAGGAACAACACAAGTGTAGATCTCAAAGGAGAGATGGTTCTCTCACCACCTGAGCAGGTAAAGGTCACACCTCTAAAAATTCCGTTTAAGTTGAAACCTGGACAGGTCTTTGAAGAAACCCTCTCGATTGAGGTTGAAGGAGAAATTGGTCACCTCCTCTCACTTGGCTTTTCGCTCAGTCTAGAGGATGAAGGATCCCTTGTTACAGTTGTTTCAAAGCAATTCAACATTCCTGTTTTAGGAATGAAAGGAGCGGTTGCATACAAGAGTATGGATGACAGGGTGATTCTTGAAACACAGGACATCCGCGCGATAATGAACACTCGTCCTACACAGGGCTTTGTTGGCTTCGAGTATAAACCATTGAATAGGTATGTTGGCGGTTGGAGTGTGATGGGTGTAGAAGTAGGGTATCCTTTTCCAGGTGAAGGCGGTGAATGGAGCCGTCTCACTCCAAAGATTGAGTTGGAGTATTGCACAGAGTATGCAGATGTCCGACTCACGGGGGACTATCAAGAGCGAGCTGGACTTCATCAAACGCTTACTTATCGTCTACACTCTGGACCTAATCTTCTCGAAACCATCTCCAAGCTCGAAAATCGGGGCACGTCCCCTATTGAGAACTTTGGTTTGCGTTGCATTGGCTGGTTCGGAGGAGTCTTCGATCAGGGATATGTACCTCTACGTGGAAGTATCTATTGTTTAGATTCGGTAGACTGGGGTGGTTGGAGACAGTTACCAAAGCCTGCAAAGGAATATCATGAGTCATGGATGGCAATGCATCGACATCAAGAGAGATACCTCATTGGCTACATCTGGGAATCAGAACACGCTAAGGATGCGCGACTCATTCGAGGTTGGGACGTTTCTCGAGTAGAATATAGTTTGCCTGACTTGGAGCCAGGTGAAACAATCACAAAGAAACCTCTTAGCATGTATATTGGGGATGGCGATTGGCGTAAGGTTCGAGCACTCTACAGAGAACTGAATGGTATAATTGATCCAGTAACAGAGATTGTTGACATCAGGTCAGATCTAGAAGTGGAAATTACTCCCAAAAGCAGTAGTCAAATGAGGAAAGTTCCAAGTCCAATCCTTGTCGATAAGGCAAAGGAGAACGAACATGAACTTCGCCTGCGTCTTATCCATGAAACCCCCATAGGTGCTGAGTTTCGGCTCAGACTGCCAGATGGTCTGACTGTGGACGGTAAGAGTGAGATTGAGTTCAAGGCTGAGGAGATTGGTCTCGACAAGCCCTTTGCCTATCCTCTGAGAATATCAGTATCCGATGAATCCACGTGGTTCCGAAAGAATGGAGAGATTGAGATTCGCTTTAAGTCAAGAATCTTCAGGCTGCCACTGACTGCAGTTGTCTTCGATTCCTCAGCGACTGTCGAGAGAGAGATCACCGAGGTGGAGGGCGTTCATCTACATACACTCAACACTAGTGGATACTCAATATCAGCGTGTCCCGAACATGGTGGTACTCTGGTCAGATATGGTGAAGAAGGAGCAAAGAGTGTACTCTATGATACCTTTCCAGAAGTGGGCCCCTGGGTGTGGTCAAATCGGGTCCATAGTGGATTAAGTCCATTGTTTGTAGGCTGGAATGTCTGGGACTGGGAAACTGCTCTACAAAAGGAAATCTGGAGCATATCCGATATGAAGTCTGGACCCTGGGTAGGATACAAGACAACCTCAACGTTTCAACATAGTCCTGGTCTAAAGGGTGTGGAGGTTTCTATGACATATCTTATACTACCAGGAACACCATTGCTGAGTGTGACTGCGTCTTTCTCAAACACCAGCAAACAATGGAAGCGTGCTCTCTTGGGGTTCAGAGGAATCCCGATGCCTGGTGGGGATGGTTGTAGTTTCGTGTACACAGAGAAAGAAGGTCACAGACTAATCTATGAACCACACACAAGTGGAGTTGACATGTTTGTGGGTAGGTCAGGTTGGGGTGCCCTCAAGAGTCCGAGTGATGGAACGGTATTAGGAATCATCTCTGCATACAAATCTGACGAAATGATGTACATTGACACGCTTAGCGAGAAGGCTCAGATATTCGGGGTCCGTGAGAGACGGGCATTAAAGCCCGGTGAGAGCACAGACATAGTCAGCTACCTTGTCATCTCAAAAGATGTGGATACAGTAGAAATGCTGAAGGCCCTCCCTGAAAGGATAGAGTGACACCTACCCAAGTCGTTTCAGTCTAGCTGAACACTCGGCTACCTTCATCTCATTTCCAATCTCTTTGAACAGACTTAGAGCTACCTGCCATGTCCTCTTGGCCTCTTCATTTCTATCTAATTGCTCCAATATCGATGCACGATAGTAGAGATGCATAGGATTTCCAGGATCTACTGCGAAGGCAGCATCAAAGTCATCAAGTGCTTCTTGATACCTCTCCAATGAGTAATAGATGAGCCCTCTCTGGTGCGATACATCTGCATTGTTTGGATTCAATGCCAATGCTGTATTTAGATACTCCAGTGCTGTTCCCTCATCGTCAAGAAGTAACATCACTGCGCCATTCTTTACCCATGACTCGATGTGCTCAGGATCAGCATTGATTGCTTTCTGATAGGCGTTGGAAGCCTGCTGATAAGACTTCAGTGATTTATGGATGTCCCCCTTCTTTATCCAAAGTTCTGGATCATCAAACTTGATGCTCACTGCTTTATCATAATAGTAGAGAGCTGATTCGAGATCGTTCTGCGCACTATAGATGTCTCCCATCGTGGCCAGTGCATATGCTTGTTCTGGGTCGATTGCTAGAGCCTTTGTAAGAACCTCAATTCCCTCTTCGTATTTCTTGAGAGACAAGTAGACATTGCCCAGTTCCATCAGGGCAGCTAGGAAATTGGGGTCCATTGACAGAGCCCTTCGAATCCAGGTCACTGCTACTTCGGGTTCTCCTCTTGCTCTGAAGTACTCTCCCTTGCCAAGAAGTGCTCTTGCCATATTGGAGTCTATAGAAATAGCTCGGTCAAGGTTTGCATTTGCATCATTGAACTCTTCCAGCTTGAGTTGCGCCATGCCAAGATACACCAGTGCAAGAGCATTTCTCTGGTCTAGTGCCAGAGCACTTCCAAGGCAACTGATTGCTTCCTTGGGGCTTGAAACCATTAGATATGCCAAGCCCATGTTTATCCAAGCGCTGACCTGTTTGCTATTGAACCCTAGTGTCAACTCGTATAGGACTATTGCCCTTCCAAAAGTAGCCTCCTTGAGGTAGACATTCGCAAGTCGTGTGATGATGCTTGGAACCCGTTCATCCATCTTCACTAGGTCCAGGATCTGAAGCAGCTCTTTCTCTAGCTCCCCGAGCTGCCTTCTTTCTCTGGTCATAATCGCCACTGGATGGATGCTCTCTGGTTCTATCAGCTCTGCAGGGTTCAGCTGATCCAGCTTGGCATCAATCGTTTCCAGCAGCTCTTCGTTATTCAATCGGCTCCCATCAGCCTGTGAGGTTGCCAATTCTTATCAAACTTTGTAACCAGCGTTTGTTCTGTTTTTCTATAATGCGTAAACGAACACACCTAGTGAGAGCAAGAATATCGCCAAGTAGTATGTTGGCATGATGTAGAACTCATGGTGTGAGAGCTTGTGGTGGAACTCATTGACTGCGATGAACGAGTCTGAGACAATGAAGGCGAGTGCCCCAATCCCTAGTAGGTATCCTAGCTGAATTCCTGTTGTCTGCCAGAGAAGCATGGTCGAGCTGAATGTTGCTACAATGAGGATAAAGTACAATGACCCTGCTCTGAGGATGAATGGTGGTATTTCTGGTCCATCTGATTGAAGATATCTGATGAACATGAAGACATAGATTATTCCAATAGCAAAGCACACTGCAAAAAGTGCCATTGGAATTATCGTCAATCCTACAACGCTATGCCAGAGTAGGTTAGATGTAAAGAAAATATGAGCTATCAGAAACATACCAATTCCTGGTACTAGCGAGATCTCCATCCCGACATCTCCGAATGTGCAGAACACTAGGGCTACTGCTAGCAGGATGGTAAACAGAGTGATAGGTCTGAACAAAAGGACGTATACTGCAGCGCTTAATGTAGGGAGGAACTTGATAACCGTGGTCGGCGATGCGACCTTAATCACTCCAGATTCTGCCTTTCGGTCCTGAAGTATTACCGAGATTATTGCGACCACCCAGAAGGCCGCAGTATAGACTTCTATCATACTACTTTCTAGGAGTGAATCCAGCCCTTAAGTAATGTGATTCTCATTTCTAAACAGAATGTATTGCTATCTGAGGTTTGTACTGAAGCACCTTGTTGCCAAAGTTTCTACCCCATTCATGAGCCTTCGGAATCTCTTCAGCATTGATTGGACCACGTACACCACCAACTTTGGCTGAGAAACCAGGACTGATCACCTTCGCGTTACCCGCTACTTTCCTCAATCTCTTGTCCATAGCCTTGACACCTCTCGACTGATCTCCCATCATGTAGGTGCCAAATGTCGAAACGACCTTTTCGCCAAGACCAATCTCAACTGCTTTCTTAATGGAGTTCATTGCTCCTCTAGTGGCTCTGAACGCGCGTGTTGGACCGCCAAACAAGATCCCATCATACTGTGACAGGTCCTCTGTATCAAGACTATCACCATTTCCAACCTTCGCCATGACTCCCTCGTTCTGTTGGATACCAATGGCAAGCTCAAGAGCAAGTTTTCTAGTGTTTCCAAATTGCGTGTCGTAAATGATTAGTACCTTCTTCATTTGTACCATCTCCCCCTATGTGTACATGACATAGGTGGCGCGTGTCTTCTTGTTTTATTTGAACACATTTAAACGTTTGGCCTTGTTGCAACGTTTGGCGCACATCAAACATTTTATATAGTTTTGAGGTGAAGTACATCACACGCGCCATCACAAAGTTGGGAAAGTAGATGTTAACAACAGTCAAAGAGCACGCTAATGAAGACAAAGCACCAGGACAGATGAAGAAGGTCCTTGATGGACTTGATTCCAACATGTCCCGCCTCTTCGTACCCTGGGTGTTGCGTAACCCTAGATACATCAGGGCTGGTTTTAGACTTGCACGGTCTTACAAGAAGACCGAGAGGCTCAGACGTGAAGCCAGAGAGGCTGGTCTGAGTGTCCCTCCCTTTCTTATCCTCAGTATCACATCCAAGTGTAATCTCACATGTGCAGGTTGCTACGCAGCTGCTGTGGGAACCCTAGACATTGCTCAACGTTCTGGCTGTTCCGCCGCAAGACCGACCCTTGACTGGAATCAATGGTATGATATCATTAAGGATGCAGCTGAGCAAGGTGTCTTCGGTTTCATTATTGCAGGTGGAGAACCGTTCCTCTTCAGTGGGCTGTTAGAGCTATGCGAGTCCTTCAAGGATCGGTTCTTCATCATCCTCACCAATGGGACCGCACTCACCCGTTACGATCACAAACGCCTTCGGAGTACTAAGAACGTCGCAGTGATTGTGAGTGTTGAGGGCAGTGAAGAGGCAACCGATGCCCGTCGGGGGCGAGGAGTCCACAAACAGGCCCTTGAGACCTTGACCCGTCTAAAGTCAAGTGGTGTCCCAACTGGCATCTCAGTGACAATCACCAATCAGAACTACCAGTTCTGGATGCAGAAAGAGAATCTGGATCGGTATGTCAAACTGGGCGTGCTGGTCGGAGTCTTCATCGAGTACATTCCTGTGATGGCTGAGAACCTCACTGGTGACACCTGTGGGCCCTACAACAAAACCCTCATGCTCTCTCCTCAGGAGCGCGAGGAATTCCGATTACAGGTACTTGAGTACAGGAGGAAAAATTCCCTGTATGTCATTCACTCACCCGGAGATGAGGATTATTTTGGTGGATGTGTTTCTGCTGGTCGGGGTTTTGCACATGTCACTCCTCAAGGCGACCTCACAGCCTGTCCCGTTTCGAACCTGGCCACACACAATCTCTCCAACACATCCTTCAGAGAGGGGCTAGCAAGTCCATTATTTATCGCCATCCGCGAGAACGAGCACCTCCTCACCAATGAGGACACTCCCTGTGCACTCTTCGGTCATCCCGCTGAAGTCCAAGAGATTGCACGGTCAGTGGGTGCATATTCCACTGACGCTTCTAAGGTCTAGCCCCTCCATACTCTGAGCCAAATACTTCGACACCGCAAAATAACTGAGATGCCGCAACATATTTACTTCGAATAGCAATCTTAATTGGGTTAGGATGCAATATCATCTTGGTTTAGAATGGAGGGTTCTCGTAAGTCGTTAGTCATGACCAGAAGAATTTCAGTGGTCATTCTAATTGGTCTTGTCGGAATCGCGACGATCCCATTTGTTCCGTTTCTTTTTCCTTCGTATCCCATGTATGTGACACCGGTGTTTGATGATACCATAGTGTTGAATGAAGGCTTTCCTGTGTATGAGATTGCTTTTCCCTTTGCAGACAAAATTGTGATTGAAGAACTCACAACAAATGGATCTCCAGTTATCGTCAGTGCGTACTGGAATTATAACACTGACAATCCCGATGCAATCCTACAAAATGTGACTGAGATTCGAGGAATTTCTTTGGTCTGTATTAGCCTAGCTGATACAACATGGCCCGTTATTCGGATTACAAGATATGACAATCAGTCCGTACAAATCTCTGTAAGATTCGGAATCTGGGGCACGTATCCATCGACCGACTTCCTAATGTCCAGTCCCACTGTGTTTTGGCTTTTTCCGATCCCTCTTGTATTTCTTCTATACCGGAACTGGGGTTCTCGACCTGATGTAAGAGGATTTGCAATAATCATAGTACTACTGGTTAGTGCAGTCCTAATTGCTCCCATTTTGGCGTATACCTACAACAACGAAGGAACGCTCCACCGGTATGATCTTGTGCTTGAAACTCACACCTACCATTTCAATTTGAACACATCAACTCCTTTCATCGAGTTTAATGAGTCAGTGGAGTTAGAGGATTCGACAACTTTCGCTAGGATTGCGAACTTCTCCACCAATGGAGTATTCGTAGCTGTAACTATCACCCCGGAGGACTTCACGGAAAATGTACCTCTTCTGACCATCACGAATACCTCCTTGAGTCCCTTACAGTTTGAACTTCCAAGAGGGAACCTGACAGGGTTCACAGTCCGACTAGACCGGATTGCACAAGACGCAACTGTCAATCTGTCAGTTGAAACTGTGCAGGATGTCTGGAAACCATGGAAAGACCCAGTACCACGTATTCAATCTGCAGTTGCTGGACTAGCTCTCACCATTGTCGTACTCATATTTCCACAGAAGACTGAGGCTCTGCTCTCTGATGAGACATCTTCCACTGCTTGATTGGTCAGTGATTCTGACAGGTGGATTGAGGTCTTAGTTTCCTCATGCTACAATCTTGACTGGCTTCAGGTTCACGACCTTGTGCTCACCGTCGACACTGTCGTACTCAATCATGCCGACCAGCTCGCCTTCAGCACCAGGCTGCAGCTCGAACTCGATTTCCGCCACTGAAACCGTGTCTGGTTCCACTGTACCGAGGTTCTCTGTCTTGATGGCGTCAGTCAGGTCTGGCACTCCCAGTATCACCTGCACGTTCTGCATCGGGTTGTCAGCACCGTTCCGCACCACCACGCCAAAGATGACCTTACCTTCCCGTATCTTGTACTCCACAGCGATGTCCATGCCCGGCTCCAAGCCCAAGCTCGCGGGTTCTGCTTTGGTGACGAACTCCTCCACAAGATATCTCTCTCTGACTCGCCTCACAACCACAGCCAACACAAAGGCCAGAGCAAAGATGGCTGATATCGGGAATATCCAGTGGACATTCGGGAGGAGGTCCTGGCCATCCAAAATCCCGTCTCGGTCACTGTCTCTGTGGTTCGGGTCAGTACCAAGCACCACGACCTCTCTATAGTCACTGAGTGAGTCTCCGTCGCTGTCAGGATTTGTGGGATCTGTTCCATAAACGTTCACTTCAGCACCATCAGATAAGAGATCGGAATCGGTGTCATTATTCATTGGTAAAGTGTGGTATTCAGTGACCTCCATGAAGTCGGTCAAGGAGTCCTGATCGCTGTCAACAAGAGTGGGGTTTGAACCGTAAGTGAAAAGTTCTTCGTAGTCATCCAAACCATCAAAGTCTCCATCAGCCTCAAGTGGGTCTGTCGGGACACTCAGCGGGTTGTTGCCAAAGACCTCATCGTAATCACTGATTTGATCAGAGTCGGTGTCAACCTCATTTGGATTCGTTTCATAGACGGTTACTTCTTCATAGTCAGTCAATTGATCAAAATCACTGTCAGGTTCTAAGGGATTTGTACCGTAGAGCAGATACTCCTGACCATCCGTTAATAGGTCAAAGTCCGTGTCTGTGCCATTAATATCAGTTCCCAGAGTGATTTCGAGGCCATCCAGTAGATCGTCATTGTCAAAGTCAGGGTCGTTGGGTAGTGTGAAGTATACTCTCAGCTCTTCCCAATTGCTGATTCCATCATCATCACTGTCATACCATCTGTCATAGGTAGTTCCGTAGGTGATTGGTTTTGTCGGGTCAGTCCCAGTCAAGACAACTTCCTCATAGTCAGTTAGCCAGTCGAGATCTGTGTCATTGGAGTCAGGCATTGTACCCCACTCATGAACTTCAGGTCCATCTTCCAGCCCATCAAAATCTGAATCCTTGTTCAAGGGGTCTGTTCCCCAGTCGTCAATCTCTTCGTTGTCATCGAGTTGATCCTGGTCCGTGTCCCTGTCCCGTGGGTCTGTTCCGTAGATGGCACACTCCTCACCGTTCGTGAGTGTGTCACCATCTTCGTCGTCATTATAGTCTGACACACCATTGTCGTTACTATCGGGATCCCTTGGATCAGTCTCGGTCAGGACACACTCCCAGTAGTTGGTGAGTAGGTCTCGGTCCTCATCGTCAGCCCCATCTGACTTCCCATCTGAATCACTATCGAAGACTCGAGGGTCGGTCCGAGTCAAACGAATCTCCTGTGCATTGGTCAACATATCATTATCAATGTCCCAGTCTGCATCAGAGATGGTTGTGCCCTGTGTACTGAACAGGGTCGGATCGGTACCAGTCATGTTAACCTCTTCGAAATCTGATAATGTATCCTGATCTGTGTCTTTGGCTCGAGGATTAGTATAGACCCATCTGCTTTCAACTACTCCACTGATGTTGAATGTCATGAAGAAACCATTGATCTCCTGCCCATCAAGAAGCAGATCTGAATCAGTGTCCTCACGCAGAGGTGATGTGTTGTAGACGTAGAGCTCGTCCCCGTCTGAAACTGAATCTGAGTCAGTGTCCCAATGCAAGGCATCAGTTTCGAAGACCTTGATTTCATCATAGTCTGATACATTGTCCATGTCGGTATCAGTGCTATTCAACCAGGTATGCCATGTTAGGGCCTCCTCTGCGTCCTCTAGTAAATCCCCATCTGTGTCTCTCAAATTGGGATCGCTGAACCAGTAGAATAACTCGTCCCAGTCTCCAAGTCCATCCTCGTCCGAATCAAACAACTTTGGTGATGTATCCCAGACGAATATTTCATCGAAGTCAGATATGAAGTCTGAGTCTGTGTCTATTGATGTACAGTTGGTTTCGTATAGGTAAATCTCGTCAGCGTTAGTTAGTCCATCCGCATCCTGATCATCGAGATCATCAGGGATAGTATCTCCATCCGTGTCAACTAACAAGGGATCTGTATGACTGTTGAATAGTTCATCTGCGTCTGCAAGATTATCTGAATCTGTATCATCATTGATGGGTGAGGTTCCATAGATGTTGACCTCGTCCCCGTCTGAGATTGTATCAAAATCAGAGTCCCAGTTCTCCCAGTCAGTTCCGTTCTCCAGCTCCTCTGAGTCGTTCAATCCATCTTGATCCACATCAGCCTCCAATGGATCAGTGCCATAGAGAACCCATTCTTCCCAGTCCGATAATGAGTCTGAGTCTGTATCGTTAAGGTTAGGATCCGTGCCAATGTCTAGCTCGATATTGTCATTAAGGAGGTCGTTGTCACTATCGACTGAGTTTGGATTTGTACCGTTGTTCCACTCAAATCCATCAGCTAAAGTATCACCGTCACTGTCCCATAAGGTAGGAGAGGTTAGTGAAACATAGACCTCAAAGTAGTCGTCAAGTTGGTCAGAATCACTGTCACTGCCGGTTGGGTCCGTATGGTAAATCATCCATTCATCGTAGTCTGAGAGCTGATCATCATCAGTATCCTGATCAGTCGGTGAGGTCCCTGATACGAACACCTCAAACCCATCCTCAAGCATGTCCTGGTCCGTGTCAGCCAGGGTTGCATTGGAGTGGTACCCGTAGATCTCAACAGCATCACTCAAACCATCACCATCATGATCCAGGTCTCCGTCAAGAGTGCCATTCATGTAGGTGGATGGAAGTAACGGGTCAGTTCCCAGATACTCAATCTCCACATAGTCATCCAGCTGGTCGCCATCCGTATCCTGAGTATTGATGCCAGTGCCATAGAACAACTCTTCATTATCCAGAAGTCGATCTCCATCAGTGTCATTTGAGTTCGGGTCTGAGAAGTAAACTAGAACTTCCATTCCATCCCCAATATTATCGTTGTCACTATCAAAGTCTCCTGGGTTTGTGTCATAGATATCAATCTCGTCACCATTGGTCAGTAGATCACCATCGCTGTCAATCATATAGTCTGTGTGAGTGCCATTGAACCACATGTTGTTCGGGTCGGTCAGTGTCAGTTCGACTTCTATATAATCAGAAAGCAGGTCTGAGTCGGAGTCATCATTAAGTGGGTCCGTCCCATACTCGTTGATTTCTTCACCATCCAGTAGTAGATCATCATCACTGTCATCATCTAATGGGTTCGTTCCGTAAAGGTACTCTTCCGCATCATCTAGCCCATCAAAATCACTATCTGCCTCAAATGGTGAGGTCTCACCGACATTCACGACACCATTGGCGTTGACATCCTCGCCTCTCTCACCAAATTGTGGCTCATAGATGCCATTCGGAATGATGTCATTCCACCCATCATAGATTGAATCTGAATCACTATCCGGATTAGTGGCATTGAGACCAACATCAATCTCAAGCCCATCTCGAATCATGTCTGAGTCTGTGTCCCATAGGGTTACATTGGTCCCATAAGTCCTGAGCTCTTCGAGGTTCGTAAGTCCGTCGTTGTCTTGATCGTCATTCCCATCTAAAATCCCATCATCGTCATCATCGCTGTCTGTTGGGTCTGTATGGGTATGAAGAACTTCTTCACCATCAGTTAACAGGTCTTGATCAGTGTCCGCTACAAGGGGGTCACAGTTGTTGTTGAGTTCCGCCAGATTGTTGAGTTCATCACCATCTGGGTCCTCCTCCCAATCGAACACACCATTATCGTTCGTGTCATTGTAGACTGGATCAGTCCCAGTCATCTCCACCTCGAACCAGTTGGGTAGTAGGTCTGCGTCCTCATCATCGTAGTAATCGGATATGAAGTCATTATCAGAATCAGAGTCATCATGGAGGGTGAACGTGATGTATAACTCCACGCCGTTACTCAGGTTGTCGCCATCAAAGTCCTCATCGTAATCTGAAATTCCGTTATCATCACTGTCCTCATCGTTCACATCCGTACCCAACAGGTACCACTCATCACCGTCCTTGACTTTGTCATCGTCGCTGTCCGGGTTCCTGGGTAGTGAGAATGTGACATAGAGTTCGTCATAGTTTGTGAGCCCGTCGAGGTCACTGTCCTCAAGGTCATCTGTTATGAGGTCGCCATCAGTGTCTGTCAAAATCGGCGACGTTCGTGTCAGATAGATCTCATCATAGTTTGTCAGAGAGTCACCGTCCCAGTCCCACTCTCCGTCATTAAGGACTGCATCAAAGGTGTGAGCATTGGTCGGGTCCCATCCACTGCTAAGGTACTTCACCTCATCAGGGTCTCTAATAGTGTCAAAATCACTGTCCACCAGAGTCGCATTCGTGCCATATGTGAGGACCTCCAGTCCGTCTCCGAGTGAATCTGAATCAGTATCTGCATTTGTCACATTGGTGTGCCATACGTAGCACTCTAGGTAGTCGTTTAGTAGGTCAAGATCAGTATCAGCTGAATTGGGATCCGAACCCCAGACTTTGACCTCCAACCCGTCTGAGATAAGATCTGAGTCAGTGTCATTGTTCAAGGGATCTGTGAACCAGACATTGACTTCTCTCCCGTCTTTCAATGTGTCAGAATCAGTGTCAGGGTTCATGACATCTGTACCATAGACGACATACTCATCATAGTCAGATAGTCCATCGTTGTCCCCATCCTCACTGAGTGGGTCAGAGCCAACAATCATGACTTCCTCGTAGTCAGTTAACTGGTCCGAGTCCGTGTCCTCATTTAATGGCGAGGTCTTGTAGATCTTAACCTCTTCTCCATCGAGTAATAGGTCCGAGTCCGTATCCGGGTCCCAGACATCTGAGCCCACCTGTATCTCCTTCCAGTTTGCAAGATTGTCGCTGTCTTGGTCGTCATAGTAGTCAGATATGGAGTCGTTGTCAGAGTCAACGTCGTTAGGATCTGTGAGGGTTATGCGCACTTCCTGAAGGTTCGTGAGCAGGTCACCATCGTTATCATCCTGAGCGTCGTTTATTCCATTGTTATTCGTGTCCTCATCAAGTGGGTCTGTGAGTGTGACATTGTTCTCCTCATAGTCAGTTAACTGATCAGAATCTGAGTCTCGAGCGTTGGGGTCGGTCCCCAGATATATCTCCTGCCAGTCTGTGAGCTTGTCTGAGTCGCTATCTGGCTCATTAGGATCAGTGCCATATGTCCTGACCTCTGCGAAGTCTGATAATTTGTCAAAGTCCGAATCAGGCTCGAGCGGGTTCGTGCCATAGTCCAGGACCTCCTCTGCATCATTCAAATTATCAGCATCAGTGTCTGGGTTGTCATAGAGGGTGTTCTCCATGAGGATCTCTCGCGCATCTGCAAGACCCTCGCCATCGAAGTCCCGACCATACGCTGAAACAAGCCCGCCATTGGTCCCAAAGACATACTCCTCTCCACCAAAGCTATCTAGGTCTCCATAGCTAAGAGCCCCAGTGAAACCAGCAGCGTCCACAGAGCTCGTGAGCCATCCGGTAGAGTTGTAGAGCCTGAGAGTGTTGGGAATTCCCACCAAGACCTGCGAGTTTGTGGTGGCTCCAATGTTTGAAAACTGGATGCTGTTTGGCTGACCAGTCAGGGTCTTGTTCCATGACAGTATTCCACTGGAGTCATAGATTCGAAGCTGATTGCCAGCTGTTCCAACAGCGAACTCTTGCCTTCCTCCTGTGACCAGGTCACCAACTGCAAGAGCCGTGATGCTATCCCTGAGTTGAATGTTGTATACTAGGGTTCCGGTATCATACCAGACCCTGAGAGTCCCATTGGTGTTCCCATAGAGCACCTCCCAGTTGGCTGCGGCTGTGATGTCGCCCATAGCTACTACTCTGATGGCTGTAGCGCTTGTCTTCTCGAAAACCATGGTTCCTGTGTCCTGCAGGAGGGTGAACCGCCTACCCTCAGAGGCCACAGCAATCTCAGTCCGAGCGTCAGAGTCGATGTCCGCACCAGCAATTAGTCGCACCTTACCATTGCTCAGGTAGCTCCAGAGCTGAGTCGTGTTGATCTCAAACGCATAAACGTAGAAGTCGTCACAGCCCACTGCAATCTCCTCGAGTCCATCGGCATCGAAGTTGCCACCAGCAACAGCGTACACTGGCTCAGGGAGTGACATGTTCATCTGAACAGCCTTGTTAGCTCCAATCACGAGAACTCCATAGTCTGTGCCTATGAGCATCTCTTGACCAGTAGCGGCAGTGCCGTCAAATGAGGTCAGTGCGTGTGGTGTCGAGCCAAGGTCCAGTTTCCACAACAGTGAGCTGTTGTCATCGAACATGAAAAGAGTCCCGTTCTGCGTGATGACAGCCACCTCATCTCGCGCGTCAGCATCGAAGTTATCGACAACAACGTCAATGATCTGGTTACCTGTTGTGGTGGACCAGACGATGGCTGTGTCGAACGGTGCGATCTCCGCGACAGTGTGAGGATTCTGTTGGACCATTGGACTCGTGATTGCCACAGGTTGGATACCCGTGTCTGAGGTCTGGAGTTGCAGTCCTGCAAGTATACAGACCGCCAGAAGTGCTATGATCACATGATGAGTCTTCATGGTGCGGTTCCTCCTATATCTATAGGATTTTGCTTCCAGGGTTTCACCTGGAAATAGTCGAAGAAGTCTGCCTCAACAAGACTGACCTCTTCGAATGGTACTTTCATTTCGTTTAGTTTCGTTATGATTGGCAGGATCTGGTCACTGGGATTGTCTATGAACAACTTCATAGCGTTCCTGCCAGCTGGTGCAGTATATTGTACACCTGGGAGTGAGTCAACACGTTTGATCATCTCCTGAGTCATTGCTCGGAGAACAACTCGGATGCTCTCTCCTTTTCCAGGGAGTGTTGAGATTAGTTCTTCAGGCGTTCCGAACTGGCTCACGTTGCCTTCCTCAAGAAGGCAGACTCGCGTACAATAATCAACAATCTCCAGATCATGGCTGATGATGACCATGGTGGTACCGAGCTCGTAATTGAGCTCTTTCAGGTAGTTCAAGGTTTCATGTCTCAGATGTGCATCAAGACCAGTGGTGGGTTCGTCCAGGAGTAGCACTGGGGGGTCATGTATCATGCCCAGGCATATTGAAACCCGTTTTCTCTCTCCACCTGAGAGTCTGTCTACTCTCTTTGTGATGAGTTCCTCATCAAACCCAAGAATGGTGAGGACATTCCTTGCACGTTCCTCGATCTCCTTTGGTCTGAGACCAAACATCTTTCCAAAGAACTGCGCGTTTTGCAGGGCGTTGAAGTCGTAGTACAGACTAAGGTGCTCAAGCTGAGGAACATAGCCAACAAGCAGACTGATCAACTTTGCCTTCTTTGTGACATCATATCCTCCAACAAAGGCCTGTCCATCAGTTGGACCAATCTGTCCAGTAAGGACCCTAAGAACTGTGGTCTTCCCTGCTCCAGAGGCGCCAATGATACCAAGGAACTCCTTCTTGTTGGCAAAGAAGGATGCCCCCTTCAATGCATAGAAGTTTCCAAATGCTACTTTGAGGTCTATGATGTCAATCTCCCGATAGGTTTCTCTAATGTCAGCCTTTCCCACATCACACACCCCCTACCTTTTCACTCACACGCTCGAACATCTTTCGGCCCATCTCTATGTCTTGCATGAGTACACGGAGAGCCTCAACCTTCTGTATCCTATCTATATCCTCTCTCTGAATGAGTTCCTCAAGCTGGGTGAAGGCAGCAAGGAGTGCGCTGAGTGTATTGTCAATCTCTCTAGTCAATTCAGGCTCAATCTCAGGAATCCTTAGTCGTTTTCTCATCCTCCGACGGTTCCAACCAAGATATACTATTAGTCCACCAAAAATACCAACCGACGTAATAAGGGCCAATTGAGCCATAGTCAGCAAGACGAAGGGTGGTGGTCGAGGAGTGGTCGGTTCAAGCTCATAGAGGTAAAAGCTCACACTAGCAAAGGTCATAGCAAATTCCTCGTCGCCAAGAACAAGGAATACTCCATTGATTCTACCTGCATCTGACCAGTAGTTCGGTGTGAACTGGGAGGAGTATAGTCCATTCTCAACAAAACCTGCGATGAAGAATGCTAGACTTCCATTTGGAAGTTCATAGGCTATTGCTACGAACAGGTCATTAACTGGGTCTCCGTAGTAATCAGACAGTTCCAGGTTGATGTACACACTTCGACCTACTTGGTAGTATAGCGTATCCTCAGACAGACTCGTTTTGGTCGTTAGAGTGTTACGGAGCAGATACTCATTCAGGTTGTCTAATAACAAACTATTGTTGCACTTGACCAAGTTCTTGTTCATGAAGATTCTTGAGGACCCGAAGACAACTAATTCTGGATCTGTAGAGTCTAGGACAACCACGCTATTTCCGTTGACTCTTGCATTGGCAATTGACTGATTGTTCATGACGTATGTTCCGCCACCGAGCCAGATACTCTCGAGGTCAAAGCCGAGAATCGTGTTTGTCATTATATCTGTGGTATTCTCCTCATCGTGGCTTCCGTCAAGATAGTATCCGTATTCCAACAACAAGGGACTGAGTACTGTTTCATTATCATCATTCCCATCAAGAATAACTAATGTTCCTCCGTTGTTTGTGAACTCTCTGAGAGTTTCAATCTCCGTCTGGTTGAAATTCTCAGTTGGAGCTATTATGAAGACCGTTGAGAACTGAGCAAGCAACCCTGAGTCCAATTCCATGCCTGGTGTTTCAATTAAGTCAAGTCCAGCATCTGCCATTCTCTTATCCATATTTGATAGTCCTGAGAATGTCGTCATTCTGAAAGCGTCAAAGAGACTCGTGAGAGAGTCAAGACTTCCTAAATCGTTCAGACTGAAACCTGTGAGCATATCTTCTTCACTGGAGCTGTCTTCCTGAGCTAGTGGAAAGCCTAATCCTCCTGCATCTCCTGTCAAGTTTCCAGTATCACCAAAACCACCAGTGCCACCAAGTAGCGAACCGAATCCGCCTCCATGTGATGTATCAAGCAGCATCATGGCTCGCGGATACTCTAATACACGTTCAAGAGTAATGTTTGCACTCCAACCAAACTCCGTTTCAAGTACAAAGTCGCACCGGTGATATCCGTCGACACCAATTGGAGGTGAAAAGAGGAACGCTGAGAAGTCATAGAATCCTTCTATAGTGTCTGCAGATGTCAGAGACATGTTGCCCCAGTCTGTGGCGTTACCATACTTCGAAATTGTGAGGTTGCCTAGTGACTCAGTGGTTGATAAAACAAAGCTGTAGAGCCCAAAGTCTGCTGGAAATCTTATATCAAATGGTGCAAAGGGGAGTTGCTTTGGGAACACTGATGTTGACGATATCTGGTCAATGATGAATACATCTCGCATGATGAAGTCATCAAGGAGACCGATGCCTGAAGTGAGTAACGCACCAGTTGGGTCTGATATCATTCCAACGATTTGATCCAGTCCCGTAGAAACCGCCCATGCAGCTGTTCTCACACCTTCAGTTTCCGGTCGCCAGTCTGTGGTTAGAACCTTGGCTTTGAAAGGTTCAACCACGTCGTAGTTGAAGTATCTAGCAAATAAAGTTCCATCTTCAACTGAACCTTCAATCACTAGCATTGCACCAATTGCTGTGGAGTTCTCATCTCCGATGTTCATTATCACTGCTCTAGACTGGTATGTTTGTCCTGCTTCCGCTATCCTTGGAACATCAGCTTCGACAACAATGAGGTCTCCCTGACTCAGAGCACCCGATGGAACATCGTACTGCCACATGGCATCAATTGATGCATCTAGGATAGTCCGATTCTCACCAAAACCTAAGGCTATTGTAACATTAGCGAGCTCATCCACTTCGAGTGTTCCAAAGTTCCACTGCATCGCCAAGCCAACTTGTCCATCAAAGACAGTGGACTGGGTGAGATTGTCATTTGAAACATGGTTAGCTATGTTTGACGAGTTACCCACCTCGAATCCAGAGAGTGGGATGCTTGAGTTCATTCCCACGTAGAAATTCCCGTAACTCTCTGAGAGACCATATGCAAACAGCTGCTGGTCATCAAGATCGTACTTACCATGGTCATCCTCGCTGTCGAGGTAGAGGTCAAGTGAGTATGAAACATATAGACTCACATTCTCAACAGGTTCATTTCCAAGATTAAGGATGAATGGTGTGATTCGAAATGCAGTTAGTGGACGAGTGTCATATGTTGTTAGATTGTATGACTCTACCAAGAACGTGATATATATCGAATCATTGTAAGACAGAACTCCAACATACCGATTATAGGGTGCTGATTCCGAAGATGACAATACTTGATGGAACTCGCTCTTCACATCAAACATCATCAGGTTTGTTGGGTCCTCGTTGTTCCACTTGAGGGAAAACATCCCCATCATTAGGTGGACCCCAGAGTCCTGAGGATTACGTTCGTCCAAGGCGATAAGTGTAGTCCCGAAACTGCTCATCAGCATAGATGTAGACGCATCTGTTCCACTTGCGGTTATCAGGCCCAATGCAAGGAGAGGTAGACTCGTCACCCGAGTGTGAGGATCACCCGGGGTCTGTTGTGTGCTGAGGTATTCAAACGCCGCTTGCAGATTGAGAAGGCCCGAACCACCATCATTTGCTCCATAACCAATCGGGGTTGCTGTATCTCGAAGAACATTGGCAAGAGCAATTGGACCAACTCTGTCGAAGGCCTGCAACAGGATTGCTGCTGCACCAGCAGTGATTGCTGCAGATGCTGTAGTTGTGTCTGCAATGGTGTAGTTCTCGTTGTATGTTTCACCAAGAGAACCACCTAGAAGTCCACCAAGACCTCCAAGGTCACCAAGATCACCTAGTCCTATATCTCCGAAACCTAGACCTGCAAGGCCTGAGAAAGGTTTAGCCCCAACTACACCAACACCAGGGGCCACAAGATCTGGCTTGGTCAATAATGATAGAGAGGGGCCTCTCCCTGAGAAATCGGGAATCTTCTGCTCTTCGGTATCATACGCTCCTACACAGAATGCTGCTGCATTCCCTCCTGGTGACATAACTGTAAGATAGTCTGGTCCATCATCTCCTGAGGCTGCTACAACAAAGATGCCCTTTTCAGCAGCAATCTCAACCGCCTCAGAAACTGCATCACCAGGGGCGCCAAGAGTGTTGAACGGGAGAAGGATGATGTCTGCTCCTCTGCTGCTTGCCCATTCAATGCCTGATACAATCCAACTCGGTGCCGCAAAAAGGCCTCCCAAGGTCACCTTAGCAGAGAGTAGAGTCGCACCTGGAGCAATACCTGCATAAAGTCCATCTGAACTGTTCCCCGAACTGACTGCGACTGACGCCGCATAAGTGCCATGTCCTATTAGGTCAAGTGGCAAGGTATCAGCTTCAACAAATGAAGCAAATGCAGCCACACTGAAGTCAGTCTGAAGCGGGTCTACTCCTGTATCTAGTACTGCAATGACAGTTCCAGTGCCATTGTACCCCTCATCCCAGAGGTTTCTTGCATCTATTCGATCAATCAAGGGCACATACTCCTCAGGTTCCGAAGCTGTAGTAAAAGAAGTCCGCACCTGCTCAATCGGAGTCACCTCATTTGACCAAATCCTTGTGATGAATCCCTCTTTAGCTAGGTCAACAATGGCTGAACCTAGCATCTTTGCATGAAGCATGCCTATTGATTCGAACGTGTCTATTATCTCTGAAGTCTGGTCTGCAAACAGGATAGCATTCTTTGCCTTGAAAGCGCCTACTTCCTCGTCATATCCAACAAGAACATCCAGATACTGGTCAAGTGACGTCTGGTTCAGAAGGGAATCGTCTATCTTCTCTACTGGCTCGATCATATGAGGACTCATTCCAACAACTGGGGTGAAGACAGAGAATCCACTGACCATGATGATGCATACCAATAGGTATGCCACTAACCTTTGTGTCAGACGCACCATAGCTCGCTTCAGACCAGTCATTGTATCACTTCTCAATTGTACCCTGAATAAGACCTCGTGTAATAGCTACATAGTAATCGACCATGTCTGCGACAGACTTGGTCTTCACAATCTTGACAGGAATGTTCTGCTCTTTGAGAGCAGTGACACACCTCTCAGCAATCACTTCTAGGGGCTCATCTGTGAACATTTTCAGAAGTTCGCCCCTCTGCAGCACGAACCTAACACCTTTCACTTTCTCTAGTGCCACTCGTGCTCTCGGATCCACCTCTTCGAGAACAATCCCCACAGCAAACCCTCTAGATGGCATTGACTCTTTCAATGAGGCTGGGCTTCCGAACGCAACAAGGCTCTTGCCGCGCATAAAGACAGCCACCTTGTCACAGAACTCTGCCTCTACTGGGTAGTGTGTGATCACAATGATGGAGGTTCCATACTCCTGATTGATGTATGTGAGATAGTTCCACAGCTCATTCCGGTTGTCAGGGTCCAACCCTGACGTTGGCTCATCCATAAGCAAGACCTTAGGCTTGTGCGCCAATGCAATGCCAATTGAAACACGTCTCTGTTGACCACCACTGAGTTCTTTGGTCGGACTATTTCCTTTCTCAATAATACCAAAGTCTCTCAGGAGCGTCTTTCCCCTCTGAATCAGCTGCCATTCGGGGATGTCGTACTGTTTTCCGAAGGCAATGATGTTCTCAAGCGGAGTGAACGTTTCGTACATGTAAGACAGATCTTGAGGACAGTACCCGAAGAAGTGGCGGACTTTCTGTGTCTGTCGTGAGTCAATCCCTGCAATTCGTGCAACACCTGTACTGGGAATGTCTCCAATGAGTGCTTTGACGGTGGTCGATTTTCCTGCGCCTGACTCACCGATAATGGCTAACATCTCACCCTCACGCATAGAGAATGACACGTTCTCGATTAACTTCTTCCCACTCTTGATAGTGACTGTCAGATTTCTGGCCGCAAGCACATCTCTGTATTCTGGTGCCTGCTTCCAAGCAAAGGGCATGATATAGACCTTTGTGGCCAGTATTGTCAGATTTGGGTTGTAACTCGGTCCGATGAGTAATTGTGGTTGAGCAACCATGTAGATTTTTGGGTCTCCAACCTCCTCCTCTGGCTCGACTCGCACCTCAAGTGTTCCTTCAGGAAGTATTGGCGCAGGTCTTGTAGATGCCCCAACAATGGTCCCTTTGATCATTATCATGGTCTTGTCAGACCCTCTTCGGCCCCAAACAGTACACTCGACCTCCTGGCTCTTCATCTTCTCAAGATCTTTCACTGCTTGTTGGAGGTCTCGCCCATCATAATACAAGTCGTCAGCCAAGTTGCGTTTCAGATAGTTCTGGACTGTGATCTGTGTGGCAGCCACATCATCCTGTCCCGATCCTTCTCCGCCTACCGTGAGAACCTTGTCAAGCTCACCAGCTCGCCGTCGACGAAGGTCTTCTTCAACATAGATTGCAATTCTCCGCGTCAAGACACCTTTCTTGACCTTCAGAATTCTCCCTCTGAATTTTACCTCTTTTCCAGTTGAGGTGAGTTTCCCTTCGACTTCACAATGCAACTCCCGGTCCTGTCGAGTGATACACCAGTCAATGGCTTCGCCTATCCGAGCTCCTGAGAAGTAGCCTTCTTCAACAAAGACTGGTTTCTCATCGTCTGGTGAATCAAATCGGTCAGTATCTTGAATCATTTTTTCTTCACCTACCCAAGTGTTGGTTTCCTTGAGAATATGATTGTGGCAGCTAAGATTGCTATCACTGAGAAGCTAAGTAGCGCAAGAACTCTATCAATTACATCCAAAAGCGTGAGTCCTTTGAATGCTGTGTCAACCAGTAGGTTAAGACTTTGGTTCATAGGCAGAATCCTATCTAATATCCCTACATTAATGAAGAAACCTGACAGAATCAGGGTTCCGAACATAACGAAGAGGAACATCTGATTTGCCTGTAGTCTTGTGCCTGCTACAGCTGATATCAGAATGCCTGTGGCTGATCCTGTGAGTGAACTAAACATCATGATCACAACAAGAGAGAAGAAACTCGTATTGAGATTGAGATCGAAAGCCAATACCCACAGAGTCACCAGCAGTAGTGACTGAAAGAATCCGATTATCACATAGCCGAAGACCTTTGCTACAACCACCTCTAACCTATTGGTCGGAGTCAGTAGCATCCTTCTCAGAGGTGTATCACCTACAATCGACTGGGCTGAGGTCATAGCGATTCCGAGATAACTGGAGAAAATGACAATGAACCCCCCAAACACACTTTCTAGATATCCCCCTTCTGGAGTGAACTCAATAATCAAACCTGGAAACACCTCTGAACGTATCCACAGCTTTGATGCTCTGAAGAATATGGTACCTGCTTGAATTATTCCCTGAACGGATGCAGACCCAAACAGGTCATTACCATCATAATGGACTTCGATATAGGTTGGTTCATTCTCTGTAAGGTTGTATTCAAAACCATCTGGAATCACAATATATGCGTCAATCTGTTGGTCATACAGAGCTCTGTATGCGTCTGCTGAGCTGTTGAACAGAGTCACGTTTGCCAACTCATCGAAGAATGCAGTCAAGTTTTCTGAGAGGTCTTCCTGCCCATAGTACCCGCTAGTTGTGTCTAAATCCACAACTCCAATACGAACTTGGTTCTCTGTAGATGTTCCATTATCACCAGTATCTCCTCCACCGAAACCACCCCCGCCGCCAATATCCATTCCACCCATACTACTGGCATCAGTCACATACCAAAGCATCCCAATAAGTGCAGCAGGGAGTAGGAAGATCAGCAGGAGCGCAACTTTGTCTTTGATTATCAATCGAAGTTCCTTCATTACCATATTCCTAATACGTCTGGAAGGTTTGGTGAGAACTTCTGCCATTCTTTTTCCCTCTGTGCTCAGGTGGTTCTGGATTCATCTTACGACTCTTTACTTGACGAAGGCAACCTCTGGTTGAACTCTATTAAGGGTTTACCACCTATAGTAGAATTCGTGGAAAAAGAATCTGGTCGTTTTTTCGCTAGCTAGCCTAAACAAACAAATAAAGGACTAGAACCCTTTCCATCTATCCCACACATGATACGAACGCGTTCCTGAAGAGGTTCTTTGATTTGGCCAATAACGATCTTGCTCGATTGAAACGTTTCAGAAGAGTAGCATTGAATCATGATGTTCCACTCCCTGAAACTGGCATGCTTGCAAAGGATGAGATTGAGCTTTTACGAGAGCAACTCAATGCATCTATCTTTCTTGAGGCCGAGTCTTGGATGCTTCCCTCTTGGGTACACCTAACACTGAAAGGACTCAATAAAGAGTCATCTCTCATTTCCAAATTGCCAAATGACTCCTACAGAAACTGGTCCTTGATTGGTGGCGTCGGTGCTAAGAGATTTGGGATGACCGACTCTCGTGGGCTCTCAACTGCCCTCTCTGATGGCGGTTCATTGGATATTTGGGTTCTTGGTTCTGAGGGTATCATTTTCCCAGCACTCTTAGGTAAAGACGGTCCACAGATGAGGTTGGTTTCGTCTGAGGACCAACTATACGAGTGGAAGACTGATGTGGAGTCAGTAGAGTTTACCAGATTGCAATACTATGTTGAGAAAGACGGTGTGGAGTATCTGTACAATGAAGTGGTGATGAAGAACATCGCACTCGAAGAAACAAGTGTCACATTCTTTGCGGCTGTAAGACCTCTGTCAGTACTTGGTTTTGAGCCAATTGAGAGCATTGAGTTTGATGCGAACACTAACCAAGTCCTAGCAAATGAGATTCTAGCTTTGCACGTTGATATGGCTCCATCTGCTGTGTACATCGTAGATGCCAATGATACTGCAATCCCTGAGGTCATCCAGTCTGACAAAATCAGGTACGACTACAAAAGTGAATCAAAGGAAGGTCTTTCCACAGCAATTCTCAGGTTCAATATCGACCTCTCTGCTGCTGGAACTAGATCTGTTGTCTTTGCGTCATCACTCGCATCTTCTTCTGACAGAAAGGAAATTTATCCTAACAGTCACGATAGGGACAAGTCAATTGGAGACTGGTACGATTTCTCAGAGAAAAGGATTGAGGCTGTCTTTCCAGATGAGAAATTCAATGGAGTTCTTGCACAAGCAGCCGTTACGCTAGCAATCCAATCACAATCGATTCTCTTTCCAGATGATCTAGAAGACAATTCACTCAATTGGCGAGACAGAATGCGAGTTCTCTATGCACTGATTAAATCTGGTGGAATTGATGTAGCTAGTAAGATCACGAATCAAGCCGCTCAGATGTTCAGCGATCTGGATAAATCCATGGACACGACCATCTTCAGTCCGATACTTTGGGGTCTTCTACAACTGCAAGGGTATTCCATTCAGAAAGAGTCCATTCAGGAGAACATAGAGTATCTGGGAAAATTAACAGAGAGCTTGGTGTCCACTCTTGCTGTTGATAGACCAAGGAAAAGAATGCTAGAAACCTCCGATCGGGAAGCTGAGCTTGACGACTCTCCTCTTGAACACTACCTCGTTCTAGACGCTACACTATTGCGGGAGTTTAATGAACTTCTTTGGGATCTCAAAGCACTCCAAGAAGGACTCAGCTATTTTGCTCTGACCAAAGTCAGTCTGGTTGAGAAAATAAAAGAAATCCTGCCTATTGTTGATGCACGTGTTCAACAGAAATTTGAGGAAATTCGAAGTGCCCGATGGCCAAGACCCAATGACCCCAAGATGCACGAGATTGACATGGCTATCCTTGATATTCTGACCAGTATTGTCCAGCTCAAAATAGACAGGTTCGACAAGAAATTCCTAAGGGAACTCTGCAAGAAAACTGTCAAAAGACGCGTTATTCGAAATCTCTGGAAGATTCAAGAACCTACAGAACTGTTCTCCAGTCATCTCGCCTTAAGAATTGCGCACTTTCATGTCTGGGATCAACAACGAGATGCAGCTGAACCACTACTCTTACGAGCACTTGAATTCCTCTCTGAAGACTACCTATTTCCAGAGTTTGTCAATACTCGTACTTTTGGTGGCAGTGGAGGTGCTGGAACTAGTGTGTTGGCGGCAGCTGACATTATTCTACTTCTCAGTGATATGCTGGTCTTAGAGGACAAGAATAACCTCGTGTTCCTCGCTGGAGTCCCTAGTGAATGGTATTCAGGAACGAAACCCCTTATGATAAAGGGCCTTCACACTCGTTTTGGAAAAACTCGAATCGAGATTGGGTTATCTGCCAATCAACATCAGATTGAGACTGGGATGGAGATTTTACCCGATGAGGTTGAAATTCATGTGCCTGAAACTGTTCCTATTCGCATGGTGAAGGCATATGGTGGAAGCATTGTTGCCAGAGCTGCGAAAAACCAGTCACCCCACCTCAAATTAGTTCCCTTGTCAAATGATGTCACTTTGACATATCATCGATAGACATGCTAGAATGACGTTTCCTTTATATCCGCTCATTTTTGTATAGTGGCATGAGTCCCACACCTGATGAACTCTTACAAGAAGCTGCAAGATTACATTCTCTTTCAGATTTTAAGAAAGGCATGAAGACAGCGGAAAAGGCTCGAAAGAAGTTCCAAAAGGAAGGTCGGTTGGATAGAGCTATAGAAGCGCTTCGTGTGATGGGTGATTGTGTTGTCAATACACACGAACTGAAGAAGGCTGAGAAACTTTACAATGAGCTTTGGAAAGAAGGAGTGGAACTTTCCAATAAGTGGTATCAGGCTGCAGCTCATTGGGGTCTTGGACAAGTGGCTTTTAGGGGAATGAACTATCCAGCGGCAGTGAATCACTTTGAGCAGGGTCTAGATCTCGCACGAAGTATCGCTGATAAGTGGTATATTGCCTGGAATGCATTTGGATTTGCTTTAGCCTTACGTGGTCTAGGTCGTGTAGCTGAAGCACGTCCCCTTTTGCAAGAAGCAGTTAGTGTGTTTAAAGACCTTGACCAACCCTCTGCCCAATCATGGGCTGAGAAAGCACTTCAAGAGATTGGTGGAGAAACAGAGGTTGAACCAGGCACTACAGATGAAATTCGCATCTGGTTGTGTCCAATGTGTGGTTCAAAGTTCAAGGCTGAACAAGTTTCTGCTCTGAAGTCCAAAAGAACCACTACATGTGAATACTGTGGGACAACTGCTGGATAGAAACTAAAAGTCGACGCGTTCTGGCTCAGTATCGTCATTCCATTTCCACACATCTATCAAACAGCGAGTTTCCTTTGGAATTCCTCTGAGCTTGAAACCTGCAAAGATGTATGCCCCGTCTATATATTTGCCCGTCTTGTTCTCAGGGAGTTTGCTGAGGAACTCAAGGGCTCCGGAATCATACTCTCTTCCAACTATTATTGCCTTTGCAGGGAAATAGGGTTCAAGGATCATCTCATCCTTTTTCATTGCAAGAACTCCAAAATTGTCAAGGCTGTCAATGAAGTCTATAACATGAACTCTCCCTACTCTAGTGTCAACAACTTTGACGAAGCTGTAGTTTTCACCAAACTGACCTGATAACTCTCCACCGTTCGCCTTCTTTTTCCCAGCATCTATTAGCATATCTATTGTCCCCTGCGAGCCATCTCGCTTCATGAGGTGTGGTCTGATAGATACTTTTCCTGGGTAGTGGCTCTGAATAAAATCTGAAACCCTAGTTATGAAGGGATTCTGAATCTTTCTGAGATACTGATCTGCTATCTCGGTGAACTCATTATATGCCTCACGATTGGACCCTGATGCAGCTATCTCGCTCTCTTCGAACTGTCTCCCAAGTTCGTTTGCCAATGAGTATGCCAATTGGTACTCCTTTTTCTTAGGAGCAATTAGTGCTGTGATGATTTTGTCTCGTGGAGCAAGATAGATGACTTTCTCCTCAGTTGTAAATGAGGAAAGGCCTCCGAATTTCAGTTCTTTTGAGAAATGACCAATTGCAGCTATGAAGCTCGAGAACAGTGATGGATCTGTTCTTGTCTTCATTCGTGAAAAGAGTGGAACACCTGCTACTGAGTCAAATATTATAATCCCTTCGATATCCATCTCTTGTAGCTCCAAGAAGAGAAAGAATAGTTGATATTTAATACTATCTTGGTTTGTTAAATCGAGTTTAAACCTCCTCCTCGGGGAAGAGTGCCTCGGGAGTCTTGACAAGTTTCTTGAAGAGTTTCTGGTCGTAGAACGGAGATTGTCTGTTTAGACATGGTACAACTGCACACCTCGAACAAACGAACTCCACAATCACTCTCATCTCAGGATATTTGCTAACAACCACATCCAGCATATTCTTTGAAGGCACGAAGAATGTGTCTTTCTTCTCGCCAAAGGCACTGATGGCTGTACGGTAGATAGTATCCAAAAATCCGGGTGTCGTTCCTTGGGTCGCATGAAGATTTGCTATGAGCACCATAATGGTGGCTACTGAACAGGACAATGCATAGTGTTTTGTGTCCCATGCTTTCTCATATCCATCCTCAATGACACCTGTTTCCCACATTCTGAACATCTCGAGTCCTTTCTTCTTTTCATGCTCAAGAATTGGGGTGATTATCCTTCCGCCCTCTTTGTTGGGACCTGCACGATACGGAACTCCTCGTGGGACATGCGAGGGTCTTCCACAAAAACAGTACCAACCGCCTTGCTTAACCTTCTTTCCCATCAGCTTGAGCAGGGCTTGATTCTCATCGAATGGACGGTCAATCTCATGCGCCGGGACCCAGATTGTATGGTCCTCACATCTCAGTTCACCACAAAGGGCACATGGAAACACCTCTTGATTTGTCCGAGAATATCCAAACCGTTTACATTCCTCGCAGTTGGTCATTATTCATCAGTCCAGTCACGTACTAATTAACAACCCTGAGGTTAATGTCTTCCTACTACCTTCACGAAGCCTTATGAGCCAAGTGTGATGAGTCAAAAGAGGAGAAGTCACGATGTCTGACAAGGTCTACTCATCTGATTTTCTAGTGATAGGCAGTGGCTTATCTGGTCAGCTGTTCTCTCTGAAGGCCTCAAAACATGGCTCAGTCAATCTTGTGACCAAGGGGCTGCTCACTGATTCATCCACAATGAGGGCACAAGGAGGTATTGCAGCAGTTGTTTCTCCAGAAGACTCAATCGAGTTGCATATAGCGGACACAATCAGAGTTGGAGATGGTCTTTGTCATCGTGACGTTGTGCAGGCCATAGTCGAAGCTGGTCCATCCATAATTGATCAGTTAGTAGACCTCGGAGTTCAGTTCAGTGAAGAAAGGTCATCTGGAGAATACGAGCTCGGTCTCGAAGGAGGGCATAGCAAACGACGAGTTCTACATGTGAAGGATCACACTGGAAAGGACATTGAACTGGCCCTTACAAAGCAGGTGGAGTCTGGCAAGAATATCACGATACATGAGAATCATATGGCTGTCAATCTGTTTGTTCGAAACAATCGGGTCTATGGTGCATATGTTTTGGATCTTAACACAAACGAGGTTGAACGTTTTGTTGCCAAGACTGTAATTCTTGCTACCGGTGGCGCTGGACGTGTCTTTCTATACACTAGCAACCCTGATGTAGCAACTGGAGATGGTATTGCAATGGCTTTTCGGGCTGGAGCCACTGTGATGAACCTTGAGATGGTACAGTTTCATCCAACACTACTTTATCATCATAAAATTCGTTCATTCCTCATATCCGAAGCGCTACGAGGAGAGGGAGCCCATCTATTCGGACCGGATGGAAAGAGGTTCATGCAAGATTACCATGAGGCCGCTGAACTTGCCCCTAGAGATGTTGTTGCGCGAGCTATTGATACAGAGTTAAAACGAACCGGAGCTGACCATGTCTGGCTGGACATCTCATTCAAAGACTCTGGATATGTCAAGGACCGATTTCCACTTATCTATGAAACCTGTCTTGAGGCTGGAATTGACATTACAAAATCTCCGATTCCAGTTGTACCTGCTGCGCATTACATAATGGGTGGAGTAAAGGCTGACATTCATGGACGAACCGATGTTTCAGGGCTCTATGCCATTGGTGAAACCACTTGCACTGGCTTCCACGGCGCCAACAGACTGGCTTCCAATTCATTGCTTGAAGCTTCGGTCCTCGCGCATAATGCCGCTGTTGCAGCGGCAGAAGAGATCAAGACTAAGACCAACGCTGTGGATATTCCCCCATGGGATCCTGGAGAGGCAACAGATCCAGATGAGCTCGTTGTCATTTCTCACCTCTGGGAGGAGATACGTAGGATAATGATCAACTATGTCGGAATTGCAAGGTCGAACAAGCGACTTATTCGCGCAAGAAACCGTATAGGATTCATACAGAGAGAGATCAATCAGTTCTACTGGGATTTCAAGATAACTCCTGACCTCGTTGAACTCAGGAATATCGCTCTTGTCGCGGAGCTCATCATCAAAATGGCACGGATGAGAAGAGAAAGCAGAGGGGCTCATTACAACATTGACTACCCGGGGAAAGCAGATGAGGTAGTTGACATGATTATGAGAAAGGGATACACACCAATAGAATAGTGGAGAGGTTGCGATGAGAATACGGGATCATGCTAGTTCATACCTGCTTCCATTTTCTGTGATGATCCTCGTGCCCTGGATATTGATGTGGATTACTGCTGATACTACTTTAGGATGGTCTCTATCTTGGTCTTTTGACCTACTCATATTGCTGACGGGGTTTACCATTTTAGTCACTGGCGTAATTCTGATGGCTGCCTGTATTAGATTGTTCAATAGCATTGGCAAGGGAACATTAGCGCCTTGGGCCCCACCTCAGAAACTTGTTGTGGTTGGTGTCTATAGGTATATGCGGAATCCTATGATAACTGGAGTCCTTTTCGGTCTCTTGGGTGAGTCAATCATTCTCTCCAACTATGCTGTGTTTCTCTGGTTCCTAATCTCCTTCTTGGGGAATCACATCAACTTCATCAGGTCGGAGGAACCCGGATTGCTGAAACGGTTTGGGCAGGAATATGTTGAATACTTCGACAATGTTCCAAGATGGTTGCCTAGACGTACCCCATGGAAACCCTCAAGAAACAGCTAGACTGGATTGTGATCTGGAGCATTTCGCCAACGATTGTTGTACTCGTTAGCAGGTCCTCTTGGTGCCTTCTTGTCGCCCCACCTTCCATCGAAAGTACTGAAGTTTGTCTCACTCAAAAGTCTAAGATTGTCCTGTGTGTTCCATATGAGTCCTCCATCTGCAATCTTATCACAGAAGATTCTAGCGTAGCATCGCGGCTTACTTGTTGGAGATGGGTAATTTGCATGACTACCTAAAGCAGACCAGACATTGAGCTGTTCATCGTCAACAATAGCATCCTCTCGAACAAACCCCGGAATGGTACTGGAGATTGCAGCCAATCTTGCCTCAAGATGATTTGAGAGAATCCATATCGCTTCTTCAACAGTCACAGAACCAAAGAACCTGACTTCAACACACTCCCAGTCTCCAACATGTTTACCTAGACCTAGTGGAGCTCCGGGGAAGTCGTTGTAACGATACCAAAACCAATACCGAATCTGAGTCAGTTTTGAATTTTCCCAAAATTCATAGTAACAGGGAGTAGAGGAACGCAACTTTTTGGGTCTTCTATCCTCAACAAATAAGTCCCAATCTCCATGGAACTGTGAATAGACCTCTTCTGCATCAGAAGGGTAACAACAAAAATCACCTTCATCAGGGTGGAAGTGGAGTATTGGAGCATATCTTTTGACGATACTCTGAATCTCGGATGGTTCTACCATTCGTTTTTCACACTCACAGGTGAAAAAACATGTCTTCAATATCAATCGTTTGAATTATTTGGGGGTTATGACTAATACAACAGCAGTGATTTGCAACAAACAGGGGGCTTTGTACCTTGGCGGACCAATCACAAATCATTGAACTGGAGCAAGTAGCCTCCAATGCTTGGGTTGCAGAAGAAGAGGGCCGATTTGGGGGATGGCTTCTTAGAGCAAATAAAGGGATCACACGCCGTGCAAATAGTGTTCTTCCTCTAGGCCCACCACCTCCACCTACAGAGGATGCAATAGAACATGTAATCTCCTTCTACAAAGAGAGAAACCTCATCCCTCGGTTCCAAATGACTGAAATCAGCAAACCTGTTGAACTTGATAGAGACCTATCAGAACGAGGATTCTCAGTAGGTCTCCAGGTTGAAATTCACACTGCAGCCATCAATCATTTGATGCAAAAGGAATCGGCTATTGATGTTATGATCTCGAATGACATTTCTGATGGGTGGATGGATGTCTACAGCAAGTCATCTGGCTATGCTGAATCTTCAATGGAAATACGGAAAGGTCTGATGAAACGAACCAGTCTTACCAAAGGATTTGCCCTTGCTAAAATTGATAGGGATCTTGCGGGAGTTGGGTTTGGAGTTATAGAGGGCAAATGGCTAGGGCTCTTCAATATAGCAGTTCATCCCTCAATGCGTGGGAGAGGAGTTGCTATGGCTATCAATACCGCACTTGCGAAATGGGGGAAGCAGCATGGGGCCAGGTCTGCTTATCTCCAAGTGGAGTCTGAGAATATACCTGCATTGAAGCTCTACGCTAAACTTGGTTTTCAATCTGCATACAACTACTGGTATAGAAAGTTGGATGAAGAATGAATAGCAGGTGGATGTTAACTCACACCTGCTTTACTCTATAGGTACTATAGCTTGCTAGCCATACCTTCGTATTCTGATTTAATCTTCTTACCGATGTCTGAGCCACCAAAGTCTCCTGGAGTAATTGTCAGGTCGTTCCCATCAAGGACAGCTTCGATGACCATGATGCCTGGAGATTCAATCTTCAGACCTGACTTTCCACCACGTTCGAATCGCTCGGTGTAGACAAGATCTGAGTTACGTGTGACAGAGAGCATCAGGTATGCCATCTTTTTCTCTGCTAGAGAGGCCGATGGAGCTGGTGGAGGTGATTCTGCAATGGTTTCAGCTACCAAAGTGGGCTCTGGTTCTGGTTTCGGTTTTAGTTTCGGAGCTCCAGCAATAGGCTCTGGTTCAGCTTCTGGTTTTTGCAGCTTGACCGCTGGTTCTGGCTCCACTTCGGGCAGTATCTTCTTTGTAGGAGCTCCAGCGATGGGTTCAGCTTTCTTTGCTTCTCCTCTGAAGGCAAGTACGCCATCGTCAAAGGCCCATCTACCATCTATTGCACCTCTGAACTCTGCGATGTTGTTTGCGACTTCCTGATCTGAATCATCTTTCTCCATCATTTCAACAAATCTAGATGCTGCAAGACCAATGGTTGTAATCCCTACCTGGTACCCGGACTTCTGCAAACCTCTAGCGATTCTGAGGGCATGCATTCGAGTTGGCATTGGCACATTGCGACCTACCCAGGCCCAACATGTGTCATTATACTCGTCAAGCACAATGAGTGCATTATCACTGTTGACCAGAGTAGGATCTAGCTTGACAGTAGTAATCTCACCAGAGTCATCTCTCAACATAAGCATGAACGGTTTTCTTGAAAGGGTCTTCATAAAAATCAGATACCTCCGAAAATGTAATCCCACTACCCCTTGTCCGACCATTGTATAAAAGAAAATCTTCGATGTAAAGGACTTAGCTAGGACCCTATACTCGTTGAGGTCATATCAATCTCATTGTCAATAACGAGAAGTGATTGGGTGTCCGTAATGCCCTTTATCTTTCGGACCTTTTCGGTGATGATCTCAACTAAAGTTTCCATGTCGCGGCCTCTTACCTCTGCCATGATGTCATAGGGTCCGAAAACCTTGTGTGCCTCTTCTGTAACTGAGAGGGATAGCATTTCTTTGAGGACTGCGTCTTCCTGCCCAACAGTGGCCTTAATCAAAATGTAGGCTTTTACCATTTGCATCGCCACAGGATATTTCGTCCTCACATCATCAAACTGATAACTCTTGCTTCTTGTTCTTGGCCGCAATAAACGTCGTAAATTTTGCGATTTTCGCAATTAATTCCAACTAGAATTGTATATATAGGAATATTTTTGAATATTAGTTGTTAGTTTCGCAAAGAAACAGCCAAACTAGCAGCGCACGATATTGCAGAAGTCATTCTGCATAGAGGTGACCTAAATGGGAAAAAAGACACTGAATAGCCTACCATGCCCCGAATGTAGGGGGCCAATAGATGGAATTGTGGTTGAGGAAGACTCGATCACTAATGCCAAGCGTATTCCAGTTCTAGTTCCTGCAAAATGTGGCAATGGTCACAATGTGATCCTATTCGTTGACAAGACTTTCACTGTTCGAGACGTTGAACTCGCTGGTGAAGTGGTTGATGACGATGGGTCAGTCGACAAGGCTCTGAAATGGATGGATAGTTTCTAGGGGATGCAAGAATAGTGATTCAAAGTGTGTATCTAGTGAATGAAGGCGGTGAAACCATCGCCTCCATACCGATTGGAGACTTCCAAATAGACGAAGCTCTGTTTGGAGGATTTCTATCAGCGATTCAGATGTACAGCAAGAAGATCTCAGGCAAGAATGTCAGTGAACTCTCTCTTGAGAATTATCGTATCATTATCTCCAAAACTGACCGAGTGTTCTTGGTCACCATTCACGACTTGGACGATAAGAATGCTGCCGCACTGAACTCCAAGATTAGCGAGCTGTGCAAAGGCACACTCGGTGAGATTGTTACTGATGAAACAATCTCGACAATCAAGGCTGCCGCAAGTGAGGCACAGAGTGCAATGAAGCGCGCAAATGAATGGGCATCAAAGATGCTTTAGGGGTGTAGACAATGCAATTAGTCGTACAATATGCTTCGGAACTGATAACAGCAGTTGGTCTTTTTTTGATAACCATTCTGCTTTTCAGATTTACATGGAATCGAGTCAAGGACCTTCCACCCGAAGAGAAAAACCTTGGACGGCCCCTGTGGGTTGCCGTTGCTAGTGTTTTCTTCTTAGGTGCTGCCTCTCTGAGTAACTACTGGTATGGAACTGGAATTGGTCTGGCAGAGGTCTTTTGGTATATAACCGCAATTCTTGGCGCTGGACTTCTAATGATTTCAGCTTTGATGATTCTGGGGTCAAAGAAACTTTACGCGATACCAATCACGATGATGGGTGTCCTTGGTTTTATCGCTTTTGCAGAAACACAAATTGGAGCTGGATCTGTGTTGGGTGGATTCACTGACTATGCAGTGAACATTTTTGCACTGATTCTGTTCAGCATACCGTTTGGTCTCTTCGCGTACCTGACAGTAACGACAAAGAGAATTACAAGCTTTGCATTGGCGGTGCTCTCACTCACCTACCCTACAATTCTAGTCGCGACCTCGTTCACAGACCCTTCCATTGTGACTGCAGTTCTAGGACTACGTCTCTATGGACCTGCGATACTAATCACCGCCTTGGTTCTTCCTAGATCGAGGATTGGTCCAGAGCTGATTGCCTATTCATTCACGATTAGTTCACTGCTATACTTCATGAGCTATCTACTGGTGTCTCCTGTTGTTGGAGATGTTGCAGGGATGACATCAGTAACGTTCATTGCCGTGGGTGCTATTCTGTCCATCGGAACCGGTGCTTATGCATTTACAAGATGGAGCCAGAGTAGGAACCAAGCGACACTCACACTTGGGGTTTTCTTCTTCGTTTCAGGATTCTCTTGGTTGATAGTAGCTTTGAATCATGTAGAGTTTCTTGGGGGACTTAATGCGCAGTATATCGCTTTAGCTCTAGGCCTTATTTCTCCAATGCTTCTCAATTTGAGTTCGATTGTTGCATTAGACTGGAAACGAGCTATACTTCTCCCATTGCTAATCATGGCTGCACCATTCATTATGATGCTTGGAGGATGGACCGCCAATCCTCCAATCCCGCTAGATTCTATACCAAATCGTAGCATAGTCATGGCAGTGACTGGCATCCTTCAAACAGTAGTTCCATTGGGGCTTTATGGTCTACTTTGGTGGAGAATGAGAAGAGTAGGTGCACCTGGTCGAAGTCGAGCACTATTCCTTGCTCTTGGAGTCGTGTTCCTCATCCTCGGAACAGCAGGTGGTAATGCTGACACTCTCCTTTCATCAGCATTTATTCTGAGTGCTTTCGGAGTCTGGTGGTTGGGTGTGACCGGTCGAGCAGACCTGTTACTCGGGACTACCGTATCTAGTGTATAGAGGTGATACGAGATGGCGGGGAGACTACCGATCTACAAGACTGTACTCGTGGGCGAAGGTGGTGTTGGCAAGACCAGCATCACCATCCGCTACACCGAGAACCGGTTCGATGAAGAGATGAAGATGACCATAGGTGTCAACTTTGCTTCCAAGAAGATGACGATTGATGAAAACAACGTCACACTGATGCTCTGGGACCTCGGTGGCCAGCCCAGGTTCAGAGAGGTCATCTCAGACTACTTCAAAGGTGCAAGGATTGCTATTGCAGTCTACGATGCCACACGGACATTCTCACTCCAACGACTCACCGATTGGCTTGGTAGAGTCAAGGAGAATGCTCCTGAGTGTCAGATCATCTTTGTCGGAAACAAGATTGATGAAAGGGAAAACGGCAGCGGAGTCCAAATAGAGGAAGCTGCCGAGATGGCGCGCAAGTATGGTGCCGAGGTCATGGAGGTTTCTGCCAAGACCGGTGAAGGCGTCAAAGAGATGTTCGAGGCTGCTGCCAAAATAGCACTCGAGAAACACGCGTCTTTAGTAGACAACTGATTGCCAACTATAATTACATGCCCTTTCATTACACGGCAACCCTTCGGGGTTGCCACCCTTTGTTCTTTGTCATCTTTTCGTTCCCCAGATATCTTGTCGATATCCATGATTACACATATATTCTGAGAATATGTAGTGAGTTTTGGGAGTATTCTGTGAGTGACGCAGCAGCAAAGAAATTGCATCTTATGAACAGACTAAAAGATATCGAAAATCAATTACCTCCATGTACTGAGCAATACAAACGAAACATGATAATGCTGTTACAGGAACTACTCTCTGCTGTGGGTTTTGAGGAGAAGAATAGACTCCTTCGCAAGTATCTTGATACAGCATCAGGAAAAAACGAGTATAGTCTGGCGAGAGATGAAACAAGAAATCCATTCCATCAATTTCTAGATATTCTTACTGTCGACAATCCTGTAGCAGAGGGACTGTTCTTGGAGTATATTGAGTTTAATGTCAGTTCAATTGAGAAGCTAGTAGCAGAAGAGGTTGCCAAGTACGACAACTCTCAATCATGATGAAACTGAAAATAGAAACGTAGTGGGCAGCCAGAGCTACCCAATTAACTTTGAGGAAAAGAAAACTTAGCTTTGACTGATTATTGCATGGCAAAACGAGGACACTTGTCTTTGTTTATACCGGGGGTTTCACAGGGTTTGTTCATCCCAGTGTAGAATTTGAATCCGTCAACACCGCATTTTCCTTCGGCCGCATTATATTCTGGACAGGTCATTGCACATTCTTCCAATTTTGGTCATTAGTCCTTGGTCCCACTGTCCTCGGACTGTTACACGGACCTCACGTCTGGCGCATATTAAGCTATTTCGGCTGATTGCCTTCTAGTATAGCTCTCCTCGTATCAAAGGTAACCTCTTTCATCTAGGACATCTCTTAGGACAGCTGGGAAGTCTGTGAATATACCATCAACTCCCATGTCTATCATCCGCTCCATGTCCGGTCTGTTGTTGATTGTCCATACATGGACCGCTATGTCTCTTTCATGGGCTGCCCTCACAAAATCTGGTGTGACAATTTGAAACGATTCCATCCGCTCAGGAACTTGAAACGCCTTATACGCTACAGAGCGCACAAACATCCTCATCGCTTTCAAGCGGGTTCCTATAACGAAGTTACGTACCTCATTTGGATGAGCAGACGTGGGTATCATAGGAGCTTTCTTTCTGAATCCTTTCAATTGCTTCGGATGAAACGAAGCTATCATTATATTCTCTGTTCTCTGATTCTCCAACAGGATCCGAGCCACTTCATCAGGTGCTTCTCTGAATGTGTCTTTTATGTCTAGGTTGAGGATGGTGTCTGGGAACCTCTTGAGTGCCTCCTCTAGCGTCACAACTGCGAGTCCTCTTCCTCTAAATGGGTAGGTTCGCCCAGCATCTGTCGTGAAGTTATATCCCAAATCGAATTGGAGCAACTCATCCAATGTCTTCTTTCGGACCATCTCATCCTTTCCAGTTATGCGAACTAGGTCTTCATCATGATAGAGGATTGGTACATTGTCCTTTGTAAAACGTATGTCAGACTCCAGTACATCTACACCTATGTCTACAGCAGCCTGAAGCGCAAGAATCGTGTTCTCTGGTATATTTCCAGACTCTCCACGGTGAGCCATAATGAGTGGTCTGCCAATATCGAATATCATCCTCTACACCCTAAAATCGAAAGCAACCTTGATAGCACGATTCTTTCCCTTGTTTGCAGCAACAGAGAATGCAGTCTTGTATTCATCGATTTTGTATTTGTGAGTGACCAGTCCTTCGAAAAGTGAAGGGGTCTCTCCGAGTATCTCTAAGGCAATTTCGAGGGTGTCAACTTCCTTACCATCGCGGTGTTCTAGACCGTGCATCATCGAACCTAAGACATTGACTTGTTTGTATATTGTTAGAATCCAATCAGTCTTCTTTGTCACTCCAAAACTCATACCCACTAACACTATAGTTCCATTGTTCCTGACAAGACGTAGGGAATCATCCAGGGTCGAGTCTGTCCCGACACAATCGAATATGATGTCAGGTCCAACGCCTCCATAGAGTATTTTGTTCCCTCTCGCTGGTTTCAATAGATGACCACCAGTACTATCTGCTACCGATTGAAACAATGCATCCTTATTACTTTCAGATATCACTTCATCTGCACCGAGTCGCTTAGCTGCCTCCTCTTGAAACGGATATCGAGATATGACAATTATCTTACACTTTGACCCCATACCTCTAATCGCTCTAATTAATAATAAACCAATAATCCCTGATCCAAAGATAACGACAGTATCATCATTGGAAGGTGGCTTTTTATTTGCCGCATGAATTGCGACTGCCAGAGGTTCAGCAAGCAGTGCTATCTCATCTGGAACACTTTCAGGTATCTTCTGCAGTTGACCCGCATATGTGGTGAAATATTCACTAAATGCCCCACTCCCAAACCCACCAAAATTAAGTCTCCCGCCATATTGCTCCTCAAGGTGAGAGTCATCACCAATTCCTACGATGGCCTGACAGGTTTCCGGTTTACCGTTTCTACAACTCTCACAGTATTCGAAGCCATAACACTCACATGAAACCACTGGAGAGTGACCGACTCGGTCTCCCGCCTTCAGATTCTCGACCTCACTCCCAACCTCCTCCACAACTCCAACGACTTCATGACCCAATGGGTATGGACTGTCCTTTCTTGCAAGAATTGTTGTAGAGTATGAAACATTGACATTTATCTGGTTGACATCTGAAGCGCATATGCCCGAGATGACTGGTCGCACTATCACCTGTCGTGGATGTTTAATGGTTGGTGTTGGCCAGTCCTCTTGATACTTGATCATGGTATATTTTCCAGCTAGTTTCATCTTCTTTCGAACGACTTTACTAATCTTGAGGTCGTACATTATCGCTTTCATGCGAGAGCACCTATGTATAACTGAAGCAGTCTAGTGCTCATCCAGATATATCCATCGACGGAAATCAATCCACCAGATAATCGAAAGAGTATTGAGTGAATTTGCAATATCACACAATCAACGTGGTGGAAGGTGATGTCAAGGAAGCGGATGTCTACTTTGTTTGTGTTTCTATTGCTCTTTGTGGCACTCATACCTGTTGTGAATTCTATTTCTGTGAATGACACAGGTGTAGAAAAGAAACCACAACATTGGTTTCAACGTCTAGATATCGTAGTTTCATCTGATGACGATTTTATCGGTCCTTATTGGTCTGGAGATGGAACAGCTGAGAATCCATATGTACTGATTCCTCGGATGTTCTATGGCAGCCATATTCAAATCAGAAATACCGTTAGTCACTTCGTGATAAAGGACATAATACTACAAGCTCATGAGGACTACTATACTAGAAATCCTGACAAATCGATTATGCTTCTCAATGTCAAAAACGGTATAATCGTTCACAGTTCCATAAAACCATCTTTATTTTCTCCAGGTCCCCCCGATGATCTTGATTACATCGCAGCAATCACAATAACCAACTCTACGAGTATAGTGGTAGAAGACTGCATCATAGCAGATGCAGGTAGAGGACTCTGGATAGTAAACTCATCAAACACAGTCGTCGTAGACAATCAAATTCAAGGAAGCAGAATTGGTATTGATATTGATGCATCCCTTAACACCTCTGTCATAGATAACAAAATCATTGAGAATGCAGACTATGGAGTTCGGATACTCGAGGGCAGTCACAACTCCACAATAGTTGGGAACTATCTTGGTTACAATGGCATCTCAAATGCACTAGATAACGAAACCTCAACCACATGGAACATAGACGCAGAAGGAAATTGGTGGGATGACTATAATGAGAGTGGTGTTTACAATATCTCCGGACTAGGGTCAAACTTTGATGGATCTCCGCAACTATTGGACCAAGATGTTTCGCCTCCAGATATTGAACTTGAACTTGGCAGTAAATACTACTGGTGGGGTCCTTACACTACATTCACTTGGACTTTAACAGCTAGCCCTTATCCTGTGACTCCCTCCTTTAGTGCAATCGTCACTGATGCGTCAGGAATTGACAGCGTTTATCTCTGTACGAATGATGAGAACAACTCGTTAATGATGTATGAGATGACCAAGAATGCAGGAAGTGATAGATACACATACACATTTCCAGATGAGTACTACGACTTTCATGTATTGTTCTATGTCTGGGCTAATGATACCGCAGGTAATGTCTGGATATCTATCGTACGGGAATTCCGTTATTTGGGGTATCCCAGAACGACAGAGCCAACAAGCCCAACATATCCAGTTGGATATTTTCCAATCATGTACTTCACCATTGGAGTTATCATTACTGTAGTTGTCGGAGTGCTTGTTTATATTTGCAAGGCCAGAGAGCGTTGAAAAGAAATGATAGTAATGAAGCTGAATAGTGGAATAAATAGTCGAGAGAATATTGAGTGAATTTGTACTATTACATAATAAGTGGTGGAAGGTGAATGGTAAAGAAATGGGTGTCATTGTCATTTGTGTCATTGCTACTCTTCATGACGGTTCTACCCATTATGAATTCCATCGCTATCTCTCCCACTGGAGTCGAAAAAGAAAACTCGTATTATAACTACATAATTAGGGTTACATCCGATGATGAGTTTGATGACCGTTATTGGATTGGCAATGGAACGGATGAAGATCCGTACGTGTTGATTCCAAAGATGTTTTACGGAAGCTATATCGAAATCAGAAATACGATTAGTCACTTCGTCATCACGGACCTCATAATCGAGGCTCATGGCGATCCTAATTACACAGAATCTGGTATTTTTCCCCTTGAGCTTTCCAATGTCACAAACGGCGTTATAGTGAATAGTGTAATCAAGGCATTCCTATGGCCTTATGGATTTCCCTATGATTTGGATGATATCACCGGAATCAAAATCGATAACTCGTCGGGAATCGTAGTTGAAGACTGCATGATATCTGATTCAGGCAGGGGTCTTTGGATAAGTGACTCATCAAACACATTTGTCACAGGTAATCAAATTCTGAGAAATAGCATTGGAATTGACATTGATGGATCGTTCAACACCACTGTCTTCGACAATAAAATCATTGAGAATGCCGAATATGGAATTCGGATACTCGAACAAAGTCGCAATTCCTCAATAAACGGTAACTATCTTGGTTACAACGGTGTATTGAACGCACTAGATTACGAAAATTCAACAGTTTGGGACGAAGGCACTCAAGGAAATTATTGGGATGACTATGATGAGAGTGGAGTCTATAACATCACTGGAATGGGTTCCAACTATGATAGATTTCCTCAGTTATTGACCCAGGACGTTTTGCCTCCTGATATTGAACTAAGTCCTAACTATGGATGGGGCCCTTATACCACGGTTTGTGTAACTGCAGGCCCAGGACCAGTGACTCCCTCCTTTGATGCAATGGTTATCGATGAGTCCGGAATTGACAGTGTGTATCTCTGTATAAGTGCTGGAATATATCTAAAGTGGTACGAAATGACTCAATCTTCTGAAAGTGACGTATATACATACACCTTTACAGACGATTATTATTATTTTAATGAATTGTATTATGTCTGGGCTAACGATACAGAAGGAAATGCTTGGACGTCTTACCTTATGAAATACTACTATGAGGGATACACCACAGGCTCATCAACAACTCCATCGTCGGATGGAGATATCCCTTTCACATACCTGACTGTGGGGATTTTCATAGCTCTCGCTGTTGGAGTGCTTGTTTATATTTGCAAAGCCAGAGAGAGCTGAAAAGAAATGATAGTAATGAAGGTGATTAATGGAACATATAGTCGAAAGAATATTGAGTGAATTTGCAATATTACATACTCAAAGTGGTGGAAAGTGAATGGTAAAGAAGTGGGTGTCATTGACATTTGTGTCATTACTACTATTCTTGACAATTCTACCGATTGCTAATGCTATTGCTTTCTCTCCCACAGGAATCGAAACAAAACAAAATGCCCAATTTGCCCGTGAGATTGTTATTTCATCTGATTATGAGTTTGGTGATTCCTGGACTGGAGATGGAAC
>JBHLRS010000011.1:0-102520 GCA_048882325.1 Candidatus Thorarchaeota archaeon | reverse complement strand
GCCACTGCTACCGAATGTATCTTCGCCTACACGAATCAGGTGATGAGTAAGATAAGCACGTATGGCGGCAACCCGAATTCTCCTGTAGGCGGGCATATAGTGGCGCATGCCAGTGACTACAGGTTCTATACGCGAAGGACAAAAGCTGATGTGCGAAAGATAGAGCTACAGGACAATGCAGGACTCCCAGAGTTCGACGCGGAACTTGTTGTAGGCTATGGAGGAATGTATCCGGACTCAAAGACGAAGAAGGACACAGAGCCGGACATCAAGGAGTATTTGGGAAAAATCGGAGAGGGCCTCGACATGGATAAGGATGCATCAGAGGCAGAGGAAGACATCGTCGTCGAGGCGGAAACAGTGGCAGGTGAGAGTTAGTGAACCGTGTGCGAGGCATGTTCAGAATCTACCGATGTGGCTCATGTAACAACATAGGTTACGTACATGTAGAGTCTGAAGATGAGGCATCGCGGTGCAGTCTTTGCCAGGGTATCATCTTGGACGAACCAGGGACCGTCTATGCTGTGACCGTCCAAGAGGCTCAGTCCAGCGTCCGTGAGCTTGTCATCGAGTCGCAGGTTGCGAAGATACGACAGGGTGGCAACGGGCGGGGTTTCGGAGTCAAGCGTAGAGTGTTCAACATCATAGAGTCACTGATTGAGATGAACCGGGGACGTGCGGTAACCATCGAGGATGTGATGCGGGAGTGCAGCGAAGCTGGTATAGATCTGGGCCGGGCAATGAAGTTCATGGACACACTCGAGTCCGAGGGAGCTATCCGGAACGATGGTGTTGCCGTGTCACTCACAGGGGAGGTCTGGGGAGATGTCTAGCGCCAACAACCCGGACCAGTCAACCTGGGTGACGACGACACCGCCTAATGTCCCTCGAAGCTCTATGATCAATCTGGTGAACCTCCTGCTTCGAGAGTCTGCACACAGAATAACAGTGCTAGAGAGAGCTAAAGGCCCAGATCCAGAACTTTACGTTGTGACAAGGGTAGACTGGAGAAACCAAAATTTAGAGAAACCCATGCTCCCACAGCTGCCTAAGCTACTATCTCTTCTAGAGACCCTGAGAGGGAATAGGGGAGTGCCAATAGAGGTCAAGCTTGACAGCGCAGAGGGAGTGGCAGTCTATCTACCAACTGGCATCAGGGTCTCTCAACTTCCGAAAGACCCGAAGGAGTCTGTACAAGGGTTGATGTCCATCATTGAAGACTCACTATCACATCTTCTCTCCACCATGAGGGAGGTTGAGAAGTGGTTCTGGAAAGCTGCAAGGAAAGCGGGATTCAGTCCTTCCATTGTTGAACGGATGGCATTGAAAGAGCCAGGCTTTAGCTCTCGTGAGTTGATGATGAGATTCCAGAGACTGCTGCACAAGTACTTCTCCCTCAAATTCAGAATTTACAGCGCAGAAGCATGTCTGAGACTGGAGGACTGAAGATTGAACGCTGTGACGACTGACAGGATGGAGTTCTTTCCATACTCACCTAGACCTTCTCAGGAGAAGGCAGTCGGTCTCGCAGTAGAATCCTTCTCTACCAAGACAGTGGGGCTACTCTCAGCAGACTGCGGTGTGGGGAAGACAATAGCCGTCCTCTCCGGTTATCTGGCAGCAAGAGGTCAAGATAACACAGCAAGACTCTTCGCACTGACCAGAACTCATTCACAGTCGAAGGTCTTCGAGAGCGAATTGGAAGTGCTCCGGTCAGTTAAGCCAGATCTCACAGCAACAACCATGGTTTCACGAGTTCATGTCTGTCCTATTCGCCACACTATGGATTCGTTGAGCTCAACGGGATTCATGCGAGCCTGCGCTCAGATGATCAAGACAGGCTCGTGTCACCATTACTGGAACTTCTATCAGAAGAACAAGACAGATGGAAGAATAATCATTCGAGATGTCCTTCGCGAGGTAGTTCAAGACCTGCTAGAGACGGGTGTTGTTACAAGAGATAGGGTCGAGGAGAGGGCTGAAGATGAAGGTGTCTGTCCATATGAATTGATGCGATGGTGCGCTCGAAGTAGTCGAGTGATCATTGGACCCTACAGCTACATCTTCAGATCTAGGGTGCGTGATGCGCTACTGGCATCGTTGGGACTCCCCCTAGCAGAAGTGGACCTACTTATTGATGAGGCACACAACCTACCAAGTCATGTATTAGATGCAGAGACTTCGCAGCTAAGCAATGAAGACCTGCGTTGGCTCAAGGAGAATCATCAGTTGGTCACCCGTGAGACCAGTCTCAAGTGGATCCGAGAGGTGATCGACTTTCTTTGGGAGACAATGATGGTCAATTTAGACAAGATGTATAATCGGTCAGAGAGAGTGTTGGATAAGTGGGATGTTTCACCACGATTTGTGAAGGAGGATGACCTTGAAGTCTTACACTCTGCTGGAAGACCGAGTCTTAGAGACCCGGAGAATGCTGGGTTGATTGAGACCCCTCTTGACAGACTCATTGAGTTCCTCTTCACAGCTCAGAGGGCGTCAAAGAGTGAGGGTTGGCATGTCACACTTCAGACCAAGAAATCCTGGAAAGAGGATGGTCCGACTTCTAGGTCAGTGCTCATGATACAACCACTCAACTCCTCGGGACTCACAGCACCAATTCTCAGGACAGCAAGATCAGCAGTTTTGATGTCAGGAACTCTGAGACCACTGGACTACTATTCACGACTACTTGGTGTGTCTGGGGCTCTTGCTGAGGACCTAGTAAGTCCATATCCCAAGGGGACTAGGCTTGTACTAGTGGACAAAGTACTGAACACGAAGTATCAGCTTCGGGGTCCGGACCTCTGGCGTGATCTTGCTCAGAGGATTACAACCGCACTGACAACAATGCCAGCTAACAAAAGTGCCTTGATTGCATTTCCAAGCTACAAGATGCTTCACGAGGTCATGAGCTACTCCATAGATACTGGATATCGCGAGAACCTTGTGGAAACAAGAACAGAACGTATAGAAACCCTGATCGAAGCGATCTCTGACAGACCTCAGGCTGTCTTTTGCGTGTACGGTGGAAAGTTCTCTGAAGGCATTGATTTAGTGGATAATGGCTCTAGTATGATTGATATTATCATTGGAATTGGTATACCCTTCAGTCCACCCACGAGTTACCAAATCGCATTGCAACGATGGTACGACTCACGGTTTGGAAATGGTTCTGGATATTTTTATGCCGCAGTTGTGCCGTCAATCAGACAAGTTGCACAACTCGTTGGTCGACTACGAAGGTCTCCGACTGACACAGGTGTCGTGGTACTTCTTGACAATCGCTTCCTTAAGCATCTGAGGATTTTTGGTGATGACATTGTTTCAGATGTCTGGCCATATAGAGATGTAGAGGAACTTGAGCTGGCTATTGGTCAATTCGTGAATATGCAGGAGGGGTTCCTGTGACGAGGTTTTTCGACATTCCGATAAGATGGTTGATACTGTCCCTTTTTACCACGACGTTACTACTCAAACTATGGTTGTCCCCGAATGACCTCAGCGGCATCCTGATGATAGCCGCAGGACTTGGAATCTACATCATCGTTCTGGGGGTTGAATACAAGTCAAGCTATGTTCCGAAAGTTCTTTGGGATGAGCAACGAGGATTCGTGGCTATCATCAGACCGTGGCATCTGGAGATATGTGCCGCAAGATTGCTTGGTAGTGTACCCCTAGGTATCGACTTGAGTCATTCTGCGAGGAAAGTACTCCAAGCAATGCACATACGATTTGAGAATGAAGCGGGTGGTACCCTTGTTTTCTTTATCAATCGACCAGTTGGTAATGAATCAACAAAGGTTGGAATGCTGATCCGAAGAAGGGTACTGCGGTTGCCATATACACGTTCGAAGGTTGAGAAACTTTCAATGCTCATGCTCGCAGACATTATGATCCTTGAAAGCTCCATGAGAGCAGCATATCCACATCTACCTGTGGAACGGGCTGAGAAACAGGATATACTGATGGTAAACACAGGAGGAATGGAAACCAGTGTATCCTGAAGAAGAACGAGTAGGGCTTGAGATACCTTTGGGTGTCAAACCTGAGGACATCATGAGATTCCTAGAGCTCGGACATGGGTACCGATGGACTGTCCTCACAAAACAACCTTTACTCATCGCACATGGCAATCCAACTCTCGGAAATATGCCTGAACTCCTAATGACAGGGAAACGATCAATTGTCATTGCTGGTGGAGACCCTGCTTATGTTGGTCGCATAAAACAAGCATTGGATATGCTGCAGAGACAATCTGAAAGTACTGTAACTAGGAGGGGGAAGATCTAGCATGGGCAAACGCTTGATCTTGGGTACGAAACCGGAGGTTGATCCTCTGCAGGAGCTATCCGAGCCAAAAGGTAGTATAACCACAGGTACTGAGATTAGATGGGAGGAGAGAAGTCTTGGACTCCCTTTAGGGAGATTGCTCTTTGTTTCATTGGTAGCTGTCGTCATTGGTCTCTGTATTCCAATAGCCGCCACGATTACAGCTGTGGTCCTTCTTTTGGTTCAGCTATTTTCTCCTAAGCTCAGAGGTTCTCAGTGGTTAAACAATCTGCTTCAAGTTTGGACTGAGGTTCCGGAAGGAGATGTAACCTGTATAGAAAATGATGAGCATCTCGAATTGAGAGGTACGGGTGGTACTCGGTACTCTATTGGACTAGACCTCTGGAGGGCAAGTCCGAACCTTCTGGGTAATGTTGGTTCACTTGTTAGAGCTCTGGACACCTCCAATGGATTTTGTCTGACAGTGACAATGAGACCTGAGAAACTCACTAGAGCAATGAATGAGGAAAAGATCTCAAACATGCTTGAGGGCTATCTGAATGCATTATCAAAAGGAGATCAAGACGCTTATGTTCGAAAACGAAGCGGCATTTGGATCTCACATACCACTATTGTGGGTCACATGCAGAGCGCTTCACAGACCAGTGCGTTTGATTCTGCGGTGAAGGCAGCGGTGCCAGAGAAGGAGTGGGAGCGAGTAAACCCGCGACACCTGTCTTCAAGAATGAGGCTTCATCAAATAGATAGACAGAGTGGCTGGTTCTATGCAGCTGGATCCGAATTAGCTGAGTGGCTTGTTCAGTTACGAAGTGAGCTAGCAGCAGAGGTTGGCACTAATGTTCCGGGTCAATTCATCGCTCCAATACGTGGTCGTCCGGATGATTATCGGTTAGGAGCCACACTAAATCCTGATACATTGCAGACTGGTCCGCCAGCTGGCTTGTCACCACAGGATCTGGAGACTGGAACACTTGTCTGTGGGGGGACTGAAGCATTACGCCATAACATACTAACTCTTCTGACCTCTGAGCTTCTTAGAGCTGGAAAGAGAGTAATATTGGTGACAGGTTCATCGTCTCTAGCAAAACTAACTGCACTAACAGATTCTTCTGTATACATGGAGCTAGGAAAAGACCTTGTCTTGAATCCAATCGATTCAGAAGGAAATCCTCGAAGTGAATATGTTCCACTTTTCATCTCTGCGTTACAGGTTGTTGCAGCTCAAGACCTGCGTGGAGCAGCTGAGCTAGAAATTGCCATTTCACGAGCAGTTTCTCTAGGTAATGCAACACTTGCTGATGTCCGTTTTAATCCAGAATTTGAAGAGCCCCAATCATTATCGCCAGATGGCCAGATGGTCCAAGACCATAGGCCTTCAAAGAAGTCGCTAATTGGAATGGAAGCAATCAGATCCTTGCACATGGGTACTGCGGCCAGAGCATTTTACGGAACTCAGACTGTCCCAACAAGACGTCTTGCAGATCCCTCACTGTCAATCATAAAAATATCACTTGGATCGACGGGTCTAGACAGCTTTGCATGGAATCTGATTTGCATTAAACTGGCAGGATTACAACCAGATCCTAATTTGATAGTTATCTTAGATGGTGCAGAGAATATGCGGATTAGGAACCGGCGATTCATGAAACATGATTCCTTCTCAGAACGTTTGTTGAAGAATCTAAAGAAAAGAGGTCCTCTGGTGCTAGCTCTTGAACATCCAGCAGACATGGCTCCAGGATCGATAGGTGTTCTTGCGTCATGTGTTTCACTAAGAATTCGAGAGTCTGTTGATGTCAAAATCGTTGCAGACTTACTGGGTCTCAATGCAATGACATCAATGCACACCAAAGCGCGCATATCACCAAGAGAGTCTTCATACTTACGGATAATGGATGACCAAACAGCCCTTCTGGTTCATGATGGTACTGAAACATGTCAACCAATTCGATTGGATGAGCAGCCAGATCTTGATTCACGAGATTCATTTCAAGAGATGTCACAACGTATCGACCAACTCACGCCCCCAAGCGAGCTAGAACGACCAATGCATAATCGAACATTGCTGGAGATGGTCGCTGCAGGGAACACATACCTCGCCATTCAGGTGCTCAAACTCCTAGAGCGATATGAACCCCTTACTGAGGAAGCAGTCCGGAGATTCATAATTGCCAATGACACTGAGAAAGACCCAGACATAGAGGGTATTCTCGCAAGACTTGAACATGCAAGCATGATTCTGCGCGGACATGAGAGCCACAGTGGTGTAGCTTATTCAAACTTCAGAATCACAATGAAAGGGAGCATGGCCTTACGACAGGCTCAGGAAGTGGCAGGTGCTAGTTGATGATGGCTGTGGCTGATGTATCCTCAAAGGTGGAGGAAATCATAGGTAAAGCTGGCATCAAACCTCGAGGTATTCAGAATCTTGCACTAGACAAGGGCCTCCTTGATGGAAAGAATATCATGGTTGCAAGTCCAACAGGATCAGGGAAAACCCTTGTTGGCGAGTTAGGAATATTACGAGCAGTCACCACAGGAAAAAAGGGACTATTTCTAGTCCCACTGCGAGCTCTTGCCGTACAGGTGAGTCAGATTCTTCGAGACCGGTATGAGGTGTTTGGAGTAGCAGTAGGGATTTCCACAGGCGATTTCCAGAATTCTGGAGAAGATCTTGCAGAGTATGATGTCATTGTTACGACCTATGAACGTGCAGACTCTCTGCTCCGTCGAAACGTGAGCTGGATTTCTGAAATAGGCACTGTTGTGATTGATGAGATACAGACTCTTGCAGATCCTGGGAGAGGTGCTAGACTTGAGAGCCTCATTGTGAGAATGAGAAGACAGTTACAGGATTTACAGATAATCGCGCTCTCAGCTACAGTTGGGTCACCAGAAGAGCTTGCAGAATGGATGGACTGTGAATTGGTCGAGTCAGATGAACGCCCTGTTCCTCTAGTTTGCAAAGTGATGATTACAGGTAACAAGAATCATAGTCTCAAGACACTGGTGATGACAACGGTTCAAGGTGATGGTCAAGCTATTGTCTTCAATCGAACTAGACGAGAAGCAGAGGCGCAAGCTCTCCGACTTGCTGAGGATGTTGGGAGACAGTTCACCTCAGGTGAGAAGGACAAGTTGGACATCGAGCTTAAGTCATTGGAGAATGTCAATGTGACATTACCCTCTGATATGAGAGGGTTGCTTCATGACGGTACTGCATATCACCATGCAGGTCTTGATTACCAGACGCGCAGGCTTGTTGAACGACTTTTCAATCAAGGACTCATCAGAGTCATCTCAGCCACATCCACGCTGGCTGCAGGAATGGATCTACCTGCCAGGACTGTAGTTCTATCGAGTACTAAGTCACCTCAGGATTATCGAACGTTCCTTTCAGCCAACAGTGTCCATCAGATGCTTGGTCGAGCAGGGAGACCAGGAAAGGATAAGGTCGGGTTTGGCATTCTTCTTGCTGGGAGTACTGGTGAAGCTGACAAGATAAAGGACCGATACTTCGATTTACTCGTAGATCCAGAATCAGGAAAAGAAATACTCACACCAAAGCATGACTCGATTCCCAGTGTTTTGGGTGAGGCAAGTTCACTATCAGAGCAGCTTCTCGTCATTCTGGATATGTTGTCTTCAGCAACTCTTGAAGAAATTGAGAATGGGATATTAGGTGAGGCCTTTCTAGTCCATTGTGCCATTAGGGATTCCAAGGCACCAATGAGAGTCCTACAGCTTGGAGAAATTACTGCTGAAGCTGCAATTGAGCGGCATGCACTCACAGATACAATTCACTCAGCACGGAAAGGGGTACTCGGAGCTACAAAGGTCCGGGAGCAACATGAAACCGTGATTGGGGGATTGATCACAGGCTATGGAGGAGGACAGTATACATGTAGGTTCTCTGCGAGACTTTCCCCATCAGGAATAGTCGAGGGTCCGATGTGCTCTTGTGGTCGCCCAATTAGTGAAGATGGAATTCTTTGTCATCACTTGGTGACACTAGGCATGACCTCCTCACGCGAGCTAGGTACTCTTGCAGATTATGTGATTCCACTTGCATTGTCAGAAACCTCACCTCTTGCTCTATTGATTCGGTTGGGTCTTGTTGAGGGGGAGGTCAATGGAAAACTCAAACCGACTAAACTTGGCCGGACTGTGAATAGACTCTATTTGAGCATCCCAACAGCAAGGGAATTACTAGCATTACTTCCAACAATAGAAGACAACACACAGCTTCTGTGGCTGCTTCGTCACTTAGTATCAATTGAGAGCGGAAGTAACTTGGATGATTCATTTGATCATATGATGGCTGCATTGGCTTCAACTGAGATTTCGGTAAGACAGCTTGCTATCAAGTTAGGTATCAGCATGGGAGATATGTTTGGTTTACTCGAATCTTCAAGATGGCTGTTACACTCGATAGCAATCATTGCTGAACTTGGAGGTCTTTCAAAAGTACTCGGAATATCCCGAGGTCTCTTAGAAGCCTTGGAGAGTAGATTTAGCGAAAGCGGGGGAGAAGACGAATGACAATGGAGGAGCAGAAAAAATGAGCTTAACAAAAGAAGAGGACAAGGTTACTGAAGGCGAAGAGCTTGAGCAAGAATCATCGACTACTACGAAGAAGGAACATGACATAACTGCGGCCTTAGAGGTGACAGGACACTTTACAATAAGGTATCCCAATGGCTTGACACTAGGAGTAAGATTAGAAGCAATTCCAGGAACTCGTGGAGTCCATGTGGACATTGTCTATGTTCTTGACTTGCGTGAAGCCGCTTTTGGTAAGAGTGGTTTGGCTATGAGAGCCGCTGTTCTTGAGAGCATCAACAGGACACTCCCACGAGTCTTGGGAGATGTCGGACTCGAGGAGTTCATGAATGAACAGACTTTGGTGACGCCCTGGGGCAAGATTCGGTTGCCTTTGCTCAGAGGGGCGACTGGAAAGAAGGAGTCACTCATCCATGAAACACGAACGGTCTATGTTATTACAAAAGGAACAAAACCAACGATGGATTTGACTTGGCTAACAGACACCGGAAGAGTGGTTACACCAGAGGAATTTGTACTTGTCCGTAGGAGTGATGCCCGTTCTCGACTTCCTGATTTGAAGAAGAGCATCATTGGAAATAAGTGGGCATTGCTAGAGAGTGGTCTGACAAGGGGTTGGTTTGGAATTCTAGCAATGGTAGGGCTCATCATTGGAGTCGCGACCACTCTCTCAGTTCTTACAGTTGGTACAGGATCATTGATATTACCACTACTAGCAAGCGCTTTGTCAGGAATTGTGGGCGGTTGGTTGTTACAATCCTCAAGGTCCTCAATCAGTGGATTCGTCACAACCCTCAGTGATGAACAGAGTGTGTTGGATAGACTAGGGGATGCGGATAGAATCTCAAAATCAATTTTGGAGAATGAGGATAAGTTAGTGCTCATCGGAGATTTGAACTTCGTCGTTTCACCATTGATAGCCGCAGCAGGTCGGGCTCTTGAGGAGGGGGATGTTGATACGGCGGTTGGCGCGGCGTGCTCAGTTCTTGACGAGTGCGTACGGCTTGCTCCCCTTCAAAGTGATTCGAGCTCAGTATCAATGAAAGAGGCGGATGTCGGTTTGAGGAAGTTTCTAGGTCTCTTCCAGGATCTTGGAGGTGTAGAGCAAGAGGAATCCCTGGCACTCGCATATGTCGGTCTCACTGGGCATGTTACGAAAGCTATCACCTTCACTGAGGCAGTAGAACATCTAACGCAGCTCAACAATGCACTCTATCATATCGGTGCTCTACGTCCAGACATCAAGGATTCAATTGATGACCATCTCAACCAACGTGCCATGAAAGAAGCAGTCGAGGAGATGGATAAAGAGCTCGCATCAGAAGAGGTCATAATTCCAAAACAAGTGCAGGAATCAAATCCTGAAGATACTGATTCAGCACCAAGCAAGGGAACTGAGGAGGACGATGAATTACTGGATATGATGTTGCATGCATCAGTCGATGCAACAGCGAATGAAATCTCTGAAGAGCCTGAAGAACCTGAGATGAACATAACAGGAGCAGATGTTGTCACTGCTAGATCAAAGAAAAAGAGGAGGAATATCAAAGAAACGCATCAGCTCTCTCTTCTAGAGGAGGTTGACATCGCCGATTCTGCCTCAGGTTCTAAGGAGGAGAGTGGTTCAGCAAGTGTCTAAAGCAACTCTAACTGACACTCTTACACTGGATGGATTGATTCATCTTTGGGGAGCTGCAGGCTCTGGAAAGACTCTTTTTGCATGCTCAATCGCGGCAGAAATATCCAGCTATTCAAAGGTGGAGTGGATCAACACTGACTCAAAGCATAGTTTCATCCCATTTCTAAAACGAACCATAGATTCGGTGGGAGGAGTGATTCAGAACGTATGCGTAAGTATGATGGGTGACAGAAATGAAGCTCTTGATCACATTCTTGGACTCCCGCAATCACTTCAGAAGGGAGTTTCACTCGTCGTGATTGATCCAATTACGCGATTGCTTGACATGGCGAGGAAGAACCCCATCCTATGGGGTAGAGAACTCGTTGAGGAGGTCCTACCCACATTAGCTGGTCTCGTGCAGGAGAGAGGACTTACAATCATAATCACCAGTGAGAGCCGTGAGTTGACCGAGTCCGGAAATCTTGCAGTTCATTATCGTAATATCAAGAAATGGGTTGACCACGATCTTGTTCTAGTTCGTCAGCCTTTGGAAGATTCCACGCGAATTCTAAGAGTGATTGACACTCTAGAAAACAGGGAGCAGCTTGGGGTGTTAAGGTTGCAGGAGGACGGGAGTCCCACAGTCCAACCTTACCTGTCCAGAGTTTCAGAGCTGGTCGGAGGTAACAGTTAATGTTTGGAAAAAGCATCCTCAAACTGGTTGGCTTAGTGTTTGCAGGAGCTATTGCTCTTGCAGGAGGTGCGGAGCTATTATCATCAGTTGTCGGAGTTGTACTCGCTTTCAGGACAGGAAATCCATTTCCACTTATAATTGCAGGAGCTATCACAGTAGTTCTCCTTAGGCTCATGAAAAAGCAGAAAGAAGATACTCCTGTCAAGATGGTCCTCAACGTTGTAAGTTATGCTGCTTCGGGTTACATGATTGTGGTAGGTTTTGTCATTGCTCTGCCATTTGGTCTTGTCGTATCGATTGTCACAGCGGTCGCTACATCAATTCTCATCTCATTCATTGGAGATCCCTCAGCAATACTAAATGAGATTCAGGAGTATATTCCATCTGGGGTCAGTGGTTCACTAAGTGGTCTTTCAAAACGTGTGATACAAACCGGAGATGGATCATCCCTCACCTTGAATTCGACAAACTCAGTTCTAGTAATTAACCCGGAACATCGCAACAAAGTTGCCGAATTGATGCGTGATCGTTTATTATTACCCATCTCCTTGACTCATTTCGAAGAGATTGATGTTCTCTTTGTTTCTACTGGAAGAAACCTTTCGATGTTAGATAGAGTCTTAGCACTTCTGAAATCATATGGCATCGAGAGTAAAGGTCAAGCTCCTACTCTTCTTGCTGAGGCAGTTCAGATGATTCCAATAATTGATGAGAAGAATGGACTGATGATGAAAGAATACAGACTTGCAAAGGATGAGAAGACAGTAAATGATCTGTTGTCAATGTGGCCAATACGCATGACCGTGTTCCCATCGGAGTGGGGATTGATGGTGCTCGTGCCAGATATGGAAGTAACAGGTCTCAATGTTGAAACACTAAAACAGGGTCATGAGTCAGAGCTGCTTCTAAATCGAAACTTTACAGCAATCCGGGAGGTCATAGATTCCGTTGAGAGTGCCGCTTGAAGAACTTGAGATTCCTACAGAATCAAAGATTAGACTTACTCCAAGAGTTCTTGAACAATCTTTTGAGAACATTGTGCTTCCACGTCAAATCAGCCTATTACACAGCTCAGAACGTGCACCATTGAGTATTATGGCACATGGGATTGCAGTGTCAGCCGCCAAGTCTCTACCAAACGCAAAGTGCGTCTTCCTAGACTCAGGAACTAACTACAGCCCTGCATTAGCAAGATCTCTTTGTGCGTCAGCGGACAATGCATCAGAGGTCTTGAGTAGGATCGTTGTGGGACAGATTATGAGTCTGGCTGATGCTGAGCAGATGATGGGGTCGCTTGACAATCTAGGTAGTGTTTCTGTGATTGTTCTAGACAGTCTCACAGGTGCTCTGAATCTCTCTGGTGCTCCAGGAACAAAAGGTCGTCAGCGAGAACTATTTCATACCTTTGAAGTCATCAGGAGTGTTGTAAATGAAACAAATACTCACGCACTCATAACCGATCAATCCTCGAGAAACTGGGTTTCCGGAGCAACAACACCGATTGGTGGAAATGTATTGTCTCATGCGGTTGATAGTGTTGTACGGATTGACAGGCTAAAAACAAACGAGAGTCTAATTCGGATTCTCGTAGAAAGATGCACAGCGTCGAAGAATCCTCCAAGCATAATTGTCAGAGCGGACTCAAAAGGAATCAGAAGTATGAAATGAGAGGCGGCGGCTATGGGTGTGAAACATTGGAATGATAGCATTGTTCCTTGGCGCTGGGTAGGAATCGAGGAAATCAGTCCGGGAGCAATTGCGATTGATGTACCAAACTATTTGACCAGACGACTCACTGCAATTAAAACAACGAAATCTCCTGACGGGAGGTTACCATTAGCACATGTTAGAACCTTGCTAAGCTTGGTCGGGTCTACTCTCAGTATTCATATCCTTCCTGTCCTGGTGTTTGATGGACCTCCGGAGTCACGAAAACGGGATCCGAATCCTGAACTGATACAAAAAGCTCAATCTCTCTATCAGCAATTTGTTGACGAAGGTGACCCCTTCAACGAAGAGATTGCTGAGGCACTATGGAACAGCCGAGCTGTGAGGATGTACTTTGCAGGGCACCATATCAAAGACCTTGCCAGAGTCATAGGCGTTCCTGCAATCACTGCCCCATCAGAGGCAGAGATGATGGCAGCAGCTATGTGTAGGGACGGTCTAGTTGACACAGTGGTTTCGAATGACGTAGATGCACTTCTTTTCGGAGCTCTGCATGTCACGAAGCAACTCCAGGTATCAAATGAACGGATTCTAAGAAGTAAGCTTTCAGAGCTTGAAACTAAGATGGATCTAGATCTAGAGCGATTAAGAGACCTTGCTGTCCTAAGTGGTTGCGATTTTCATGAAGGAGTAAAAGGAATTGGACCTCGCAAGGGATCGATTCTTCTACAGCGACATGGGAGTCTCATCGAGGTATTAAAAGCCAGAGGAGTTCCACATACTCAACGAGAGGAATTCTCTCTTGCTCGTGAAATTTTCGATGAAGCGTCATACATCACCACACAGAACATCCAATTGAAGTTGAATCCACCAATAGTGCCATCACTTACACGTTCGCTCAGAATGGTAATGCCAGAACCAACAGTTGAAGTCACGACAGAAAAAGTCCTCAAACTGTGGAAGGGATTTGGCACACGTCAGTCATCACTCGAGCAATGGCTATGATAGGACTAACGTTGCCAGGGATTTACGAATTCGTTCTTGTTATAGATTCGATGAAAGACAGTCATCTGGTAAGTCTTGTACGACCTTAACCGTGCTGTAAACAGCTGTTTTGCCAGACTATTCTCTTCCAAAATCCTCCCTCCAACAATATCCGTAGAGAATAGAGGAAGTCGAATGCGGGCAACCAAGTGTTTGGAATCGTCAGTATATACATGAACAAAAGGAAGTCTAGCAGTCATCCACTCGATGAATGACTGTCGTGTTTGACTATCTTTGAATTTTCCACCTACAATCATACCTTCAGGTAGACCACAGAATTCCAGAGTGGGGGTGTAGAGTAACCGGAGTATTTTGTTATCTAACATCCGATGAAGATATCGTCGTGCAGTTCTCTCAGGATATCCCATCTCACGTAAGAACCACATCCGAGACCCTCGTAGACCACGAAATGACATCAAAGGACCAAAGAGATCTAGCTCTCTAATTGTTGGATGACTTACTCTTTTTCTAGGGTGGACTTCGCGCTTCAGCCATCCTCTGGTTCGTTGCTTAACTTTGAGGTCTTTATCCCATGGTCCATGAAGCCATGACTTCGAGTCTCTATTGAAGAGGTCCAATCTCAGCGAAATGATCTCAGAATTAGCTGTCATCTGATATGCTTCAGAGGGTAGACGTTTTTGAGCAACGGAGCTTCCTCTAGGTTCAAGGTGAATTGTGCATCCCTCAAATTCAGATTCAGAGAGGACCATCCGTTCCAAGAGACCATCACTAAGAACACCTTCCTTTTGCTTCTGAGTGAAGATGAAACGGTAATTGAGACCCATTGTACCTATTGACGGGATGTACCGCTCTGAAAGCACCATCCCGAGTTTCTGGAGGGTATAGTGAGACATGCGTCTTTTGGTTCCAATGACTTTCTCAACTTCAGCCGCTGTTGGTCGACCAGGTTGTTCAGTAGCTGCAAGATATTCACACATTCTAACTATAACATCATATCTCAAGATGTTCAAATCACTACGAAACATCTTCAACATATGCTCATGTTCAGCCGCCATTGGACCGTCTGGTCGTAGTGCATGAATGTTCCAAGTTGTAAGGGAAACCGGATCCAGATCAGTTTTTCTTCTATCTGCAATCTCTTTCGCAACCTTTGATGCAAGCTGCTGTCGTATATCAACAACCTCTGATTTTGGCGAACTCTTCTTTTCATCGAGAGTCTTCACCCATTCTCCCATTGTTTCAGAAAGGCTATCCTGAACATTTCTCATGTCAATTGACGTGTCTGGCACGAGTAGCTTTTTCGTGGCACTTTGTATTCCACGAATTTCCTCTATAACATCCTCAACGTCATCAATGGTTAGAAGCAGTTCGTGAATCTTGTTGAGGTTCTTAATCTGATGTTCTACAATGTTGGATCTCCACAATGACACAAGCCATCGTGTTTCTTCTCCGGTTAATCGAGATACATAATTGATAGTGAAGAGGGCGGCAGATAGTGGATCAAGACCTTGAGGCACCAGTGGCCACTCAATATCTTTAGGGAGGTCTTCAAGAACAAATCTAGAAAAAACATAGGATAAAGCGGAGATTTCATCCTTCGTCAGATTTCTGGGCAAGAGTGATGAAACCTGCGAGCGAGTGGTCTTACCAACTGGCATCAACGGAACTCGAACTTCTGGAACGTGGTCGTAACCTAGTGTTCTCCTGAGAACAGACTCGGTACTAGCCTTTTTCGGAATGGGTTGCAGACCGAAAGTGGACTCGAATTCCTTAGTATCCCTCTTTGTGTTTACCTTCCATGCTGAAGAGTCAGAGATGAGGTTTCGAAGGATGGTGAGATCTTCAACCATGCGTCCCTTCCGTAACCAGTCAATTGTAACAACCGCTCTCTTTTCCATCGTAACCACTTGATGGAGTTGACTCCACTTATTACTATAGGATACACACCTTAGGAGCTTATTAGCATAGAGCAAGACAGTATTACATGAGGCAAAATCAGTTAATCTTGGAGTTCTCGTCTTCGCTCCCTGATTATTCTGCTCCATCTCTTCAAGAAACCCTGACAGAGAGTCTATGGGATACTGCAAAAGATGAGTCTCTACACATCATTCTTCGTGAACCAGTACTCCTCGAACTTGCCAGACGTCGAGACCCTGGAGTCCTCGCCTTCTGTGATCGGCTGTTGCTTTCTGATGATCAGGAGCGTTGGTTTTCAGCATTGAAAATCTTAGAAATTCTGAACACCTATGATGCTGTACAGAGATTGCTTGTTGTTTGTGGTTATTCTGGGACAGGAGATAGAAAAGTCGTCATGCATGTCCTCGCACGAGTGCTGACTCCAGCTCATCGCGAGGGATTCAGAAGGATTCTTCGTTCAATGATCACACCAGGTGTACTCGATGTTGCTGGATGGTCACCGACAGCTCTCACTGTTCTCAAGTCAGTCTGCCTCGAACAGGGCATAGAAGTGGAGACCTCAATTCACTCACTTGCCCGATCATTCAGAAGAATGGACACTGATTCATCAGGTATAACAACACTCAACGCTGAGCAAAGGGAAAAACCAAAGAAATAATCCATGATTTTTGAAAGCTGCGAACATCCGATTTTTGCACTTTTGACCAATGAGTTGATAAAATAAGTCCTCATAGTTCTCCTTTTCATCATAAAATTGATTCTTAACTATTATTTCCATACGCTAAGCCTATTTGTCCTTTAAATTCCTTCTAATTTACTATTATGCCATATCATGAGAGTTGAAAAGTGCTTTGAACATTTGTTGCGTTCTCTTGCACAGGACTGTAAAATGGAAGCGGAAAGACAACCAAAGGAGGTCTGCTGATGCAGACCGAGGCAGATGTGCTAGCATTGCTAGCGACGAACCTAATCTTCTCGGTAAAAATAGCTCCACTCGTTGTGGTAGTAGCAACAATTGTTCGCTCTGCACTCTTATTGACAGGAAATAGACGCGCACTCGTTTCATGGACGAGAAACACGGTTCTGTCAATCGCGACATTCGTCTTCCTACCAGGGATGCTCATCAACACTGCAGTTAGATATGGTGTGTGTTCGCTCCTCGGAATAGATCTAGAAGGGATTGGAGGAGGCAGCACGTACGCCGAGCTGAACTTGTTCCTGAAGGTTGACCGTCCGCCAAAGGTTGCAGTGCTTGTTACCGCCCTCTATGTGAGCACAGTGGCATCGCTGTACATTGGTTTCACACTTCTCTTTCTTCCAGTGGTGCTCCTGCTCAGAGCTCCTGTTATACTGCTCTGCTGGTACTTGGCTTTGTGCGTGCTCTTCAACAGTTCGCTGCGAGGGGGAGATTTCCACCTCTTGGGAGCGGCACTGCAGAAGCACCCCGGAAGGGGAGTTGCAGAACTTTTTCTCGCACTTGCAGTCCTCATAGTGTTCTATGCGTATGTCGGGGTGGGAATATGAATAGAACGATCATGCAAACAGCAATGTCCCGGGTCGGATCGAATTACCCACACCCTTGTTCTACAAGTCTTTCAGGTCTATTCTCTTGCCGATCCCCCTTCGACCTGTTTTCCGCAGTAGAGATCCGACCCGTAGGACACCCTTCAGACTTATGGGAGGACCAGCCATAATGAAGCGCGCTCTACTAATACTCATCATATCATTCATGCTTTTAGTCATCCCGATTGATACAACTTCACAAGGATTTACTCCTGTAAACCAAAGAGATGCAAGACCAATGGAGGAATTCGCAGTTTCCGCAGATCCACCACTCATGGTCGATACAGAGCCATATCTTGTCTTGGAATTTTCAGGGGGTGACATCTCGAATCGGGGTACTATTTGGTCTCAGATTCTTAACTCATCAGGCATGGTCTCCCGAGTTATAGATGTCGCTGATGTCATCGCAGACTCAGACCTGCTGACTAGGGTTTCGGTTATACTCGTTGATGCTAGTGTCGGTTCAGGTGATGGGGCAGCGGTTTCTCAGACGTTGATTGATCTACTCATTCAGAAGGACATCACCCTGATTCTCACCGGGCGCTCAGCATGGATACTTCACAGACTGAGAGGAGCCAGTCCACCCTCTCTAACCGCTCCTGCTACAGTGGTCTTACAAGAATCTGCAGAGTATGCAGGAGCGGTCTTCATTACATCCCCAGTTCCACTTTCGGTGGGCACATCCCTGACCACTGAATCCGGTCTCAGTCTTCCTGTAGACCAGACTCAGACCGAAATGTCCAGACTGGTCGATTTGACTGATGCCTCCTCAGGGAATCTTGCATCTTTGCGTTATGACTCGTATCCCCTTGATGTGTTCCTCCTTTCCTGCGAGGACCCAGCATTGTTGACTGGCACAGGCCGTGGCTTATTGCAGAACACAATTGCATTCTCATCAGCCTTGCGAGAAACGTCAACAGCTACCGCACTAGCTGACCGTCAGGACCCTGCAGGGTCGCTCCTAGCAGGTGGTTTCACATATATGCATGAGCCCACCATCGCGGAAGCATACTATGCAGCTTATTCGTCATATTCCCTTCTCTCAGGTGCAGCATGGACCACATGGATTTCCCAGAACAGCGCGCTGGTTCAAAGCCTGCTAGAAACTTTGGAGGTTGATTATGGTTCAGAAACGGGGTACATGACATCGACTAGTGACGGAGTCGTCAACTGCCGGAGCACTGCCCAGGGACTGTGGCTCATTGATACAATGGGCTTGACTGGGTCGTTCAATGTTGCGGAGATAGTTACCTACCTGAGCTCACGTCAGGATGTTGACGGAGGATTCGAAAATAGCATAACATCAACATACCACGTGACTGAAGCGCTATACCAGGCGGGTCAACTTGGTTCCATAAACAGTGCTAATCTTGAGAGTTGGTTGAGATCGCTTGTGATTGATGGGGGTAAAACATCGGACCCAGACCTGTGGGGAGCAATTGGCTCGAATCCAACCAGTCTATCAGCGACAAACGACTACGCGCTCAAATATCTCAGGTCTCTGCAATACATAGGGAAGGCGCATCCTGATCCTGCTAAACTCACCAGTTGGATAGTCACTCGTACAGCAAATGGCGATGGCTCATACAGAAACTCTCACAATCCCGATGAGGAACTTGTCACTGGAACAGCATCAGCTCTCGCAACTATGCAGATTCTTGGAACCCTTAGTGTTAGTAATAGGACCACAGGGCTCACATGGTTCTCCAACAATCAACTCAGCTCAGGCGGTTTTGGAATCAAATCCAAAGCATCAGATCTCGTCGCCAAGACTCGGGAAACCAGTCGCGTAGCTGCCTGTCTTGAGGAATTGAGTGAAACAGGAGGGAGTCTAGCTAGTGGGATCATAGCTTATGTCGCTTCAATATCCACAGACATTGGTTATGAAACAATGGAAGTATTCCCATCGCTCATGTGGAGTAGTTGGATTCTCAGCGCAAGCAGACTGTCACATTCATCGAATTCAATCGATTTGAATCTTGCAGCAGAGTATCTTTCATATTTTGACAAACTGAACATGTACCCTCTTTGGGAAAATATCACTGCTGTGAGTCCGCCTGACTATGGGCTTAACCAATACAGGACTATGAGTGTTTGGACTCAGTACTTTGGAACCTCCATGGCAGAGTCCCTTGGTGTCAGTCTCTCTCCTGGAGTCATCTCAGAGGTGGTCCTGTTCCTCTCGCAGGCACAGTGGGTGACAGGACACTACAGACCCATTTACATGAGTGGGACTGCACATATGCAATACTCCGTCGCAGCAATTGAAACCTTATATCTTCTTGATGAACTAGATACAATTCCGTATAGGTCAATACTTGAGTCAGCTGTTTTATCTGAGTATACATCGGGTTCTTGGGACCCATCTGGATGGTCGCTTGAGCCCTATGCTGGAAATCAGGAAGCAATTGATTTTCTCTCAACAAGAGCTGCATTACGACTTGGCATTCTCACAGCGAGTATGGCTTCCGAAATCACTGCAGCTATAGAAACTCGTTTGCAATACACAGACCTCTTGGCGCTGTCATATGATGTGGCAACCCTTTCTCTCTTGAACTCCTCTGCGTTCTCCACGGATTTAGAGTCGATAGACCGATTGCAGGTCGATAGCGCCTTGAGGTCACATTTTGAAACCGGATGGTACAACTCAACAAGTTTGCGACAACCTGTCATCACTGAATCAGTGTTCAGGATGGTTTCCATTCTAGGACTCAGGTGTAAGTATATTGATGTACCCTCAACAATAATCATTGCGTCTGCTGGTGCAACCACTGTACCAGGTGCAGATTTGCCAGTCTCTGTGACGATTACCGCTGTGTCAGCAAGTCACTCTGTCTTGGTCCACTCTTTTGGACAGTGGCACCTCTATACAAATGTAGCCAACGTTGATACACTGATGGTTCCAGTCCCAGCAAGTGTGGATGTATTGGGCTCTGCAGACGTTGCGATCAGAGTGATAGATTGGGGTGCATCAAAAGCATATGACTTACTAAGTGTTTCAGTTCAAGGGACAATTGTGGGATTTCTCGATCTTGAAACACCAACTGTGAAGATGGGTGAGGGTGTCAATGGTACGATTTCATGGTCTCTTGTCGGAAACGTTGACACAGGGGAGTCACAAGTAACCATCAATCTTGGGGGTTTAGAGTGGTACTATGATAAGAGCTCACTTTTCTGGTTCTCAGTACCAACCTCAGGTCTTGATGCAGGTACATATACACTTACAATCACAATTGAGAAACCTTACTGTACACAATTAGTCTTAATTGATGAGGTTGTGATTGCACAGCCCAATCCGACATACATCTCCGCATCGTCTAGTCTTACTGGTGCAGTTGGAGAATCAATTTTGATAGATTGGTCACTTCACCATGCCGCCAACTCTAGCCAGATCTCAGGTCAAGAAGTCATTCTGACAATCAAGAACTCGCTGGATGCAACAGTCTACACTGACCTGGACATCTCTAGGATTGGAGGAAGCTCATTTACTTGGATCCCATCAGGTCGAGATGTACACACATTCACACTGATCTTTCCAGGAAACCAGTCGCTAGAGGGAAATCAGGTCTCAGGGGTCATAACAGTTTCTGAACACACGGCAATAACCTGGAGTGGAATTGGTACTGAATTTCAATACACAGAGGTTTCACTCGATATACTGCTTGAAACCACAGGAGGAGAACCACTAACAGGACAGATAATGCATGTGACTATAACCGCACCTTCGTCAAGTGTGGTGTTAGATTCGGACCTTGTTACCAATTCGACGGGATACGTGACATTCACTATAACACTGTCAGAGAATGGAGTGTATTTGCTTCAAGCGGATTATACTGGTGGAATTCTACTTCTTGGAACAACCGACACGGAGTCATTGATATCATGGTCATCCAGTAATCTTCAGATAGGCAGTGTTGGTGCTGAGGTTGAGATTGGTGACACTTGTTCGTTGTGGGCCCATCTTAGTGACTCTCTGTCGAATCCAATTATGGGGCAATCAATCACTCTGAGGATAGTCCTTCTACCATCAACCACAATACTTGATCAAACTCTTTCTACAAACTCAACTGGTGAGGTCTCCCTCGTGTGGGTCGCAAACTCTGCTGGGACATATAGATACGAGGCCATATATGCTGGTTCCCTCTCTCGGGAGGTAGCAACAGGTCAGATTGACTTTGATGTGTTGATACCGGTCTCACTTACTGTAACAGTTATTTCAAGCTCGGAAGTCGGGGTCAGTAACTGGATTAATGTGAGTGCAGTTGACCACTTGATGGCACCGATATCTGGACTGGCAGTTACAGTTGAGGTTCGAGGTCCTGGAGATGAGCTTCTCTTCACTGACTCGGGAGTCACAACAGGAGGGGCACTATCAATATCATGGACTCCTAGTATGAGAGGTAGTAACACTATCATAGTTACATCTGCAGAACAGCTGTGGTATCAGAGTGCTACGGATCTGGTACCAGATGAGGTCTTTGAAACTCCGATAATGACTATCACTTTACCTGCTGACGCAGTCGCACCAACATCACGACCCCTTGTGGTAAATGTGATAGACTCCAATTCATCTCCCATTCAAGGAGCAAGTGTTTATTGTTTCATCACCTTAAACGGCACCATTATACATGATGCATATCATGCAACAGGAGTTGACGGAACTGTGGTCATCAATCTGATTCTTGACACACCGGGCATCCTCCAGTTCTATGCACAGCTAATTACTCAGGGTTGGTTACTCGAAACCTCAGCTATAGAGAGCACAACCGTCTATGCTGCTACAACTTTGACAATAACCACACCAGGACTGCCCATTGAACAGGGAGCCACCATTGGTATTGTCATTACTCTCCGCGATTGGAGTGGAACACCTATGGTTGGTTCACAAATCGAGGTCACCATAACATGGAGTAATGGCACCATCCTCACATCAATGTCTGAATTGACAGACGAGTATGGAAAGCACACATTGGCCCAGCAGTTTCTTGAGGTTGGAGATTTCATTATAACCGCGACCTACGCAGGTTATGGACTGAACGTGAGTGCCACCGATGCAGTACCTCAGAGAGTGTATGTGACTCCAATCATCGAGATAATGCATGATCCTAGTTCACTTGTTGGAGATTCTCTAGAGATTCAAATTGGGTATGTGGATGCACTTGGTAATTACATCTCTGGAAGACCGATTACACTCACCATTGAACAAAGCAGTGTCATAGTCTTTGAAACCACAGCCACATCTGTACCAGGTCTACTTAGCATCTACTGGGATCCATCCGAGGGCGGTCTTGCGACAATATCAGTTCTGCATACTGGAGATTTGTATGTTCTATCAAACTCAACCTCAACAACTATCTCAATTCTCGAATATGTCACAGGTCAACTTTGGCTCACACCTTCAGAGATTGATCTGTTTGACTCAACCATCCTTGTCTACAACTTAACAAGTGGTTTGAGGGGGGGTATAACCATACATTTTGAGGTTCTAGGAATGGACCTTGTTCCAGTCTGGAATGCAGATATTACTACGAACTCCTCCGGGATGGCATTTGTATCCTATACCGCGGTTGAGAGTCATGGTATCCTGAGAGTCAATGCAGGTCCAACTCCGGATCAATTCCTTATCGGAGGCGAGATACAGGAACTCTTGGTGGTCATGACTGACTGTGTCGTCGAGACCAGCCTTGAACCGAATCCACCTACCGCAAACTCCATGACCAACATCACTATCTGGATAGAAGACGAACTTGGCGCACCAATCGACGGTCTCACATTGATTGTATCGCTATTTGACCCATACGGGGACCAAGTACAGCTTGGGTACTTCACCATGTCAATATCTGTAAGCGTTACTCAAGGTGCAGCTGTAATTGAGTTTACTCCAAACATGGTTGGGCTCTACACCCTCGTTGTATCTTCTTCAGGAGCATCATCAGTTCATAGTTTCTCTGACACAACATACCACACAGTGTACTCAGGCACTCAATTGACAACGATGCTCTCCGCCCATGACCTTGAGGTCGGAGAGGAAATTGTCGTGGAAGCTCTGCTGACCGATCATAGGGGAAATCCTCTAGTGGGAAGAAATCTGACTCTAACTGTTGACGGTCCTGGTGCCAACATTATTGGACCCGTTTATCTGGTCACCAACGCAACAGGTCATATCCATTGGGGTTCAACACTGAATGATGAGGGCCTTTGGGTCCTAGATGTCTCATTCAGCGGTCTTGGAGTTTATCTTCCTATTGCCACGTCTGATGACATCAATGTACGATACGCAACTGCAATTGTTTTTTCACTCATTGATACGGGGAACATCATAGCGGGAACTACTCCTGCATCACTTTCTATCCTCCTTCGCGATTCAGGTGGAACTCCGCTCGAGGGCTTCACCGTTCACTATGAAGCGCATCATCAGACTCTCGGCCTGATCATTAATGGGAACCTTATACAGTCTGGAACTGATCCAATGGTCTTGAACATAACTCTAGACATGATGGGAAACTACACAATCATAGTATCATTCGCAGGGACCACTCATTATCACCCATCCAATGCAGCCCTCCAGGTGTGGGTGCTTGGGACAACAACAGTATCCACAGACATGCCATCTGAGATTGACAGGTCTATTTGGTTGCCTATCTCTATCACCATTATAGACGAGCAATTCTCAACAATCACCCTTACTGAGCTTGGTGTTACTGTGGAGCTTGCTGGACCTCAGGGTCTTGTGAATCTAACTGAGTATCTAACATGGAACGAGATGTCCCTGTCTTTCGTAACTCAGGGACTCCCAGTTGGTAACTATACATTGAGCGTCACTGTCATGGAATCAGAAACTCGCATCGGGTGTGCTTCAATGTTGATGTTCTCAGTTGTGAGCTTGACTCACATCGAAATTGTTGATGAGAATCTCACTGGATTCATCTCTGAACAGCATTCCCTGTCATTCATCCTGAAGGACTCTCTCAACGATACTGTGTTGGATGCAACTGTGTGGGTGAGTATATACAATCCAGCAGGTAGAGAGATTTACGGAAGTGCTCTGACTGATCGGACAGCAGTCACCTCCACCCTAGAGGGGAGTGAGGTATCTTGGAATCCAATCTTTACTGGAGAATACAGAATATTTCTGTTGTTTGAAGGAGATGCATTTCTCAATTCAACATCTCTTGAGATGCTCATTGTGATTCGCTATCCAAGTTCCTTGACTGTAGATATGCCAGACCTCATGACCTTTGGGGAACTTGTCCCGGTTTCAACGACCTTGAGTGGAGTACTTGGAAGAATCTCAGGAGCCTCAATCATTATCACTGTGACTCAAGAAGGGGTCATTGAACTTCAAGAAACCTTGATTACTAACTCACAAGGAGTAGCATCAATCAATCTCTTGGGACTTCTCTCAGGGACTCATATTGTAAAGGTGTATTTTGCAGGTTCAGCAACACAAAATCAAGTTTCAGTAGAGGTCAGCCTTCTTGTAACACCAGTGGTGCTGTTAGATATTAACCCAACCTCAAATCTATACGTCGGAAAACATTGCACCATCAATGTGTCAGTTACAATCTTGGGAACTCATCCAGACTGGAACGGCTTTCTTGATGCTTGGCTTTATTATCCAGATGGAAACGAGGTGGGACATTGGACATTCGAAGTGGGTGTCCATGCCATTGTATCAATTGATTTCGACGCACGAGAGGTAGGTACGTACAATCTCAACACCACAATCAGCGGTTTGCCAATCATCAATAATCAGGAGTATCCAATGGTTGTGACAATTGTGAATGAAACCATGCAACTTCAGCTAGATGCTGCTACTACGCCGCTACTAGGTGGATTTGGTGTCTTGGCAGCAATAGGTGTTGTTCTTCGAAGGAAGATTCGTGGTGTGGTTGGATCGCTACCCAGTGAATGGAGTGATTGATATCTATTCGACAACCTTAGGACGAAGGCGCACCTGACTCAGTAGTCCTGTTGTATCATCATCCCAAGTGCCATCACTTCTCAGGAGACGTTGGAACAAGTTATTCCTGTATCCAACATATGCTGAAACCGGTAGTAATTCAAGAGCGACATCATTTTCGATGGCAGCTTCAGGTAGTTTAGAGGTGAGGTTGTAGATTTCATCCTCAGGTATTCTAGCTATGATAATAGAAGATGACCCATCATCTGTCATCCTGACATAAGCACTAGGTGCATGTTTCAAAAATGCCCTAGTCAATGAACAAACACTATTAGAGGGCCCTTCAGCGAGAATACATACGGACCTGGTTTTCAGTTGTGCAAGGAAATATTGCATAGAAACTACAGATTTGGATTGTAGCCACTCAAGAAGCTCCTTTATCTTTGAATTGTCCAATTCATAGTATTTTGAATATTGAAACAATTCAAGTGGTCGAAGATACATACCCCAGGAAATCAAATCTAAAGCCTTTGCTTGATCACGATTCACTATAATTGAATCTGAATTCTTAGGTGATTGAAACTCATTCCGAAGCTGTCTAAGACTACGTGTCCTTTCTAATGACTTGAATATTTGAGATGAATTCAGCGCCCACGATCTCTTAGTTCCTTTATACAAAGGCAAGTTGATCCAATTCATCTCCCAATCGACAACCCGTAATCTGGGAATCACTCTAGCTATCCTAGCAACAGATGATTGAGGGAGAACCATTACTTGCAGACTGGTCTGAGTTTCAGGAGAATAGCCTAAACGGACAGAGAGTTCTAAATGCTTATGAGGCCATCTATGGGCTCTTCCCACATATACAACAGGTTTCAAACCCAGCCTTTCTTTGTGCACAATTCCTCGAAGTATAAATCCATGTCGAACTAAAGCAAAACGGTCTTTCCAAGCTTCTGTGCTTTTCTTCGCATCATTAGCCGATACTGGCAGCTGTGTAAGGATTATCTCCTCTTTGTTTAATTTATCAGCCACTGCAATGACACGTTCCATCCAATCGGGGTGCCCTTCTTCGATTTTCAGCCAAGCAGTATGCCATGGATTTGTTTCAACAGCCTCGATTTTAGGGCGATCAGGTGCGGAGAGGTCACCTCTGTCAGCTTGAAGCATAATTCTTACATATTCTGGGGATTTCACTCCTTCAATCAAACATTGTAAATATCCAACCATAAGTTGATGGAAAACCCCTCTAGATTCGAGAAGGATTGCTGGGTCAGCATCAGGTATTTCGTTCTTTCCAATCCATGCAAAAAATGTCATTATTTGTTCTCGGGTGTCCTCGGTGAAAGACACCGGAACTAATTGTTGCATAGTATCTCTCATGGTTTTTCCTAGTTTCAGAAAGGGTATTGTCACATTTTCCACTAAGCGAGAGAGTTGTGCCCAATTCGGAGGTGGTGCATCTAGAAAATCATTGGTGTTGATAGGATCTATACCCAAACTTAGCTGGAGAATATCCTTTAGAATGGTGAAATCCCTCTTCATTCGTAGGATTTCAAATTCATATGGATGAATGAGTATATGTGTCGGTGCTTTTGATAGGTCTGCTTGATTAGTGATTGTGAGTAGTAACTTATCTCGTCCGAGAATCTCCTGAACTGTAAAGATTGATTTTGTATCCTGTTCCACAACTTTTGGAAACCACCCCTTGGAACTCGGAGGATACATAACATCGATTCTAGTTGAGTCTGGATCGTATCCCAGCTCAAGCACTAGAAGTGGTAGCAATCGCGTTTTTTCCTTTGGGTGTAACGGTAGGGTTGAATCAGATGTGGCACTAAATAGAATGTCATTTGCTCTCAGAATTCTTGTTTGACCATTCACAATGCAGCCGGGTCCTGATTCATCGAATAAGATTGAAGCGTGTTTGGATTCGCCGCTCGGGAAGTGTATGATGATTGGGCTAGAAAATATTTCTCGCTTCATTATTCGGCACTGTATAGCTTATCATGATTCAACTATATGTATCAACCGAAAAAGAAGGAGAGGTGGTGTTGGAAAAGATATTCTCCTTTCCAACAATTGATGTTTAATAAAACATCTGTTTTACCATGGTTCGACTGGAGGACCAGTGCCATCGGCATTCTTGGTCCAATCGAAGGGGGATTCTGGGGGATCGAACCTTGCTACAAACCGGTTAGTAATGTCGTACTGCATTGTTATTCAATACATAATGGAGAGATATCCGCGAGAAATCACGACAAAACTTTCTAGCTAGTTGGATGCTAGAAAGTGGCGGTGTGCGGCACGAAAAGTGCCAAAATTCCTCACTTCTTCGGGGGCCTTTATTAGGAAGGAAATGAACAGGAGATAATATATCATATGAGATTGTGAAATATAGTCCGAGTTTCGTTCAGGGGTGTTTATCAATCTCGTGTCAGACTAGAATCTGTTTTCTAAATCAAGGGGCGAGTATTATTGATAGAGGGTAAAGAGTTTCTAGTCAAGGAGTGTCCTTGTTTCCGGGAGTTTGAAGGAGAGTATCTCTGCGTCAATGACAACTACGTGAAGAAGATGACTGCCATTGATGTAGACACAGAGCTGATAGGTAGCGAGCATGTTTCTCAGGAGTTCATCAAGAGCAAGACGAATGAAGATCATCTCTGTTACTGTCTGGCTTACTTGGGAGAGGATGGTCTCTACTACTGTATGTCACAGCAACAGAACATCAAGGTGCAAGGTCAACAGGTGAGTCGTCAGGAGATGAAACAGGCTTTAATGATTCTAGCGCCTGAGAATGCACAGTTCTCATCTGTCCTTTGTGGAGAGTGCCTATATAATATAATTGCGGCACTGAAGAACGAAAGAGAGGCGACCTGTCCTATCTAAAGAAATCCCCAGAACTTATTAGACAGGAGTTATCCTCTGGTCGAGAACCAGGGGTTGGTAATTGTGGCAAAAGTTAGAGTGAGGATCGATTTCGCTCCAGATATTGAGCGAGATATACAATGCAATTGTCCGGAACTATGTGTTGGGTGTGGGACTGATACAGGATTGGAGTCTTTTAACTCAAAAGTCTATAATAAGAAACTACCACTCACATTGAGTGGTCCAACAGAGTACACTCGAGCACATGGAAACTATCGACTTTGCAGGTCCTGCAAAGAACGTGTAGTAAATGATTACACATCAACGACGAAGGCATGGAGATACGTGAGACTCCTCCTGCTACTAAGTGGGTTGATAATGATTCCAGTTGCATTCTACTGGATGACATTGGAATTCCCACGATTCCCCAACTTGCTTCCTCGTCGTTTTCCAGCCTTTATGACATATTGGGGAGTTTGGGCGGCTGTAATCATCTTTGTTCTTGGACTGGCTGGATCATTCAATTATTCTCGAAAAGAGATGCTTAACCGACTCGATGGATTCCCCTTCAGGGGGTATGCTCGTGTGACAAGAAACGGAACGATGATTCTTTCAAACGAGTCCTACGCTAATGAGTTTCAAAGAATGAATCCAGATCTAAAAGTTAAACTCAAGTCAGGAGTGCAGAGGCCATCAATAGTCCCGGATGGTGCTGTCTTTTTCATGATGTTCGTAGTTGCATTCATATTCATTATCATAGCTGTCCTGTTTCAATTCGTTTAAGCAACACTAAAACAGACAAACAACGAGATGATTCAAATACCGCCCTTCACAATGTGCCAGTGATAGGGTGGTGAGTAGCATGGTCCGGATCGCCCATATTTCTGACTCACATCTTGGAAGTTCAATGTTCCAACTCTCAGAGAGGAGAGAAGATGCACGTAAGTGCCTTAAAAAAGCAATAGAGATGAGTATGAAACACTCCCCTGACTTCATTGTACACACGGGAGATCTCTTTCATTCACCACTTCCCCAGAACGAGGATATGATCTTTGTAATTGAGTTATTCAAAAAACTGAAGGACAGAATACCACTCATTGTCATTGATGGGAATCACGATCTCCCCTACAACTACAGATATGCGTACAGTCCACTTCGGGGTCTTGAAACTATGGAGCTCATCGTTTCCACTGGGTCAGAGCCATACCACAATTTCACAAAAACCTTTGATGGGAAGAATGTGGAGATACATCTTGTTGGGTGGACCCCAGCTCATCAGCTTGAGTACTTCATTAACTCAGTTATGCCAAAGGAGAAGATTGCACTCTTCTTCAGTCATGATATACAAACACCAAAGGAAAATCTACCTGTCCATTTCAACTACTATGGCTGCGGACATAAGCATAACTTCTGGCTTGATGAAAATTACGATATAGGGAGACCGGGCTCGACTTGTTTTGTCAATTGGGATCGGGAGATGGGCAGACGCAAGAAGCTCATTGTTGTTGACATTGACAACAACGGGAATGAGTACACAACCCAACAGCTTAATGATGTACGTGAGTTCAAGTTCGTCACAGGGGTGGACATAACTGGGATGAGCCCTGTAGAGGCAAACAACTCACTGAGACAGTCATTGGACAAGCTCTCCCCCAAGAAGACTAAGCCGATTATCATCATGAAGGTGGACGGTATCATCGACTCAGAAACAGAGATGAGTATTGAACGCTCCAAGATTCTCCAGTATGGGGAAAAGAGGCTTGACCCACTATTTCTGCACATCGAGCCAAACTGGTCATCAATGGGTGCTAGACCGGTGATACTCTCCGAGCCACTGGATGTCGAAGCCTCCATTCTCGAATACATGGAACAGACCAAGGATAAACGAGCCGCAGAGATACAGAAGATCTTGCCCAAGTATCTTGGAGGTGCAGCCAGTTGATCCGTCGTCTGTTCTTGCGGGACTTCAAGGTCTATAAGAAGCAAGAGTTCAACTTCGAAGAGGGATCAACAGCCATTGTAGGTCCTAATGGATCAGGAAAGACATCAATCCTCGAAGCCATTGAGTTTGCTCTGTTCCGAATAGTCACGCGGAAAGAGAAGAAAGTCCCAAAGATTGAGGAGCTGATTAACCACAGGGCAAAGAAAGCCATAGTCGAGCTTGAGTTCGTTGCACCTATCAACAGACGAACATATCGAGTGGTTCGCACAATCCACCCAGGAGAGACAAAAGCAGACTTGTTTCTGGGAAAAAACAAGGACCCTGAAACAACAGGGGTAACACGTGTCGATAATCAGATTATAGATCTCATAGGGATGGACCGCCATGCATTCTCAGCGCTGACTTACGTCCGTCAAGGGGAGATAGATAGGCTCTCTCGATTGCCACCAAAGGGGAGAAGAGCGGACCTCTACGGGATGATGGGTCTGTCTGTTTACGACAAAGAGAGCGACAAGGTCCAGAAGCAGGTAAGGAAGATTGACCAAGAGATAAAGACCATCGAAAGCTCGCGAGAGAAGTTGGAGGAAGTTAAAGAACACCTTCCTAGTCAGAAGGATATCGACGCTGCACTCAAGGCGTTGGATGAACTTGAAGGTTCTGAAGCCAAGATCAAGAAGGTGAGGGATGTGGTGCAGAGGGTGAATGAGTCACTAACTACTATTCAGTCACAGCTTGATTCACCCGAGCTCTCGGAGAGACCTGAAGAGCTCAAAGAGGAGTCTGATTTGGCCAAGTATCTTAAGATGCTACTAGACACGATTCCTGATGTGGCTGAGAGTCAGCTGCGACCACACATACGAACTGAAGCGAGAAGTCTCTTTCGTGAGATATTTGGAGACCGCTACTCTGACCTTGTCATTGATGACGACTATGAGATTGCTCTCTATGACCTTCAGGGGAACAGGGTTTCCCTCATGGCTGCTTCTGGTGGTGAGGATGTATGTGTCAACTTCTCATTGCGTGTGGCGGTCAATACAGCTCTTCAGCAGCATTCAATCACCGGACCACCTCCTGGACTCATAGTGCTTGATGAGCCTGGAGCAGGTCTGGACGCTCAAAGACGACGTTGGTTGCCTGAAGCGATCGCGCGACTCGATGTTGTGGATCAGGTGCTAGTCGTGACCCATATGGACGAACTAAAAGGTGCCACAGACCATGTCATTTCCTTGATTCCTCAGGGAAAGGGAAGACAACCACAGGTTGAGGTTGACTAATCATCCTCAAAGAGGTTTTCATGATCCTCAACCTTTTCACCCTTCATGATGAGACTACGGAGCTTAAGAGCCACCTTTCGACTTCCAAGTGCAATGCCGCCAACCATGACATCATCCCGCAAGACTGCTTTGTAGTACTTACCATTCTCCATGTCAACAGACACATGAGTCTGGTATTCAGGTGAGTCTGGATTCACAATTCCAATGCTTGTCAAGTCAATTCCGACGACTTGCAGCTGATTGGAAGGTGTGATCCCCTCAAATGTAGCACTTCCGAATTCCATCATGTTCTGAGCGGCAACTCTGGAAGTTGAAGTGGCCCATGGAATAATGCCATACCATTCATTGTTCCACTCCATGCAGTCACCTGCCGCAAACACACCTTTGGCAGAGGTCTGCATATGATTGTCTACAGTGATGCCATGGTGGTAGTCGATTCCCGAGTTCTTAGCGATAATAGTGTTTGAACGAACCCCGGTCGCAATGACAACGAGGTCTCCCTTTATCTCATCACCTTGTCTGGACACGATGCCCTCTGCATCCTCCTCACCCAGAATCCCCTTGCAATCAAAACCAGTGAGAATTTGGATTCCCTTATTCTCAATCTGCCTAGCCAAAACTTGACTGCCCTGATCATCCAATTGTATTGGGAGAAGACGGTTTTCAAAGTCAACCACAATTGGGTCACCTCCAACCTCCTTCATGGCTGCAGCCAACTCAATCCCAAGGATACCACCGCCAATAACTATCTCCCTCCCCGCACCTTTGACAGCCTCTCTAATATCAAGAGCATCATCCAAGGTCCTAATGACGTGAACGTTGTTCTTGTAAAGACCTTCGAACGGTGGGATGAATGGTCGGCATCCTACAGCAATGAGCAACGAGTCATAATCTCCATAGTCCTCACCAGTTGAAATGACTCTCTTTCTCTTTGTGTCAATCTGGAAGACAGGGGTGGAAAGATAGAGGTCAACATCGTTTTTCTCGTACCAATTAATGTCATGTCGGATTGTCTCTTTCACAGTTCGACGGTTAGCAACAAGGTCGATCAAGTTTGGACGTGGATAGTACGGATGTCGCTCATCAGTAAAAATGTCTATCTCAAGAGTTTCATCCTTACCTCTTATCTCACGGACCGCAGTGGTGGCTGCTACCCCATTACCGATGATACCAACACGTGTCATTGCTTGGTTCTCCCTTAATCATCGACCTGTTACAAACCCCTATTGAGTATGTCGCAATGTGACGAATTGATTGTTCAACATACTGTTTTTTAGTATCTCACATTCATGCGTGACCATGGGAAACAGAAATCCTTTGCCAGTGAGGGTAAAAGCGATACTCTTCGACCTTCATGAAACAATTACGGAAACAAGCGAGGACATCCTTTCACTGACAAGGAGAGTCTCTCATCTTGCTGGATTCGACCTGAGTGAATTCAGTGATGAAGAGATAGAAATTGCTCTTGAGAAAGTCATTGAGTATTTCAACCCATATCAGATTGAGAATGATGTTGACATCCATTTTGGCGGAGAGGTGGAACACTGGACCGGAGCCAACAAGATCATGTACGAATCTCTTGGATTCGAAGACCTCTCTGTTGAGGCTCTGAACAATCTTGAAGAAATTTGGAAAGGAGAACTGAAAACATGGGAGTTTCTGAGACTTGATGCAGAGAAAACTTTGTATGAACTACACAAAAGAGGGTATATCCTTGGAATCTGCACGCGACGTGCTGACGATCCAACGGAACTTCTTCGAAATTGGGCCATCCTCGATCTCATGTCCACTGTGCAATGGACATCGGTCCCAGGATATTCAAAACCCTCACCATACACTTTGATTATGGCTGCTGATGAGATAGGAGTGAATCCACTACGATGTGCATATGTGGGAAATTCTGCAGAGGCGGACATAGAAGCAGCAAACCGTGCTGGAATGATCGCAGTTCTTGCCACTTGGGCGAACCCTGAAGAAGCAAATAGGGCTCCAAAGGGCATCCATATCATTAATGAGATTCCCGAGTTGCTGGATTTATTCTCCATCTAGATTTGGTTCTCGTTTTTGAACATCTTCAATGTTTTTCGACTCAATCTTGTCTGGGTCATCCTCGTTCTTGGTAGGAAGAATCCTGTTTATGATTTTACTTAACCACTGGAAAAGATTCTCCCTGAACGAAGTCCCGAGTCGTAATGGAAGAATGGCTGAGCTGAGTATCACACGAATTGCCTTATCCTTCATTGTTGCTTTTTCAGGATAGCCAATATACGCTAACGTATGTTCTCGGAGAATATCATCGAGGGCAACAATGAATGCTTCTTTTGCCAATTGAGAGAGGTCTAACCCGCGAAATATATCACTACTACTGAAATCTTTCTTTTCGATAACACTCTTCCATTTCAGATATTTTGCTTTCTCTGTTATGTCAGTCAGCGCATAAGCAAGCTCTCCAATGTAGGGAAGAAGCATTTTCTGTACATCAGTAGGAGTTGGTTCGTGTGCAAGTTCTTTATGCATCTTAGCGATTGCTGGTATCTGCTCGAAAGGTGGGCGGAACCACAGAATATGAAGTAAGCCTTCGATTCTTCTTAATGTAATTCTGTCTCGCTTTTCAATGTGATCAGGAATCTTGTCGAGAACTTTTTCCTTCGCTTTATCTACGGCACCACCACTCAATTGTTTCCAGAGTTTATCCAATTCCAGAACTGAATTTGCATATCGATGAAACTTGAAATCTAGAGAATCCTCAATATCACTTGATGTTAGAACATCGATTGATTGCACATCAAAAGCGGTAACACCACCTGCTATCTCCCATAGCCGTTTTATGATAGAGTTGAGTAAACCTGTAGATTGCGGACATTCAATTCTAAGTGCATGGTCACCAGGTTGGGCAACCAAGAAGCATGTTTCAAGCGCATTCTCAAGGGATTCGAATGAGGAAAGGTCAGTTGGAAATAGTTCAATTGAACCGTGTCCGGTTGTTGACCAAGCGGACATATTTCCAGTCTTTTTGTCAAGTTCTACGATTATTCTCTCCTTGTCACCAAGATGATCGAATTGTTGAGTGAATCCCTTTGAATAGGCCATAACTGCATAGAGAACATACCGCTCCTTAGTTGGAGAGAACCCTGGCATTTTCAAAATCAGACCGACTGTATCAAGTGGTTTACCTTCAGATAACCATGCGCCTGTGGCTTGATCAAATTCCCATCTGTCTCCCAATTCATAAAATACTTCGCGGAGATCCCTGAGATTCATCGCTTCCTGAGCTTTCTTCAGAGTCTGACGTTCCCACGCCTCATAGTCACGCAACATCTTAGCCATACTTTTACGTTCTAATTCGAGCCATTGGGTTTCAATTTTTAGTCTGGTCTTCAACTAAGAAGTCCTCTCTGCATTCTTTGCTTAACACTGTTCAAGAATCGATGTGTTGTGGGGCCACTTATGGATATCGCATCATTCCAAGATAAGTAACCCTACGAAATCAGAGACAGTACCTTAATGATTATATCAGCAGTTTCCTTTGAGGCTTTATCGATATGTGACGGACTTTTTACAAAAGATGCTCGCTGGTCAACTGAAAAGTCTGATGATTCATTTTGAATTTCTAGAGTGAGACCTTTTGGAGAATCGACACTCGTTATATGCCAAGTTGTTTGGTTGGGAGAATCTGCTAAACTAGAAGAAATGCGTGGGATTGTTTCAGAGTCCGATAGCAGCACGATTCGTTCTCTCTTATCGGATGGGAGTCCCATGTGGTATTGCATGATTGTATCGTTCCTAATCTTAACCTCGGCGCTGAAATCCACCAGTACAATCGAGCGAAACCACTCTAATACATGAACATAGAAAGTTGTCCCGTTAACTTTGATACTAGAGTCGATATCCTTCAATCTTTTTTCTACAAAGTACTGGAGATGGCTGAGATCTTCCCCAAAACCAACGTCACGTCTTGTTCTGTAACCACTGACATAGCTCATGAAGGATGCTAGAAGAAAAACTACAGTTCCAAAAAGGCATAGAGGGTATCCTGCTAGTCCTAGGAAGAACGATGTTGAGGAGTAGGCGGCCCATACAAAGATTCCAAACCAAGCGAGGTCACTCAAGTCATCTAGACTACCTTTGTCAAATTTCTGAATTTGGAGGTCCATTTTTTCGAAGATATGAGGAATTTCACCAAGGTTGATATCCACCTTATGGTGTGCACCAATCCCGTTGTTGAATTTCGCAGAATCAATGAAATGGAGATTCTCTCGGTTAGACTTACCAAGATCATAGTACGCTCTTGTGGCGGGAAATCCCATAGCAATCTGAGAGCCAAACAGCAGAAGTCCAGACATTACTCCAGGTATTGTTGAGCATACAAACCATAGAAAGAAACTATAGACAACACCAATCAGGAGACTAAAAGCAAGCATAATGAGATGGTTCTTCTGAGCATCGAAGCTGTCAACTAGTATTAGACGCTTTGAGGAAACCTCCTCCAGTTTACTCATCTTCTCTCCTGCTCCGAATCCTCCTCATGCAGAGCTGGTTTAAAGCCTTGATGTTTAAAGCGGTTTTTGGATGGCTAAGATCAAATCTAGTCGATGAAGAACACATCTCCTTGGTTCTCAACAGCCTTGATACGGATGTGCATGTTATCTTCAAGTACGTATGTCGCGTCAGCCACTTTGACAACCGCAATGATACCATGTTGTGTGGCATGCGCTGCAAACTGACTGATCGACTCCCCAAATTCTGCTATGATAGCTGATACTCCTGTAAACAAGCGGTCCATTGCAGCTGTATTTTCAGCCAAGAAATCCTCCAAGTCTCTGTGCAGAACAGGGATGGTGTCACTTGCCCAGTCTCTTTCAAGATCTTTAGGTTCACAAATAATAGCGACCTTTCCAGAAAATTCACCTGCCTCACTGACAGATTCACCACGCAGAATAGGAAAGACTGGTGTATCTTTGTCTTTGTTCACTGTTCAACACACTCATTCAAACTAGGACTACCAAGAAATTGTTGAAAAGCTGAAACTTTAACGTTTCGGACAGTGGTTGGTTAAGATTTCACCTACCTTCATCCTAATAACAGATGCCCATCTTGGTTGCATTGGTGCTTCTATGGCAGTTTATGAGTTCGAAGGAAGAGTTCCAGTTATTGGTGCTACATCATACGTGAGTCACTCAGCTTCCGTGATTGGAAAAGTGACGATTGGAGAAGAGTGCTACATAGCTCCGGGAGCGGTGGTGAAAGGAGACTATGGCGAAATCCGTGTGGGGAGTGGCACGAGCATACAAGACAACGTGATTGTTCATGCCAGACCTGGAGAGTTGACAGTGATTGGAAGCAATGTCACACTAGGTCATGGTTGCATCATTCATAATGCCACAGTGAAAGATGAAGCAGTGATCGGGATGGGTGCGATTGTATCAGACTATGCCACTGTTGGAGAGTGGGTCATAGTTGGAGAAGGAGCCGTGGTAAGGGCAAGATTCGAGGTGCCAGATGGAAAAATAGTAGTTGGTGTACCAGCTAAAGTGATCGGAGATGTCCAAGACCATCACAAGGAAGAGCTGATCCGGTTCAAAGGGATTTACAAAGACCTCGCTGGTCGTTATCCAAAGGGCCTGAAGAAAATAGAGTAAAGAGAAGGGTTGTGTGCCCCTCTCAAAACTAGACCATCGATACTAACCTATCTCTATTGAACAGTCGTAGAGCAATCGCCCACCCAACTACAAATAAGAACGTTGCAAGTATCAGTGTGAGGATGTTAGAGAACCACACTAGATCACTTACACCTCCTGATTCTAGCCCGAACATCGGTAGAAGCATCGGTATAATGAATACCATTATGACCCCAGTTGTAACTTGGTAAGCTTCGTACACTCTTGTGACACGGCCACTTATGATAATCATCACAGCAACAACTGCGAAGATCATTAATGGAACTGCAGTTACCAGAAGGAAGAGTCCTGGAAGGTCCAAAATAATGACAACTGGCATGCCTACGGCTATAGATAATAATGCAATTCCTGTTACAGAAGCGACTGTACTACTTACTAGAATTATCAGACTAGGTATTGCACCAGCCATTGTCTTCCCCCACAGCAACTCTCTATCAGTGAGAGGTGTGCACAGGAGCGGCTCAAGGGTGTTCATTTCTCTCTCCCCGACTAGTGCATTGGCTGAGATCATTGTGGTCGGAATGATGGAGAAAATACCAAGGAAGGCAGGCACCATTGGTGTAAAGAGTAGTATGACTATGGACAACTCAGCAGCAGGAACTGTCACAAGTAGGCCTCCAACCAGTAGGATGATGAGGATTGGTGCAAATGCGGCGGATAGAATCAGCCCGTATTTCACAAACTTCAGATCCATGGCATTCTTGAAGTCAGTCTTTGCGACAACCATCCATCTGCTCATTCCTTGGCACCTCCTTTCACAACCTCTAGATACAGGTCTTCTAGTGAGGCTTCGTCCTCTGAGAACTCAACAATCTTAATGCCATCTGACAGAAGCGCTTGCATAAGTTTAGAGTTGTTCTCAGTAGGATCTTCAATTGTCATAATAATCGAGTCCACCTCATGTCTAACATTTTCTACGAAGTTCATAGATTTAGCTATGGATTCTGCTTTTATGACATCTCCAACAAGACGAACTCTGAACTCTTGTTTTGCTAGAAGTTTAGAGCGAAGCTCCTGAGTCTTTCCGTAAAGTAGAATCTCACCCTCATCAATTATGGCAATCCGATCGCACACTCGCTGTACTTCAGGCAAGTTATGGCTGTTCAGGAAAAATGTCTGATTGTATCGCTCTGCAAGACCCAAAATGAGCTCTCGTACACGTTTCGCTGCGATAGGATCTAATGCAGACGTTGGTTCGTCCAGAAGCAAGACCTTAGGTCTATGAAGTAGTGCCCTACACAGGGCTACTCGCTGGCGATTGCCAGTCGACAATTCCCCTGCCTTGTCATCTCGTCGATCCCATAAATCCATGAAAGTAAGTAATTCTTCTATTCGTTCTGATATCTCATCCTCAGGTACATCATAGAGTCTAGCGAAATACTCAAGATTCTGATAGGCTGAGAGAGCAGGATAGAGTGTATGATTACCTTCCTCAGGGAGAACCCCAGTAATTTCGCGAACACGAACTGGATCCCCAATTATGTCGAAACCACCCACCTCTGCAGTACCATCAGTTGGACGTAATAATGTACTCAGCAGTCTGGTTGTCGTTGACTTTCCAGCGCCGTTTGGCCCCAATAGTCCAAAGATGGTACCAGCAGGGATGTTTAGTTCCATATGATCAACAGCGACCAAGTCTCCAAAGTTCTTCGTAAGTCCAGTGATTTTTACTTCATCCAATTGAACCACTTTCCCAAAGTGTTCTATGTCATCCCGGGATAAAAACGTGATTACCTAAATAGAGGATTCTAAGAGGTTAGACTGTCATCATCTTCTCGACAACAGCGGTTTGAGTTTCTTTGATGCCTGGTATTTTGTGAATACCTCGAACTGTGATCTCATAGAGATCCTCTAGGTTCTTGGCTTCAAGGAGAACAACAATGTCGTAGCTGCCAGTGGTAACTGCAATAGCTGTGGCTTCAACAATCTTACGAAGCTCAGTAACAACATCGTCTGTCTTCCCAATCTCCACTTCCATTAGGATATATGCTAGCACTTTGTCAGTCATGTCTTTCAACTCCTTTTCATTATCTGTAATCTTTGATAACCACGAGGGTTTCCACATCATCAATACCCTCTATCTTCTGAATCTGTTTCAGGATTAGGGAGCGCGTCTTTGCTAGATTTCTGCTCTTAATACTGAGAATGTAGTCGTGAAACCCTGCAATGGCTGCGGCTTTCTCGACACCCTTAATGTTGAAGAGCTGGGGCAATAGATCCCCAGTCATGGGTTTCACCTTAATCATCACAATGGAACGAACATCCGACGCTTGTAGTGCAATGACACCAATCATTACTAGAATGACTCCAAAGAACTTCAGAGACCACATGAACGAGTTAGCATCAAGCGTACCAAAAGCGCCTGGAATCAGGATGTTTCCAATTAATGTCACAGGGATGCCTAGAACAACTGAGATTGAGGATAATGAGTTCACTACAGCCATAGATCCCCGACCAAGTGCTCGAATGTACATCACGATGGCCAGGAATGTGGCAAGTGATGTTCCAATCATTAGCCCAAGTATCGGCGCAAAACTGACAACTAATGATTGCCAATCACTTGGACCAAGGAATGGTAGTGCCATGACACTCATGACAAGATTCAGAACAAGCAAACTCCATAGTCTCATGTTCAGGGAATCCACTCGGAGTCCAGGTCTTAGCTCATATCGCTTTGTCTTTCGCTGGTAGTATGTAACGAGTGCTGATGAGACATTCAGTGGCCCTAAGACAACTAGAAGTGTTAATACATCAAATCCGCCAGGAGTCGCCCCAACCAGGAGCACACCAAAGAGGATAGAGATGATGCACTGCACCTCAATTATTGTGGGTGTGTCTTTCTCAGCTAAGAGATCACCTATCAGGAGATAGATAATCACAAGTTGACCATAAGGCAAGACGGTCGTGACATCCGTCGAACCAGCCAAGATGTAATAGAACAGTGTAGAAATACCTGCAAACACTCCAGCTAGCGTGAGATAGATCATTGGAGTCTTGGGCAGTATCCGAAGTCTGTCAAAATCAGGATCAAGACTGTATCCCAAAGAGCGTCTTGTTCCATTCCTCGTTCGCCTTAAGCTTAGTATCATAACCACAAGGAAGGTGACGACAAAACTCGTCCACTGCGCAAGGAATCCATAGGCAAGTGGTACAATGCTCACGGTATTGAGTGCTACTACATCAAAAACAACAGAAAGAGTACGCATAACACCTGAGCCTAATGCCAAGGAATAGAAGACAGTATTTGCAGACCGATGACTTACAGGTCTCTGGCTTCGACTGCTCAATCATACTCTCCCCTTATGCTATCCTTTACTCTGCGATGGTCTATGCTATCTGGAGTCCTACTCCTCGGTAACATCTTCCACGGGTTCTTCTGAGCCCACATCTCGTTCTTCAATCTCAGTCGTAGATTGTTCTACTTCTTCAACAGCATCAGGCTCAGGTTCTGGCTCTTGTTCAACTTTGACCTCTGGTTCTTCATCAACCTCAGGAACCACATGAGACTCATCTTCATCAGTCTTCTTTGACCTCTTCCTGGACTTCTGTGACTTCTTTTTGTCATCAGTCACTTGACGCTGGGCAAGGATGAACTCGTCAAAAGTGAGTCGTTTACCTGATTGGAGTTTCTCAACTGCAGCATCAGTCCTCTCTCGTTCCTGGGCTCTCTGTTGGTCGCGCATCTCTTGACGTTCAACATCTCTTTTCTCTACAGTGAACTTCCTGAGCTTACCTTGTATCTCTTCAATCTGCATACGGAATTCTTTGAGCTTAGCTTCCCCGTCCTTGACTTTCTTCAACCATTCAACGAAATTTTTGTGTGCTGTGTCTGCGGACTTTTTGTATTCCTCAAGTTGAGGGCGAATGCGAACGACTTCTTGGTGGTGTATCTGGGACTGCTCGGAGAGCTCAATCACTTTCTCATGCGCCTCTGATGCCTCTTCCTTCAGTTTTCGTGCCAATCTTCGAAGCTCACTGATACGATCCTGCTTCTCTTTCTCCTGACCTATCTTAACGAGCTTGGCTTCAATCTTTGCGATTTCTTCGACAATAGACATCTCCTCGTCTCTCGTTAGCTGGTCTGTCTGTTGCCGCCACTCAAGCTCTTCAACACGACGCATCATTCTACGTTGGTCTGTTGAAGGACTTCCTACAAGGTTGCTACGTAGCTCTCGGATTTCATCATACACACTCTTCAATTGAGCATGGATTGCAGTCCTCCGATCTTTGGCCTCTGAGATTTCCTTGTTAATCCTATCACGTTCTTCACGTTCAGCTTTAACGGATTCGATAAGACCACGAACTTCCTTGTTGTGTTCATCGCGAATATTCTTGTATTCCCTCATTTGATCTCGGTCACGTCTGAGAACCTCAAGTTCGTCCCGAGCTTGCATTTTGAGTTCTCTGAGCTTTGCTCGTAAGAACTCAACATCTTCAGGTTTGGCTTCTGCAGCTTCAGTCAAAGGCATTCTGTCCTTAGAATTTCGTTTTGCGAGTCCTGCTTCAGCAAGACGGATTTCGTTCACCCTTTGGGTGCTTCGATAGGCGTCTTTCGCTCGAAGCCTTCTTAAAAGGTTTCGCATGGAACAATTAAACTCTGGCCAAACAGTGGGCAATCCTTTCAGAGATGTCAAAATCAGTAACTTGTTGGAGACCTGTCCAACCAGGCGTAGCATTGGCCTCAAGAACCCAGAGATTTCCCTCCCTGTCGGGAATGATATCTACTCCAACAATCCTTCCCCGAACTGATCTGGCCGCCTTAAGAGCGATGTCCGTGACATCTAGTGAATTCTCACGTGGGACACCACCTGTGTGAATGTTTGTCGTAATTCCTTCACCACCAACACGTTGCATGGTAGCTATGACCTCATTATCAAGAACTAGTGCTCGAATGTCAAACCCTGGACTCTCCACATAATCTTGGAGTAGGTATGCACCCTTACCGAACATCTGACTGTGGAATTTGAGATAGTCGTATATGTTATCTAGGTCAAACTCTCGCTCTATCAGCTGTACACCCAGACCTCCAAACCCAGTAATGGGTTTGAGAACACAGGGAAAATGCTCCTTGACGAATGATGCAGCATCATCAATAGATTCTGTGATGAGTGTCCTTGGGACTGGAAGACCTGCAGAAATCAATCGACGCATTGTTTCGGCTTTGTTCCTCATGAGAAGGATGGACGAAACAGAATTGACAACTCGAACACCCATCTCTGTCAAAGCAGACAACAAACCGACTCGATTGAAGAATGTCCCAATGTCATTTGCTCCTAGGTCGAGTACAATAAGCAGCTCGAGTTCAGACAGGTCTTCGCCATTCATACTGATTTCGTGCTTGGTGGTTGATCCAGTTCTGGCTACTTTCCATGGGATGACCTGCTTAGCATCAACACCCAACTTAAGCAGAGACTCTTCTAAACTCTGCGCGCGTCGAGACCATGGATCTGATGAGAAGAGTCCAACTTTGGATACATAATTCGGGCTCAATGCGGTCACTCCATCTGAAAACCTGCTATTCTATACCCATAACGAGTAGCTTTTATGTTCTCTCAATTTCGACCATTTCGATGAGTTCTATGAAATTATTCTCCGATGAAGAGCTTGAAGTCATAAATAACAAACTTCTGGGAAAGAGTGGATATTTCCTTGTCGCTTTTCGTAACAGACATGGACCTACTCTGCTCAAGAAGCTCTGGACAGAGATGCTTGAGGCGTTGGGCCATCAAGTAAAATGTCTAAGTTGGTGGTCAGGCGCAGGAAGGATTGGGCTCTTGGAGTGTGAAACGGAGAATGGACTGTTGGTTTTCGGACAGTGGGCGCTTGATGAGAAACAGGAACTCCTCAATGTCATGGAACTCGATGAGGATGAAGTCGGAAACATCCGAGATGGGTTCGATGCAGGAACAGTCACTTCTTCTGCAATGAGAGCATACAGAATTGGAGAATCTGGTGGAGATAAGGAGTAGTTTCATTTAGTCAACTGTGAGTGTTTTTGACAGATTCCTAGGTAAATCAGGATTTATACCAAGATCAATGGAGAGATAATAGCTCAACAGCTGAAGTGGTATGACGTCGAGTATGGGATTAATCAGCACATTGGATTTGGGTACGATTAAATAATCGTGATTTTTGGCAACATATGGAATGAGTGACTCTTCGAACTCTCCAACCACAATCGTTCTCCCATGTCGTGCCTTAACTTCGTTAATATGATTGATGACCATCCAGCTGTCTTCAGTCGTTGTAACAAAAATGACCGGATAGTTCTTAGTCACAATGCTTAGCGGACCGTGCTTGAACTCGGATGAATACATACCTTCACAATGGTGGTACGAGATTTCTTTGATTTTGAGGGCCCCTTCTCTCGCAACACCATCTGTGAACCCATACCCAAGGCAATAGAGATCCTTGACATCCATCATTGTGCGAGCTAAGCTATTCGCGAGAATACCAGTTCTATCAATTGTTGCCTGTGTTAAGGAAGGCAGATCATTTCGGAGCTGACTAATGAATGATTTTGCTTCCGAAGAATCGATATGCCCATTTCTTTCCCCAAGTTTCGCAGCTAAATACGCGAAAATTACGGTTTGAGAATAGTAAGTCTTAGTTGCAGGAACTGAAACCTCATATCCACAAGCCATTGGGATGTAAGAGTCTGCTTCAAACATCAAAGTGCTCCCAATTACATTGAGTATCCCAAGCGTTTTGCCACACTTGTTCGTTTTAATCATATTCAAGACATTAAGGATGTCCTTAGTTTCACCACTCTGCGAAACGAGGATGCTGAGGCTATCCTCATCCATCGTGTTTCCATACATGGGTTTAAACTGTCCACCAATTGCATGAATCGTCGGTATACCTGCAAGTCGATTCAGGTAGTATGTACCAACGATGCTGGCGTTATAGGAAGAACCACATGCAACTAGATAATGCTTTGACGCATTCTCAACAAGTTTCAGCCACTCTTCACTACGATGTCCCTCAAGAAGACCAATGACATCCAGAGCTACTTTCGGTTGTTCATTGATTTCTTTGAGCATAAAGTGAGGATAACCGCCCTTCTCTGCTGCGTGTGCATCTACATTTGAAATCTGAGGGTTTCTCTCAAGCTGCTTTCCATCTCGAATTCGATAAACCTTAACATCGTCAGGGGTTAGGACTAGCATTTCACCATCTGCAAGATAAATGACATTGTTTGTGAGAGGAAGGACTGAAGGTAGGTCACTTGAAACAATAGTAGCATCTCCAGCTATACCTGCGACCAGTGAAGATCCCATCTTTACAGCATAGATTTCTTGTTCATCTGAACGACCTACGGCATACGCATAAGCACCCTTGAGATCTTGGACAGAAAGACGCACTGCCTCAAACATATCTCCTGTTTCTTTGAAATATTTATCCACAGCATGAACACAGAGTTCCCCATCATTCTCTGACCTTACAATATGACCTGCTTCAATTAGCTCTTTCTTGTACTCCACATAATTGTGGAGATTGCCATTGTGTGCACCATAGAAAACTTTCTCGCAGCCAAAATGAGGTTGTGCATTCGCCTTTGTAGGAGCACCATAGGTAGCCCATCTTAACTGTGCAATACCACGATCACCCTTCATCTTGGAGAGTCCAAGAAGTTCATTTACCTCCTCAATTGTACCAACTTCTTTTCTGAGATCGACAACACCATTGCGAACTGCAGCCACACCAACACTATCATAACCCCGATATGTCAACTTGCTACTACATCTCACTAAAAGCTCGCCTATGTTGTCACAATCCTCTGTTACTATCCCAGTGATACCGCACATCGAGGTTGGACGTCATAGTCGTGTAATTAAGAGTTACGTACGACAAAGAACTGCACGAATATTCGCCTCATATGGTGAGAGGCGAAGCAATTATATCACCGATTACAAATGATGGAGAGAGAGAAGAGAGGAGACGCTATGGGTCGTCAGAAACGAATGGCTTTGCTTTTGCATCCGTTCCGGAGAGAGCTCTATCAGGTTCTGTGTGAGAACCCTGGAACTTACCTCCTTGAGTTAGTAGATATTCTCTCTTCCCCTCTTGGCACCCTGACTTGGCATCTTCGAATCCTTGAGCGCGAAGGTCTTGTTAAGTCCATCAAATTTGCAGGAAAACGATTGTACTATCCAAGAATGCTGAGATCTCAGGAAGCTGAGATGGCGTACTTGACGATGCGAAGCGACACAGCACAGAAGATTTTCGCCTTTGTCGTTAACAATGCAGGATGCTATCAGGAACAAATGGCTGAATCTCTAGGAGTCCATCATGACACAGTGCGCTGGCACATTTCACGAATGGAAGAGGTAGGTCTCATCAAGGTAGTTCGAGAAGGTAGAAAGAAAAGACATTATCTAGACGAGCTTGGAAATCTGCTTATGCGAGGGAGCCTGAATACGATTACTGAAGCATATGTGATATTTCTCATGGAAAAGCTCGAAGACGGTTGTCTCAACCCAGAAATTCGCGAGTCAACTCCTGATCACGTAACCATCCGTATCGATTGTCCGGAACGTGGGAAGGACTGTTTTATCACCATCAATCTGACAGACTGGGAGTTTCAGTTCATTGATGAGGACGGGTCGGAAACTCTTATTGATCAAGAAAGAGCAGAAGCTGGTGGGAGCTAGGTAGCACCATCTAAAATCAGACGTATTTTTTGAGCAACTTCTTCTTGATTAGGACCCGGACAGACTACTGCTAGGAGTCTTGTCGCATCAACCCTTGTAATCAAGAGACGGAGTTTAGCGGTGTCCAGGGTGATTGTGTCAGTGACTTCAGAATAGGTCATTCCATTGGCAAAGAGGGATCCCATCATTGCTGCCACTTCAACCTCATCTTTGAACCCAACTGACCCAAGTGGAAGTCCTTCGATTGTAAGCAAGACGCCTTGTGTAACCTCAGGAATTTCTTCAACAATTGTCCCGAGAATGGTTTGCTTGCCAAATGCACTAGTTGAACCCATCACCAACTCCATTCGAGTGGCTAGAGACTGGAAAGTCGGTATCATCGGTTCGAGATTCAATCCTGCATCATCAGCTCGGGAAATAATAACAATAAGATGATAATGAGGTTGGACAATCGTAACAATCCGCTCGATGCTGGTTGTATGAACGAGGTGTATCGGTCCCGAACTCTTCAGATGATGAAGGGCAGAAGTTCCACCCCATACCAAAGCAGATGAAACAGTAGCAATCACTCTAGGATCTGTTTCTCCTCCTCGGGCCACTGCGGCTACCACCACACCCTCTTTTGTGCAGAGAACTGCGTTCTTTACAGAGCGGTGGACCTTCAGTGTTTCCTCGAGAAGAGTCGCCACTTCTCCAAGAGTTTCTTCCGCCATAGCATTAACCAGCACGATGTTCTTAGGAGTTCTGTCAGGATTCCGCATTTATAACTGATACTCTTCACAGAAAGGGCATTAGAAGTGCAATGCGTCTCAGAGCAACAAGTTTAAATCGATGGTCCAAAGCATCGAGGCTAACGACCATGGAGGCATAACCTTGAGCTCAAGGGCTGGTGTCATTTCATCCGCAGTAATAGTTATTCTTGTATTCGCCGCAGTTGGCGGTTTCGTATTTTTGACAAATCAGTATGTTCCATCACACGTTGCAGTCGTAGTTATCGACCCTGGATTTGGGGACTTGAGTATGGCCGATCAAGCATATGAGGGACTGTTCGAGGTGGAAGTAGTTGTCAGTTATGATTTCAGAGTGGTAGAGAGTGTTTCAGCTCTGGAAACACTCATAGATGAACTCGCTACTCGAGGGAACCATGACCTAATATTAGTCATAGGAACGGAGATTGGAATATCGGGTGCTTTAGACACAGTAGCAGCTGCTCACCCCAATCAGAAATTCGGATACATTGGTGGGTATGTTAGTCAGGAGAATGTTGCATCTGCTACATTTGCATACGACGAAGCTGCATTTCTTGCTGGTACACTTGCAGCTTATCTAGCCGTAGGTAACGTGAACAGAACTGGAGTAGTAGGTGTGATTGGAGCTCTAGAAACTGACCCAGTGATTGCGGATTTGATAGATGGCTTCCTCCAAGGTGTTGATTATGCAAATCAAACTCTTGGAAATGTCACACTCCTCGATGTTGAATACGTCGGCTCTTATAATGACACACAAACTGCAGAGGATCTTGCAACAAATATGTGGGATCCACAAAATGGAAATGCTTCTGTCATCTTTGCCCCAGTTCGAGCTAGCTATATGGGAATTCGAGCAGCGATGGTTTACGCAAATCTGACTTGGTTCAACGGAACAGTGAACCATGAGCCTTTTGTAATTGGTGCAGAGGGCGATCAAAGGTTTTTGGGCAATCCAAACATCGAGATAGCAACCGGTCCATCATGGATGGTGACCAGTATCGTACCTCGTTCGGATCTATCGGTTTACCGCATTATCAATGCTACTCTTTGGGGTGATTTTACAGGAAACCTCAATTATGGTAGTGCTGATGGGATTGGCAACCTTGACAACAATGGTATCGGTTTAGCTGACTTGGAAGAATTCCAGCAATCAGATAATGAATGGGTTACGGACAGAATGATAAACATGACAGTTGACTACCGCTTGGCCATCATAAATGGTACAATCACACTGTCATAAGCCAATGGACGTTTCTTGGGGGCAAAGTGCCCCCACTACTTCTCTTTTTCACAGTTCAGCGAATGAGGTGGTCTATGTGAGCGCATCTAGAGAGATCGTGGATTTAGCAAGAAAAGGTGAAACTCTGAAGAGATTAACCCGAACAGGTTGGGCCCTTGCAGGAGTTGATTGCGTGAGGCCGGAATCCGTTGGAGAACATACGTTTGGCACAGCGTTAATTTCATCATTGATTGCCAAGAGATGTATCGATAATGGAATTCATGTTGATTTGGGGAAAGTATCTATGATGGCGATAATTCATGATCTTGTTGAGTCAAGGTTATCAGATATTCCTAGAACTGCAATTGAGCTCGGAGCGGAGAGATTTCAAGAAGGGAAGGATGAAGCTGAGAAAAAGGCTATTCAGCAAATTAGCGAGAAGAGTATACACTTTGGGAAGTGGCTTATTGACCTATGGAATGAAAGTTTACGAATGGAAAGTATGGAGTCACGAATTGTCCGTGGAGCGGACATAATCGACATGATAGTTCATGCGCTTTCCCTAGAAGCATCGGGTGTGTCACCAAAAATCTTGGATCAGTTCTTTGTTAATAGTCGGAGTATTCTCGAAGGCATAGATCTAGAAATCATGGAGGAATTGTTCTGGGATCTTTACGAGGAGCACATTTCCAATGCTCAACACCAAGGATTGGAGTTAAACCGCATCACTCGCTAACAATGTTGTCTAGATTTGCATGACTTTCATGAAATCACGATGGAGCCCTGCGGCAATCGTTCTGGCCACTCTTACAGGTTCCGGAATTCTACCATCTAATGTCAGTTTGTCCAACAGATTTCTTGCACGAGTCGTACCAATACCTGCAACAGAGAGGAACACAGAATGCCCGGTTCTCAATTGCACTGATGTTCGGTCCCCAACCCTATCAAGAATTTCTATTCGCTCCTTCCAATCAGCAGGGAAGTACTCCTCGAGATACTTCTCGATTCCCTCTGAAGGATGGTATGAGATACAAATGACAGGTGTGTCGGTTTCTTCATGGAGGACCGAGATATCGACTATATTGAACCACGAAATTACCGAACCACCTAACAGCCAAGCTCTAATGTCTTTTCGATTGAGACGATGAAACATTGTAACCAATTCAGTTGTTGAATCAGTTCCGCCAATCGTAGGTGTGCAGACACTAAAGCCATCAATCCTGAAATCCGCTCTCATAACTACTCCAGCAAGTATGCTGCGAGATTCGCTCTTCTCGAAACTCTCAGCCACTCCTAGGACACGAACCCCCTTTTTCCAACCTATTGTTGCATCGGTTGGTTTTGCTACGTCGAGTCGATGCATTGAATTCATTTCAGACACCCATTATAGCGGCATACCATCCTTGAGTACGCTCTCTGAAGTATTATTCTGAACGTCTGGGATACGTTAGTCATGCAAACTTTATTAATGCGCATTTCCAAGTGACAACTATCCTACTAGTGAGAGAGAAAAGAGTGGCAGCCATGTTTGATCCGAGCTTTGAGGAGCTGCAGGTGAAGCTAAGGCAGATAATGGAAGAAGCAACTGCACTTGCCGCTGGTATACGAGCATGGATGCTTCTATCTAAGGAAGGGCTCCCTATTTCTTCAGCAGTTCCACAAGGTCTTGAGGAAGCAGAGATTGCAGCAATGGCAGCATCAATCTTAGGTGTAGCAGACCTAGCTGCTGAACGCATGGATCAAGGGACCCTCGAAGAAATACTGATGACCAATGAAAAAGGACTCATGATAATGAAGAGTGCAGGTGAGAAAGCCATTCTCGTCCTTGCAGCGGCCAAAGGAATGAAGACCGGGCTCCTAGTTTATGCAGCTAATACCGCAGCAGAAAAGATTGCCCCACTGCTCTAATGTTCAAGAGCGTGAAGTAACCAATATACTGTCTGTAGCACAAATCGCAAATCTTGATCTGACCGATATGAATTGGATAAGGCCCAGTTATCAAGGAAGAAATTGCTACCTGTGGCAATCAAGCGACTGGAGTTACCATATTCAAGACCAACTAACACCGACCGCCTCTCAGAATGGTATGTCCCATTTTCATCCTGCCAAATGACATCTTTCCATGCTATTTCAAAGGGATCACCTGTGAAATTGAGTGAGCAGCCATTATAATCAAAAGCATCCACACGGTCTGTGATTTGATGTTCAATCATTCCATTAATCAGCTCAGTGGAAGACACTCCATTCACAATGATTGTGATGCCGGGGATATGATCATCATTTAGGGTTATGTTGAATTTAGAGAAGAGAGCATTGGCGCATTCCTGATTAATACTCGAATTCGTTAGTCCAACCAGGAAAAGGTTACCTCCATTTTGAAAATAGGCGGCATATGCTGCTAACTGTTGAGGCGTATATGAAAATAGGTCGACCTTCTCATAGACGAATCCATCAACTGAGTATGCCCATGCACAGGGGTCAAGTACAAAGACTAGATCAAAATTTGATAAGGTATCTAATGTGAGGTTTTCTGGAAACCTAAGTTCATCTATGGCGATACCTGCCTTGGTCAGAGTTCTATAGAGCCTTCTAAACTGTCCATAAATGGAATCTATTGCCCAAGGAGTGTGACTTATGTCAAAAGCCACCTCATACAAGGCGACAATAGCGTCAAAGGAAAACTCCAGATTCAGATGAAAATACCCTGGAGATGCCACAGAGATTGACGCTTCTTGATCTTCCTCTGCTTGCGATGATTCAACTCGAAGTTCAAGAAAGAATGATGCAGTCTGATTCACAAAAACAGAAGAGGGACCAGTCAGCCACTTTGCACCTAATCCTGTGTATGCTAAAGAAAAACTATCATTTGTAGATGAAAAGATGGAAACTTGTATTCGTGATGTGTGATTAACGAAATATCGCTCGAAAGAGAAGGGACTTGTTGCCGGAGTAACTATGGCTAGCAGCGGAAGTCCGTTCTGTTTCTGCGAAATATCGATATACTGAAGAGAGGTGACAATATCAAGAAGACCAGCTCCAACCACCCACTCTTCAAATGGAAGATGAAATGCACCGAGCATAATTGCAGCTTTTATCATCCCTGGAGTCCAAGTCCATCCATTATTGATGCAATGAGAGATTATCTTCGCAGCTCCAGCAGCTACAATTGGTGCTGCAAAACTCGTTCCAAGTACCTTCTTACCATTGACCTGATAGTAACCAATTGCTGAAATATCAGGCTTCATTGTTCTGTCACGAAGTGGGCCGATAGCGGAGAATGAATAAGGAACACTGTCTTCGTCGACTGCTGCTACTGCAATGACCTCAGGATACATTGCAGGTGATTCTACTGAACTACCTGAGATGCCACCCTGCCCATTGTTTCCAGCTGCTGCGACAATAGACACACCTTGTCTGAATGCCCACTGAACTGCTGCGCCTATGGAATCATTGTGAATTGGTGATATTCCAAGACTCAGATTAATGACACTGCAATTCTCTTCGAGGACCGCCCATCTTATAGCCGCGATTATTGCTGTGGGTGTTGCGATGTCATGTTCAGACACGACTTTTGCATTGACAAGCGCAGCATCAGGGGCCTCTGATGCTATGATAGTGGCTATGTATGATCCATGCACTACACCACCAGGGATACTATCGTCCGTCGAATTATCTGTATCTGGATATCCATAAGAGATGTTTACGAAACTCTTGGCAGCTACTACTCGGGTTTCCAGCTCTTGTGTAATCGTGATTCCAGAGTCAATGATTGCAACTCTAACTGTTAGATCAGGTTCAGAAAATGTAGGGGGAGCTGCATATAGTCCTACAATGCTAGCAATAATGATTATTGTGGATAGAAGTAGAACATTACCCCTTCTGCGTTTGGGTTCAATGTGCTCATCCACTTTCAATCACTTCTTCCCGAGTCAGTAACTCATTGATTTTAGCTGATTTCACCTATGAAGTTCCTCATAAAGTCTGTGCGGAACAAGCAATCCTTATGATGTTGCAAACCAAATGCTTAATTCAGTTTCAAATTCAATGAACTCGAGGTTGTACCCTTTGGTCATGGATGACCCAGATAAATTTGAACTTGAAGAAGCTGAGGGAATTGGAATCTTTGAACCTGGGATGCTTCTAGAAGACCAAGTCAATAAGAATCAGATGTTTGGAGTTCTAGGTTACACAGCTCTTGGAATGATTCTAATGGTTGGCGTAACCATTGTCATGATGATTCCATTGATGTTATCAGATCTTATAATCATTGATTTCTATTCAGGAGTCATTATCCGAATAGATCCGTTAGCTATGTTGATTCTGACATTTGCAGAACTCTCATTTGCTGTTCCGCCACTGTACTATATCCGAAAACATGGACTCCCCAGATCTGCTATCGGAATCAAAAACATCTTGTCTTCAATCGATATTGGACTTGGAGTTGCTTTTGGCGCGGCACTGTTAGGAGCCAATTTCTTCATTTCATGGATCATATCAATAGGAACTGGACCCACTCCGCCAGGTGCGGAAGAGCTATTAGTGGCGAGAAACTGGACTGAGATGGCAGCATGGTTTTTCGCAATGTTTGTCTTAGTGGGATTCACTGAAGAACTGATATTTCGAGGATTTATGCAACGTCGCATGGAGATGTACTTTCGTGTTCGCGGGACAACGAACTACAAGATAGTGGCACTAGTGATTAGCAGTTTTATTTTTGCGGCAATACATCTCGACATTATTGGACTCCCCACAAGATTCGTACTTGGTGTATTTCTTGGTTTTTTGGCTCAACAAAGAAATTACAATATCATTGGACCATCCATTGCTCATGGTATTAACAATGGAATAGTGGTTTTTCTCATCAGTTTGCCAAATCTGCTACCCGGTTTATTCTAATAAAGTGTAAGGGATCTGTAAAGTCAGATCCCTCTATTCATCTCGTATAGTTTGAGCTAATGAATAGGCGACGCTCAATCTTGATACTTGAAAGCCACTTTTATGTTAGCCCGGAAAGCTACGATCTTGTTATCTTCAACCTTACAAGTGAAGTGATCAACATCGATCCCTACAATACCCCTGAGAGTTTTCGCCGCAACTTCAAGTGCATTCTTGCAGGCGTCTTCCCAGCTTTTTGGTGACTCTCCAATTAGTTCTATTACTTTGACAACACTCATAGATTATCAGACCTCCCTGAATTTTATGAGGACCTGAACCTTAAGGGTCTTGTCACCAACTATGCTAAAGTTGTTCTTCTAGCGAAAATTACCCATGCTATAAGTAGAAGAATCAATGAGAATTCCAAAATGACAATGATATCTCCCATGAACTCGGTTAGCGCAACTCCTTTGAAAGCAGTGTCTGACATCATGACTCTACCCAAGTTTAATGGAAAGTAATCATCTACCGGGCCCACATCCATGAAACCAGTTCCTACAATAGTGCTACCAAACATGAGAAATAGAAACGATTGATTTGCCTGTAATCTTGTCGTGACAATTGTTGATATTAGAACACCAAGACATGAACCAGAGAGCGACATTAACGCAAGGACAATGTTCATCGTTAGATACTGGTTCCAGACATTTATGTTGAAGAGTAATTGCCAGAGAATAAGTAAAAACTGACCCTGAACCATCCCAACTATGAAGTACGCACAGACCTTAGCTAGAATTGCTTCCATCTTGCTTGCTGGTGTTAGAAGCATCCTGTTGAGAGGTACATCGCCAACAATTGCTTGAGCCGCGGTCGCGGCTACAGCAATGAATACTGCAAATACAATCATGAAGACTCCAAATGTTGCCTCGAAGCCGTCTGAACCAGGAGGCTGAAACTCAGCCACCATTTCTGATGCTATCTCTCCCTTGACCCAACCGTGATCGTACCGGAAATTTTGAACTACGCTAGAAAATATTGAGAAAACCGACGACTGACTCTCGAAGTCAGTACTACTAATGTGAATGTCCACGAAGGCAGGAATATCATTAGTGATGTTTCCTTCGAATCCATAAGGAATCACTGCATAGGCTTGGACCCTATCGAAATACAGAGCATCTAACGCATCTGCTTCGGTATCAAATACTTGGACTATGAAGTCAGGACTGTTTGTAAGGTACCAAGTGAAATTTACTGAGAGATCTTCTCCGGGGAATGTGTCTGTCGAATCGATGTCAACCACACCGATCCGGATTGCATCTGCATTCTTACCAGTTTCTGGAGAAATACCAATAGATTCCTGGTTTGTAGCTGCAAACATTGTCACCATTATCATTGTCGGAAGAATAAAGACCAAGAGAAGCGCAAACTTGTCATTCTGAACCAGTTTAAGTTCCTTTAGGAACATAGACCAAATGCGCCATAACTTTGTGTTCTTCTTCTTTCCTACCTTTGCCAAAGGTATTCACCTGACTTGTCAGTCTGGTTTTTCAGCTAGAGGCCTTTTATGGGTTTTCTGCAGGTTTCAGATACTAAGATATCCGAGTACTTCAGCACTCATTAAAAGGTAAAGCACCATTGTGCTGGAAGCACCCCATGACTCAGCATGCTGATGGACCTGTTTTGAGGTCATTCTCTGACCCTTGTTGTATAAGTTTCCTAATATCTTCTGTATCACAAGATCATCATAGGCAAAGACTGAGAAGTTCCCCAATCCAGCCAAGGACAGAACTCGTATTGTCCATTCTCCTATACCGCGGATTGGTTTTAGTTGTTTGACTACCTCCTCGTAAGATTTCCCGAGGAGAGAATCTAGTTCCAAATGTCCGTTAGCAATGAGTGTTGCAGAATGCTGAATATAGTCAGCCTTGTAACCAAAACCAAACTGCTTCAAGCCATCCACACCTGTTATCGCGATTCTTCTAGCATCTGGAAAACTGTACCAGTCCTGATTCTCGAACGAAAGTGGCTTTGCAAGACCGAGTACCATTCTCTTTGTAAAGACATTTGCAGCCTTGTAAGACACTTGCTGCTGTATAATGGTCTTCATCAACGCTTCGTAAGGAGTTGGAGACATGTAAGGTCTAACGCCAGAAACCAATGGAGCAATAAATGATATTTTTTCATCAGCTCGAATCTGTTTCAGTGCATCATCGATTTTGAATCTTAGATTCAAAGTTCGTTCAACCAGCTTTCGTAGAGTCTGTTTCGGGTGGTCATAGTCTGAGTAAGTGATTCTCAGATTTCCACCAGGTCTCCTTTGTCTGAAGATTAAGGCAACCTGTTGACCTTCAACGTTGTATACTCGACCAAAGTATCCTTCTCCGGTCTTCTCGGGTACCGGTTGGATGTCTGGATATATCCATGAATGGACAGATGAAAGTAAGTCATAACCTTGAGGAACATTTACGCGGAATGACAATTGAATCACTCTTAGAAAGACAAAAGCGTCCACTAGATTGATTTCAAGCAGACGCTTGTTTTTTGTGTATATTGCACAATTGTATCTGCCTGAAACTACTCCTTATCCTTTTTGAAAGGGTTTCGTTTGAAGGGATTTCTTGGAGCGTGCAATTTGATCTTGAAGGTGCCCTTTACTTTGTCACCTGCTGACTCATCTTCTACACTCAATTGTTTCTCCTCGCAACCACAATGTGGCTTAGATTGTTGAAACGTGAGGCTTTTTGAATCTATCATATTTCAGCTACACAACGCCACGGTTATAACATGACCACTGGATGAGAAGATGAGATACTATGGAGAGCACTTCGAGTTCGTGGTTAGATAATCAATTGGTTAGGTCATTGTTGATGGTATTAGTAGCAATCCTATTCAATTTCGGGCTGTTCTTCATTCTGAATTTTTTAGCACCGTTATTTACTGGAGTGATCGTAGGTTTCTTGGTCGTTAAATACAAACATGCGTTGGCAATCTCATTTATTGGGTCTCTTCTGAGCTATTGCATTGTCTTCGTTATCTCTGAGTGGTTGTTAGGTTTCGTAAATGATCCTGTTTCCGTGATGATTGCGATTCTCATCATGGGTTTAATTGGTGCAGTCGGCGGATTGATGGGAGCGCTAATCGCAACCAAGGCTCGAAAATAGTTTACGTATCGACTACAATCCGGCCAGGTGTGAAATCTGCATTCGGACCAATTGGGGCGCGTCTCAATGGATTTCCATAAAGAATCCATTCAGCCGTTGACACCGCCATATCGTTAGTGAATGTTGTTGTATCACCATTCCGTACACTTTCAAGCTCCGCAAAGACCTTTGCATCTAGATTTTCGGTTAGTGTTCTGTCGACTCCTAGTTTTACTTCACCAATGAGTTCATGAGAATCTAACAAGTCAAGAAATCCGAATTTCCATCCATCACAGTATGCACATAGCTTCCAGTCATCAAAGGGTTCAACATTGTTCATCGTGTCAAGTGTTGCACCAATATATGCAGCTCCTGAGTTAAGGAATGCCTTCAGGAGAGGCCCTTCTTGCGCAGTACTACAAGCTTCTGAATAGACTACGGGATATCCTTGAAATTGAATTGCAGATGCCTGTTCATACGTCAAGATTACTGAATTATGAGTAGCCCAGCGATCAGGAGTTCCATGAATCCGTGCTGTGAACACACCATCGGAGAATTGAAGGATAAACTCACTAACTGAAAGCAGCTTCGCCTCATCTTTAGTATACTTATGTAAGACCTCAACATCAAATCCAAGTTCAGCAAGCGCCTTGACATGACGGTCAGATCTGCCAGGCTGACTATCAAAGACAATAGCTATATCGCTATCAATAATTGATGGATCCATATGATAGAGCACTGTTTCGGGGGGGCCAAAAATTCGTCCCAAGGGGAAATCGGGAATTCCATCTTGGTCTAGATCAGACATAAACCAATCAGTAAAACCATAGGTCCCCTCGTATGAAATCTGCGTCGCTGGCAACTCCTTGTTCGTTCCAATCAGGAGTATGCCTTTGTGATAAGTGGGATCATAGTTCTCACGAATTGTTTTATGTGTCAGGACCCACGACCTACCTTTTTCCAAGATGAAGTCGGAATCCAACTCTTTAGCCTTGTTCTCATATTGGAGAGCATTTTCGTTTCCCACCCTCCCACAAACCACTAGAAGACGCTCGAGGAGGTCTCGATTCATTCGACCAACATCAAAAGTAAGTTCTTCGTCGGATCTTTTTCGACGAAACCGCTTCTTAATCTCGTTGATTGTTCCCAACCCACTCTTGCTAATGATGTTCATGGCAGTAGGGACACCAGCAAAAGTGATAATTACTGTTACTGGTGTGGCATCCTCACCAAATTGAGAAGGATAAGGAACGTCAGATGACCTCAGATATCAGAGTAATCTCACTGGATTTGGATGGGGTTCTCTATGATGGGGCTAATGCATCCTTTGCAATAGGTCAACAGGTAGGCTTGAAAGAGAAGTATCTGCAACTTCTTGAAAAAATTGAGCGAGAGAACATGGACCTTCGAAAATCAGTCATTGAAGGTGCCAAGATATGGAAAGGAGTTCCCATCGATGCTGCCTATCACTATCTTGTTAGGAGTCTGCCATTGATGAAAGGTGCAGAGGAAACAGTTGCCACACTTCGCGAATGGGGGTATGAGGTTGGTTGTATCTCAAGCGGTGTCAGCCAGTTCTTCATGGAACCATTGACAAGAAGGTTGCAGTTGGATTTTGCATATTCTCATATTTTAGGATCTGAGAATGAGGTCCATGATGGAACCGTACAGTTCATTATGGGAGCTCCTGAGAAGGTTACCACAATATGGCAGTATGCTCAAATCAAGGGGCATCCTATTGAATCCATTGCAAGTGTTGGAAATGGAGTTAACGATATCGATCTGTTCAAGATTTCTGCTTTTAGTATAGCTTTCAATCCTGTGGACGAACAGGTGAGTGATGTGGCTTCTGTGACCATCAAGTCGAAAGACCTTCGTTCGATTCTTCCGCATTTCGAGAGACCTAGCTCAGAATCTTAGTGAACGCGTTCTTGATTTGTTCCTTCTCCCCACTAGTAAGACTAGGATGTACAGGGATATCGAAGTGTCTAAGACCAATCTCTTCAGACACTGGGAGAGTCACAGCTGAGTAGTCTGGATAATCGACGAATTTTGCCCAACGCCATTCTTGGATGTTGAGATATGTTTCTTGTTTGTGACAGGGTAAGGCATATACAGCTCTCGCCCCAACACCCTGATCACGGAGAGCAGTCACAATCTCATCTCTATTCATTTTATCAGAATATAGAAGTGGTGCATAGATATGGTAAGAAGACTTCAATCCCTCCTCTTCAACCTGAGGGTTGATTGAATCATATTCTGCAAAGAAGTTATCCAGTTCATGAGCGTTTTTTCTTCGCTGTTGTACTGCTTCTGGAAGCCGCTTCATTTGCTCGATTCCTAGGGCAGAAACAATGTCCATCATTCGGTTGTTGTATCCAATTCTGAAGTGACTATATCCGCCCTGTTTTCCACGACCATGATTCTTGACCATTAGGATCTCATCATAGAGTTCCTCATTATCGGTGGTAATCATTCCACCCTCCCCGGTCATCATATTCTTAGTTGCATAAAAAGAGAAACAGGCAACATGACCAAGTGATCCAACCCTTTTCCCATCGACCTCAGCTCCATGAGCCTGACAGGCATCCTCTATGACCAGGAGGTCATGGGAATCTGCAATGTCCAAAATGTGCTTCATATCAGCGGGCATTCCAAAGATATGGACAGGCATGATTGCTCGTGCCTTGTCCGTTATTGCATCCTCTATCAGATCAGGATCGATGTTGTATGTGTCGGGTTTGACATCAACAAAGACTGGTATTGCTCCCACCATAGCAATCGAATTGGCAGAGGCAATGAACGTGAAAGGAGATGTAATGACTTCATCTCCCGGTTCCAGACCCATTGCTTCCAAAGCGGTACTTAACGCAGTTGTACCATTACTTGTAACAGTGGCATACTTGGTCCCTGTATACTCTGCGTATTGTTTTTCAAGCTCGCGGGAAACCTTGCCTTCAGCGAGCATCCCAGATTCAAGAACTCGTCTAACTGCTTCGATTTCTTCTTCGCCAATTACAGGTTTCGCAAATGGGATCATGCCAGTTCACATATGGCTGGAATTCTAGTTGGAATAAAACCCTTTGGCATGTGTTACAAATGTACTGCTACTGAGTGGTAGCTTCAGGTGTTGCGTCCATTTCGACCTGAATCGTCTTATAGTAAGCAGTTCGACGCCTGTTTTCAATGAGACCGACAATCCCGATAGATGCACTCATCACAGCTAAAGCAACCAACATGTAAAGTAGATTTGCCAGGTAGAAGATGATAGCAAGTGCCAACCCACTCATGAATCCCGTTGACGCTCTCACAAAGTTAGTAGTCTTTCTAGGAGTGAGTCGTTGGCTCATCCAATCAATAACTGTTGTAAAGCCAAGAACCACTGCAACAAAGAACCAGAACCACTCAGGTGTGAGTTGAATCCCAAAAATGAAGAGGAAAAGTAGACCTCCACCAAGCCCACTGTAGATTCCACTGCATCGTCCACAAAGATAAAGAGAACGACCTTTGAAGGATACACGAAGGCAATGAGCATACATCGAAGGGGGGTGATGAGAGAGAAGTATATAGGCACCCTCACGGAAATCACCGGACCGATCGAATTCATCCATGTGATCTACCAGGAGCTCATCCGGAAATCTTGGGGATTCTTCATCACTACGCACAGGTATCACACAATGACTCACCAGTCCATGACTCTTAAAATCTATTGCCTTTAGCTTTTTGGGATGTTCACTGAATAACCCTAATTCAGTTCGGATGAATTTCTTAAAATAGATTCTTAATTCTTGATCAGTGTATAGACTCGGTTACAATTCTTCTCTTGAATCCGATTTTACAAATGCATTGCTCTATTGATCAGACCTATCCTAAAGACCTTGAGGAAAGTAAAGTTGCAAAGCGTTTTCTCTCAAAAGCCACTGAGCGTATCTCTTCGCTTGATCCAACGAGTAAACTTTGTCATTCACTTTTAAGGTTAATACGTCAACGACGTTCTTTCTAGCCAGAACTGAATGACCGTAAACCCCTTCAACGAATAGATAGTCCCCACCGAATCCAAGTATTTTATTTGCAGGTACTTCATCTAGCCACTGTGCCAACGCAGTTTGAGAACGGTTTGGTGAAATAATGTGCATCCAGCACATGTCAATGTATACGTTGTGGAAGTTTTTCGCTATTGCTCCAAGTTCATCACTATACGGCCAAGCGCCATGGAATATGTCGAATCGAGCTTCCTTATACTCCATGAATAGGTTTGTCAGCAATTCAGGGTTGGAGTTGGAGAGAATGTTCTCATTACCCTCCTGTAGTCCTGTGTGAATCTGGATTGGTAGCTTCCTCTTCATGGCTTCTCTAATGATTTTGTGTATCAAGTAGTCTTGGATTATTTGATGCGAGTTTGAATCAATAACTTCGGGGACTACTTTTTGAATTTCAGTGGTTTCAAAAACACTGAACTTATTTCTCTTGAATATCTCGTTGAATGCGTTATCAGCTTCCGCGAAGGACACTCTCTCGAAATAGATAGGACGTGTATAAGCTAGACTGATTTTCACACCAACAATCTTTTCTTGAAGTCTGTCGAACTCTGACTCCAACGCTGAAACTAACTCACCGAAAGTATGAATTGAACCTCCGACCTGCTTTCCTAGCTGTTCCAGCGTATGCCTATCTCTTACATAAAGAAAGTCGCCAAATTGTCTAACTGGTCTGAAAAATGCTCTGTCCATGTTGTCAACGCTGTAATCGAGGGCGTTGTTTATTGATATATCAATTCCAGAGGATTTCTTGAGAACCCAATTGTATAATCCCTTCGTGTTTCTACGTTTAATTTTCTCTGATAGCTCTTGATATGTTTCAGCGTTGATTCCGTCAACATCATACAAATCTCGGGCTACGATCTCCAAGCATCGCGCATATCCGGTGTTTCTAATCTTCTCCCACCAAGATTCAAAAATCACCCATCTATGATCCAGCGGGATGTCCGGGTTTCTGATTGTTATAAGGTCTTCCTCTGACATTCCAGCTGAACATAAATCAGAGGATGCGTAATGTGAGAAAAAAGTAACCAACACATCGACACTCTGTTGAATTCTTTCTAGCTCTTGAGGAAGATGTTCATGAGTGTCTATGATTCGGATTCTATTTACAAACTTTTTAATCTCCTCATGCTCTGAGCTATTATTCATGAACTCGATGTTCTTTGAAGACCAAATAAAACTTCGCGTTAAAAAAAAGAAACTATAGTCTTGATAAGAGCGGATTTAGTAATAGCCTTGAATTTATTATGTGGATAAAGTCTGATAATGATTGTATTGACTAACTTCTTTTTTTACAATCAGAGTAATCCTAACATATTTCAGTAGGAGCCATTTTCCAGGTGGTTAACCAAAGAAGTTGAAGCCAGTTGAACTTTAGCGCGAAAACGTGGTACCGGGTCTGTAGTCGGTTTCCATTTCAGTTTGATGCATGTGTCAACAGCACTATTGCATTTACTGTTTGTGGACCAGAGCAAGTAAGTGACGAAATTGTCGAATTCAAGAATAACAAATCAACTTTAGTGAAAGGATTTGAGTAGATGCACGAAACCGAAGAATCATTCTGTCTAGATGTAGTTGGAGAACCAGACCTCACAAGGGACATCAAGAAAAGAAATAGAATGGTTGGATACATCACTACATTTTTCACCGTCTTCACACTTGGTACAACTGAGATCTTTGCATCGTGGTATTCGACGCGAATGGGTGGCACCCCGCTTGAATCTGGATTAGCATTTGGAATATTCGGACTTGTCTATATGTTCTCTCCTGCGATTGGTGGTCGCCTATCCGACAATATTGGTCGTAGGAGGACACTCCTTCTTTCCACAGGAGGATATATTGTTGTAATTCTCCTCTATCTCCTACCATTTGTAAGCCCTTGGCAACTTGTAGCAATACGAGCGATAGAGGGATTTGCGTTTGGATTTATTGCACCCACTATTGAGGGGATGGTGAGTGAGCTTGAACCAGAGTCGCAAGTAGCAACACTGGGAAATTTCTCAACCTCATGGAGTGCGTCTATGATTCTACCACCAATGGTGATAGCATATCTATCTGGCATCTATGGGGATACGTCAGGAATCTTTGTGGTTCTTGGAGTTGAAATTCTTGCACTGATGATCGTTGCTGGATTTCTCCAAGGATATAAACGAAAGTCCCTCCCATCATCATCGAATGCTGGAACAATATCCACATCAATTACCACAGATGCCAAAAAGGTAAGTAAGAGTTCACCTTTGTTTATCGCATCATATCTCTCGGTCATGCTTTGGGGTGTTGTTTCTACAGTCATTCTTGGTTTGTTTCCGTCCTATATCGAAATTTTGGGAGATCATGGATATCCCTTCGTCATCGAGGACTTTGGAAATTTGTTACTCATTTGGAACCTAGCTAGGACTATGACTTTTATCATCCTTGCGAAACTATCTGGAGATTTTATGAAGAGGGCAATAGTCTTGGGTGCGATTTTATCAGCTCTCTCAGGTTTCATGCTGTTCATCTTAATTGATATTTGGATATTTGCTATCGCGATGATTCTTTCTGGAATTGCAGTGGGTTTAAACTACTTAGGTGCCCTCTATCTAGTAGTCTCCGCGACTGATATTGAGAAGGGAGCACATGCTGGTCTGGTTGAAAGTATGGGTGGAGTAGGCTTGTTCCTAGGACCCATAGTCGGTGGTTGGATGATGGGAATTGAATTGACTCTCCCCTATATGATGTACGCGTTACTAGCACTGGTGGTTCTCATTCTAATCCTTTTGTTATTGAGAAAAGATTAGTCCTGCTTCAAGACATGATCAAATGCGCCTTCTAAGGATGGAGATTCGTTGATCTTCTTCTTTGGAGGAGTAGGGTATGCAACTTTACTATGTGTTAAACCAGATTCGACAAGCATGAATGCACTCTTCACAGCTACAACCCACGGGTCTATGATTGGAACCTTGAGTTCATCCATTATTGGCGTGAGGTCCACCTCATGTGAGAGAGCAGTACAACCAAGAACAATCACATCAGCTCCTGCTTGAATAAGTTCTCTGCTCTCTTGAAGTATTGCTTTCTGGGCTTGCTCCGGTTTCTTTGCAATGTCCAACACCGGTAACTTGAGATAACGTACTCCAGCTGAGAAAGACTCCAGCCCTTCCTTTCTAATCCCATGTTCAAGACATTTCTTCAGAGATTCTCCCTGAACAGTCACGACTCCAAACTTTCTACCAAGTGTCAGAGCAAGATGCAGAGCCGTGTTTCGCGGTCCAACAACTGGAATATTCGAAACTTCCCGGGCAGCTTCAAGAACAGGATCGCATGCACAGTCTATGACAATCACATCAAAGCCCTCTTTGTTCGCTCGTACAATCTGTTCAAGGATGAAAGGGGCATTGTAAGCCTCGTCAGTGAGTGACTCGACGCTATATGTACCATGTCTGGGTGTGAAGTTCCCAATCTCACATCCCGGTGGAGTGTGTTGCTCTACAAAGGCTTTCTTGTTTGGGTCTGTCCACCAATCAATACCTGTTGCACCAATGAGGGCTAATTTCGTCATATGATACCTACTCCTCCATGAGATGATAGAATAGCTGACTCTGTGAATTAATGTAGACGCCCTATTATCTCTTCCATTGGCTTGTACTCTAACTCAGGATGTCCATATCTCTCAGGGGAGAATGCTTTCTTCCCAATCTCAGTACTTCCCGCATAGCGCAGACGTTCATGCGCAGGTACGGCTGTCACAACCACCTCTAGACCTTCCTTAAGATCAGCACTCATGATGCCATATCCGGTGTTGGGATTGTGCATACATATGAGATCAGGGAACATGACAACAGGAACACCATCGCTCATGGCCATCATATACTCATTCTTCACGACAACCTCGAACCGACCGTTGAGATTATCTGGTTTGATGCTTACTAAGACATGCCAATGTCCAGCTCGATCCTCACCCTTGACTTCCTCCACTTTGCCTCGGATTAACATTTGTCCACCCACGACTTCAAGAAAAGCATCAATTGGGTCATTCTTGTTCTCATTAGCATCACGAACTGCCTCACCCAGCTTGATGGACTTTGAGATACTATTGGGGATGACAGCCTTCTTCAATTGAGCGCCTGATTGGTAGTAATGATTGTTTGCTCCTGCACCACCATCTTGGACAACTGCAAATCGACCTATCTCGTCAGCCAGTGCTGGAGAGGTTGTCTTATCGACAATTACAATGCTTCCATTTTTAGTAACCACAGGCATTGGACAGAGCTCTATACCATATCCAACGAATGTTATCATCTGTGTTTCAGGCGCGGACCTACCGAGACCATCACCGTCAACACTTGTTATGCCAGCTCTTGCTGCAAGTGAAAGCATAACGGTTGTGTTTGTTCCCCCTAGCTCGAAGGGGACAAGATGATCAACTTTCTTGCCTGTGATCCTTTCAGATATCTTCATAGCCTCGTAAAGCTCGTACCTGGTTTCCCAAGCCTCAAGCATGTCACCAATGGACGTAAATGCCTTGACTGATCCCATATATCCTCCACATACAATGAAAGCATCATCCCTAACTTCATCAGGTGGTGTAATCTCATAGACGCGATCCCTGTCATAATCCCAGTCTACCATGGGTTTGCCAAACGAAACGGGGTCACCTCCACCACCAGTTCCGAGAATCCCAACTCCTGTAAGCATATCATACGCGTTCCCTTTTGAAAGCTTCATTGTTTCAAATCCCCAAAAGCATGCTTACATTAAACGTCATCTTCGGTTTTATCCATTGAATGTACAAATTTGTACCAACGTTGTTTTGTACCAATCTTTGCACGTCGATTCCAACCCCTAGACTTTGGAGCATCTTCAATCATTTGGTGGAGCTTGGTTGCTCTGTTGATAATCAGATCCTTTTGCTCTTGGTTGATTTCGTTCACACTGGATACGAAATTTATGAACTTCTTTATATTCTCGGTAACTGTGTAGTAAAAACCCCAATCTTCTGAAAGTATCTTTGCGATGTGCTGACCATTTATCATGTCATCAGAACCATTATCACTCACATCGTGAGCAAGAAAGGTAATGATCAAATCTTTCAAGTCCTTTGCATTTATCTCAACAATCTGTGTCTTTTCCAAGAGCAATTCAGCTAAGGGTATTGTTGGTTTGTCGACCTCAAGGCGATTGTACTTCTTGAAGTCAATCTTGTGACAGAATTCAAGGTGATCATAGAAGACATCGATCTTTCTTTCTCGTTCATTGTCTACGAAGAGGTCTCTGAGAGTTGATGCTCTTGCAAAGCCGGGTGGAACCCAGTAGTAGCCAAGATCATCTCTGAAGAGGTTGATAAGTTTTTGTCGATGTTTGTAGTATGACACATAATCAATGTCGGTCACTTCGCGGCCCATTCTTTTATGTAAGTCTGTGAACTCAGGGCTCTTTATTCTAAAGGCTAAACAGCCAATGACTCTAAGAGGTATTCCTAGGTCTGTTGCAGCCTTCTCGATTCTCAGTGCTTCATTCATGAAATCGTCAAGAATTGGACCATATTTTTCTGTCACCTATTGTTACACCTCAGTGGTCAGAATATCTACAACAATGATTCTGCTTAACTTTCTCAAAGTCATATTAAAGTACTATGATACAGTTGAAACGCTTAAGGATCACATCGTACGTCGGAGACGTTTAAAGAATTCGTGGTCCAAAAGGAGCACCTCAACACTCTTCGATCGGACACCAGTTCGACTTTCTAGAAGAATATTCAGCATGATCTCAATGTCCATTATGTGGACTGGGGGAACAGAAACCTTCATGCCTCCTGTATTCCCGAGTGCCTCTTGTTTTCCCTCTGGAGTAACTATACCATTTGTGATAATCACACCTTGATTTGCTTGATACGTGGGGAGAGACCCTCGAATCTCACGAATAATATCAACCCCTATCTTCTCGTCATACTCACACTTCTTCGCATATACGACAACCGGAGATCTACCACCATCATCTCGCCATGAAGTGAGAAGCACGACAGTCCCATTATATCTGTGAACTTCAACAGCCTCTTCAATTCGAGCTCGTGTGTTGAGTAAAATGATTCTTGCTAGGTCATCGAACCCATGCAGATCTAGCTTAGCTATCTCGTGTCGCATCTCACGTCGAGTTGCATGATTAAAATCAGCGGCTCTGGCGCCCACCTCAGAGATCAGCTCTTCGTCCACAGCCCCTTCACAAAGGTCATTGTATTGGTAGAGACCGGGACCAACGCGTAAGAAGTAAGCAGGTCTATTATCCTCCTGAGCTTGCTTACCTTCAATAGACAGAGATGCAGAAACTGACGCAGGATCACGTTCTAGTGCTTCTGCAATCTTCTTATAGTGGACTGGTTCAGCACGTGCGTGTTGTGCTAACCATTCTCTGAGTGTTAGTCTTGACGCCTTTTCGGCCAATACAATCGCAACCATTGCTATCGTTAGTCTTTCTATCTATGCCCGTCATTATCATCAAGCAGACTTGTGCAAATGCAGACGAAAGCAATACTATGTTGGATGAAATCCCCCTTATGATGTTTGCCCCAACCTATACTGAAATCGAAATCATCCCTAATGCGAAGTGTTTCCGATGAGTTGAAATAGCCCATCAGAGTTGTTTCCATCGGAGTCTAGAAACCGATGGATCTAAAATTGAAAGATAAGACAATATTGGTCACAGCCGCATCTCGTGGCCTTGGGTATGCTGTGGCACAGACACTTGTTCAAGAGAAAGCCCGTGTAGTAATCTGCGGCCGGACCGAAGATTCCCTAACACAGGCAGTTTCTAAGCTCGGTGAAAGGGCAGAGTACGTAGTGGCTGATGTTTCAAAACAAGACGATATCAAGAAACTAGTTGAAGCAATTGAAAAAAAAAATTCAAAGCTCGATGGACTCTTTATTAATGCAGGCGGCCCTCCTAGCGGGACTTTCTCTAGTGTGTCAGACGAGGACTGGAGAAAAAGCTTCAACCTCACCCTGATGAGCGCAATTTGGCTCACAAGAGAAGCACTACCCCTCCTGAAGGAGTCGGAGTCGCCATCAATACTGTACAGCACCTCAATCTCTGTAAAACAGCCAATTAACAATCTACTTCTTTCAAACTCTATCAGACCAGCGGTAATTGGGATGATGCGTACTCTTGCGAGCGAGATTGGTCCCGATGGCGTCCGGGTAAATGCTGTATGTCCAGGATATTTCTACACTGCAAGAGTCGAACAGATTCTTGGTAGCGACAAATCAGTCTTGGAGAGTCTTGAGGCAGACATTCCCCTAGGTCGACTTGGTAAACCAAATGAGTTTGGAGCGACATGTGCTTTCCTTCTATGTCCTTTAGCTAGCTATATTCATGGCACGCTGATGCTTATCGATGGTGGTTTGTACAGAGGAATGATGTGAATAAACGTAACTGTAGTTTGAAAAACATCGACAATTAGCTATATTCTTTTGAAATTACGTCTTTGAAAATAGAGTAATACTATGTATGGTATTGCATAGTCCCACCTTTAGTAAAAAGAAAGAGTCAGTGTTTAACAAACAGAAAATTTAGGGGGACAAGACTTTAAGTAGGAGATTGCTCAGGTAAAATAACATCACGACGTTGTAATTAGAGAACATATTATGGTCGTGACGTTAAGTTAGAGAGGAGAAAAAAAAATGAGCGATGAACAACTACTTTTCGTCCGAGAAAGCTCCGGACTTGTCAAGGAGGTTGGAACTGCTTTTGCACTGATCCTTCCAATCGCATTGACATGTGGTGCTTACTTCCACTTTATTATGCCACAACTTTCAACTTGGTTTCCTGGCGCTCTACTCGTCCCAACTTTCGGTATTGGTGCGTTCGTCATCCTGTTCGAAGGAGTCGGGCTAACCTGTCTGATGCTCGCAATGCCCAGATCAGGTGCAGCCTACCACTTCACAGGGAGAGGACTGAACCCGATATTCGGCTCAATGGAAGGATGGAGAAGCGTAATCTCGAATCCGATATTTCGTGGATCTGGAATTTTCTTCGCAACGAAAATAACCGCTGGAGGAATCGTTGTTATTGGCAACGCTGTCAATAATGCGGGTCTCATAGCAGCAGGTACAGCTCTTCAAAACAATATCTATTGGCTCGTAGCAGTAGCTATGATTATCGTAATCATTGGTTTCATTCCTGCGTACATCAGGGTGAAGCACTGGGGTCAATTTACGATAATCTTTGGTCTTGTAAGTCTTATTGCCTTATTAATCGCAGATGTTGTCTTGATAGCGACGCCTATGACTTCAACAATTTGGGATGGTGTGTTTGGGGCTGGACAGTATGCGCTTACCCAGTCCGATGCAGCAACAATAACGACAGTTTTAGGAACAACATTATCCGACTACACGACGATGACGATTGCAGGTATATCCGCAGCATTGTCAACGGCTGTGGGCATAATGTGGCCCTATCTCGTAATGACAGTAGCAGGAGAAGTTTCGCAGCCGAGTAAGAACATACCAATCAGCAACATTGGTGGTGCCCTCGGTATTGGTGGTTTCTTCCTACTCACAGCATTTGCCCTTGAATCTAGCATGGGAGGCTTCCTAAACGAGAGCATACTCGCTGGATACCTGGGACAGGACGCTAACGCTACGATAATATACCCAGGCGTCGGCAACTATGCTGCAGTCATTCTTGGTGCCAATCCACTTTCTTGGCTTGTTATCAGTATGCCATTAATCACCATAACACTTGATGGCCCGGCGAACGCGACGTGGGTGACACGACCGTTCCACGCAATGGCGATGGACCGAATGGGTCCTGAGGTCATGGCGCACATAAATCCGAAATACCATGTACCAGACTACGCACTCTACTTCTCAACCATAATTCAGGGGGCGATTGTCATACTGGCTCTATGGTATGATGTGTCATTGGCCATTGGAATTGCATTCACGTACACCTTCGTTAGGTTGCAGTTCTCGTGGGCAGAGGTGGCTTTGCCGTACTACAGACCAACGTTGTGGGAGCGGAGTGGTGCCTGGAAATTCCTTGGCATACCGGTTGTTTCCATAATGGGATTGGTAACAGGCGCCTTCTTCCTATGGGGTGTTGTGAGCTTCGTACCTAGCGCCACAGTACCGTTTGAAACATTCTTCACGGTATTCATCTTTGGTGTGGGCCAGTTGTTCTACACGTACTATGGTATGAAGAACAGCAAGAAAGGTATAGAGATGGCGGCTATATTTGGTCAGCTTCCACCGGAGTAGATTAAAATCATTAAGAGAGCCTAACAAGCTCTCTACTCCTTTTTTATTGCGATTTAGTGAGGTATCTCATTACAGTGAGCATTATACAATGCTAACGTGAGGGAGTATGTCCTCCTGAGTGCTTTGAGAATCAGCTGGTGCTTTCATCTAGACCATGAGTGGGTGGGAATCCGATTCTACTTGGCTTGCTTGAGAAGGCCTCAAGTTTCTCCCACGTATCTGGGAAACTAGACGGGAAGGACCAAGGTCTAATAACAGGGTATATGCCTACGTGTTCTAAAGTACCGTAGAGCTCAAACACCTCTTTAGCTCCGGTAAGAATCCTGTTTCTTCGCTCCTCATCCCACACTAATTGGCGGTATATGTAGTCACCATCACTCCACCTGTAGAGAATTTCACGATCCTCTTTTGATATGCCCTCCATGACTCGCCACGGCCAAAAGGTGGACATTTGTTCCAATTCTGAATTCGCACCGAAGAAATCAATTGCCATCCCTTCCTTACAAAAGACATAGTCTGGTCCCTTCTCTCTTCTTTTCTTGTTTGGCTGGTAGACAGGACCTCTACGAAGCCACTCATGCCAAATAGCGGCATGCCGCTCAATGATAGTACAGTGATCAAGGACATACCTTACAGCGGCTGTTGTACCATGATGAGCAAGCCCAGGCAATGAAGGTCGTTCTAGATAATCCTGTATGAGGGTTCTGACTCTGCTCGTATCTTCAAGAGGAATGAAAGCCCAATACTGAAAAAACATACCATCAGGACGCCTCATGAATAGGAACACCATCCCGGCCTGTCCCAATGGCTTATAATTATCGGGAAGGTCCTCGTTTAGTGGCCACGACTTGACATCCTTACAGACAATCACCTCAGGAGCATCAAAAGAAATTACTTCAGACCATTTCACATCGAAAGCTACATCGTAGGACCGGCGGCGTTTTTTATGTGAAAAGATGAATCTTGCTCCATTAGGACCCAGCTTTAGTTCGCCTGGTTGCTCTTTGTGAGGGCTAATTCCTTCATAATCAAATTCGGTAAAATTCCTATCTTGAGTCAATGTATAAGGACACAACCTCTAAAGTTTCAGGAGGGATATAGCTAATTCAATTGCTTGCTCCTGCCGCTGTTGCTCTAAGGGTCTTATAAGGAAGCTGGCAGTGGACCTCCAATCAATGAGAAGCTTTAATTATTCGGAAATGATGGAGGTGTCGCTAAGAGGACATTGTACTATGAGTCACCGACAAAAGAAGAAAAAGGAATCTTTACGCAAAGGGAGTGTCAGTGATTTTAAATTTGATCCATCCGGACTGGACTTGAAATGGAGTAAAGACCTGATTACAATTTTTGACGGGTACCGCATTCAAAGGACCTATGATCTAACTTTCATCGAGAAAGCTATTGGACAAGGAGCCTTCCCTGAGAGATTCATCAATCAATGGAAGACTATTAGATCTGTTTTACACAAGTTCGCAGCAATTGGCCCTGAGGTTCCTGGAGTGTTGTCAGCCTTGTCAAGACGTATGGCCATACAATACATCACGTTGATCCTAATGACAATAATGATACCACTAGCGGTTCTCACTTATGCCTTAAATTGGACATCGATTGTTTGGATTGTATTCCCGATGACAATCATAGCTCTTTTTTTCGTATTTAGCCAAGTGCTGACATCTGCATGGTACAATCGAAAAATAGCATGGGCAATTCATGACTATCTTGAGCTAGATCCAAGTCGTCTAAGGGATGAGAAAATAGCCCTACGAGAGTGGGTCCAGATACTGATTGACTATTGCAGTAGACTCATGAGAAAACAGGGAGAGGACACCGACGACCATCCGGTGAAGTTTTTCAATGTTGACTACAGAGGAATTAATGTACTGAAGGATCCCCGGTTCCTCCGGAAGCACTATGTTGTACTTTTGAAACTATGAACTTCATATTTGTGTTTGATTGATGAATCGTTTTCATGGTGTAGTGCGTGTCGTAGCAGGGTTTAGAGGTGCATCTGGTAGCGAAGGCCTAATGATGCCAGATTTGTCAAGATAGGTGAGCCAGACTAGGATACAACTTCCTCTATGGGTGTATATTTGAGATCGTAGCCAAAATGCTTGGGTCCCAAGACATTAAGACCTCCAGGGGTCCTGAAGATTGGCACAGTCTTCATCCCAATCACACTGACCTTGTCACCTTTTTTGAGGTCTGTGTTTGTTATTGGTTCGCCAGATTTCGCCTCGATGATCTCTATGATATCAGGACTCATAACCCAAGGTTCATCGTCAATCCAGAGTATATGGTTCTCGTTCTTGAAAAACACTTTAAGACGATTTCCTGGTTTCAATCCGCTCCCTTTGATAAGAGTGTCACCCCACATATAGCCTTCGCGGTTTTCCCACTTTTTCTCGATTACTTCCCCTCTGAACAGAATCCAGCCACCGCTCTTCTCTACGATTTTGTCAGCAGGATCATCACCGGACTCACGACTTTCTCGAATCGCTTTTCCCACATCAAATGCCTTACTTAGTGTTCCCGGTATCACAACATCTTTGAACGTCGAGCCCTGGATAGGGAAGAGTACATTACCCAAACGACCCCAGGCGACCTCGCTCAATGCCTTAGAGATTCTTTCTCCCATCTCGTAGTTGATAACATGTTGGACAAACGTTCTGTTACCATACCAGTCAACAAGAGCCATCGGTGCCATAGGAATTCCCTTAATGCAAGTAGTACTTTGTAGAAGCTCTGGAACGGCTCTTCCTGCGTAGTCTCCATCTACACATGGTATTCCATGCTTCACACCAGCATCAATTGGTGCAGGAGTATTGATTCCACCAAGCTCAAAAGGAACTGTAGCGGCGAACTTCACTCCTAAGTTTTCCTCCAGTATCTCCAAACCTACCTTCAACTCCAGTTCGTTGAAATCCCATGGAAAACGTGTTCTCAGCACTTCTATTTCTGGCGTCGCTGGAGCTATAGTTCCAGAGTAGGCTGGACAGGCGATCCAATCATCATCCTTGAGTGTGTCTACATCAATGATTGTCAGTTTCTTTCCAGCATCTATATGTGGATATAGCATCTCTAGACCCACTTGCATCGTTCCACCACCACCAGTACCAAAGAACGTGCAACCTAAAGCTAAATCTTCAACATCGGTTCGAGTCTTAAGTATTAAAGCCATGTTATGTAACACTCCTAAAGTAATCTGTAAGTAAAGAAGAACTTCTACTTAAAGTGAGGGGTCGCGAGAATTACTGCATCTTGAACTCAGCTGGGCACTCTAAATAGGTTTCAGTTCTGAAATACATCGAGTTGCCCAATTGAATTTGATGCTGCTCTACATGGGAAGTTGGTTTTCACACCAACGATGCAGCATGTGACATTAGATTGTTTCAAGACAATCGGACTAGAAACTCTTGTTAGAGTTCCACTCGCCCAGCCACAACCTTTCCGTCTTCGATTGTAATGAGGAACCCTTTGAGTATCCCTTCTCTATACTCAGAACCTGGGTTGACACAGAGAGTGCGGCCAATTTTGATGTATCCAACCGATTCATGAATGTGGCCATGCATCGAAAGCAAAGGCTGGTACTTCTCTATAGTTGCTCTAACCGATTTGCTACCCACAGGACCCCTAACATCCATCCCTCCAGATTTGACAACTACATGACCACCTTCAACCTCTTTGAGAATGGGCGCAGTATCAAGTGAAGAGTCATAAGGTGGATCATGGAAGTTGCAGAGCAAGTTCGTATAATCATCTACTCTGGCAAACTCAGCCTCTAGCTTGTCCATCAACTCTTCGTCGGGGCACTCTCTATGAGTTTCCCATGGAGTTGAGTTCACCCACTCTAGACTAATCATTGGATATCCACGTACATCGATGACTCTATTCAATGGATAGATTACTCGGGGATCGTTTTCAATGAGCTTGTCAATGACCCAATCGTCATCGTTGCCTGGATTGACAATAATATCAACAGTCTCAGGAATCTTCTCTCTGGCCATTTCAAGCCATTCGAGGACTCTCTCCTCCATCAGCTGCTCGAATAACGCCTTGACAGCACCGGGCGTTTCTTTGAGTTTCTGAATCTCCTCAGGTGTGAAGATCTTGGCATACGCTCCTGTATCATTGTAGAACTTCATGAAGCGATCGACATCCTTCTGTTTCTTGAACTTCTTCTTCTCTCCGTAGGGCTGCGCATACCAACTGTTCTCTTTCTCTTGGACCACAGGAACTATAGCTTTCCCGGTCAGATCACCACACATCATGGCTACATTGGCTTTGAATACTTGCGGAGCTCGGCACATCTTCTCCCATGTCTGCTGAGATCCGTGCGGATCACAGGCGTGAAATATCCTTAGTTTCTCGGTCATTGTAAATCACGTTTTTTGTATTGCATTTCAATGTTAAAGGCGATTTAAGACATTGGTGGTATGACAAGTTTATCTTTATATTTGAAATCATGATACAAGGTTGCCACAAATCATCCGCGCGTGCGATGTGATTCAGACTCCTTATGTCGTCATATACTTCCCAGACTCAATGAAGATGGGGAGCAATTTCCTTTGTCAGAATCTCAGAAGTCTGCACCGGATTGGTTCCGGGTACAGGAAAGAGGACAGGAGTATTTGCACCTGCGTCGATAATGCCCTGAATGTGTTTGATGCATGTTTCAACATTGCCAACGACAGCTGTAGTTTGAACCATCTTGTCAGTTATCAGAGCACCAACATCTTCTCCCTTTTCAGCAGCTTCTTTAAAATCCATGACATCCCTAGGTGTTATCCCTGCATGGTTCATGAGTGGGCTATCTGGACTCGAGACTGGAAAATACAACTTGACGAACTCTCGGGCGGTTGATATTGCTTTATCAGTGTCATCATCGATAACTACGGGGAGATAGGACACAACCTCAAAATCATCCAAATTCCGTCCGGTCTTCTTTGCGCCTTTCTTGAAACGTTCTATGGCAAACTTGACGTAGCTTGCTGTGTTGAAAACTGATAGAATCGCACCGTCTGCCACCTCACCACACAGTTTCAGTCCCATTTTCCCCTCATAAGCAAGAAAAATAGGGACTCTCTTCCTCACTGGCTCAAAGATCAGCTTGATGTCTTTTGCACTAAAGAACTGCCCACTATGGGTTATGCTTTCGCCTGACATTATTTTGTGAATGAGATCCACGCATTCTCGCATTCTTGAAAGTGGTTTTGCCATATCGTATCCCATCTGAGTCATCCAATAGGGGACTCCCGATCCAAGACCAAAGACAGTACGTCCATTCAGCATCTCGTCAAGAGTCGCAAACTCCATTGCAATGAGTGCAGGATGTCTTGAATAGCAGTTAATCACACCGAGTCCTACCTTAATGTGTTCGGTTGCCATCCCTGCAGCTGTGATGAAGGGGACTACACCACGAAAGAAATAGTCCTCAGCAAACCAAACTGATCCCAGACCGACTTTCTCTGCAGATTTTGCTAGTTCCACCGCTTCACGAACTGGGAAGACTCCTGTCATTGCTATACCGAATTCTTTGAAACCTTTCATTGTACATCATCAACTTATATCCCAATATTACCGTGCATGTTAGGCTGCCCCGCATATGTCTGTTATGGTCCAGTGCAAATCCGATGTCGAATGGGAGGTATAAGGCGGGAGTGAGGACATGGCGGCCTCCTACTTAGGCGGCTTCCCAATCTTTATGAGATACTCTGCAACATCGCTAAGTCCCAATTTGCTATAGGTGCTTCGAAGCGGCCAGCTTGATTCTTTGTCCCACCCATGCAACTCGTAGTAGCGGTCGAGTCCCTTATCGATCTCTTTTCTAGAGTTCATTTCTCCCTTTAGTGGTCCTGATGCCGCCCCTTCATTCATAACTCGCCAAGGCAAGTCGTCAAGTGCCCTAGTTGCACCGCGCGTAATATTGAAGGCTTTCTCCAGGGTGACCACTCTTCGACCCGTTAACATCATTTCCTCTTCAGTCATGGGGATTCCAGTTGCAGCTGTAAAAATCCGGGCCATATTGTCAGGATTGACTCCATAAAGTGCTGTAGAAGTGAATACACAGAATCCTAATGCCTCAGTGATCTCATAGCAGTCCTCATGCCATCGGACAATTTCAGCTCGATAGTCTGTTAAATGAGGCGATGCCCATTTCTTATCACCAGTCACCTTTTCCACGACAGCCACAGCTTCCGGACTGGCACCAAACTCTGCGAATGTTTCTGTCATCAAGTGATCATTCCCACGTGGGTTTACAGCAAAAGCCAGTGCATAGGCTTTGGCCGAGCGAGTTTCCACATTAGACATTTCCATACCTTTGGAATTCATTATAGCCCATTGGTAGGAATTTTGCCCTACTTTGTTTGTTGCAATCTTGAGGCCATCAGCCAAGAGTTCTCCAAGCTTACCTTGCCTATATGCAATGGCTTCGATTGTCTTGAGAAGTTCTTCAATCTTGCCCCAGCCTAGTTCAAGACCATCTGTATCTTCCTTGGTCAGAACACCCCTCTCATAGCTCTCAATTGCCCACTGACTGACCGTGCCAGCTGTGATTGTATCAAGACCAAGACGGTTGCAGAGCTCGTTGGCCAACAAGACGCCCTCAGTATCTATAATCCCAGGACCATTACCCAGCGCACCGAATGTCTCGTACTCTGGCCCGCCACTTGCAATGCCGCTATTCGGACCTTCGTCTATTTCAGAATACCTATGACAACCGATAGTGCAGGAAAAACAAGCAACCTTTCGTTTGAGGTAACCCTGCTCAGCCAATCCTTGCCCAGTTATTGGATAAACATTCTCTGTATAGCCAGTCTGCCAATTTCTGCCAGGAAAGGCGTGCATCTCATTCACTCCTGCGATAGAGCCAGAAGTGCCATAGTCATGCATAGCTTTACTTGCACTGTCAGCAATAATTGCATCTCTCATTTCTTTCGCAATCGCTTCGAACTTCTTTGGATCCTTAACTCTCACAGGTTTAGTACCTGTAACACTGATTGCTTTCAGATTCTTCTTTCCCATGACAGCGGCTCCTCCGCCGCGGCCAGCTGCATGATATAGCGAACACTGTATTGAAGAGGAGCGGGCCAAGTTTTCTCCCGCCGGTCCTATGTAGAGAGCTCTTGACTTGTCACCATGCCACTTCTTCAGCAGCCTATCAGTTTCAACAATGTCCTTACCCCAAAGATCTGCAGCATCTCGTATTTCTACGTGATCGTCTTCAATCCGAATATATGAGGGCTTGTCAGCAACTCCATGCACAACGAGATGGTCGTACCCTGCAAACTTCAACTCTGCGCCCCAATGACCGCCTGTATTTGACTTAAGATAGAGTCCAGTGGTACAGCCCACAGTGGTGACAGATGTCCTGCCGGAACATGGAGCCGTTGTACCAGTCAAAGTCCCAGGAGCATAGACAATGATATTACGGGGATCATCCCAAGTGATGTCTGGATCCTTGCAGTAATCCCAGAGAATCTTTACATTAATTCCTCTAGAGCCAATGTATAACCGCTTCCATTCCTCTGGTATGTCTTCCTTCCATATCTTACCATTCGTGAGGTCTACATGTAGAATTTTTCCTTGATATCCGAACATAACTTATGCAACCACCTTCTTCATTTCTCTGTACTTTGCCATTCTGTTTGAACGTAACCTCTTCTTAGTTTTAAGAACATCATCTGTAGATTCTATCCATTGGAGAGCACCGGAAGTGCAATGTGAAACACAATACGGATCCCCACCACATAAATCGCAAATAAGAGCCTTCTTTGTTTCCGGGTGGAGTTGAATTGCATAATAAGTACAGGCTTCAATACAAGCTCCAGTCCCAGTACAAAGATTTTGATCAACAGTGATGATGCCGGATTCCTCGTTCCTTGATAGTGCACCATTTGGACAAGAATCCACACACGGATGAGGATCACACTGTTCGCAGAGCTGCGGAATGCCTAATGCGATTTCTTCTATTTTCACAATCCTTATTCTAGACCGATGCGGGTCAAAAAGATCTTCTTTGGTAAAACTGCAAGCTAAAGTGCATTGTTTGCAACTAGTACATTCATCCATATCAACTAGTAAGTAACTCATTGGTTTTAACTCCGTGGCTGGTTAATAGTGCATCGAAATCCAAGAGTATGTGGTCCTGCCATTTAAATGTATGTTAGAGACGTACCGGAAAATTTGGTTAAATGAATGTAATCAATTTAGAACCACATTCCTCATAAAAACCTTAATCTCCTTGAATTCCAGTTAAATAGTCGCAAGCAACATATTTAATTCAAGCTAGACCAAAGTATGTATTAGAAAAACGGTGGTATTGAGAATGACTGAGGTCTTCGTGAAGCTGATGGGTAAAGGCTTAGAGTCACGCGAACACGACAAGTTCGAGTTCAAAATCGAACCGGAATCCACCATAAGAGACCTAATTGACGATTTGCATGAAGAATATGGAGAAAGGTTTGAGATCTACTTAGGAGATAAGGAGAAAAGAGTACTCAGAAGAGACACAATCGTAATCCTTAATGGAAGTAACATGGTTGCGCACAAAGGAGAACAATCTAAGCTCTCTGATGGCGATCTGATTGTGTTCATGATAGCAGCAGTAGGAGGCTAAGGGTTCCCACTTCACGATTTGGATGAAAGTTTATTTCACTCCACAGGTGTAAATAGGATTATCACATTGAAGGCAGTTTCAGGGAATTGGCTTTTCCTTATGAAGCTCGTGTGGATCTTTGCCTTCCTTGAGCTTCTCTTCCCACCATGAGTCAGCCGAAATGATTTCATCGGCAGCTATTGCCACATCTGCAATTCGGTCCTGAGGTATCACCACAACGCCATCTCCGTCTCCAAGAACAAGATCACCGTGATGCACAGTTACCCCTCCACACTTTATTGATTCTCCTATCGATTCGACATTCAGACGTCCTCTGAGAGTACCAGGATGGCGACCTCGTGCGAATACAGGGAAGTCCATAGTATCAACATCTGCTATGTCCCTAACTGTTCCATCAACAACCGCTCCGACAGCTCCGTGTGATAATGCAATACGAGTCACTATCTGACCCCATCCTGAACAATCTGTTGCTCCGGACATGTCAACTACAATGATATCATATTTACTGGCCTGTGACGCTAAAGTCATGAAAGTGACAACCTGCTCTTCATCATATGGATGGTTCGCAGGAGAGCGCGCAGTCTTGGCAGTACGTGCAAATCCAACAACCCGTTTGTTCTTGCTGACCGGTCCAATACCACTGTCCATGCATACAGCTCCAATACCAACGGCATCTGCAGCGTCAGATACTGCAGCCACATAACTGTTAGAGAATCGCTTAACGATGTCTTGTCGTTTGCTTGACATAATTTCACCTTCAGGGCAACCGCGGCGAATAACTGATAATGTAGGTGGTTGACCAGTTAGCCAACTTATATCACCTTCGGTGTTTTGCGAAGTGTTCAGATCTAGAATTGAAGTTCTCGCAAGGCAGAACAGAGCGATGTTCTCAAAATTCAAGAGAGGTTCTTGACACCGGGAGCAGTTTGGATTTGATTAAGTTCATTTTGATTCATCTTGGTTATGTTTGTTAAAAACCTCGACATCAAGAGTGAACCAGTATTTTCTTCACTGATTTCAACAAATCCGTCTATGCCTGCTATTTTTGAAAGGGATGGCTTAATCTTCAGGCAAGTAGTCCGACTCGATAATATCCATATTAGCAATTCCTGCAGAAACAGCCATTAGTTCAGCTATGTCGAGAACTCTAATATTTGCATCAGCCCCATATGTTGCGTGTGTCAAGTTCAACTCGCAAGCTGGGCATATGGTCGCAACAATCTCGGAATCCGTTTCAATCACGTCTCTCAATCGTTCTAGTGAAACCTGTTCAGAGTATTCTGGATATGTTAGCTTGACTCCTCCTCCTCCTCCGCAACAGAATGAGGTTTCTCTGTTACGCACCATCTCTTTTAATTCAATCCCAGGTATAGCCTCAAGCGCTTTCCTTGGGGGCTCGTAAATTGTTCTATATCGACCAATCTCACATGGATCATGGTAGGTAACTCGTTTCCTAATTGGTCTATTGAGCTTAATTCTTTTCTCTCGAACGATTTCCTCCAGAACATCGCTTGTATGACGCACTCTGATTGGAAATTCATTCATCCCTAGAATTCGTGGATAGTCTTCATCGAATGCTCTGAAGCAGCTAGGACAAGGAGTGATTATCTCCGTGACTCCTCTGTCCTGCATCTTTTTGAACTGTGCCTTGACCAATGCCTCTGCGTTATCTGTCTTCCCAGTTACCCAAAGCGGAGTCCCACAGCATGTCTGATCATTCCCAAAGAAATCCAGCTCATAGCCTGATGCCTGAAGTAACTGAACAAGTATTCTTGTCTTCTCTTTGAATCGGTGGCTTGCCAGACATCCAGGATAAAATAAGGTTCCTGACCCTTCTACAAATTTAAGATCCTCAGCCCATTTGGTGTGGACGATAGGAGTATCAGCGAATATGTTTCCTTTTTCAAGTGTCATTCTGACCATCCTATCGCCAGCATCAGGGATTTCAACACCTAAGGATACGATGTCCTCTCGCATAGCCTTTGTAATTGCGACAACGTCAATCTGCGCAGCCTTCGTACATTCTTCTGTGCATCGTGCACACATGAAGCAACCAAAAATTCTCTCAACCATCTCCGGTGAGTATTCGAGTTCGCCCTCGTGTATTGCACGTGCAATAGCCATCCTACCTCTTGCTGTAGATGATTCCCATTTTTGAGTGAAGACCTCGGGGCATCTCTCGTTGAAGTTAGATCCACGACAGAAATTGCATCTGCCACATCTATATATCATTTCAGCAAAATCGTTGATTTTCATTGCAATTCCTCCTTTGGAAAAAGTATGCCTCGCTGCAGGATGTTGTTCGGATCAACTGTCTTCTTAATCTCCTTTAATAGTCGATAATAGCCGGTATTACGTGAAGCCAAGAAAGTTCTAAATCCATCACGTCCTCCAATCCCATAGGGTACAACTGGGCCGTTGAGTACAATTTCATTGATCTCATCAGCCAGCTTAATTGTTTCATCCCACTCATCTGGTTCTTTGTAGTTTGTGACCATGAAAGCCAGCCAATGCCGCGGCAGAATTTGTCCTCCAAATGCAGCCTTTGTATAGCCCCTTTTCTCCAAAAGCTCTTCGCGCCAAACTCGGTAGAGAAACTCGATGTCGTCAATCCTCAGTGTACCTGAACCAAAGAAGTGCCACACCCCAGCAGTAAAAACATCCGATAGACCTGTGAGGATTCCATCGTAGGTATCGTTGGCAGGAGCGGGGTCTCCAATTACGCCACCCAGTTTCTTGATCTCTTTTTTCAATCCTTTCGTCCGGTGGTCAATTATCTCCTTTTCGTATCCAAACACATCAAGCATCAACATGAAAACATTAGGATTAGAAGGGTCAACAAAGAGATAGAATCCCTGAAGGTATTCATCACCAACGTGGCGATTCATGAAGTGTCCCAGCTTTATCACATCACCAAGACTGTCCACGGTAGCGAATATTCGTTCCTTAAAATCAGTGACTGGACGTACACGTAGGGTTAGCTCTGTGCAAATAGCAAGAGTTCCCTCCGCTCCTATAAACAAGCCTGCTAGATCGGGACCAATGCACTGCCTCTTAAATTTGCCTGCACTGGGCCAGGCTGCCGAGCCAGTGTGAACGACATCTCCGTTGGGTAGCACCATTTCTAGGGAGATAAGATCTTGGTCACCATGAAAGCCAAACTTGGCGGTACCGTATGGTCCACCTCCCGCTTTCATGACGGAACCTCCAACTGTCATAGCGGGACCCCCCGCTTCACTGCATAGATAGGTTAACCCTCTCTCCCGTAATTCGCTGTCCATCTTTGCCCATGTACAGTTCGGTTGCACTGTCACAGTTAGATCTCTTTCTTCAATTTCAACCACTTTGTTCATACACGCCATGTCAAGCAAGATTCCAGGCTCCTGGGGTAGGTAAGCATCCCAATGTGATCCGCCTCCTCCTCGAAGGTATACTGGAACGTTGTTCTTATTCGCAATTTTCAGAATCTTTTGTATCTCCTCTCTGTTTTCTGGCATAACCACATGCGTTGCAAGCTTTGGCTTTGCTGGGCTTAAGTCCCTGCTGTAAGCAATCAGGTCAAAATCTCTGTCTGTCACACGATCCGTCCCGATTGCTTCAATAAGTAATTTGGTTAGTTTATTTGCATCAATCATTCTTGGAACACTCTCACTGCATAGAGTTTGGCTGAAACGACCGTCCGGTTTTATTTTGTTGGAATAGTAGCTAATTAAAAACTGCGGTAGAGAAGCGACCTATATAAAGTTGAAAGGCGGCATATAAAATCTGATTAAATCGTGAACATGATTTAAATCGATCTTGCTAAGCAATTACAATTTATTCAGCTACACTCATACATCTAACAATCCATACTCTACACGATTGATCTAACCACTCTTACAATATCAGATTCTTGAGGTATGATAGCACCTTCCAAGACTGTACTGTGTGGAATTGGCGCATCCGGTGCACAAACTCTTATCACCGGAGCATCAAGAAAGTCGAAACCTTGCTCCATTATTACCATTCCAATTTCAGCGGCTGTGCTTGCAGTCTTCGTTTCCTCCGTGACAACTACTGCTTTGCTTGTTTTCTTGATACTTTGAATTATCGTTTCAGTGTCTAGTGGAACCAGTGTTCTGGGGTCCACTATTTCCGCTTCAATTCCTTCTTTACTCAGCTCCTCTGCGGCCTTCAGAGCTTTGTGAACCATCATCATCGTAGCGACAATTGTCACATCGTTGCCTTCTCTTTTTATTTCAGCAGCACCAATTGGTATTGTGAAGTCCTCCGGAGGAACATGTTGAAGAAGGGTTTTGTAGCTATCTCTCAATGTTAGTGATCGCTTGGCGTAGTAAGTGAGCTTGTGTTCAATGAATATAACTGGATTGTCATCTCTAATTGCAGAAATCATCAATCCCTTGGCATCGAAAGGCATGGATGGAGCAACGACCTTCAGTCCGGGTATGTGCATGAAGAACGCTTCTAGGCTCTGAGAATGCTGGGCGGCTCCGCACGAAACTGGCCACCTCGAACCGCTAGGACACCTAATTACTGCTGGAACCTTCATACTCCCTCCAAACATGTAACGCGTTTTTGCTAACTGGTTAAGAATTTGATCCATGGCACATCCAATGAAGTCCACAAACATTATTTCCGCAATTGGTCTCAAGCCAGTTATAGCAGACCCAAGAGCGGCTCCTACAATAGCCGCCTCCACCATGGGTGTATCTTTGACTCGCTCTCCGAACTTCTCTTTCAATCCTTTTGTAACTCCGAAGACTCCTCCTCCTCCTCCAAAAGACTCAACATCTTCCCCAAAAACAACTACGGAAGAATCCCGCTCCATTTCCTGCGCAATAGCCTCGTTTATGGCTTCGTTAAGCTGCATTACTCTATCGCTCATTGATCATCACCTCATACGAACACATCATCAAGAGCAGTTTCCGTTGAGGGAAACGGGCTTTCTTCTGCAAACTTCACTGCATCTTCAGCTTCATTCCTTACCTTCTCATTAATCTTTTTTATATCGGTCTGTGAAAGAGTCTTCTGTTCCAACAACTTTTCTCTAAATGCGACAATCGGATCTCGTGCTTTCCAACTCTTGAGCTCGCTATCCGATCTGTAATGACCCACGCCAAAATCGGGGTCTCCGAGCATATGGCCAAGATATCTATAAGTCTTACACTCTATCAGACTGGGACCCTTACCATTACGGGCTCTTTTCACAGCTGTTTCAACAGCATTATACACTTCCAACACATCCATGCCATCAACAATAGAGCCGGGAATGCCATAACCAGATGCCCTGTCTGCAATATTTTGCACTTTGAAAGCTTTGCTAACAGACACAGAAATGGCGTAAAGGTTGTTCTCACATACAAATATTACTGGAAGATTCCAAGCAGCAGCTAGACTGATTCCTTCATGAAATCCCCCTGTATTTGTGGCACCATCACCAAAGAATGACACGCAGACCTGATCTGTGCCCCTACGTTGAATGGAGTAGCCAACACCAGCCGCAATTGGATTTCCTGCTCCAACAATACCACTGCAACCAACAATTCCAATTTCAGGGTCGGAAATGTGCATAGAACCTCCCTTGCCTTTACAATAGCCAGTTTGCCGCCCCCAGATCTCAGCCATCATCTTCCGCATGTTTCCACCCTTGGCTATACAGTGACCATGGCCGCGATGAGTGCTAACAATGTAGTCTTCATCTCTGAGGTTTGCACAAGTTCCAACAGCTACAGCTTCCTCTCCAATATATAGATGTAGCAGTCCAGGAGTTGCTATCAATCCCTCACTGTAAGAAGAATGAACTGCTTCCTCGAACTCTCTTATTCTTACCATGTTCGTGTACATCTCAATTAGTTTAGTTTTCTTCAAGGACTTCACAAACTTCAGCAGTTTCCTGAAATTTCTCATGCCAAGCTATTAAGTTTTATCTAGTTTTTAATTTTAGACTCCCACTGTTGGCAGTCTGCGGAGATACCAAATAGGTCCTTAATGCATCATCCATCTTGTGATCATAAACCAAACTCATAGTTTAATACATGGAGGATTAGTCAAGATCTGTGAAAACGACTTTCACAGCCTGCTGGGTTTCTAGTAGTTTGAAACCGCTCTCCCAGTCATCCAGAGCAATTCTATGAGTAATCAGTGGTTTGACATTAATCATACCTTGGTCCATCAATCGTAAAGTAGTTACCCAAGCTGATGGAATTGAACCCCATGTCCCACTCATCTTCAGTTCCTTTTCTGCCATAAGATCTAGGTTGATCTCTGTTGGTTGTCCAATTATGCCTATTATCGAAATATTGCCAGCTACTTTCACAAATTCTAATGCTTGGCTACTTGAAGCAAGTGCGCCAGAAGCCTCAATCACCGTGTCAGCACCCAGACCGTTGGAGTGTTCTTGGATCAATCCTAGAGGATTGTCTTCAGCTTCAACGTTGATGGTGAGGTCGGCGCCAATCGCTTTCGCGATGTCAAGTCTAGTCCTATCTGATGTAACGCCGGTGACAATCACTTTCCCTGCGCCCATGATTTTAGATATCTGAACAGCAAGCAGACCTATTGGTCCGGGACCTTGCACAACTACAACATCACCCGGACGAACCAGATTATTATCGACTATAGCATGGACCACACAGGCTGTCGGTTCGGCAAGTGCCGCTTCATCTAAGGACACATTTGGAGGAACACGGTGAAGGATATATCCTGGAACAGTGAGGTACTTTGCAAAAGATCCGTTGACAGTAAAACCTAGTATTCTTTGACCAGTTGCTGTACACCTATTCACATGTCCGGTCATGCATTGATAGCAATGTCCACAATGTGCTCTGGGAGGAGATACAACACGGTCTCCAACTTGCATGTCTGTCACTGCATCGCCGATTTCAACTACCTTGCCTATATATTCATGTCCCAATATGACAGGTGGTTTGTAGAATGTACTATCATGTTTGATGTGTAAATCAGTGCCGCAGATTCCTGTGGCAAGGACTTCTAGGAGCACCTCATCACTCGCGGGTCGCGGCACTTTGACTTCCTGCAGTTCAACATTACCAACTCCCTTCTTAGTTTTCATTAATCCTCTCAAGCACTAAACACCGCAGGGTGCAAGTCTGTTGATTTAAAAAGTCTTACTCACTAATTGAATAAAGACCGCATGCCGAACTCAATTTAAGTAGATTTGTATAATTCAGAGGAAAAGGATGATGGTCGCATGAAACCGAGAGAGAGATTCCATGCAGCTGTGAATCATGAAGAACCAGACCGCGTCCCGTTGGATTATTGGACTACACCTCAAGCATATGAGAATCTGAGAAACTATCTGGGAATCACCGCTCCAGAAACGCAAGAATGGGGGATTATGTCTTCATGGAAAACATCAGAAGACTTGCTGAAACGACTCAATGTGGATTTTAGACGGGTCTACATGAAAACCGCAGCCTCCTTTAAACCTCAACCACTCCCGGATGGTTCTATTGAAACCGAGTTCAAATGCGGGTTGAAAATGATTGGCGGATATGAGGAGGTTACATATTATCCATGGGCAGAGTTCACTGAAGTCGAACAGGTTGAAGAGTTCCAATGGATAGATGCGGATGATCCTTCTAGAATGGATGGAGTTAGGAAATGGGCTAGGTATCTCCACGAAGAGACTGACTATGCAGTTGTGGGTATGGTGGGAGGACCTTGGGGAGTCACCGAGGTAGTCGCTCATTATATGAGAGGTTTCCACAAGTTCCTCGTTGACTTGCTGCGACGGCCTGACCTCACTGAGGCAATGTTGGAAAAAAGTATGGTACTTGCTTTGGAGATGAATCGGGTTTTTCTTGATGAAGTAGGAGAATTCTTGGACATTGTACAGGTCGGAGACGATCTTGGTCATCAAGATGGACTCATCATCAATCCAAGAATATATAGAAGCCTAGTAAAACACCGACACAAGAAGATCTACAGTGATATACATAAAAGGGCACCACATGTTAAGATTCTCTTTCATTCGTGTGGAGCAGTTGAGCAATTAATAGAAGACTTAATTGAAGTGGATGTAGACATTCTGAATCCAATCCAACCATTGGCAAAGGGCATGAATTCAGCTGAACTTAAGAGAAAGTACGGAACCAGACTGTCGTTTCATGGAGGTATTGACCTTCAGCATGCTATGTCTGCACAGGGCACAGTGGAAGATGTACGCACAGAGGTTGACACACGGATTTCTGCACTGGCACCAGGTGGTGGATACATTCTCGCTCCTGCACATAATATACAACCAGAATCCACACCAGAGAAGATCCTTGAGTTATATGATTATGCTACAATAAGAGGTGTGTATCCCCTCAAATAGACCTCATCGTGGGATGGGTTTTTCTCTGTGAGCGTCATCTTGGTTTAGTAATTGTATCATAGACCACATTACTTCTCCCAACGATAGATACAGTGGTCATCACCCTGCATCATGCATTTTGGGATTTTCATAGATAAAGAGGCGTCTACTGCTTGACCGATTCCTTCATCAATCTTGGTAACCCAGTGACAAATATCTTCATTTGCACCTTTTGACCTGAATGTGTCTATCCAAGGGCAACCAGTCACCTTTACATCGATTAGCCTATCAGTCACGTCGACTAGTTCCAATTCGAAACCAGAGTAGGGACGAGCTGCAGCAAAGAATTCATAGATGGATTTCAGGTCACCTTTTATGAGCCTACCATCTTTCACACCTTGTTGTCCGAGCTCTAGGCCATATAATCGGTTAGCTTTTGCTAGAGCTTCAAGACCTGGTTTTCCGAATTTCTTCCTGACTGCTTCCACATAGACTGTATGAGCAGCAGCTACAGATGACATTCCAAAACTTCTAACATCTTTAGCAGACGGTTCATCCATTTTTCTGTATCTCCAACTAGCTAGACTTTGCTTTCTTTGCGTATATGTTGATTAGGTTTCTCATTGCGGATATTGCTCTCTTATCAAGCAGCCCTTTTGTTTGTGGTTGTGCCTTATAATTCCCAAAGTGCTTGACTCTCTCGGTTAGTGTTCTTTCTTCAAGAACTACTTCAACATTCCCATGAAATTCCTTTAATGGAGCATTGAAAGGTTTTTGATTTTAAAATGAAAGAGGGCTATTCGATAGGTTATATAAACTGGGAATATCCTCGTTCGTTCAGATAGGTGATCAATTTGCTTGCAGAGAGAAATTTGGATGTTCCCGCTAGCCAGGTCCGTGAAATTTACAACAAGATTATTGGTAGAACAGACGTTCTCGATATGACTGTTGGTATCCCTGATTTTGACACACCTAAACACATCAAAGATGCTGCAAAGGAAGCTATTGATGAGGGATTCACAACTTACACACATAACGCAGGGTATATGGATGTCAGAGAGTCTCTGGCACAGAAATTGAAACGCGATAACAGAATTGTTGCAGACCCTGAAACCGAAATCATACTTACAGCTGGGGGGATGGGAGCGCTCATGCTAGCAAACTTGGTAATCGTAAATCCAGGTGATGAGGTAATCTACCCGAATCCAGGATTCGTGAGTCATTATGCACACGTCAAACTTGCACAGGGAGTTCCTGTTCCGATTCAACTGAAGAAAGAACACGGTTTTGGTCTCACAGCTGAGGACGTTGAAGAGAAAATCACACCAAGAACGAAGATGATAGTTCTTAATTCACCAAACAATCCCACCGGAGGCGTCATTTCAAACAAGGAATTGAAACGTATTGCAGATTTATGTATCGAGAAGGACATTTATGTGATTGCTGACGAGGCTTACGAAAAGTTCAGATATGTGGCTGAAAAACCGAAGTTCATTGGTTCAATTCCAGGCATGAAGGAAAGGACTGTATCTATCTTTTCCCTCTCGAAAACATATGCGATGACAGGATGGCGTATTGCCGCTTCTACTGGATCCAGTAAGATCATTGGAGCAATGACGAAGCTCCAAGAACACGTAATAGCTATGCCGACAACGATAGCACAGAAAGCAGCAGGTGCTGCAGCTATCGGTCCGCAACGTTGTGTTATCGACATGCTCAAGACCTTCCGGAAAAGGCGTGACCTAATAACAAAGGGACTAAGCGCAATTGAAGGTGTAGACATACAACCGCCGGGGGGCGCATTCTATGCATTCCCAGATGTATCAGCTTATGGGATGAAATCCTACGACCTTGTAAAGAAACTCATTAATGAAACAGGTGTAGTGACGGCTCACGGGACAGCCTTTGGACAGTTTGGAGAGGGCTTTATCAGGCTCTGCTATGCTGTTTCAACAGAAAGGATCAATGAGGCACTTGGTATTCTTGATGATTATCTGCCAAGATTGCTCAACTAGGAGTGTCAGATGCGAAAAGTAATGTACAGAAAAAACAGTAAGTTTTGAGATGACTTCTCGGAGTAAACGGCTCAAGCAATTGATGCTTGATTCTGAGCCTACGATATCATCAGAGAGAGCAGTCCTCTTCACTGAGTATGTTAAGGAACATGAGCAAGAGCCAGTAATGACGCGACTTGCAGGTGCATTCGCACATGTCTTAGACAACATGACAATCAGAATTGAACCGGGGGAACTGATTGTTGGGAACATGGGACCCACTCCTCGTTCTTGTCAGGTGTTCCCGGAGTATAGCTGGAAATGGATTGAGGAGGAATTAGATAGGTTTGACAAGAGAAGAACCGAACGATTCTCAATCAGTGAACAAGACAAGAAGAACCTTAGGGAGGTTTTCATGTACTGGGAAGGAAAGAGCACAGCAGAAATTGCTGGAGAAATGATGCCAGAGGAGTCAGTCAAAGCCTCAAAGGCAGGGCTGTTCACAATAGGAGCTCCAGGAACAGGGATTGGACACGTTATCGTTGATTATGAGAATGTCCTGAAGAAGGGAATCTTAAGAATTCTAGATGAAATAGAGAATAGTGAGGGAGAGTACTACGATGCAGTCAGGACTGAGATGATTGCAGTTCTCAGGTTTGCAGAACGCTTTTCGAAACTAGCAACTGACCTAGCAAAGCATGAGGACAGTGAGCAGCGAAGAGAAGAGCTGATTGAGATTGCGAGAATCTGTAAGAAAGTACCTGCTGAACCTGCGGAGTCATTCCACGAAGCGCTTCAGGCATTCTGGTTTGTTCACTTATTGATTCAGACTGAATCCAATGGACACTCTATATCCACAGGCCGGTTTGACCAATACATGTATCCCTACTATGAAATGGATATCAAGCGCGGACGTGTAGCAAAGGAAGTATTAATCGAACTCATCGAGCTGCTCTGGGTAAAACTGACCTCAATCATCAAAATAAGAAATGAATACTACAGTGTGGCATTTGCAGGTCATCCAATGTTTCAGAACCTCACAATTGGTGGCCAACACGCTGATGGGACTGATGCATCAAATGATCTCACAAGACTTGTCCTTGAAGCTACAGGTAACATTCGAGTCACTCAACCTAGTGTTTCGTTTCGATGGCACAGGAACTCACCTGAGGAAATTAAACTGCAGGTTGTAGATGTCATCTCGAAGGGATTAGGTATGCCAGGTCTCTTCAACGATGATGCAATAATCCCTATGATGATTGAGAAGGGCACTGACCCATCGGAAGCACATGACTACTCGATTCTTGGTTGCGTTGAACCGGTTATTGGTGGGAAGTCAGACCCGAGACAGAACATTGGATACGTCAACCTACCTAAAATACTTGAGATCACATTGAACAATGGGAGAGATCCGAAGACCGGCAAACTGGTAGGTCGAGAAACAGGTGACCCTCGCGATTTCACATCATTTGACGACTTATGGTTGGCAGTTCAGGAACAATTGGATTATAATGTTGAAATGCTAACGAATGCAGACAGAGTCGCAGCAGGCATCCTCGCAGAAAATACTCCAACACCCTTGATATCATCGCTCATCCAGGGTTGCAATGAGTCTGGAAAGACACTACAAGAAGGAGGCGCATTCTACAACTCTGGTGGAATAATGGGAGTGGGAATAGCTATAGTAGCTGACTCACTTGAGATACTTCGCAAGTATATCTTTGAGGAAAAGCAAATCACAATGGATGAGATGCTTGGAGTACTCGCTGCTGACTTTGAAGGACATGAGGAATTAAGGATCAAACTAGAGAACGATCCAAGAAAGTTTGGAAATGATATCGAGAGTGTGGATCTTCTCGCTAGAGAAACCGGAAGAGCATTTTGTGAATCAATTCAAAGCAGGATAACAACCAGGAATGGACCATATCATGGAGCTCTCTTCTCTGTATCAATGTACATCCCACAGGGAGAAGTACTCGGGGCAACTCCTGATGGGAGAAAAGCTGGATACATGATCTCTGATGGAGTTTCGCCCACTCAGAATAGAGACATCAATGGACCCACAGCGGCCATGAAGTCGGTTGCCAGATTAGACCATTCTCTGTGTTACAATGGCACACTGTACAACATGAAGTTCACCCCTGACTTCTTTAACACTGAGTCAAGAAGAAAGAAGTTCATTGGCATGGTGGACGCATATTTCGAAATGGGCGGATTCCATGTGCAATATAATGTGGTTTCTAGGGAAATTCTTGAGGACGCTAAAGCGAACCCAATGAAACACCGCGACCTCATAGTCAGAGTAGCAGGGTATAGTGCATACTTCATTGAACTTGATCCCTTCGTGCAAGATGAAGTAATTGCACGGACTGAGTTTTCGTAATGCTCCTTCTTAACGACAGATTTAACATTTCCATAAGAGAGTAGCACTTGTTAACCACACTGAGTTGTGAGAAATGGGTTATGATGTCGTTAGCTTTGGAGAAGTGATGCTTCGCCTCTCGCCTCCGAACTTCAAGAGGTTTGAACAGACAGAGAGTTTCAATGCTCATGCTGGTGGAGCTGAGATGAATGTCGCAGTTGCTTGTGCAAGGTTGGAGTTGAACTCTGCATACGTCACCAAGCTGGGAAACAACTCTATCGGACATTTCATCAGGAATAAGGCTCGAGAGCACGGAGTTGATACATCTCATATTCTCTGGGATCCAGACAGTCGCTGTGGAGTGTATTTTGTCGAATTTGGCGCCGCTCCCAGAGCAAATCGGGTCATCTATGACCGGAAGGAGTCAGCCATAAGTAAAATCAAATCTGGTGAGGTTGACTGGAAGAAAATCTTGACAGGAACTAGGTTATTTCACACGAGCGGGATCACTCCTGCTCTGAGTAGAACCTGCGCAGAGGTGACTGATGAAGCCCTCAAGGTGGCAAAAGAACAAGGAGCTAAGGTATCCTATGATGTGAACTACCGAGGTAAACTGTGGACTCCAAAAGAAGCGCAGAAATTCACAGAAACTGCATCAGAGTACATTGATATCCTAATCACAACTGAAGAAGACACGAAGGTTGTCTACGGAATTGAAGGGAAAGACTACGAAGATGTGGCTGCTAAACTTATTGACAAATTCGGATTCGAAGTAGTTGTAATAACACTTAGAGAGACCCTATCGGTCTGGTTGAACAAGTGGTCAGTCTTTGCTTACTCAGATGGTAAGGTCTACCGGAGTCCTGTTTATGATGTTGAGGTAGTAGATAGGCTTGGTGGAGGAGACTCTTGTAGCGCAGGTTTCATCTATGGTTATTTAGAGTTGAAAGATCTACAGAAGGCTGTTGATTTCGGGTCAGCATTTTCTGCATTGAAGCACTCTGTACCTGGAGATCTTGCATTCGTCTACAAGTCAGAGGTTGAGAAACTCATCAAAGGTAGAGAAAGAGGGCTTCGTATCGATAGGTGAATTGAGATGTGGACAAAGGAGAGAGTAATGAAACTCATCTATGAAACGGGCCTTATTCCAATAATCCGCGTCGAGTCTGCAGAAATAGCATTCAAGGTCGCAGATGCTTTTCTAGATGGTGGGGTTGGTATCATCGAAGTGACGATGAGCGTACCAGGAGCGGTCGAAGTAGTCAAACAGCTTGTAGACAAGATTGGGGACAAGGTACTCATTGGAACAGGTACTGTTGTTAACGGAAAAATGGCTGAAGAAGTAATTAAAGCGGGAAGCGAGTTTATCGTGAGTCCGAACTACTCAAGAGATTTGATAGGAACAGCAATCAAACATGGAAAACCAATCATTCCGGGCGCTCTTACTCCCACTGAGATTTTTGATGCATACACCATGGGTGCGGATGCGGTGAAGGTATTCCCGTGTGGAACTGTCGGCGGTGCGTCATATCTTAAAGCAATCAGAGGCCCATTGCCACACATTCCACTCGTTCCAACAGGAGGAGTGAACTTGGAAACTGCAGGGCCAATGCTCGAAGCTGGAGCTTATGCTCTTGGTGTTGGTGGGGCAATCACTAACAAGAAAGCAATCAAAGAGGGTAGGTTTGAAGTAATCACTGAAAATGTAAAGAAGTTTCTTGATATTGTGAAAGAGCATAGAGATTAGGGAAGTTTTCTCAGGATGGCAATCATGTGTGTGCCGCCATCTATTGCACCGGGCTCTCTGCAGAAGTCAAGTTCCCATTTCAAGAACATGTTCCACTTCTCTTCATCATCCATTAGACTTGTGAGGAATTCATCATTAAACGACCCATTTGAGAGGAAGTTTGCCGCAGAAGCTTCTAGAATCTCAACAGGATGCTTGGAGAGCGTTTCCTTATATTCACTCCAGCGGAACATGTGACAATGATGACCACTGCTACCAGCCAATTTGCCCATAACATCACCTGTTTTCGAACATTCATCATATAGGTCCGGACCAACGTCTTCCCATTCGTCAAAAATACCATTAAGAAAATGGTGGAAAGAACCCAGACATGACATCACACTTGAGAGAATAATTCCCCCAGGTTTCGTAACTCTAATGGTTTCTATGATAGCTGTATCAAGTAGATCCATGACATAACTGAGTGGACCACCGTAGCAAACTGTCGCATCAAACTCGTTGTCAGGAACTCCTTCTAGATTGAGGATGTCTAATTTCTTTCTCCACTCAATCTGGTCTTCAAACCCTGCTTCTTTGACCTTTTCCTCATTTAGTCTAAGCTGCTCCCCAGAGATATCTGCTACAGATACTTTAGCTCCAAGTTTTGCTAATTCGATAGTGAACCTACCTGGTCCAGACCCAACTTCAAGTACTCGAGAGTCTCTCTTGATATATTTCTGAAGGTAATGCTGGTGAATGTGAAACTGGACCTTTCCCTTTGGAGAATTATCCAAACGTTCCCATTCTTTTGTAGGGTCCTTGTCGAAATGACCTTCAATGAGGTTTGAATCATATTTCGTCAAGATTGGTAACTCCTCTCCATTCCGTTGCAACAAGAGTAGGTTGCACTAAAATACTATGGTCAATAGGAATTGGCTATAATTAATTGAGAAAGGAAACAACTAAATCCAGCTCTGAGCCTGCACGTGAGCGTTGGAGTGCTTAGAGATGCCCCAAGACTTACTAGAACTCATGCGAGAGAGACTCGCTATTGGACTTGAACGAGAGAAGACGATCGAAGCCATTGATGGATGGGAACGTACAGCACAACTAACCCTGAAGGAAGGATCAGTTTTCCACTTCATTGTCAAGAGCAACACCATTACTCTTCATGAAGGACCACTAAAAGATGCAGACATGAAAATTCAGAGTGATGAGGAAACCATTCGCAAACTCTTTCTTGAAGAAATGAGCGCTACAGCGGCTCTCTTTAAACGAAAGCTGAAGGTGAAAGGGTCCACTAAGGACCTAATGAAATTGAAGCATATTTTCTGAAACTCTATAGAGAGTGAGTAGCAATGGACAAGAAGGTAATCAAGAGGCTAGAAGCGATAGTTGGTGAAGAATATGTTTCCACAAGACCAGATGTGTTGCTGGCCTATTCACAGACTGCTTCGATGGCAGTAAAACCGGTGATACCTGCTGCAGTTGTTCGTCCAGCAAACACATCTGAGGTTTCCCAGATACTAGCACTAGCTAACAAACACAAGATTCCAGTGACTCCAAGGTCAGGTGGCTCAAGTCTCCAGGGTGAGGCGATTCCGAAACCGGGAGGCATTGTTGTTGAAGTACTGAGGCTAGAAACGATTGAGCTTTTTGAAGACCTTCGCTCTGTGACTGTTGGCGCAGGAGTCACATATGGAGCATTGGATAAGTTCCTGTCAAAACATGACCTCTTCCTACCTGTCTATCCAGAGTCTTCACTCATCTGCACCGTAGCAGGCAATGTTTCAGTGAATGGAGCTGGACCTGGCTCAAGTCTTTATGGAAGCACAGGGGAAATGGTTCTTGGACTTGAGGTGGTCTTGCCTGATGGTACGGTAATTCAAACTGGTTCAGAAGCTAATCCAAATGCGCCAGGACCATTCATTCGTTACGCTTTTGGACCCGACCTCACTGGTCTATTCATTGGATCTTGTGGGAGTTTCGGAATAATCACAAAAGTATCTGTGAAGACATACAAGAGAGTGAAGTATTTTGATTACAACATGTACGGGTTTGAAGAAGTAGAACAAGCAGAGCAGTTTCTTGTCGAGATAAAACAGAACGATATCAACGGTCTCTTCACCTCAATTTATTCTGGAGAGGTTCTTGACCTGTTCATGGACATGCTTTCGGAGGAGCTTGGATTTCCACCTTTTGAGCACGCGCCTCGGACAGTATCGATGACAATAGGAGGTGTTCGAGAAGATATAGTTGAGAGTGATGCGAAACTCGCTCGAAGCATCTGCGAGAAACTAGGGGGCAAAGTTTTGAATGTTCCAGAGATGCCAGAGCAGGAGTGGCAGGGGCGTCTTTGGAATTTTGCACGTGCATCATACGCTCATGGATGGCATTGGCGGACACTCTATCATCATCAGACCCCAAAGAATTCCCATAGGTCTGTAGAAATCATAGAGGAAATTATGGATAAGTACAAGTTCTTAGGCCATACTGCAGGGTTTCAAACAGGTCACAGTTCAATGAACATGTACCCACACCTATTCTTTGATTCACAGGACAAAGAAGAGGAGCAAAAGATAGTGGAAGCGCACGGGGAGATTGCGAAGAATCTCTTTAGATCGGGAGCGGTCCCATTCAAACTTGCAGAGTTTTGGAAGGATGCCATCGAGGACATGGACAACTACATGACCTTCTTGAAGCTTATCAAGAACACGATTGACCCAAACAACATAATGAACCCAGGAGTCTTAGGAGGAATCTAACAATGACAGAGATTGACTTGGATGAGCTCGTCGAGAACCTGATGCAGTGTCGCAGGTGTGGACTCTGTAGAAATGCAGTCTATGAAGATAGAGGATTTGATGGCGTGTGCCCTGTCTGGAAAAACTCCTCCGGATTTGAAACCAGCTTCATGCGTGGTCGAATTCAGGTGGCTCTGGCACTTCTTGATGGTACACTCGAGAGGACTTCTGAGAATGCTGAGGCACTTTTCACATGTACATTGTGTGGAAACTGCACCGAGATATGTGCGGCAGAATTTAATCCCTCTGATTGCTTCGAACAAGTAAGAGCAGTGTTAAGTGACATTCCAAATGAGGTTCGTGATGAGATTGCGAGGAAAATCAGAGAATATGATAATCCATATGAAGAGGTTACTCACATAAAGCGAGACTGGGTCAAGGAGGTTGGTTTTGAGGTTCCATCAAGCAGCAAGGTACTCTATTATACCGGATGCACAGCAGGTATCCGCCTCCCCAATATTGCAGTGTCTGCCGCCAAAGTCCTCAAGACTGCAGGTATCGATTTTATGGTACTCGAAGAAGAACCATGCTGCGGTAGTGTGATGCTTCGTACTGGCAAAACTGAGGATGCGAAAAGGAATGCAGAGAAACTTGGAGAGGTCATGAGGAATTCAGGTTCAGAGAAGATTATTGTTACCTGTGCAGGATGCTTAAAGACTCTCAGGGATGACTATCCAAAACTGGGTGTTGGGCTGCCAGAGGTAGTTCATGTGACACAAATCCTTCAGGAAGTTATCAAAGAGAAGAAAATCAATTTGAAATCTCAAGACGAGATAATAGTGACCTACCACGACCCTTGTCATCTCTCTAGAGCAGCAGGAGTTTATGACGAACCTCGGGAGATGATCCAAGCTATTTCAAATGCCAAGCTTGTCGAGATGGAGACAAATCGGGAAGCAGCAATGTGCTGTGGTGCAGGTGGAGGACTCCGTTCCTACGATGCAGAGCTGTCAAAGAGAATTGCAGCTGATAGGGTGAAGAGCGCAGAGGAGGTTGGCGCACAAATCATCGTGACTGCTTGTCCGTTTTGTGAAACCAACTTAAGTTCTGGTGTTAGACAGATTAACAGCTCAATTCGTGTGGTTGATATTGTCGACTTGCTAGCTGAATGTTTGAAATGAAAAAGAGTTAATGGCGGACGTTACCAGTGTAACGTCTGCCTTGAATGTATGTTTAGTTTGTATTTAGTAGCCTCGGCTTCTGTCGCGATAGCCACCGCCACCACGACGGTCCCTGCTGCCGTAACCACCGCCACCACGACGGTCTCGACCTCCATAACCTCGGCCGCCACCACCGTAACGTGGTCTCCGCTCATGTTCTTGCTCGCTCATGTCAACTTCATTGTTGACCTCTTCAATGGCCTCTTCAGCTTCCTTCAGAGTACCATATCGACCAATGTTGAGTCTAAGATGGCCCTGAAACAGGGTTGTGTAACCGTTCTCAAGACGGTAAGTCTTCTCCGCCTCGATTTCATCAATTGAAGTGTCCCATAATGGGACTGTCACAAGACCAGTGCTATCGCCAACAACCGTATCACAAACACGGTGTTGCTCTCCGTCAGCTCTGGAAGTTACTTCCCTGACTTCACCTTTCTCAATCACCTTGAATGAAATGTTGACACTCTTCATTCTAGGCTTTAGTTCTGAAATCTGAGCCTCAATCGGCTCTCTCTCTTGATATCCCATGATCTCTCACGTCTTCAAATTGCAGGTCTTCAAAAGTAGAATCTTCCTCAGGGATCGCAAAGCTGTGCCTGGAACTCTGGAGCTTGTGATTCGACTAAATATTGAGGGCACTGCTACTCTTCGTGGTGGAACAATCCCCTTTAAACTCTTAGCTCATCAGTGAATTTGCAAAATTAGGTGGACGATTGTGGACACCTAAGACTTGGTGCCCGATTTTGCGGGCTCGAGGTCCACCCTCTTTTGTTATTTTGAACATGAGTGGCGCTCCGTTCCTCACGATGCTAAGGCACTTCTCTGAACCCTCGGGGGTGAGAGCACGAATTTCCCTGCAGATGGATAATTCGTATACGCCATTGCAACGCGGTCGCATCGTTCCCACGACTTTTCGACGATGCGTAGAGCAATGGGGCGTCCGACCAATCGTCCAAATTATTGTATGTAAAAGACCAACATAAGTGCTTCCCCCATGGTTAAAATGTCCAACTATTCTATACTCATAGAATAACTTATAAGAAATTCTCCAGTTGTGGCAGGACTAGAGCCTGAGGTGGCACATTTGAACGGAATAAAGGTCGCAATTGTTGGAGTTGGCAACTGTGCAAGTGCTCTTGTACAGGGTGTGGAGTTCTACAAGAGTGCAAAGTCCGACGAAGAGTTGATTGGTCTCAATCATCCTGATTTTGCAGGATTTCACGTCAAGGACATCCAGTTTGTAGCAGCCTTTGATGTGGCTGACACCAAAGTTGGATTTGATCTTTCAGAGGCTATCTTTGCCAAACCTAACAATGTAATGCGTTTCTCCGAAGTACCTAGCACCGGAATCAAGGTGATGAAAGGACAGGAACTTGATGGTGTAGATGACATGCTAAGAGCTCTCGTAAAAGTTTCATCAGAAAAGGAAGCTGATGTTGTTAAAGTCCTAAATGACTCTGGAGCGGAGATTCTCATTAACCTGATTCCTGGTTCAGCAGAGAAGGCAACCAAGTTCTATGCTAACGCCGCACTCGAGGCTGGTTGTGCATACATCAATGGGACACCAATTCCAATAGCTTCAGACCCGGAATGGAGCAAGAGGTTCGAGGAGAAGGAATTACCACTAGTCGGTGATGACATTCAGGATCAACTTGGCTCAACAGTACTCCACCGGAATATTCTCCAACTTCTTGTGTCAAGAGGGGTGAAAGTGGATAAAAGCTATCAGCTAGACGTTGGTGGTGGTGCTGAGTCACTTGACTCTCATTATAGAGGAAGAATGAGGAAACGTGGAGTAAAGAGCGAAGCTATTAGTCAGGACTTACCATACGATGCTCCATTGGTTGCAGGATCCTCAGACTTCGTGGACTTTATGGACAACGCGAGGGATTCATACTTCTATATCAATGGACGTCAGTTTGGTGGAGCACCCATTAAGATTGACATACGAATGGAGGTCACTGATGGTCCCAATGCAGGTCCAATTCTCATGGATGCCATCAGAGGTACAAAGCTTGCTTTGAGGAGAGGCCTCTCGGGTTCACTTGAGTCAATCTCAGCTTATGGATTTAAGATGCCACCTGTACCAACCACAATGTATAGGGCTGAGAGATGGATTGAGGAGTTTCTGTTGGGAAAGAGAAGCAGCTAACTTCTGATAGTCCAAGAAGACAAAGCTCTATTGCTCGGATGGAAGATTATCCGGTGTTTTCAATCCCGTCTGGTTATTAATGAGTAGACAGTAGTCCTAAACAGACCAATCAGAGTTTCTTCAGAGTAATGTTGTGTATAGACCACCCTCTATGACATCCTCAGCAAGATTCGATGAGAATAATACCAAATTATCGATGAGTCTATCTCTTTCAGATGGCAGCACTGCAAAAAAAGTCACAGTACTACTGCGTGCTACTACATTGTGGGGAATTGTCCAATATCCAACTTCTTCCCACTCTTCAGGAATAAGGTCATCAGCATACAATACTGCTACCTTGACACCACGTTCCTCCGCTATTATCCGCAGCGTGTCCGCACTCATCGACCCATTGAGTAATGCTTCTCCTATTTCCAGGGTACCAATACCCCACTTGTCCACACACACAATATCTGATAGATAGTTTACGCAACCAATGTCGTTAATCAAGACTACCTCGCCTGTGTAGAACCGACCAAGAAAGAGCCCCATCTGATATTGTTGCTCATAAATATTGTTGGAGGCAGTAGGAGTCAGCCAGATGCATAGAACCCCACGTCCCACCAATGGTGCTGTAAATAGGACGATCAGAACCAATCCATATAGACGGTTCCTTTCTGAAGGTAATCCTGGTTTTAGATTCCTAATCGAGCTCAAATCCAATTCGGAGATGAATTGTTGGCCCTGAATTGAAACAGTAAGAATTCCTAGTGCTACCAAGTAGGCCTCATATCTGAAGAACCACCCAACCCTCCCCAGCATAAAATGCAGCATACAGGATATTACAAAGATTATCCTCATCATGTTGTTGGAGTGCCAAAATCCAAGTTCTTGAGAATTAGTCAATTTGATGGAAGCAGCCATTAGTGCAATCAGGTGTGGAGAGATTACCATTGCACCTATACCTCGGGTGAAAAAGAAACGGAACCCTTCATTCATCACATCGACTCTTTTCACCAGTAGCGAATTCGGGATTAATAACCAGCCATTGTATACAGATGCAATACCATATGCAAGCCAGGGTAGTGCTGCAATCCCTAGGATAGACAAAGCATAGCTCCACTTTCTCCTCATTGAGAACAGGAGGGCAACTGGCAATACTAGGAAAACTGTTTCAATGCGAACCGCGGAAGCAAGGAGAGTGACAATCAGCAAAGAGAGAAATTGCCTATTATTGCTCTCATCAAATGAGAGGATTCTTGAAGAGAGAACTATAAAGATGATAGAGAAAAGTACGTGAAGCGTGTGCTCCATTCCTGTGAAAACGAGACCTGGCAATGAGGTGAAAAAGACAAAAGATACCAGTACAACAGTTAGGTATCTAGAACTCATACCCGTGTCTTTTAGCACTGAATAGAGTATCACTACAGCTACTGATGCAATAATCATATTGAGAAGCAGTGGAACGATATCAGAGATCCCAATTAGGGCAAAGGTTGCTGAGAGAATCAGGTTCCAAAATGGTGACGAGGAGCTAGAGCTGAACTCGTATTTAGTCACACCAAAGATGGAGAACTCGTTCAAATTCTTAGAGATTGCTAGATGAATGTAGGTGTCGTCCAGTGTATAGACCATATAACCAGAATTCATGACCAAGATTGCAGCAGAAACCAAGACTAATGACAACCAAAGGCAGGAAAGTGCGACAATCACTGGGAAAAGATCGGTGAATCCATTGTCGCTGGTTGATGCCTTCATGTTGACGTGCAACCTTGTTTTTTACGTGATTCGACTAATCAACTAGTACTCTAAAATCGAATTTGTCTGTGGTTTTATTTGTTTCTCACAGGATGACCCAAAAATTTGGAACGTTATTTGTAAGCCTTGAGATAATCGTCAAGCATCGACTTAAACTTGTCAAGCTTACTGATGACCAGAAATTCAGTTTCTTCGCCAATTTCACTTAGAGTTTCATTGAATGATATGACGCTTTGAAAATCCTGTAGAAGTTCTTCTTTGGCGGCTTTTGTCCGAGCTTTGGGATCAAACACAACAATCTTGTTTTCTGGTTCGAAGTTAACAACTATACTACGTTTAAGATACATCACTTTCTTACATTTCGGACACTGAGTCCGATTCGCCTTGCCAGCCCTTAACGCTTTAATCATATCTCGATCCTCAGATAGATCGATGTGATCAATCACGTCGGTTTCATACATCCTCTTGCACTTGGAGCATTTGACTTCTGTTGAGCTTGTAGAGGCCAATTTCGTCACCCAAACTACTCAGATGTTCTAGGGTATCCTCTTAAGAATTCCGTACTCACACTCAAACATCATCTAACAATTCTTCCTCAAGAATGTCTTGCAGTAGATCAGACTCCTCTCCCTCTGTCTTTCGCTTGAATAGAATTCCGGTAATTATAGCTGTCAATGCTATTGAAGCCACTACGATTGGCATAGACTCGAAAAATCCACCACCAAGAGTTAAACCAAGGAGAGCGATGATTGCTCCAGCAAGAGTCACTGCTACCTTTCCTGTAAAGTAGCTAATTAGGAATTTCACTGTGTTATACTTCGTGAGTCCCACGTATACAATCAAAGGATCGTCAGGAACAGGTGATGCGGCCGCAATGAAGAGTGCAATTGCACCCCATTTCTCAACGCGTTGCTTCTCTGAGTCCAATGATCTCAGACGTTCTTCGGAGAGTACTACACGCGATCCACGTACCACATAGAAATGTATCAATTTTGCTAGAGTTGCAGTTATCGCTACGATAATACCAATAATAATTGCCTCTGGAATTCCAACAGGTCCAAGAATTGAGAATGTAAGAACAGCCGCACCTGTCAACACCATGTTGCTTGGACTAAGAAATGGAATCATATTGATGGCAAAACAAATGATGAAGAGTCCGACATACCCTTGACTTATCATATCTGTTATGAATTGGAAAATGCTTTGCATATCTCAGACACCAATGCTACCATTTAGAGTCGCGTCTGGTTTAGACAGACACCTTTTCAATTACGACTCTTTGAACACCATCTAAAACCTTTAGGGAACTCTCTAGTTCAGACATATCTGAACTGAGTTGTCCTGGGTTGAAGTAGCACTCGTAGAAACATCTTGTTCCTCGGAGACACACTCCTGTTGAGAATAAGAGATCAACGAGACCTGCTTTCTTGAAAATCTGTGATAGCTTGGTCAAGAAATCATTTGTGAGCTTTCCAATCTCCAGACTCAGGAACAATACTTCATCGGATTCAAGAGGAAATATCTTGATGAGTCGGTCTTTGTGAACAAGCACCATCAGGCCTTGACCAGTTCCCATGGCGTTCTTGAAGGCAGCTGGGAATTTTACGGTCTCACTTGCATCAAAAACTAGTACTTTTCCGGCGGTTGCGCCTTCATAGGCTTCGTCTGACATGACTATTTGTCTCCGTGCGAAATCCTGCTGATGTACCTCCTCAAAACTCGTTAATAAGTAAATCTCTACTGTTTGGTCAGATGTGTGGCGCTTTTGTAGTATCACATGAAACAATACTCTGAGAAGACATGAGATTGACCGATGCAGAAAAAGGGTCATTTCATAAGATGAGAGAGGTTTCTGAGCTTAGAATACAGTTTCAATGTGAATACAGACTTCATCTGAACCAAAGATTCGGGGATGTGTATTCTTCAGCGAGCGTTGCAGGAACTGTATTGCATCACCGGATGGCCATGCAACCAAGTCATCAACAGATTGAAAGTTCAAAAAATCGAATGATTCCATTATTGATTATCATCGTGACCCTTGTTTTTGGTTTAATATGGATCCTCTGGTGATAGTATGAGCGAGTTAGTCAATTTTGCTATGATGGTTGCGTTGACACTATCTATACTGGTCATCTTAGTACTTCAACCAAAAACTGGGTTCGCTACGATTCGAATGAAAATGAAAAAAGCAATTCCTGCGCAGTGGGAGTTCTCAGAGTTTATCAAATTAAAGCCAAACAAATTGAAAACCAATCAGTACTACTCCTTTTCGGAGGAGACTGTAAGGTCTCTTGGGCATCGCTATATTGGAAGATTCGATGGTGCAGTCCTCCATTGGGAAACTAAACCAGTTTTGGACTTTGTAATTGAATTCAAATTTCCAGTAAAACAACTCCCAGAAAGGGCAAGGAAGGAGGATGTCTTTCAATCGGGGCTCTATGCACTGGCCCTCATGGAGAGCGGAGTGTCTTGCTCTTCTTCAAAGCTTGTATCAATTTACTGCCTTCAGGACAAGGCAGAAAGATGTCTGACTCGAAAATCAAACAAAGACTGTTGGCGCTGTAGAGATGGAAAGATGTTCGTGACTAAATTCAATCACAAAAGTGTACTTGAAAAATTGAAACAACTTGACCAGGTTTGGTATGAAGGGAGAAGACCTCGACCATCTCAGGACATTCGGAGCTGTAGTGTGTGTCCATATAGTAATGGCAGGTGCAATTACGCTCTGACATAAAGTGAATACAGCAACACAGACCTT
>JBHLRS010000010.1:0-103744 GCA_048882325.1 Candidatus Thorarchaeota archaeon | reverse complement strand
GGGGCAGCGATTGAATCTGGTGCTCAGTACTGCCAGAAGTGCGGCATGGAGATAGTCAAGTAAATTCAGGCACATTGAAGAGTGATATCCGGAAGAATTCAGGGTAGAGCTATCAGAAGGAAAACAATATACGATGGTTGATGTGCAGCACAGTCAGGGCTAAAGATGAAGCTAGACATCACTCCACGCGCCGCAAATCTCCAATATGCAATTAGAGACATTGTAATTGAAGCAAAGCAGTATGAGAAGAGAACTGGGGAGAAACCACTCTATCTCAATATCGGGGACCCCATAAAGTACGACTGGAGGACTCCTCAATTTATGGTAGATGCTATCTGCAAGGCGGCCCATGATGGATGGAATGGATATTCACCCTCTGAAGGCGAAGAAAAGCTAAGGATATCTGCTGCTGAAAAGGAGAAACGAGTCAATGGGATTGATGTCGATCCAGATCGTATGATAATTACATCTGGTGTATCAGAGGCAATCCAATTCCTGTGTGGGGCATTGGTAAGAGATAATTCCGAGCTTTTGATGCCAGGACCCACCTACATCCCTTACATCAGTTACGTGAAGTATTTTGGAGGAAAGCCTGTCGCTTACCGAACTATCGAGGAAGATGATTGGAACCCTGATACTGAAGACCTTAGAAAGAAGATCAATGACAAGACCGTTGGAATCCTAGTGATCAACCCAAACAATCCGACTGGATCTGTATACAACGAAAGGACGTTGAGAGAAATCATCAACATTGCAGGAGAGTACGGACTTCCCCTCATCTCAGATGAGATATACGACCAACTGACCTTTGATGAGAAACAGACACCCATGGCTCGAATTGCAGGAGATGTTCCAGTCATAGGATTCAACGGTGTAAGCAAGGTGTACCTTGCGCCAGGGTGGCGCGTCGGATATGCATACTTTTGTGACTCAAACGGAGAGCTTGATCCTCTCTACGATGCTATGATTCGGCAAGCAAGAATCCGAATATGTCTGAATGCTACTGCGCAAATTGCAGCTGCAGCAGCCTTTGCTAGTGATGGAAGTCACCTGAAGGATGTTATGAGTCGTCTTCGAATAAGACGAGATCTCATCTACAAAAGGCTCAACGAGATTGATTCAATTACCACTAAACTTCCTGAGGCCGCATTCTACATAATGCCCAAGATAGATTTGCGTGGAAGATGGAAGGATGACTATGAGTTTGTTAAGGATGTTCTGTCAGAAACAGGGGTCGTCTTTGTCCCGGGAATTGGTTTTGGCGCCGAGTATGGTGCGAGTCACTTTCGAAGTGTGTTCTTGCCACCGCCTGAGATGATTGATGAAGCAATGAATCGTCTAGAAGGATTCATGACGAGGCACTAGACACAGTTCGGAATTCTCTTCCTTCTTTTTTCACATAAGGATTGGATAATATTCCTATCTGTGTTGATGGAAAGATATTCTAGTACAGATGAAAGGATAGACCATGACGAAATAGTTCATCATGGTACAGGTTAGTTCTGATTTACACCAATTCGTTCTTTCTCGACTCAAGGATGCGAGTGATCTCGTTGCGAATAGAACGGGTCATCACAAACGCCATCTCAACTTTCTCAGGGGAGGCTGGACGGTCTCCCACAATGAGGAGGGGATCATTCAATGCCTTGTCAGCTTCATTCTCTAAGCCACTAGTATCAGTTCCAGAGGACTCTAGAGTTCCAGCAATATCCTTGATACGGATTAAGGTTGCTCTCAGGTTCTTCTTCTTCGCAGCTTCAGTGTCCCAATCTGCTAAAGCGATTTGAACCTCTGATTCTAGCTTCCTCTCCTGTCCAGCAAGGAAACTGATTACTTCATCGAAGGCGGGTGTGATCTTTTTGAGGGCAAACTCTTTCATTGCAGCCTCTCGCTTCTCAACAAGTCGTTTCATCAACTCATCATCGCCAACTAATGAGTCAATCGTATCAGTCATGTCATTAACAACACGAATTCTTGCCTTGGCAAGATCCAATTCTCCCTCTTCAATGTCGGAGCGACTCTGCATCACTGTTGCAATCATACTGTCAACAATACGGACGAGAGGATCAGCCTCTAGTTCGGACATCTCAATAGCTTCTTTTAGTAATCCAATTCGACCATCAGTGAGGTCAGCATCACGAGTTAGTTGTTTGCTTACCTTGTAATCTCTCAGCATTAAGGTTCCGGGTCCTGCCTGAAAGCTATACTCAGTCTTCAGCTTGTCACTAAAGGAACCACGGACAAGAATGGTAAACTCTTTTTCACCAACCATTGGTTGAGCAGATTTCAGAACTACAGAAACATCAAGCGATTCTCCTGCAGGTAAAACACCGACTGTCTTCGTTCTTTCACCAGATATGAGCGTAAGACCCTCGTCAAGGTGCCACTCAATTGTGAGTCCAAGAGCTTCTCCGTCGCCATTATTCTTGAAGATAACACGAACAGGAAACTCTTCAGTAAATGTCACATCGTTGGGAAGAACAAGTTGTGACGACAGTTTTGGAACCCTGAGTTTTCCGCGTAGCAGTTCACGGACCATATCGAGCCCTTTGTCAATATATTTCGCAAATTCCTGACTATTAGCACTGGCAAGTGCAGCCTTCAACTCCGTTACAGCTGCATTCTCGGCTGAAGCAAATGACTCAAGATTGAGAGACTGAATTGCACTCTCGAGCATCTGAGGAATCTGACTGAGCCGAACGATAGCAGGGAGTCTTATCTTAGATGCATGTTCAGCTGCAAATCCTCGTGCCTTGTAGAAACCATCAGCCTCTTTTCCAATCATGATATACATCATGCACGCAGTGATAGCTAGAGCTGTTCCTTTGCTTGTTTCTGCATCTTCACCCCACATGAGGTGTTCTGCTGAAGCACTGAGAAGATCCTCAGCTGCACCCTGGTAGGTTTCAATAGCTCGGGCTGATTCACCAAGTTCAGAGAAAACATCTCCAGCTGCACACATGTTGATTGCAGCTTTCTTGTAGCTCTTACCAGTACGATATTCACTTGCGGATTTTAGGAATGCTTCGGCTGCAAGGGCGTACTCTTGATCTGCCGCAGCCATATTACCAGATTTCTCTGCTTCAGCAGCTCTCATGAGGTGCTGACTGCCAGCAGACTGTCGTATGGCGTCTTTTTGCGATTCCGCAATCCATCTTTTAGCTCGTTCTTCGGACATCTTGAACTTCTTCTCCTCACGAACTGTAGGCACTTGTGAGTCTATGCTTTTTCCCTTTTCGGAGTCCAAGCTTAGACCCAAGCGGTCTGCAGTCTCGACGAAATCCTAGTAAACCTCTCGTGGAGAATGCCTAAGGCGATCGGGAAGTCCTCCACCGTGACCTTCAATCACTAGCTCATAGCCTCTGCCTATCCGGCCCTGAGATGCGGTCTGAAAGCCAACCTTCTCAATACCACGAGCATTTCGTTCAGCAGCTCTTCGCTCAATCATGCTTGCCCCACTGGGAACCACAAGTACGAGCTTCTTCGAGGATTCGTCAACTGTTAGAGTAATGGGAGTACTCGGTGTCCCAGAACACTCGTGAAATTGACTATTCTTGTATTCAAGGATATGCTTCATCTGGACATTACACCATCCAGTAGTAGTTCTGGTGAAAAGCCCACTTGGTTACATATTAGGATTTGGCGGATGAAACCCAACCTTAGATTAGAAAGAGAATTAGAGCCAGAGGACCCGAGAGGTCCTAAGGCTCGAACGAAAACATCGATTCTACAGATCAGTCCGGCGGCGGCGGGGGTGGAGGCGTATCATCAACCTTTGTATCGACCGGTCTGAGTACCGAGTCGCGCTTCCTCCTTGTGAAGACGAAGCCCATTATGATGAACAGCAATCCAACAATTGCCACAATCGCACCAATCATGACGGTGTAGCCAGGGATGAAGTCATAAGCTGCTGGGTTACTATTAGCCAGCAAGGCAACAATGGCACCGCCAATCACTAAGAGCGCACCAAGACACACAGGTCCTGAACGCGTATACTCTCGCCATGTCAAGTAGCTCAATTTTCTAAGCTCCTAATCGAGACCTTACCACGCAGTCTCGTCTGATGGTAGATGAGGCGTTTGTAGCGATTTAAGATTATTGGGTAACTAACACACTCATTCTAGGGATATTCCAACAATGCATCCTGTGGACGAGGTGTTCACACTGATCTTAGCACCTGTGAGGTCACTCAATTTCTTTGCCAGTAGTTCATGAAAGGTGCACGGATAGCCAACAGGTATTCTGGAAGCATCTGGATCCAGTTCTTTACAAATGCGCAGCAATTTACATGCTCCCGTTTCGATTGTAGCAGTACCAGGTCCAGTTTTAGGTAACTGACTTTCATCAGAACATGCTTGTATCAATGAGGTGAACTTCATCAATGCAGTTGGAGGTTCGGAAGGATTTGACATGGCCCACCGATGAATAAGAGCGTCCGCAACTCGATTGAACATATTCTCAAGATGACCTTTGGGCATCTCAGCCGCATAGGCTGCTGTTTCACACATCATTACTGCATGAGCCTCGAGATTGACCAACCAAGCGGCGTCACCCGTTGTACGAATGATAGGTGGAAGTTCACCAAGTTTCATATCAGGGAGCTCAGCTGCAACAGCTGATTCCTCCACAGCGACCTCCCCTCTCTGTGTCGCGGCTATCTCACCTAGTGTAGTTCCATCATCATATGCCAAATCTGGAATCTCATAGTTTGGGCAAACTCCAGCTGTCTGATACTTTCTAGCAAACTGCATTAATCGACCAGCCATCTGAGCTACAGCATGTCTACTTAATCCCTCAACACGAATGTGTCCATAGGCTACTCCTACAATGTTATCTAGTGCAAGATCAAGCATCGTCTTCTCAGCTATGATTTTCTTCCCTCGAACTACACGGACAGCCCATTTCTCATCCATGACACCTACTTGAGCGCCATAACTTGTATTTGTAATTCCAACCAGTGGAGATACAGGATAGAAGTCACTCATGATGTAACCTCAGTAATTGCAAGTCTGAAGTCCATCACCCAAATATCGCTTAAAAGGGGATTGTGGCTGTAATTGAGAAAAAGAATCAGGAAGCAGAACCATAAGTGTCTGCTTCCGGTTTCTATTAGATGTAACCTGGTGGAGTTTCTGAACTACGAGGTTGTCGCTTCTTAACTGACTCAGCCAATGCAAGGAATCGCTTGACATCATCAGGAGATAGACTTGGTCGTACCTCTTTGAAAGCCTCCTCAAAATGTCTCATTTCGACTGGCTTAGGTTTCCAATCAGCTCGGACAGCAGCCATGGCCGCCTCCCGTACCAGATTTTCAATATCAGCTCCAGAGAATCCTTCAGTCAGATCTGCAAGTTTCTCAAGTTCAACATCTGAAGCAAGTGGCATATCGCGAGTATGCACTTGGAGGATCTCTAATCGCGCATCAGTATCAGGAGGTGGTACAAACACTACAACATCGAAGCGTCCAGGTCTAAGAACAGCTGGATCAAGAATGTCAGCTCGGTTGGTCGCACCGATTACTAACACATTCTGCAAAGTCTGCATTCCATCCAACTCAGCCAAGAATTGGTTCACAATTCTCTGACTCACTCCTGTGTCATCACTTCGACCCCTAGTGCTTAGAATTGCATCTATCTCGTCAAAGAACAGAACGCAAGGAGCTGTCTGGCGAGCTTTCTTGAAAATCTCTCTAACAGCTTTCTCAGACTCACCAACGTATTTGTTGAATATCTCAGGACCCCGAACAGAGATGAAGTTGGCTTCACTTTCAGTAGCTACAGCTTTGGCAAGTAGTGTCTTTCCTGTGCCCGGAGGACCAAACAGAAGCACTCCCTTTGGAGGTCGGATTCCCATTTCTTTGAAGACCTCAGGGCGTTTGATTGGCACCTCTACAGCTTCTTGGAGCTGCATCTTTACCTTAGATAATCCACCAATGTCATTCCAACTAACATTCGGACGCTCCACTAAGACCTCTCTGAGAGCTGATGGGGATACATCATTGAGTGCCAGATCGAAATCTGCCTGTGTGACAAATAGGGAGCTTAGAACATCTGCGGGGATGTCGCCAGTTTCTGGGTCAACATATGGCAGAGCTCGTCGTAGAGCTTGCATTGCAGACTCTCTAGCTAGAGCAGCTAGGTCTGCTCCTACGAAGCCGTGAGTCTTTGCTGCAAGACTGACAAGGTCGACACCTTCTTCGAGGGGCATTGCCCTTGTGTGAATATGTAATATCTCTAATCGTCCATCTACATCAGGAACTCCGATCTCAATCTCTCGATCAAAACGACCTGGTCTTCGAAGTGCCTCATCCACATCATCCACTCGATTTGTGGCTCCTATCACTATGACTTGACCTCTCCCAGCAAGACCATCCATAAGAGCAAGGAGCTGTGCAACAACCCTTCGCTCCACCTCACCAGTCACTTCTGCTCGTTTCGGTGCAATACTGTCAAGCTCATCGATGAAGATAATGCTAGGAGCATTCTTCTCAGCCTCCTCAAAGGCTTCCCGGAGCTTCTGTTCGGATTCACCATAGAATTTAGACATAATCTCAGGGCCATTGATCACCTTGAAACTTGCTCCTGATTCATTGGCAACGGCTTTAGCAATCAGAGTCTTACCTGTCCCAGGGGGTCCATGAAGAAGAACTCCTTTCGGTGGAGCTATCCCCAGCCTTCTGAATAACTCAGGAGACTTCATTGGAAGCTCGACCATCTCACGAATCCTCGCAAGCTCCTTGGTAAGTCCACCGATATCCTCATAGGTCACATCAGGTACGGAAATGTCTTCAGGCTTTGCTGGTTTCGTAAGCACCTCGACCTCAGTTGAGGGAGTAATGCGAACATGCTTGCTTGGTGATGAATTTGTGACCATGAATTGCAAGCCTTGACCAATTGAAGAAATGAGAATTGTGTCACCTCTCGTGAGTGGTTTGTTTAGAATCTGTTGTTTCACATAGTTCTCGAAACCCTGCTGAAAACGAACAGGCTGGTTTGGAGCGAGCACTACTCTTTGCGCCTCTGGAACCGTTGTCTTACTTACCTCAACCATTTCACCGAGTCGTACACCTGCATTGGTTCGGATTAATCCGTCCATCCGAACCATATCAAGAACTTCATCTTCCTTTAGACTGGGCCAAACTACAGCCACTGTTTCCCTTGAACCCTTCAATAGAACATAATCACCTGAGCGTAATTCAAGATGGTTACGAACATCTGAATTCAATCTTACAATACCGCGACCTTGATCCTTTGGCATTGCTGCAGCTACCTTTAGTCGAACAAAATCTTCACTCATTCTATCTCACACTACCTCTATTCAATCTTCAAATACCCATCACTGCTGCCTGAGTTCTCACTCTCAATCTTAACAGCAGTAATCTCAGTCACACCGTTGCGATGTGATACATTCGACTTGCTTAGATCAATCTTGAAACCAACTTCAATAATGAGTTCCTTCGCTTCAGTACCGTACTGGACCTTTATGCTTGAACCAGACACTTTGACAGCAGGCACCTCTATTTCGTCTTGCCATTCAACAACAATTAATACACTGTTCCCAAGATCTATCTTCTCTACTAGTGGTTCATCACTCTTTGGAGTCACTCTGGTTTCGAGTGGTCCATTGACTAAAGAGTCATTCCACGATCTTATGGTAAAATTACCTTCACCACCGAAGGCTTCCATAAACTGCTCTATCATTTTACGGAACACTGACTCAAAGTCATCATCTATCATCTGGAAAATTACCTCCATTACGAAGCCCCGGGCGGACACAGCCGCCCTCCGAGTCACCAGTGGGGCTCCCTTTCTGTACGGCTTGTCAGCCAGTACCTAATGTACCATTTGGTATATTAGCATATAAGGCTTTGGAAGTGGTAACAGTTGTTTCTCTTCACTAATGCACGAAACCTTCTTTTCTAAGAATATCCCGAGCAACCAACACACCTGATACCGATGCTTGCATGAGACCTCTAGTTATTCCAGCACCATCCCCAGCTGCATATAGGTTCTCAATCTGTGTCTCAAGTTGTTGACTGAGCATCAGCCGTGAAGAGTAGAATTTCACTTCGACGCCATAGAGAAGTGTTCCAGCACTTGACACTCCGGGACAGAGTTCATCTAAGGCACTTAGCATCTCAAGAATCGAGCTGAGGTGTCGATAGGGTAAAGCAAAGCTGAGGTCTCCGGGACAAGCACTCGGCAGTGTTGGTTTAACCGGACTCCTTGCGATTCTTTCCTTTGTGCTCCTCTTTCCACGTTTAAGATCAGCAAGGCGTTGAACTATTACTCCATCACCTAGCATGTTTGCAAGACGTGCTATGTGCTGACCATAGGCGATTGGTTCTTTGAATGGTGCTGTGAACTTGGTTGAAACTAGGATTGCGAAATTTGTGTTGTTTGTCTTTCGATTGGCAAAGGACTGTCCATTAACAGTGAGAATTTCATCATAGTATTCACTTGTCACTACTCCACCGGGATTGAAACAGAACAATCTGACCTTATCATCAAATCTGCGAGAGTAATAGATTAATTTTGGTTCATACAGGGTATCAGCAATCTCTTGCATCACCGGAGCAGGTATCTCTACACGCACACCGATGTCAACGTAGTTGTTGTCTGTATGTAGTTCAAGTCGTTTGGCTTGATGCGATAACCATTCGTTACCAACACGACCCGGTGCTGCAACAACATAACGAGCATTGATCTTATCCCCCCCGTTTGTTTCCAATCCTTGCACAGAACTACTATTAACGTGAATATCTTTAGCCTCGGTCTTGAATCGGACATCCGCTTGCTTCAATATCTCATCATACATTCGACCCATTACATTGATGCAACCTTCTCTACCCATATGGCGGACGCGCTGTGGTATGAGGTGCATTCCAATCAGTGATGCCTTTTTTCTATAGGTTTCAATATCTTCCTCATTGCAACCATAAAGCTTCTCAGGTGCACCATAGCTAAGATATTTGGAGTCAACGTATTTTATCATCTCAGTGAGTTTTTCTTCGCCAATGAGCTCATCCAACCATCCTCCAACCTGGGTGGAATGGGTGAGTTTTCCATCTGAAAATGCACCTGCACCACCCCAACCAGCTAGGATGTCGCAAGGGTTGCACTTTTTGCATCCAGCGGCAACAGTCGAGTTTGGACAAAGTCGCCTTCCTATGCTCTTCCCTCTCTCAATAATCACGATTTTAAAATCAGGCGTATGTTCAATCAATTCAAGTGCGCAGAATATTCCAGCGGGGCCGCTACCAACAATAGCCACGTCATAGTCCAATTAGTACCGCTCCTTCTGTCTCCCGGCTCGTGGCCAGGTCGCACCTACTTTCACTTAAGCATTGTGTCTTCGAGTAATATAAGGTCAATAGGAATACGGATATATTGGCTAAGTTCTGAGTTCACAGGTCCAGAGTGTGAAAAAATGACAAGATGTTCTCTTTGCGGTGCTGATGATTTGGGCTTTACATGTCCATATTGCAACACTGTCTATTGCTCAGATCATCGACTGCCAGAGAGTCATGGGTGTCCTGCAATGCATAAGGTTCGAGAGGTTGCCCAAAGGCGAGTTTCAGACTCGCTTGGTGGACAGGATGACGAGAATGTTATTCAGACTCCTCGAAGAGTAAAGAAACGACGACGATCTAAAAGGGGTCGTTTTTCGCCAACAGAAATTCGTCATATGGCAATTGCTTCAGTCCTAGTAGTTCTTGTGGGCATCTCCATCTTTGGTAACTCACTTGGTATCATCAACGCGATATCAGTTGTGCAAACTTTCATTAGTCTAGGATTATGGTGGGTCATTGTAGGAACCGTAGGCATCTTTCTGGCCTCTTTCATGGCTCATGAATTAGCACACAAGTTCGTAGCACAGAGTTATGGTATGTGGTCAGAGTTCAGAATGACAACAATGGGATACTACCTCTCAGCAATGGCCATCCTCTTCTCACTACCTATTTTTGGAACTGGAGTTGTCTACACGAGTGGCACAACCAATGTTGAACACAATGGAAAATCAAATCTAGCAGGACCGCTTACTAATTTCGTAATAGCTGCCTTATTAACCATTATAGCAATTCTACTGGCAGTCTTGAAAGTCCCACTCTTTGCACTTGGTTTCCTTCTCAGATACGGGGTTCAGCTGAACGCGTTTCTGGGCCTTTTCAATATGATCCCACTCCAACCATTCGATGGTGCAACTGTCAGATACTGGAGCAATAGAGTATGGGTTGCTCTGACGGTAGGACTACTTTTTCTACTGATCTTTGGTTATTTTGCATTTCCAACTATCATTGCCTATAGTATCGCCTCATAGTGTTGCGGGTATAATACGACGCTTCATAGAGAGATAATACATGAGTCCCTTGTCTTTATCCGGGGGCGCTCCTGTTGCTCAGTAATAGATACAGTCCCGACATAACTGAACTATCGGTATCTGCATGGTTCTATCGAAACCGAACAATCGCAGGATTTGATAATCCAGCTCGATCATTGTATGTTTCCATTCGGGAGTTAGTGGAGAATAGTCTGGACGCGTGCGAGGAGGAACGTGTTCTACCAGTAGTAAGTGTTTTTCTTACACAGGAAAGTAGAGTAGATGATTCACAAGAATTACTGAGCTCTGGACCTCAAACCTATGAACTAGTCGTGAAAGATAATGGAAAGGGAATGAGAAAGGATGACATCCCTATTCTGATAGGAAGAATGCTAACTGGAACGAAATTCACCTTGAAACAGACAAGAGGCACATTCGGTCTAGGGGGAAGTTTAGCTCTTCTCTATGGACAAGTTACAACTCAGGAGCCAATTGAAGTAGTGACTGGACGACAGGGTGATGACCTCGGATACCGAGTTGTTATGCGTCTTGATATTGAAACAAATCAGCCCCTAATCCTTGTAGAGGAAACCATTGAGAAAGCTCAGAATGAAAGCGGCACTATGGTATCCTACAAACTTCAAGGAGACTGGATTCGCAGCAAGAAGAGAATCATAGATTACTTTGCGAAGACTGCGATCATTGTACCATATGCCTCTCTCCTATTTGAGACCCCAGACGGAGAGGTTTTGCAGTATGAGAGTTTGATTGACTCACTCCCTGTAGCTCCAAGAGAGATGAAGCCCCATCCACGAGGAGTTGATGTAGAACTTCTCAAGAAGATGATTAGCGCTTCTAAAGCAAGAACCTTGAAGTCATTCATGAAAAACTCGTTCCAACGGGTCGGAGTAACCATCGCGGAAGATTTCCTCTGTCGCTTTGGACTCGATCCTGAGAGAGATCCAGCAACTCTTGGACATCACAATCTTGTGACTTTGATGACTGGTTTAGCACAGTACAATAAGTTTCTCCCTCCTTCTCCCAAGTCACTATCCCCCGCAACCACTGATGTACTGGTCGCAGGAGTTCAGCGGTTGTCGCCAGCATTTACTGTTTTTAAGCAAAGAGCTCCCAGTGTATATGAAGGTCATCCATTTATTGTTGAAACAGGAGTTGCATACGGAGGCAGTCTATCTTCAGGTATCGAAGTCTATAGATTTGCAAACCGAATTCCTCTACTTTATGATGAACGGTCAGATGTAACCTATCGGGTTGTGAGGGACCTCAACCTCAGAAATTACGGACTTCGTCAAGAAGACCCGCTTGTGTTTGTCATGCACATCTGCTCTACCAAGATACCATACAAAACAGTTGGAAAGGAATACATTGGAGATGTTGACATAGTAAGGCGAGAGATTGAGCTTGGATTCAAGGACTGTCTCAGAGAGATTGGTGAAAAGGTAAGAAAGCAAATTAGAGTGCAGAAACAACGAAAAAGAGAGAATAGATTGACAGAGTACTATATGTTCATGGCTGAAATCCTCACATCTACCTTGAAGAAACCTGTGTCGAGTCAGGGGTTATTCGAATCCAGTGGAGGGAAGTTTGATTGAATAATCTCTCGCAGTACTCAGCTACTACCGAGGTTCTGAAACTCATTGATTCAGTTTTGGAAAAGATTGCTGACACATTAGAAGACGGAGAATTTCCAGAGATTGGTTATTATGGTTCATCAAAGAAGAATGTGCTTTACAATGAAATGAGTGGATACATACCTGTTGACGACAAGGCATCATTCATAGACGGAAGAAAGGTAGAAAGTGCGAAGACAATTGCAGGACTTGTTTATGGCCTCACTCAGTTTAAGGAACATCTCGAACAAGGACTTTCGATGAGCTTGAGAGACTTCTATTATCTTCACAAGGTGAAGCATGTACAAAAAGTCATGAAGATTCACAACCAGACTGAAACAAATCGGTTGATCAACCTGTGTGAAAGGATTATCAGACATCATGGAGCTTCAATCCCAAGAGAAGAGTTTGGTGTGGTGAGTTCTCCTAAAGGCACATTCTATGGAGATGTTACGTTGTCCGATCTTTCAGGGAAACGGTTGAATTGCAACTCATCTGGAGAGTATGGATGGTTCATTTCCTCAAGACCATTTGATGTGGCTATTCACGACATCAATATTGATGCCGCCTTATTCGTGGAAAAGGAAGCCATGGCTAGAAACCTCATCGAGTTAGGTCTACCCGAGAGTCTGAGGATTGGCGTAGGTGCGCTCTTTGGCCAACCAGGTAGAAACATGAGAGCATGGATACGACGATTAGCGGACAATGAGGTTCCAGTCTTGGTCCTAGTGGACATGAGTCCGTGGTCTTTAAGGATATTCTCAACAATCAAGAGTAACTCAATCGAACTCTCGAACATTCAGGGATTGGCAACTCCACAAGCCAAGTTAGTTGGTCTAACGCCCGAAGACTTCTGGGGAAAGAGGGGGATGCTAAAAACGATCGAACACTCTCTAGAAACAATGACAAAGTCAGACGTGAAGTGTGCCCAGCAGAATAGAAATATCCCCGCGATATGTCAAGATCCAATTCTGAAAACACAGAACGAATATATGTTGAAGAAGAAACGCAAAGGAGAGCTTGAGGCTTTCAAAGCATTCGGCTATCCTCTTTCTGAGTTGAGAGAACTATATGTCAAATATATGAAATCAAAGGCAAATGATTTCGACGTGAAACTCATATAAAGCAACTTACAATCACCCACAGTGAGGAGTGTTTCAATGACCGACAGAGAGAAGATGCTTGAATTACTAGACGAGTTCCAGAACTCGATTGTGAAATTAATGGATGAACGAGAAAGTCTCAACAGTGAAGCGGAAGAACTCAGAACTGAGCTAGAACGCGCAAAAGCCGCGAAGGAAAAGGCTGAGTCTGATTTAGCAACAACTAAGGAGGAGATATCCGCCCTATCTGAGAAAGCTGCTGAAGCTGAAGCAGGTAAGAGCGAAGCACAAGAAGCGCTTCAGAGAGAACGTGATGAATTAAGAAGAGAGATGGATGAGATCAATGAACAGCTCGGTCGAGTTTCTGAGCTATACCGAGAGGCGTCAGCTGAGAAAGAAGCTCTTCAAGAAAAGGTTGATGTAAGTGATCTTCTAGCCATCTACATCACGCTGATAGAAACTGTCTTCTATGGTAAGCCTCATGCAAGAATACTCTACACTCTGCACGATGTGAAGACAGCTATCACCAGAAAGAACATAGTTTCAAGCACTGGAATCCAACCAGCAGCGGTTCTCAAATCTGTTCATGACCTAGTGGCAGCAGATCTTGTGTCATATGACGAAGACACCCAAGAAGTAGAGCTCACAAAAGACATTCTAAGAAGATCATAATGAGAGAGATACCGTTTGTCCGGAGTAACTATTGGACCAGCCTTGAAGAAACATGTAAGAAGATACACGTTAAGTGACAAGCTAAACTCAATCACTACACTTCTTGGTGACGATGCTCAAAATGTCATCGATTGGGCATATACAGAAGCAAAACGATGTATCAATGAGAATCCAGAAGACAAAGAGTCAGATCTGGGTAGAATCGTTTTCGACCTCATTGGTCATGAAGCAGCAATTGTCCTTGTCAAACAGAATCATGCGAAGGGTAGATTAACAACCAAGAGCGAAGTCAAGGCGAAGACTGGTCAAAAAGCGGAGATGCCTGTTCTCTATCGGGATGCTGGTTTGAGGCACCCTCAAGAGGCAAGAAATCTAAGACACAATTTATTCCATGAAGCGTTTCATGCATTAATTATGAAGCTCTTTCCTGATGTAACAACTAGCGTTCCCTCAACAGGGGAGGGGCTAACACCAGACCTCATGGTTGAGCATCAAGATCCAGATTGGCTAATCTCCGTAGAATACAAAGGTTACAGGTCCATTACACTCCTTAGCGAATCTGAAGTATTGAAAGGTATGAGATATCAAGCCGCATATGGAACTGCATGGCTAGTTACTAGTTCAACCAAGAGTGTCAAGGACTTGTATGAAAAGACAATCCACTCGAAGGAAGTTATAGAGAGAGGACTTGCAAGACTGAAACGCATTTATAGACGGAGAGCTTATACAAATGAACAGAAAGAGAATCGAGGAATTGCTAGGAAGGGGATCTCACATCTGGAGAAGCAAAAAGGACTTGACATGAAATGCAGACTCTGGACAGTACATGAACTCTTGGAATCTATGAAAGCAGGAAAACCTGTCAAGGGGCTAATCATCACAACTGGCTTTGAGTTCATAGATCTATTAAAGCAGGCTGGTTTGGAGGATGCGGCAGAGCATGTCCTAAGAGTAATGAAGCTGCCAACTGAATCCCTTCATAGTGATAAAGTAACATCTGTCCGTCTGATTGAGTGAAAATCAAACGGAACGGTGAAAATCGCTAATGCTCCCAAGCTTTATCAATATCTTACGTGAATCCCAACTGCGCCCTGTGGCGAACAGGGTTGTATTCCATTAAAAGGAGCGTAAATCTTGGAAGACCAGAAGGTTGTGAAGCTTCAGGAACGTCTCAGTGACCTACTGAAAGATCTCATGAACAAATCGCCAATACTCGGAGCCGCTGTATTTTCCATCGAGGGATTACCATTTGTGAGTAGATTTCATGGCGGAACCGAAGAAGCTTCAATCGCTGCTATTGTCGCTGCAATTCATGCTGCCGGGGATCAAACAGTGAAAGAACTACGTCAAGGGGAACTCAAATCGATAATTATCCAAGGAGATATGGGAACAACCTTAGTAATTTCAATTTCAGCAGACTATCTTCTTACTGTTACAGCACCGGATAATGCAAAACTTGGACTCGTCTTTAGCGATGCAAAGGCAACAGCTAGAGAGGCTCGAAAAGTACTCTATCAGGCACTCTGAAGAAAATGGTAACTGCTACTGGATATCCTTTCATCCACCATCCCTGTTTCTCCAAAGTACGTGATTCACTATGGCATAGAATTCACTTGCCTGTTGCTCCAATATGTAATGTAAAATGCGCATTCTGTTCTCATAGCAGAGGTTCCTCATGTCACACTTCAAAACCAGGATACGCATCACAAGTAATGAAACCGGGAACAGCTTTGGCACGAACTAGGGGTGAGATGGAAAAGAATCCTAACCTCAGGATTATTGGAATATCAGGTCCTGGTGAGCCGCTTGCAAATCCTGAAACATTCGAAACTATTGAGAAGGTGCGAGAAGAATTTCGAAATGCATCAATTTGTGTTAGCACAAACGGGACCTTGCTTGAGAATTATGTTGCATGGTTGTCGGAAAAACATGTAGAAACCATAACTGTCTCCATGAGCACCTCCGACTGTTCGACTGCTTCTAAGATCTACGAGTGGGCAATCCTTGGCAATGAGTTGATTAAAGGCATTAGGATGGGTTCTAGAATTGTTGAATCACAACTAAGAGGAATTGCAAAGGCTACAAGGGCTGGAATCAATGTTAAAGTAAACTCAATCCTTATCCCCGGTTTCAACGAGCAAGACATTATTCCCCTAGCACAGGAACTTGCTGACTTGGGAGTCACTTTGCACAACATCGTCCCACTCGTTCCATCTGACAAACTTCATTCGATTAGACCTCCTACATACAGTGAACTAGCGCATGTTCGTAGACAGGCTTCCTTATACATCGATCAATTCTCACATTGTAAACAATGCAGAAGTGATGTTGTAGGTATGCCAGGATGCGACACTATCCTCTAAGGTCATTTCTTGACTTTAAGACACCCAACCTCAACCATCTTGTTAATCAGAAACCAAAGAGCTCTCTGATCGTAAGGAAGAGACTCAGCCACCTCTTTAATCTTCATCGTTCCGTCAAATTTCTCCAAGATGTCTTCGAGGGGTTTACCGTATTGAGATTTCAACATTTCAAGTTTCATCTCTGGACAGTCAGCTCTTACTAACGTGTCTTCTTCAGTGAGTCGTGTCTTGAATTCAATCCATTGGTATCTATCAAGAATGGAGATGAGTGCCATGACTTTCTCATCTGAGAATCCAATGAGGTCCATTATTTCAGCCACGGTGCGTTTATTGTTAATGAAAGACTCTATCTGTTCGAGGTCATGATCAACAGCCCCGACTCTGAAAGGGATTCGCACACCATTTTCTTTCCTAGTTGGCACGAGGTCCAAATCGACTGATGAGAAGGGAAATTCCTTCACAATGGCAAGTGCAAATTCTCGGAATCTTCGAATGTCCCCCTCAAAGTGTTTCAGTTTTTCTCCGTGTTCAGACTCAACTTGCGTGAGAATACGTTTGAGTTTCTCTCTGTAAGGTGTTTCATCAGGGACAGGGTCCACAACAAGTAAGACAAGCACACTTTCTCCGACTTCGATAAGGATGTCGTATGCAGCTTTTCGGATAGTCCTAATGGGAGTCTTCGCAAAAATAATGACCGCGGTGACGAAACCTGCAATCAGATCTGGATCGACTGTGAGCTCAGCATATGGTATATTCAGTACGGATTCTCCACCCTCCATTCGGATTAGAGAGATATATCGCACCTTTGATACATCCAATGCCATTCACTTGACCTCCATATTGCTTGCAGGTGTATCAACATAGCCCAATACACCAGCATCAATGAGTCTATTTGCTACTGTTTTCACAGCCTCCATGTTGAATGGAAGAAGCTCACAAATTCTCGAGAGAGTTTTCTTGCCATCAATTTGCTCCACAAGTTTGGTCAATTGGTCGCCATAAACACCGAGTAAGAACATCGGCGGGTCCATGATTTTAGTTAAGATCGAACTATCCTCTAGACGCCTTGTCAGAGTTATCCATTTGTACTTGTCTAGCATAGATAGGATTGCCAATATCTCGGAGTCCTCGAATTCAGACTGTTTCATGATTTCCTCTATGGTTCGTTTACCGTTAATGTAGCCTAAGACAACTTGGAGTTTTTCATCAGTTTCACCAACACTCCATGGAATGGTGGCCTGATGATCAGGAGTTGCCTCAGACTTCGACACTAAACGTGGTATCAGCTTGTAGTCAAATGTCCGATAGGGATACACTTGTAGAATCTCTAATGCATATTCTCTGAATGGTCGGATGTCACCTTTCCATGCCACAAGTTGCTGCTGATATGTGGTTTCAAATTTCTCTACAATATTAATCAGGTTGTTCCTGTAGGGTTTATCGTCCTCCACTTTGTCCACAATAAGCAGACCAACCACATGCTCGCCTTCTTCGATCACCACAACATACCCTTCCTTTACGAAGGTCTTCAGCTGCCGATTCTCGAAGATGATAACTGCTAGAACGAAACTAGCAACAAGGTCAGGGTCCACTGACATTGCTCTATATGGAATGCCAATAATGGGTTCGCCCCCTTCTTTTCGAACAAGAGAGAGATAGCGGACTTCTGCCTTTTCCTCAGTGGTTTCGTTCACATCTATCCGACTAGCTGATGCCCTAAATAACCTTGTTAGAAGTAATCCATTAGACCACTCTGTGTTACCATGGTAATATCCCCATCTGATTCTAAGCTATATCCAATTACCTGACGTAAATCAATCACTGTGCAAGAACTCGCAATTCTGGTTACTAGGAGTGATCCTTTCATTCCGACCACATCTCCAACAAGTGATCGTTGGTCAATAGGTTCAGACCTCTTTCTCCATGGTTTGGGTTTTGTTTCTAAGATGGGAAGTGAATAGTATTTGGACAAGTCTTCTAGTTTTACCTCAGTGCCCAGCTCCAAGTGTTCGATCCCAACAATGAAATCATCAACAAGTGTTTGTGCGGCTTCGATATTTAGTGAATCCTGAAGACTCTTGATTTTCCTCTCAGCTCTAACGACCTTGGTCACATTAGCCCGTTTTCCAATACGATCTTCTAGGCGCCTAGCCTTTCTACCGCCTGTTACCTGTGTGATAATGCCTCCATAGTCAGCGCCTTGTTCAATCCACCTCAGCTGAACCCGTCCAGCTGATGAAACACCAACCTTGATGGTTGAATCATTGAACAGGACTACATAGATTGCATAATCTGAAACATCACACTGAGTCTTTCGAGCCTCTGATGCCAAACAGGTACGACCATCACATCTAATGCAAGGATCATAGAAATCTATGGCAGAACAAGGACCACATCGAGCCCCTTGACGAAGTATGATTGCGTCCTCAGGACACTTGACATACTTTCCAGAAGGGTCTATATTCCCAACACAACGTTTGGGACCCCTGAACGCCCAATTGAGATGTTTACCGGGAGCTACGGGAAGGAAATCAAGAGTTTCCATCCCATCTCTCCATATACGAAGTCCTGATTCATAGGTTCCATCCTCTAGAGATCTCCAAGCTGTGTCTACAATTTGCACCATGATGACCTCAGAATCTCTTGAATTTCCCCTTGCCTTGAACCATCCATTCAACCCCTGCAATGTTAAGATTAGCCTTACATTTGGGACAATGTCCATCCTTATCCAGATTATTGCGGTTGAGATAAACAGAATAACGTTCCACTGCTTTAAAACCACACTCTGGGCAGTAAGTATTCTCATAATCATGTCCCGCGATATTCCCAGAATATACAAAGACTAGTCCTGCATCTTTAGCAGCATTGATATGTTTCTCAAGAGTTGCCGCTGGTGTCCTGGGAAGGTGAGTCATCTTGAATGTAGGCGCGAATGCAGTCAAGTGAAAAGGAGTACAGTCTCCCAGATTATCTACAACCCAACTTGCCATGTTTGTTGTGTCCTCAATTGAGTCCCCAACTTCAGGAATAATTAGATTCGTGATCTCGATAAAGATTCCCTTCTCCTTCATGGCTAACATTGCATTAAAGATAGGTTCGACCTTTGGAACTGACATCAATTCCTTGTAGAATTTCTTGTTCCCGCTTCCTTTGAAGTTGACCGAGGCTGCATCAAGATATGGGGCGATGTAATCGATCGCTTCTTGTGTCATATACCCATTGGTAACAAAAGTATTGAACATTCCTTCATTATTCGCTAATGCTGCAGTGTCATGCGCTAGCTCCATGAATATTGTTGGTTCCGTATATGTATAGGTAATTCCAGCGCAGTCATACCTCTTAGCAAGTTCTACAATCTCTTCTGGTTCAAGTCTATTTCCCACTGGAGTTTCTCTATGTGAAGAGTGATAGTTAAGACAAAACTCACACCTAAAATTACAGGACGATGTACTAATTGAGAATGCACTACTCCCTGGTGCAAAATGAAAAAGTGGTTTTTTCTCAATTGGATCGGGTGCCATACCATCAATTAGACCATATACAGTTGAGTATAGCTTTCCATCTTTAGCTGTCCGCACTCTGCAGAAACCTGTTTCACCATCATGTATAACACAACGTCTCGCGCAGAGGTCGCATCGAATACCACTTTTCAAGGTAGAATATAATGCAGCTTCTCTCATTTCATCTTGGAAAAAGATTGAGGTCTTATCCCCTTTACGGTGTAGTAAGGGATTTGGAGTAGTCATCGTTAAAAGGAGAAGTTACAAACTACTGATTGGTTTCGCAAATGCCAGGGCCAAAGGAACTAGAGAGGTTAGGTGGACTGTTCAATCTTACATCAGACAAAAGTAGGTCATTTCTTAATCGCTGTTCTGAAACTAAGTACCTCGCCGTTCGAAACTACAGTCGAGCAACAAGTCTGACAGTTGAACTTGCGAAACAAACACTAAAAGAAGTAAACACGGATTTTACAACTCGTGAAGACTGCGAAGAATATCTTGAAACTTTGAGAAAAGCAGTTGAAATAGGACAGATTGATTCTCAAGTTATCAGTGCGTTGAAGAAGTTGAGAGCAAAGTATCTGGATAAGGTCCTTCGTCCAGCAGTCAAAGTATATCTAGACAACTACGATCTCAAAATCACTGAGATTGAAGCTTTGTACAATGACGCCCTACGAATTGAAGGCCTCCTTGAAGTAGTGAGATTTCTCAAGAAAGTTAAACCAGTTGTCTAGTGGTGAAGCTATTCCTTCTTAAAGTCTCGATGAACAAGATTTTGACCATCAACTACCCATGCTATTCCAAGGGTTTGGAACTCGTCTGCCCATTTCATAACGATTGCGGGAGCCACTCCTAAAGATCTAGCTATCTCACGTATGGACATCTGTCCATGTTCCTCCACCATCAAGAAAGCTTTGGTCTTTTCGGTGCTATCCATAAGGTCTAGGTAGCCCTCGAGCGTTTCTTGAGTGTGTTCAAGTTTGGCTCGAACTTCAGTCAAGTCATTTTGAGCCCTCTCAAGATTGGCTGTTGCTCGCTCATGTTCGGTCTTGAGTCTTTCAAGTTCTCGTGCTTTGTCACCAGACTCAAATGACCGAAGGCGAGCGCGTATCTCTTCCATCTCAGTAAGACGGTCTGCAGTCTTGGCTTTCTCATCCTCGAGTTGGCGGATCTTTGTTTTCAAATCGCCAATCTCAAGATCCTTCTTCGCAATATCACCAGAGTACTCCTTACTCCTCTGTTCAGCACTGGCAGCTCTGGTTTCAAGCTCAGTCACTTTCTCTTCAAGGAGTTCACGTGTTGATTCAAGTGTCTTGACATTGGCTCGTAGTTCCGATAATACTTCAACATCGGTCTGAGGTGCTGCCTTGAGCTTCGCAAGTTCTTCCTCTACCTCCTCATTGATTACTTTCAGTGATGCATTGTCCTTGCGAAGATTCTCAATCTCAGACTCTCTGGTCGAAACTTTCTGTTGAGTTATACTTAGTTCCTGTGTGAGCTCTTCTATTCGTCGCTCAAGTAATTTCATCTTGTCAGCAATGTCTTTTGGAATTTCGACTTTTGGTTTCATGCCGAGCTCAGATGATAGGAATTCCACTTCTGTTGAGGAACGTTGGGTGAAATCATCAATGTTTGATTTCAATGTGGACAGTTCTTCCACTGTGATCTTCATCGAATCCTTCAATGCTTCTGTAAGGTCCCTAAGCTTCTCAAGGATAGGTGTCGACATTCCTGATGTCAATGACTCTTCCACTCGGTAAAACTCTTCATCAACGATTGGTTTCACATCATTATCGATGTAGGTAACCTGTAGATTTGTCTTCGCTGCTCGTTTGCTTCGTGAAACAATATCACCCCTCATGCTAACCAGATTGCCTTTCAACCCAACTAGGAATGAAAGAACTACTGGAACAAGGTCTCGTTCAATTCGATCTATAGCTCCATCAACAGTCATGATGTTTCGTTCAAGTAGACCAATACTGTCCTGCAACCGCTCTATGCTTTTGTCAATCTCCATTCTTCGGCGCACCTGGTCTGCAGATTCAACTCTCATGACATCACTAGTCATTCTGCCTGAATCTATGAGTTCTTGCCTCATCTCATCATCTACACCAAGTTCGGTGAGTAGATCATCTACAACGCCTTTTTCGCCAGAGGGTTTTTTGTCAGGATCTTTTGCCATGCGAAAACCTCGTGTTCCTCATATCCAAAAGGACTGATGGTTAGTTAGTCAGACAATACATAAATCTATTCGAGTTAAGCCCTTATCCTCTAGGAGCCAGTGAAACCATCATGCGCCTTAAGATTGAGATGCAAGCAAATGTTCACAATCGAAGTTCATCGAAGTTGAAAAGAGGAATGATGGTATGGCACCTGTTTACTGACATAGAGAACCAATTTGTCGAGATGATTGATGTATTCCCACCCGCGAGGGTCACTGAGAAAGCAGAGAAAAACATGGTTGCTGTGCTAAAGGTTCCAGAACTATATCCTGGTGAGAGTTTTTCTCCCACTGTTGTCCTTCGGATTGACACAATCACGAGAGACTGGTTGATGGAATCTCGAACCTCAACTGAGGAGCATATTGCTAGAACAAGAGGAGTATACTGCTCCATGCAGAAGTATTGGGAGATTGAGGATCCTATGATTCAAGAGATGTCTCAACAAGCAGCTGAACGAACTGGTGATGATGAGTCTTATGCACGGCTAGTATATCAGATGGTTCACGAGAGTCTGAAGCTCAAGACGCATCTTGAGGAGCGAAAGGGAGCTGCACGTGCAATCCGAGAAAAGGAAGGCGACTGTGATGAACATGCAGACTTGTTCATCGCGCTGCTAAGAGCTGTGAGAATACCAGCCAGGAGAATCGTTGGTCACTACTATAGGGGTGGTCCAGAACCAGAACCTCATGCTTGGTGTGAAATGTTTCTCGAAAGGAATGGGTGGATACCTGTTGATCCAGCGTTAGGGAATTTCGGGACTCTATCTGAACACTATTTCTCAAGGGTTCGTGAGGGAATTGTTTCAGAGAGACCCACAATGCAACTGAAGTGGAGTGGAATAGCCTCACAAGCTCCTTCAGTTGAAGAGGAAGTAAAAATGACTATATTGAAGAATGGTCAGGCCTGAAGGCCAGTTATCATTCCCATTGTTTCAAGTTGTACAAACATCTCAGCACCAAAATTCCAGCATGAATGAGTGTCAAAGATACAGCATCTTAGGTTTGGTAATAATGGAGCTTCAAAAGCAGAACGAAGCGTGTTTGCTAGATGATGGGTCAACATTTCCCCATAGGCAGAAACTTGGGGGATAGAATCCATGAATCTACTCTTTGTTCTTTCAAGAGGACCTGGCTTGTAGTCACAAACATGAATCACTCCATCAATGTACCGAATGAGATCAACATGACCTGTCATCTTGTATCGATCCGACCAGACAGGTACTTCTATAGCAATTGCATAAGGATCTTTCAAAATGAACTCTTTCAATATGCTATGGTCTGCACTATAGCTCAGGTCGTTCCTGGATCGGTGAAAATCTCGAAGCATATTCACCAGATCTGAATCTACATGAAACGCAAGCGATCCTGATCTAATGAGTTTCTTCCTAAATCCTACCTTTGCGGATTTTGACATTTCAGCGAAGCGCAACCGGGAGGCTCTTGTAAAGAATGGGTCTGAGAATGGATTTGCAGGGACTTTACCACTAAGGATTGAATTCAAGTGAGCCCAGAGTGATGCCAAATCGCCTTCCTTATTTCCAAGATTCTTGTGGTGCGTAGTATTCCACTGAAAACCGTATGCAACTTTGCCATGTTGGAAATCGCGTCGGAGAATGTCACTTTTTGCCAGAGGCATGTCCCTCAGGTTCAAGTTCTGGATTCAATCTTTTTAATCCATCGTACAAAAAAGAGTATAGGACCTGAGAGGACTGTGAATCCTCTCAAATCCATTTCAACCTACTATTTACCGCGACCTTTCTTAGAGAAGACGATCACGATGATGATAACTACAACAACTCCACCAGCAATGATAACCAGTAGGAGTGGGTCCAGTGGACCGGGCGGCTGTGGTCCGAGTCGGTTATCGAGTTCAAATGTAGCATCGGAGTCATCCATTGTAGCGTGTATACCATCTGATACTTCTACACGAATCATGTAACCTGTACCGTCATCAAGCAGAGTTGTGTTCCATTCGTACTGCAGACCAGTCACACCTGACTGAAGCAAGTTCCAGTCAGATCCAGCGTTGTCACTGTAGTAGACATCAAAGGTTAGTGGATCACTGTCAAAGTCGACTGCGGTCCAGTTAACCAGGACCAATCCACTCAGGACCTCTCCACCGTTAGGGGCAGATACCTCTACGCTTGGAGCTCTGTTTTCAGTAAGCCAACGGAATACATTCTGCAAGAGAACATCGTTATCGCTATCATAGAGAATAGGTATTCCATCAAGATCATAGTCAAAGTTGTAGCGTGGGAATATATAGTCAGCCGAGAAGAACACACGACCCATATTGTACTCGAGAGCAGTCATGAGTGTGAGTCCATCTGCAGGTGTACCGTCATCCCATGTTGCAGTTCCATCAGAATCGGTTCTGACAAGACTTATTCCAGCGCCGATACTAATGAACGCGGATGTCCACTGAAGCTCCAACCGTTCAACACCATTCATGATAGGATGAATACCAAAATTGCTTTGGTCGTATCCAATGTTCTGGTGGCTTGCATCAAGATAGTCATCTGTATCAGTGATGTAGCCGGAGTTATTGAGGTCCAAACCAAACTCATTACCAACCATGTCAGCCTGCAAACCATAGATTGTTTGACCTCCAAGTAAAGCTAAACCACCGCCCTCAGATACATAGTCGACAATCTCAGCTATTTCACTGGCGGTATAATTGGTGTCACCATCCTGAATGATAATTGCATCTGCTTTGTCTAGGAGTGATGCATCTGTAGTCCAATTGTCTATCCATCTGATGGTGTAACCATTCTCGGTAAGGAATTGACCAAACCCGAAGTATGAGAGAGTTAACCACCAGTTACGGCCATGAGACTCATCAAAGACAATGAATTTCTCCTCGGCACCTGCACCAGAGGCCCAGAGAACTGAGTTCAGTAGGAATTCCTCATTATCAGCATCGTAGTAGGTATATGTTCCATCACTATCTGGATCAGTTTGGATAGAAAGGAAGTTGCGATCGGTGACTACTGCAACTCTTCCGAGACCAACACCCGCAGCAGCGGCAACAACAACGCCATCTGCTGGAGAATTGTCATCATAGAATGCTGTTCCATCATCATCTGTAGTAATCAGAGCAATTCCATTGTTTGGATAGTCGACAAGACTCCCACCTCTATCAAGCTCCACTGAGAAGACGCCCACCATAATTGAATGGACTCCGAAGTTCTCTGCATCATAGGGAGTATATGAAAGAAGAGTATCATTCAGGTCTTGCACATATCCAGTCTTATTTCTGACGAAACCAAATCGTTCTGTAACAGGATCTAGTTCATCGCCATATGTACCCCAGTCTGTGTAGACAATTAGTCCACCTCCTGATGCAACAAAGTCCTCTATTACATCAGTTTCTGCTGAAGAGTAAGTCATAGTTCCTGTAGTCAAGATGAGAACATCAGCCATCTGAATCATGGCAGGGTCCCAGGTAGACATGGCAGAAACAGCAAATCCTTGACTGACAAGGTCAAGTGAGTAGTTCAGATGAGCAGCATTGATGGACCCATAGGCAGCGTGAGACTGATCAAATACCACAAGTCGTGTGAGCTGAATGGCGTTGACAAGTATTGCTTCCTGAGCAGGGGCTGTATTCCATAGGTCAAATCCAAGAATAGCGATATGACCCATTCCCATTGTCATGTGAATTACGACGGGTCCGACACCATCATCCACAACGGTGGTTCCACCAGTACCATTGATGCGAGTAGTACCATCAGTTGCAGCGAATGTTAATGGAATACCTCTTGCAAGTGCATCATCTGCATCCACAACATTGAGTGGTGATCCAGGATATGCATATGCTTCAGTATAGGTAATGAAACCTGTCATGTTTAGAACCTGTATCATCGGTGCATGCGGATCACTAGCTAGTGGACCATAGCAGGGCATCACAATGACATTTCCGCCATTAGTGACGAAACTGTCGAGAATTCCACTCCATGCTGTCGCAATGGTTGTGATATTCTCATCGGAAAGAAGCTCTTGCTCTGGAATAAGAAACACATCATAGTTCATAATCATTGAAGAAAGATGATCATAGCTTGTCAAGTTTGTAATTTGATAGTCATTCAGGAAGTTAGCTCTAACCACATCCAAAGTGTTAGGCAACTCGCGTGTTTGATCGGCAAATTCAGTATACACGAGCATGGACTTTGGAAGATGATTGTTATCAGAGCCATCAGCAGAAGCTATCACATTTTGATTCTGAGAATTGAGTGCATGTACTGATTGCATCCCCAGCCCCACAACTACTGAGGATCCAATAAACAAAGCAATAACGAAAGCACTCACGGCTTTAGTTTTGTTCATTTTTTTACTCCATCCTGCTTGCGAGCTAAAAGAAACGAGTTGCGTGCTCTCCCTCTCGCAAGCAAATTGTTCCCCCGTGCTACTCTTGTATGTATATAGGTCTTTGCTGTAAATCATTAGCGTTTTTTAAGTCAGCAAGCACTTGATAGTAGAAAGAAATGGAGTAAGGGGTCTTGCCCCTTAGAAACTCCGCTTATTTTTCAGGGGGTGGATATGGATCAGCATTATCCTCAAGCATAGTCACGAGCCAGCGTAGGTCTTTTGGAGAGAGTGTGGGTTTCTTGTCCTTCTCTTCCTTTCTTGTTCTCGTCGCTGCTTTTGGAGAGATTGTCGTTTCCTCTGTCATATCTTTGGGTGATATATTAAGAGAGCCGGATGCAAAATTCACACTAGTCTTCAGAAGTTTCTTGCTAGATGGGTAGGGGATTATTCCACTGAATTTTGCGATGTTCCCCTTGTATCTAACAGGATACAGATTAATCTCGCTGGCATTCTGAATTCTCTCGCCTCTAAATTCAGCACGTGTTAACGCAACAGATTGAATATCCGTGAATAGTGTATAGGTAATGTTGGCATTTGGTAGCCGCTTGAGTTCATTAAAGACATTCTTTGCTGAATCGCCACTAACAGCAACAGGTGCTATTCTCGCGACATCCTCTCTTCTGAGAAATGTTCGTAGTCTACTTCCTATTCTGTCTGATCCTCGAACCTCGACAAACTTACGCCCAAGTTTAAAGATCACTTCACCACTCTTAGCTGCAAAAGAAGTTTCTACCACAATGAGCCTGCCACGATCAAAGGCATAGATAGATTGAGGGAAACTTACAAAGAAGGTTGCAGATATTGTCTTTCCACTCTCTTGGACTTGAGTGAATCCCTGTGTCGCTATCTCTACCTCTCTTGTTTCCCATTCCTTTTGCTTGTTCCTTACTTTGATTTCTTTGGTTTCACTCAGAGCTGTGAACTTGTTAGCCTTCATGAACTTCACTAACTCTGGTGCTGACATCGTCATGTCATTCAGATGGTATAATCTCACCGAGAGGCTTGCCCCATCTGTATCAATTGGCTCAGCTTTTGTTGACTTTGCGCTCAAGACATCTCAACTCGCGAATCTCATTTAGTAAAGACAGTGATTTAGCCTACCTTTACTTCCAATGGAATAGTGCATCACTTTCATATAAACTAATCATAAAACCCAGAAAATAGCGGGATTCCAACGGACGTAATATCTGGGTATCACAGAGGTATGGATAGGAAACTCGTATCATGTATATCACGATAATGGCTCTTCTCTTTGGCGCCAAATGATTGTAGGACATTTCTGAGTTAACCAAGCAAAAGGATGATATTGGTGATGTTCTCCGAATTCAGTAGACGAGGATGAAGTGACTTGAGACTGTTGTTCGTACTTGGTTCAGGAGGCCACACTGCTCGAGGTCTCATTCTAGCCAAGCAGGTGTCTTATGAGAAGTACTTCATCGTTCCATGGGAGTCGGAAGTCACGAAGAAGAAGGTCAGGGAAAACTACTACAGTGTCATCTCACCGAGATTCAGAGCAAAAGACAGTCGAATCATGAGTGTACTCAGAACTCTGTTCTTGTTTCTTCACAGTATCTTCATCCTTCTCATCGTAAGACCCAATGTCGTCATCAGCACAGGATCAGGCCTTACCCTTCCTCCTTTTCTCATTGCAGGTGTCTTTGGGATCAAGTCAATCTATATTGAGAGTCCAAGCCGTGTCTATAATCCATCAATCGCAGGGAAACTACTGATGGGAAAGACCTCCCTCTGGTTGAGCAGTTGGCCAGAGCTTGCTGAGAAGTATCCAGAAGTTGAGTACAGGGGGATGATCTTCTGATTTTCGTGACTGTTGGAACGTCTCTTCCTCATGATGCATTGATTCAAGCAATGGATGAGCTGGTTGGCTTAGGGGATATCAGAGATGAGGTCATTGCCCAGAGAGGAGCAGGTCAGTATATTCCTAGAAACATCAAGAACTTCAGGTTCAAGAGAACACTAGATGAATACTTGGAGAGAGCTGAGATAGTAATCAGTAATTGTGGCGCAGGCACAATAATGGAGAATGTCACAAAGGGGCACCGACTGATTGTGATTCAGAATCCTGACATCATCGGGGGTCATGAATGGGAGCTGGTGACCAAAATGGAGAAAGGAGGACATCTGGTTTGGTGTAGAAGCATCGATGACCTGAGATCCTCAATTGAGGAAGCTCGTGAGAAAGAATTCAAGATATTCGAACCCAAACAATTCGACTTGAATCAAGTTCTTGAATCTCTCTGAAATCAGGAGTAGCCACTATATTTACCATTCATATCCACTAGGGCTTTCGATAACACCTTCTCCTTTGCTTCGACAGACAGCTCCGATGATCACAACAATTACAACAATAGAACCGATGCTGATGCCAATAATAATCAGAGTTCCCTCAGCAGTTGGTGAACCGGGGGTTTCTACCGTGACCACTACTTCGTCAGTAACATACTCAAGGTTGGTGTTGAACACAACAATTGTGTAGTTATAGACTCCGGGATCCAGACCATCAACATCAACCACAATTGGGTCGCCTAACCATGAATCTGCTTCGACTCCTTCATCGTTGACATAAAGCAAGTAACCACCCGGATAGATTGATGTAGGAGTCCAAGTGATGTTGTTCCCTGTTTCTCCTTCATAGTAGAAAATATCCAATGGATGGTCAATCGTAAGGACATCTTCAGGTGGAGACACACCTTCGGACACCCAATCAACATAGATATCATGAACTTGGGATGGCATGTAGGTGAGTCCAGAGAGTCGACCAGTCAAGATCATTACATGAGTGACCTTTCGAGTAAGCTCAGATCCTTCCGGAGAGAAGAGAGACTCTATTCCATACCCGTGTACAAAAGCTGAAACACCAAGTAGTTCATCATAAGTAAACTGCATTACTCCATCAAAACTGGTGAAAGAGCCTACATCTGTAAGCCCATGTCGATGGTAGGTTCCATCAGACTCCATGTATTCTGCGAAGATATGACCCTCATTTACATTATCCCATGCATCCCCAACATATGCCCTGAAAACAGGTCTGAACTCTTCACCAAGTAATATGACCTGTATTTTCCCTCCATAAGCTGCTAATGAATTGTCGACGAACAGGTCAACAGTGAAGTTATGAATCTGGCTAACTGAGAATGGTTCCTCGAACTCATGGACCCACAGTGGCCCATGCCAACCTGATGATGCAGAAGGGATATTTTCAAAGTAGAGATAGTCACCCGATGAAAGCATCTCTCCAGTCGTTATGGTCCATGTGTTAACTCCATTCAGCCACGGAAGTGGGAAGGTGTTGTTATAGGTCAGATCAGTTGTGTTAGAACAATCATGATGCCAGGCCGATGTTATCGGTTCCTCAACAACGCTATCCCCAGTCCATTCAAGGAGAATCGAATGAAGAAAGACCTCTTCGCAGTAGGTCCAGCTCTCATATCCATAGAATGCCACTGTTACATATGATACGATCCTTTCCAAATCTGCCTGCTCTGATACAGTAAACTCGAATGTTCCAATATCAGGCTGAACTACCTGAAAACCCGTCATAGTATCAGAGAGCGTCAGTGTTTCATGATAAGGCGAGAAAGTGACCCAGTCAGGTTCACTATAGGGAGTGGTGTAACCAGTTTCATCAGCAAACCACCATGTAAATGGTAATTTCAGCTGACGATCGTCAGCCCATGCATCTGAAATGACGTACCTGCAGATGACATCCTCATTCGAGTCGTGGAGAAACACATCCACAGCACCAAGTCTACTGGTATCAGAGTAACAGTCAAACCCGACATCGATGTCGAAAGATGTCAATTGGGATACCTTAAACGACTCTTCTAATGCATAGGACATCACTGGGCCATGCCACCCACTTCCAGACCCAACGTCAGATGCATAAAGGTATGAGCCACTGGATGAAATGCTGCCTACTGATGGCATACTCGCGATTGGACTTCCAAAACCAGTCATGTTAGATCCATCATGGAACCAAGAATGTGTAATACCGCTCTGAGCATGTATTGCTCCATTACTAAGACCCTGATGCGTTCCACTTTGAACTAGACCATTTGAGTGAGTAATCAATGGGTATAGAATCCCAGAGAGAATTATCACACATATCAAAATGGAACTTTGTCTTGATCCCATAATCCCACCGAATCTAGTTAGGATAGTGATACGATATATGTGTTGTGAGAGTATTGCATGCTATCCCCCAGTAGCACCCAGAAGAGTGTAGAGACGTTTCAATCGTTCGTGGCTAATCCTCCAGGAGGGTCTCTCACCAACCGGTTTCTTAGTTGGTTCAGAGATGAATGAAATTACAGCGTCAGCCATCTCTGATGGGTCTGCAGGTATGACGGGGAACTTGGCAGTAGCAAATCCACCCATCTTTGGAGCTACCACAGGTTTTCCAAGAGCAAGGTATTCTCCCGCTTTCCATACTGAGTCTGGTCCAATGTAGTTGGAGTAGCTGTCCCACTGCCTAGGTAGAAGACATAAGTCAACAGCATTGATGTAATCAGCCACCTCAGAGTGAGGAACCCATCCTGTCATCACTATGTTCGCCTCAAGTTCTTCATCAGAAACGAACTTCTTGAAGACACCAACTTGAGGTCCGCCACCGACAATCAGAAACTTCACGCTTGGATGTGTTTTGCATGTCTTCCGGATCACGTTCATCAGAAGTGACACTCCCTCCACCTTGGTGATCTTTCCGAGGTAAAGCACTGTCGGGGATGATCCCAACCCAAGCATCTCTCTCATCTCTTTACGGCTACGAGATGGCCCAAAGTCAGGGAGGGGATAATTTGGGGAGATTAGGATCCGTTTTCCTCCAAACAATCGAGCGCGCTCTGCAAGAGGTCGATTCACAGCCACAACATAATCTGCTGTTCGTGTCATGAGGCGTTCCATAAGACCTGCAATCTTAGCTAACGGTGCAATCCCGAAGGTTTCCTTAATAGCGCCACTCCAAGGTGAACGGACATCGTATACCACGACACCTCGCTTTGCTATGAGTGGAAGTCCGATGATGTCAGGGACATTGAAGAAGTGATAGATGTCAGCCCTAGTTAGAAGAACTTGGAGCGTTATTACAAGATATCTGATTGCTCCCTTGATGATTCTTGGCCGGCCACTTGGTTTTCTGTAAGGATTGAAGACCTTCACATCCACACCTATCTCTTTTAGACTACCATAAGTACGTCGAAGACGAATCATGTCTCTCGGTTCATTACCGATGAGAAGGACTCTCTTCTTCAAAGGACCGATCTCTCCATTCTTTCAAGTCTAACGACCAATCGCTCTGAAAATAAAGCCCTTCTTCATGCATTTGTCTTTATCGAAGACCTTTCTTCCATCAACAATGACAGGTGTTCGCATGAGACTCTTGGCCTTGTCAAGATCAATATCTGAATACTCATCATGTGCTGTAACCAAAACCATGCAGTCTGAGTCCTTCAAAGCTCCGTAGAGGTCATCCAACGGTTTCATTCCATGAATCTCCTTTACCGCACGAACATAGGGATCATGAGGGACTGGGTGAGCACCAAGAACCTCAAGCGCTTTGATGAGTGTGAATGAAGGAGAATTTCGCGTGTCATCAGAGTTCTCGAGATAAGCTATCCCAAGTACAGTGATACGAGAACCATAGACACCACGGCCTGCATCCTTCAAAGCATCCTCACACAAGTGGCTCAAGTGGCGTGGCATCCCATCATTGATTTCTCTTGCAGTTGCCAGTAGACGTGGTGTGTATCCTCCGCGAGCTCCGAATGCCAACAGCCAGGAGTCCTTTGGCAAGCAATGACCTCCAACTCCAGCACCAGGTAGATGCATCTGTCTGAATGGCGACTTGTTCACCAACTCGCGTACTTCATAGACATCGACACCCATGTTCTCACAAAGTAATGCAATCTCGTTTGCGAAGGCAATCTGAACATCGCGATATGCATTTTCTGTGGTCTTCACCACTTCAGCGGTCAGTATGTCAGTTGGATAGAGTTCTCCCTTTACTATCTCAGAGTAGAACTTGAGTGCTGTTTCAGTACTTTTCTTATCAAATCCACCAATCGTTCGGTTCAGGTTCGTAAGGTTGTACAGCAATTTTCCAGGCATAACACGTTCCGGAGCAGTCGCTAACATGAAGTCATCACCGGCCTTCAAGCCGGATTCAGTTTCCAATATGGGTTTTACAATGGAGTTGACAGTACCTGGAGCAACAGTTGACTCTACAATCACAAGAGACCCCTTTGATAGATTTTGGCCAACACTAGTTGATGCTGAACGGAGAGCAGAGTAGTAGGGTTCTCTGCTAGGAAGGTCGAAGGGAGTTTCGACAACGATGATGATGTAGTCCGCGCTCTTAATCGGTTCATGACTTAATGTGGCTTTCAGACTGCCCTCTTTGATGACTTTCTCAATCAACTCAGGAAGATTCGGTTCATCACCTGCGATAGGACACTGTCCTGCATTGATCATATCGACCTTTTCCTTTACTATGTCAATGCCTGTGACATCGAATCCAGCTTCCGCAAATTTCGCAGCTACGGGAAGCCCGACATATCCAAGACCTACGACAGCTAGAGTGCCTTTCGTCATATTCCAAACCCGGTTGAGTCGGGTGTTGTCACATTTTTAATTCTTGCTTGAAACAATCATTGTACCATAACCTTCAATAGAATACTCAAAGGGCACACTGATGAGTACTCCCACTCGCTTTAAGGAGGATGGACTACAATGATAGTTACAGTTGTTACGGGGACTCGTCCACAGATTATCAAATCAGCTCCTGTACTTCAAGCACTCGAACAAGAGGATCTTGATGTAAGGTTCGTACACACTGGACAACATTATGATTATGAACTAGCTGACCAGTTTGTAAGTGAGTTTTCAATCCGTAAGCCAGATCAAAACTTGGAGGTAGGAAGTGGGACAAGCTCATACCAAACATATGGTGTCATCTCCAAACTTGAAGAAGTTCTATCTAAGAACACACCTGACTATCTAATTGTTCCAGGTGATACAAATTCAGCCTTGGGAGCGGCACTTACAGGATTCAAGATGGATATCCCTACATGCCATCTTGAGTCTGGACTTAGAAGCTATGATATGTTCATGCAGGAAGAAATCAATCGACGGTTGATTGACCATGGAGCTGCTGGTCTATTCGCGCCTACAACTCTTGCTGTTAAGAATCTTGAAGATGAGAAAGTTCGAGGAATGGTCTTCCATACTGGCGACACGATGTATGATATTCTGAAAAAACGTCTTGAGGTATTCAATGATGCATCTTTCCAAGAGAACGCTATGAATGAGCTAGGAATATCTGGGGAGAAATTTGGAGTCCTCACGATGCACAGAAGGGAAAACGTAGACTTTCCTGCGAGATTAAAACGAATCATCGATGGTCTTGGAATGATTGAACACCACATTGTCTTTCCAATACATCCACGGACAAAGAAAATGATTAAAGACATAGGATTAGCCTTACCCTCGAATGTCAAAGTTATTGAACCAATTCCTTACACCACGATGATGGCATTGGTCAGTAGATCATCTCTTTTGCTGACAGATTCTGGAGGTCTCCAGAAAGAAGCATATTTACTCAATACCCCTTGTGTTACAATTAGAGATAACAGCGAGTGGATTGAAACATTGGAAGCAGGTGCTAATGTATTGGTCGCTCCTAAAGCCAACGACATTCATAGACGAGCTATGGAGATGTGGGACATGAAACTGAATAACGATCCCTCCGTATATGGAGATGGCAAAGCATCAAAAAAGATTGCTAAAATCATAGCCTCCGGAGATATTGTGATTAAGAATAATGTGATGCTCTGAGAAGGAGATTAAATCTTGAGAATCCTGCATACCTCTCACGGTGGTCTACCAGACTCCAGAATAGAGAAGACAGCACTCTCTATGAAAAAAAAAGGTCATGAACAGTTGTTTCTTGGAGGAGGACCAATTAGAGGGCAGGCACATAGCGCATTCTCAGAAGCATTTCATGTTTCATTCGGGAGTCACCTTCGTATTGTATACGACTCGAGAATTAGGAAACGATGGCTCAAACAGATTGATGCAATCAAACCAGACGTGGTGCACGCGCACAATCTGATTGCAGCAGCAATGATGCTGGATACCGACTATCCAGTTATCTATGACGACCACGAATATTGGAGCAAACAAGATTTCCGATTTGAAACTAGACCGTTTTTACGTCGCATGGCTGGTAAACCTCTGATCAGCGTGACACCCAAATGGGAAAGGAGTATATTGGAGAGCTATCCGGTGCTTACCGTTAGTGAGAATATCGCTAAGGAACATCGAGAAATTGCTTCACATGTTGAAGTGACACACAATTATCCACTCTGTTCGGAGGTGGAGGGATTGACAAGTCCGGAAAGGAGAGTCGGAGCAGTATACATTGGTAGTGATTTCCAGAACACACGTTTTTCGCTACATCGAGACATGACAGGACTCCAAGACATACTGAATTTTGACATTCTAACAGGAATCTCTCATAGAGAGATGATGAATACTCTGACCAAATACAAAGTTGGTCTCACACCATGGCTTCCGCATCCATTTCACAAGTATTGTGACCCGAACAAGAACTATGAATATCTTAACGCAGGTCTACAAGTGTTGATAACATACACGCTGGGTGAGTCATTAACAGACAATCCCTATGTTCATCCATTCAAGACTTATGACGAGCTACCAGAGTTGGTGCACTCTTTGTCAGATGTACCAGGACCAAAAATCATGAACCACGCTCGCACCACTTATGTGTGGGAAGCAAACTCACCTAAGATACACCGAATCTATGACTACGCAAGACCCTCTTAGGAATTGCTTGTAACACGAGTGCGGACTTGCATCTGCATGAAGTCAATAAGAAGAATCATTCCAGCTGCAATCGACATGAAAAGCAGTCCATAACTAATCTCCTTCAGGCGCCGTTCAGTCAGGTCAACATCTGCTTGCGGTGGAACAACCGTCCAGGATTTCCATCGTTCGTGATATGTCTGAAACTCAGTGATTCCTGTGATATTATACAAAATTCCAGTGATACTGATGTGAACATGGTGATAGCCAACTGATGCGTACTTTACTGGGTTCAGTTGATAGAATGTCCAGTTCTCTGGAGCCTCATAAAGATGCAAAGTCTGGAGAGCAGAATTGATTCCATTGTCGAACAATCGCTTGATGCGAGTCTGGTTGAGGTATTCATTTGCTAGATACAGGTCTTCAAGTCCTAGTAGGAATCCATTGAGAATTCTTCTTTTTGGATAAGTTGGATCCACAGTCGATGGAACAATGACCTCTGGATACCAGTTACCCACTTCATCGATTATTAACATTGAACCTCCTATCTCCTGCGAAACTTCAAATCCATTTAGTGTTTCATTGAGAATCTGGAGATATATTGGATTTCCAGAATAGTCGTATGCTTGTGCGAGGGTATGAGCAATCTCCGCTTCTGCCATGGCAGAGTACCAACCAGCAGGTTGGTCATATATTGAAAAATTGTAAAGCCAGTGAGAAACAGTCACAAGTCCACTCTCATTGTCTATTGTCTGCGTCACCCGATTTTCCACAAGCCAGTTCAATGTGTAGTTCAAAAAGCCCGCCGCTGTGGTGTTTCCATCTAGCATCTGATCATAATACACTTGAGCTCCTCTAGCGATGACAAGTGGATTGAACTGAGGGCCAACATATACCCCCTGAGTCCAGCCATAGTCTGTCATGGGGAGACCGTGCTCATCGAAGTAGAACGTCTTCTCTTCATGTCGCCGGATGAACGTGTCATAGATATCATCTCTGAACACGAAGAGGACACCAAATACGATAATCATCAGGATGAAATAGATTGGAAGTCTTTTTCTCAGATGGGCAAGGAACCTCCGAATGTATCCTTTCAACGAGTTCGACATGCCTGACTCAGCCATGGAGATCAAGCGGTCAACGGACTCGGTGATGTTAAAATCCTTTCGGGCTTGCAAGATGTCATTCCTCAAGAGTAATATCTGTTTCATCCAAGAGTTCAAAGAAATACTTCTTCACTTCAACATTCGCGAAGCCAAAGAACCAGGGAATTCTGTTAAATTTCGGAGAGTAGGTAATTTCGTTTCCGTATTGATCTGAACAAATACCTCCAGCCTCCTCTAGAATCACTTGAGGTATCCCAAAGTCATGTGGACTTGCCATTCTATACATAAGAATTTTGGTCCGTTTCTCAGCGAGAGCTATCATACTCTGATGAGCACTCATGATGTCAAGTTTGGTCAAGTTCATTTTCTCAATTATTGGCAAAAGTCGCTCGCATCTCTTCTGTGTGAAATAAGGTTCAGGGTCGCTGTCAGATAGGAAGACCAAGGGGTTACCAAGTCCATCCTCGACATTCGTTCCAAATCCCCGTTTTGCAGAATAGAGTCGGTCTTGTGCCGGGAAATAGATCGCACTGGAAACAAATGTCAAATTATCTGAAAATGCTGCTCCAATGGCAAAGTCATCTCGATTACGTGTATAAGCCAGAGTTCCATCCAATGGGTCCAAATGAAAGCAGAAGCCCGTTCTGTCAGAGGAGAATAGCTTGACCCGTGGGGTATCCTCTTCTGCATTCACCGCGATATCAGGAAACGTTGAATGTAGAATCTGTAATGCAACGTCCTGAACAAGATCATCCACTATTGTGTGGGCTGTGGAACTCTCTTGTACCTGTTCACGAGGAAGATCTGACTCCTTTGGTTGATTAATGACTTTTCCTCGGTATGAGTTGAGTATGAGTCCCCCCGAAACTACAATTGCCTTCAGCGTGGAAAGTTCACGGTCTGCTACTTGATTCATTGTTTTGTTGAACCTCAGGTGACTTCAAACTCTTTCGTTGGATCCTTAATGAATGGATGCTTCTTGAGGTATGCATCTCTTAGTTCAATTGCATCATCAATATCTTGATTTCTCTCAGGACGATATTTCTGCAGTACAGAGTAGTATTCCTTTGTATCTTTAATCTCACTTGCATCCAAGCCATATTTTGCAGCTAATTCATCCAAAGCATCAAGCATTGCAGAATAGATTGGAAACCAGAAGATGTGGTCCTTTGGACTGGGCACATACATGAAGGGATTTCGCTCCATGGTTACCTCTTGAGATGCAGCCCACATAACTAGAACCCGATCATAGATATAACCAAGAATGAGAAAGATGAGGAGGATTAATCCTGCGAATGCGAGAGGACCAAGAGCGCCCAGTGTGTTGAAATATGGAACATACTCAACATAAAGTCCTGCGAGAACCAACACACCATAGAATAGTCCCCAGATACCTCGAATCTGAAGAACTCTCCATTGCTGTTTCATTATCCACTTTCTAATTCTCATTCTATTTTGCCTCCTTTGTTGCGAAAAGTGTCCCATAATCTCGTCTCAGTTGACGTGCCCTTTCCATATCCTTGGTTTTGGCCACATCAAACTTGAAATAAGCATCAAGGAATGTCAGGATTTTATCTACCTCAGTTGTATCTAGTCCTTCTTTCTTTTGCACATCTCCAAGTATCCTGAAGAGGGTCATATAATATGGCATGAAAATAGTGTAGATGTTTGGCTCAGCTAGATAGCTATAAGGTGTTCTTTCAACTCTTACTATCCTGTCAACAGACCAAATCTTCAGCTTTCTGTCATAGAACCAGCCAAGTCCCACTATAAGAAACATAACTGGAAATGCGACAATGAGTATTCCTAGTAGCATATAACTCAGGGGTACTACTCCATCTACGACAACATTAGGGAACAGGAAAATTACATAGACACCTGTTATGACCAAAGCATCCTGAGCCATTCCTGTCAATTCTTGAATCCAGACAAATCTAAGACTTTGGGTTTCAAAACCAAGCGCAACTCTTGCTGTAAGACTCACTGGACCTCCTGGAGGATCACCTCCAGTTCTGAAGGGCCGATTTTCCATGAACTGGTCTCCGAGATCCTTTGACTCATCCATGTCACTCTTCTCAGCTCTGAAGCTGTAGTTCTTCGTCAGATACTCTGAAAGATCATTCAGAGGTTCCGTGTCAAGTCCCAACTTATCGAATATTCTAAACAGACTTGTGAGAAAAGCGAAGAGAATTGGATAGTCCATTGAAAAAGCCCTAATATTGGGAACACATCGGTACGGGAATCTGTCGATGTTGACCTGTTGCTTGGCTTTCCACAGTTTGGCCTTTTCATCATAAAGCCAACCAACTCCCATAAAGACCAGAATCAAGATAGAACCCAGAATCAAAGCTCCGAAAAATCCCAAGTCAGCAAGAGGCGGGATGTCTTGATAATAGAGTTTTCCAAGTGAGAGCATACCCATACTCAAACTCATCCAGACTCTAATGGTTCCGATTCGCCAATACTGCTTCATCATCCACTTGGCGATACTCAATTTTGGTCGGTCTCCATGCGAGTTGATGCGAATTGATTTGGACTGGTTTTAAACCCTATGTAGGTTGAAGGCAAGTACCAATTCCTAATCAAATAGAAACATCCATATGGCTCTCTCAGATGCTCACCTTTCGAGCAATGTTTTCAAGGGGGACATAAATCGAGTGACCTCACGAATGAAGATTTTACTGCACAAGATCTCACTCTTTGGCAAGAACTTCAGGGGACATCCCTTGAGATCAGCGAAAGGTTTGAAATCTTCGCCAATCTTCATCATAGGATCTGGAAGATCAGGAAATACTTTGATGCGTGCAATTCTTGTAGCTCAAGGGGATATCGTCATTCCTCCCGAATCTTATGTATTGGGAGCACTAATCAAGGAATATCGAATTATGAACTTCATTCCATGGAGGATTCTTTCTCGACTTGTGATTTCAAAATTTGCCTCACATCCAGAGTTTCCAACCTGGGAATTCAACGTAGCACCTCTATATCAGAAGGCCCTGACATTGGGAAATGAAAGGAGGAACTTGGCTTCACTTATAGAACTCATCTACCACACCTACGGGGATGAGAATCTTGGAGGCGGTTCTCGATGGGGAGATAAAACTCCATTGAACACCTATCACCTTAGTGAGATACATAAAGTGTTCCCAAATGCATTTTACATCCATATGATTCGAGATGGGCGGGATGTTGTGTCGTCCTATCTGAAATCCGGGATCTACTCCGACTTAGGTGAGGCATGTCAGCGTTGGAGTGAAAGCATTGACCTCGCGCGAAATTTCGCTCAGAAGATTCAAAAAAGCCATTATATAGAAGTGAGGTATGAGGCACTGGTTTCGGATCCTGAGCCAACAATCAAGTCAATCTGCAAGTTCCTAGGTGTTCCATATAATGACGAGATGATGAAACCAGAAGTTGTCGCAAGCCTTCTCGGTGACACTGGTCGTCTGCACCATGAGGGGGTTCATAGACCAATCAACACGGATTCGATAGGAAAATGGAAGACTAGACTTTCTCCAGAGCGGCAGAAGGAAGCTGAAATCCTTCTTAGACACAAGCTGATTCAGCTTGAGTATGAGAAGGATTAGGTAAGGTTTAACTAGTGCATGAATTCCATGCGGACCCGATTCCAAGATGCTGAACGAGATTCTCTTTCCTAGACGAGTCAGAGGAACTGGACTTCGTATTTTGAACAGACTTGCGAAGTATACCTTTGCAAGACGGTTCCTTCTATCATTCATCACAAGGATTGGTGGATTCAGACACAGGAAACTCTATCGGCAAGTGAAGAAGTATTGCATGTTTGTTGGATACCCCCGAAGCGGACACAGTCTGGTTGGGTCTCTCATTGATGCACACCCGAAGGCGATCATTGCGCATGAATTAGATGCCTTGGGTTTTGTGGAATGGGGTTATAGCAAAGAGCGTCTCTTTTACATGATGCAAAGGAATTCCCATGAATTCTCGAAGACAGGGAGATCCTGGACGGGATATGCATATGATGTGAAGGGGCAATGGCAGGGTACCTATGACCATGAACTCATAGTAATTGGGGATAAGAAGGGGGGGATGAGTACACAACGCTTGCAAGATTCTCCAAACCTCCTTGACGCTCTGGAACAAGAGGTTGATATGCCAGTCTATATCATTCACGTAGTCAGAAACCCATTCGACAATATTAGTACAATCAGTAAAAGACAGAATCTTGACCTACCAACAGCAATCGATTTCTACTTCTCGCTTTGTGAAACGGTTGAGAAGTTGAAGAAGGAAATAGATTCAACTCTCTTCTTGGAATTCAAACTTGAGGATCTTATCAACGATTCAAAGACAATAATGAAGAGTGTTTGCAATTTCCTTGGTATCGAAGCACCTGATGACTACCTACAAGCCTGTGCAGACATTCTTTTTGACAGACCTAAGACGACAAGAGATACCTCTGAATGGAATGATGATCTCATCAAGAAGACCCTCGAGCGTGTAAAAGAGTTCCAGTTTTTAAAGGGGTACGAGTACAACTAGTGTCTTGACATAATGATTATATCAAGTCAAACTTGTGAGCAGCTAGGAAGGAATCAGGACAATGGAACCTGTTGAGGTATTGTTGCTGGGATTGTCAATTGCGATATTTGGATTTGTAATCTTCTCGCTTGTGAAACAATACCGCTATGCTACACAGATATTCGACATGGTTCGGTTATACCCGTTTCTAATTGTTGCATCATACCTTATCGCGGTTTATGCTACTTGGAATTGGTTTGAATTCCTGGTAGCGATGTGGCTCAGATTTATTGGGTTCCTAATCATTCTGCCTTTGATACCTTACTCAATGATATGGTGGTCCGATTATTCATTTGCTAGATTCAAGGAGTTGCTCGAGGGTCTGAAGTCCGAAGCATTCTCGATTATCTCACTTGATGATTATGTTGAAGGACACATTGACCCAGAGAGAGTAAATGTATGCTTACGTCATGATGTTGACATCTCGTTATCAAGAACTGTGAAGATGTCTGAGATTGAGAAGAAATATGGAATCCATTCGACCTACTTCTTTAGACTTCATGCAGAGAAATATAGCTTCGAAGAAGCTCGGCCTATAGTAGCTCATCTGGCGGAAAGTGGTTTTCGAATTGGTCTGCATTATGAAACGCTAAGTGTTGCTAAGGGAAACAAACAGGAGGCAATCGAGCTCCTCAAGTCGGATATTGAAAAACTACGTGAGATTGCTCCGGTAAGTGCAGTAGCTGCACATGGTCAAAAACACTACAAAAATCGAACTATCTGGGATAGTGTGGACAAAATAGCTCTGAAGGTTTCATCTGCATATGACATGAAATATGATATGTACCTCAGTGATGCAGGAGGGAAGCGTTTAAGCAGACTGGGCAGTAATTACCTCTTTGACAGAATATATGAAGCTAAACCAGGTCAGATTGTGCAGGTTCTGATACATCCTGATTGGTGGAACTAGACAAGACAATGGTGAAGAATGTGCAGGTCCAGAGAATGCTGAACATTGTCAGAAGACTAGTCCGAGATAGGAAATATAGGAACTACATCATTCGAAGACTCACAGAGGAAACACGAAGAGCTGCTAGACCTCCTATGTCTGCTGAAGCAACTGAGGCGGACAGAGAGTTCCTTTCTACTCAAAAGATTGGCTTTGTGGGGGGATGTGAATTATCATTCATGAAAGAGTACCTAGAGGCGAACGGTGCTCAATGCTATCACACATTTGATCATAGTGAACCATCAAATCCATTTCTGGCATTTAATGACGAGAAGGGAGGACTTTATTCATTTGCGCCAAGTGTCGTTGTTGTGAGTGATGTCCAAGACATTAGAAACTACATCTTTGATATTCAGCATGGTGCAACTGATTTTACTAGGCAAAAAGAGCAATTGATGCAAGCAAGGGATAGAATCCTAGAAGGAATTAAAGTCGCTCGGGATAAGCTCTCAGCTGTTTACATTGTGATGAATTATCCCCTGACAATCCGACCAGCACATGGAAGATTTGACTACAAGCATCTTAGCAATGCCTACAGTCTCCGAGAATTTCTCATACATCTTGACCTCATGTACTTAGAGATGAGTAAGAATGAAGAGGATATCTATGTCCTCTCAATAGATGAAGCATTCCTATCTGCTGGTGTGGGCCATCAAATCCGAGAGAGTGATGCGGATGGCATTTATGAGCATCTTACTCAAGAAGGGGCTGTCACCGTTGCGCATGACCTGATTAACCATCTCAAGGTAATCACAGGACACGGAAGACGCATCAAATGCGCAGTGATAGACCTTGATAATACGCTTTGGGATGGGATTCTCAGAGATGATGGTGTCGAAGGGATTAATCTTCACCCTAATCGTTTGAAGGCACTCGAGCTACTTACTAAACGAGGAATTATCCTAGCAATCTCGAGCAAGAATGACAGCACATTGGTTCCTTTAGTGGATGAGATATTGGGTGATAGTTCCAAGCTCTTTGCCATTAAGAAGATAAATTGGAATGACAAAGCGCAAAACCTTGCAGAGATTGCCAAAGAACTCAATATTGGTATTGACTCTATTGCTTTCTTTGATGACAATCCGTATGAAAGAGACCAGATCAAGACATTCTTGCCAGAGGTACTTGTTCTGCCAGACACGGAGATTCTTCATGCTCTGAATAGAGTAGAGTTTGAACCTGTTGGCAAGATAACAGAGGAAAGTTCGAAGAGAGTCATGATGTACGCTCAGCAGGCAATGAGAGATAGTGTAGAGAGACAGTTTTTCGACAAAGAATCATTCCTACGAGCGTGTAACATGCAACTCTGGATGCGCGAAGCGAAACCAGAGAATCTGGGTAGAGTGACTGAGTTGATCCTAAGGACCAACCAGTTGAATGCAACGGCAATCCGCTATACAAAGGAACAGATTCTTGACTTCTACAAGTCTGATGACTATAAGATCTATGTTGTCAATCTTGACGATAAGTATGGAGAGTATGGCCTGATCGGAGTGTCACTAGTCCGCAAACAAGATAGCAAGTGGAATATGGAGGTCCTCACTTTCTCATGTCGAGCAATGGGAAAAACTGTTGAGAAGACATTCCTTACCTATTTGATGAATGAAGCTAAGAAACAGGGTGCTAGCACTCTTGTTGGGAAGTATATTAAGACTGACCGAAATGAGGCAGTCGAACGGTTATTCGTTGAGGCTGAGTTTGAGAGAAAGCAAGGTGAGAACAAGATGGTCTTCTGGAACTATGACTTTGGGACTAGAGGTGTTCCAGAGTATCCTGACTGGTTTGACATTAAGTCATAGAGATGACATGGTGTGACCGAACCACGATATGTTGATTCGCACTGTCACCTTGAAACGAAGGAATTTGACTCAGACCGGGATTCTATTATTGAAACCGCTCGTGAACTAGATATCTCTATTATAACATCTGGTATTGAAAAGGCATCTTGGAACAAAGCATGTAAGATTGCTGAGAAGTACAAAAATGTATACGCATCAGTTGGGCTTAATCCCACTCAATATGATATATGTCCTCAAGCGATTGATTGGATTGAGTCTAATAGTGACAGATTCATATCAATCGGAGAAACTGGCCTTGATCACTATCTTGTAAGGGATCATGAAGAGCGAAAGAAGCAGAGGGCTTGTTTTGAGAAACTGGTTGGTCTTGCAGACCTTATGAAAATTCCAATCCAGGTCCACTCACGTTCTGCTGGTAAGAAAGCTCTTGAAATACTAGAAGAAAACAACGCCCGAGATGTACATCTACATGCATTCGATGGGAAAGCCAGTCTAGCACGAGTTGCCTCAAGAGACCTCGGATACTATTTCTCAATCCCAACATCAGTGGTTAGGTCCCCCCAAAAACAGAAACTTGTGAAAGCAGTAGCTATTGAACGTCTTCTCATTGAAACAGACAGTCCAGTTCTTGCGCCTGAAAGGGGCGAACGAAATGTGCCTTCTAATTTACCCCTTGTTGTTCGAGAAATCTCCCGATTGTTGAGAAGAGATGAAGAGGAGGTTCGTGAGATAACTCTTGAGAACACATTGAGGCTCTATTCAAAAATCAGAACCCATTGATACTTTGATAAGTAGGTCAATACTGTGAACATATGCTGACCAAAAATGACTACTGATATCGAGAAGAAACTCAGAGAGATTGTCGAGACATCAACACGAAAAGCGGCTAAGGAAGAGTGGAGTACTGCAGCTGAGAAGCAATTAGTTCCACTCTATAACTACCGATTGGACCATATTGATGAGGTGGTAGACCTTGCGAAAGTCTTGGCGACAGGAACTGAGGCTGACCTCAAGGTTATAACACTTGCAGCGTGGTTGCATGACTTAGCAAAACCAGGGATTGGAGGCATTCCTGCAGAACATCATGGTGTTGCTAGTGCAGAGATGGCAAAGGAGATACTCAGTGCTGAAAAGGTGAATCAAAATACGATTGAACATGTAGCTGATGTCATCGAGAAGCACGTTGGTCTAACAATTAAAGAACCTCTCGAACCAATAGAAGCGCAAATTCTTTGGGAAGCGGACAAGCTGCTGAAGCTTGGAATGATTGGATTCACTCAAGGGTTACTGAATGGTATCCGGCTATTTCCTGGAAGAAGCATAAGCGAGATAGTGGAAAGCCTTCACGAGTTCATCCCTCTAGCCACTGACATTGTTGCATGCATGGTGACCAAGCGCGGAAAGAAAATAGCTGCAGAGCGTCTTGATACGTTCAAGACACTAATCGAACACCTCGATGCAGAATTGCAACCAGAGAATAAGGATGTGTAGATCATGGTCACAAATAAGAAATCCTTGACTGTGGGTTTCCTTGCGATTGGAAATGAACTCCTTGATGGGATTGTTCTGGAAACAAATTGCCATTGGATGGAAACGAACCTTGTTCCATTAGGCGTGGATATTCGACGATTAGTATCCGTCCGCGATGAAATCGAGGAAATTGGAAAGGCATTGGAGTTTGTGCGAGAGAATTGTGACATCATCATAACATCAGGCGGACTCGGTCCAACCCATGATGACATGACCTTGAAAGCAATTGCAGTAGCCCTAAAAAGAAACCTTGTTGAGAACGAAGAAGCTCTGAAGATTATCGAGCGACAGTACAAAGTCCTTCATGGGAAAGGTATTGTAAAAACATCAGATCTCACTGATGCAAGAAAGAAGATGGCTCAATTACCTGAAGGAGCGATTCCATTAGACAATCGTGTGGGTGGAGCACCTGGCGTTAGGATTAATGACCGGAAGACAACAATATTCTGCCTGCCGGGTGTACCATCTGAGTTGAAATTTATTTTTAATGACTCTGTTGTCCCTTGGATTAAAGAAAATGTGGTTCAGAAATTCTATGAACAGATAGTTGAATTCGAGATGAAAGACGAGTCAGTTTTTGCACCTGCTATCGACTCGGTAATGAAGAAGATCCCTACCGTATACATAAAATCGCTACCAAAACCCTATGGCACATCAAAGGGGATCAAGGTCTGGGTTTCAGCTAGAGGTTTGGACGCTGAAAGGATAAAGAAAGATGTTGAAGATGCCATCTCCGACCTTGAAAAAGCAACAGGAACTCGTTCGAAGGCTGTCGAAAAATAGCTTGATTTCCGCCGATAGATATATCCATCAGTATACATCCGACCACTCTCAAGTGAACAGGGATGCAAGTGGAGTTCTCAATTGTACTCGGTGACATTATTGTCTACTTCATCGCCGTAGTCTATGCAGTGATTGTACTAACGGTTGCTGACATTGCAAGGAAGAAACGGAATTTGGGCCCAGAGGTGACACGGCGAATTGTGCACCTGTTTGCAGGAGCGGCAATATGGACTGTGCCATTTTACCCTCACCCCTGGGTTGCGACACTTGTTGCTCTGACCTTCGTAATTATGCTTGCTCTTGCAAACACCGACAGGTTCAGTGGTTTCTTTGCTGCGATGGCTCGCCCTGAGGACTTAGAGAATAATAGTGTGAGAGGGCCATTTTGGTATGCAGTGTCCATAACAATCCTGACGGGAATTTTCACATTCACTGGGTATTACGAGATCTATTTTGTAGCAGCAGCAGCCATTCACATGATGATGTTCGGTGATGGAATGGGTGCTCCCATAGGAATGAAGTATGGAAAGAACTCAACCCACGTGATTTTTGGTTCGAACAGAAGTATACCTGGAACTCTAGCTGTGTTCACATTCGGTTTTCTAGGTGCATTACTTGCGTTCTGGTGGTTTGGTATCTTCAGTCTGGTGAATCCCGTGTTTGTGACTAGTGGAAGAATTCTATGGTTTGAGATGATTGTATTAGCACTTAGTGGTGCGATAACTGCAACAATTGTAGAACTGGTGAGTCCGAAAGGAACAGATAATGTGACCTTGCCAATGATTTCATGTGCAGTGATGTTTCTGGCTGCAATGCGACTGGGATTGTTCGTCCTCTAAGACTAGGAGTCGACAACTAGACGATAATAGTATGATATTCCTGCAGTTGGGCTCGAACGTTCAACTCTTACTACCTGACCTGGTCTAGCTCCAAGAACACGTGCCGCAGGGTCTCTGCTTTGGATTCGCGGAAGATGTGTCTTATTTATTCCATAGTGCTCAAGAACAAGTTGAATCTCTGGTTCCTCAGCTATTACATGAGTTGGGACCATCTCATGACCAAACAGATCAAAGGAAGCGTAATGACCTTCTACAAGTTCAACACGAGATACCCTCGCATATTTACTCGATGCAGGAGTGAAACGAACTCCACCCACGAGCATACCTCGCTGAGACTCTGTTTCTTCCATCTCTTTTACGAGTTCTCTGACTACAGCTACCCCCACAACCTTCTCCTCCTTCAGAATCCATACAACATATTTGAGTAATCCTTTTTCAGAATCTCGGGTAGGATGGAGGACATACCTATCATCATACTCGAGAAGTTCGTCAACAGTAAATCCTCGAAGAGCAAGTAATGCCCGAGTCTTAAGTACAATAGCTGGAATTTCAGGTAGCTCTGACAAGATAGAAAACACCCGTGATAACGACTCGATTCAAAGCCATTGATATAAACATTGTTAAATCAATGATTTTGAAAAGGAATTTTAGCTTAGTTTGAGTCTACAACCAACCGATAGTAGTAAGTTTTTCCAGCTGTTGGACTATCACGCTCGATCCGGATAACTTGTCCAAGTCGTGCGCCTAAAACTTTGACAGCAGGATCATCCCTGAAAATTCGAGGCAGTTTGCTTTTCTCAATCCCATAATGGTCAAGAACTAGTTGAATCTCATCTTCAGCCGCGATGATGTGTGTAGGAACCAGTTCATGTTGAAAGAGGTCGAATGATGCATAACCACCGTCAACAAGCTCAACACGTGAAATCTTTGCTATCTTCTTAGCTGCAGGTGTGAAACGCTCTCCACCAACGAGCATTCCACCTCGGGATTCTGTTTCTTCGATCTCACGAGCGAGATCCTTCACATATGCAACTCCGATAACCTTCTGTTCTTTGAGTATCCAAACAACGTACTTGCTGATTTCACCAAGGATGTCCCTCGTAGGATACATCACATATCTATCGTCATATTCCAGAACTTCATTCACAGAATATGCTCGTAAGTTAAGAAGACCTCTAGTTCGAATTACAGCACTGGGTATTTCAATCATGTTCACACACCCCAAGAAGTGTTGGCTCCGCCCCGCTAGGGTAGATATAAACATTGTCAAGTGTGAAATTTGGGAAGGTCAATCTCCTTCGTATAATCTCATTGGTTGGTTACAACAAACAAGAGTACCTACTCCAGATTTCTTGACTTCAATAACTTGCTGACAGACATCACAGACATAGATTCCGCCTTCTTTTGCCATTCATGAGTTCCTCCTAGTTTTAGGTTTGGAGTCTGTTCTCCAATGCAGTCCATGAGTTTTTGATATTTTATATATAGTACGCTTTTACGAGATTGCTCTTTAGCGACATTCGCTAAAGACTCAAATACTGTAATGACCTTCAACCACAAGGACAGGTAAGAGGCGATTTGTTTGGCCGGTATTACAAAGGGAATGATAGCTGACGTTCATAAGAAGAAGGAGATTAGCCTTCCAGATGATTTCTTCAAGAACGCTGAGTTGAAGGACATGAAGGCTGCGATGGTTATCTACTTCGAGAGGTCAGGGGAGATTCGCCTTATCCCGATGATGAAGGAGGGCGGAGCTCGAGTTAGGTTGGAGGTCGAGAAGGTTAATCCTGCGCTCATGCAAACCATGACTCAACTATTCAAACAACATGACCTCAAAGTCCTTTTCACTACAGGGTTCTGTTTCGAACAGAACAGATGCATCTATGAAGTTTATTTCTCAGCAGATAATATCAAGGATAAACAAGCAACTATTAGATCCACCATCGAAAGTATCCCGGGACTTTACGAGAGCGAATTTGAGATACTCGAAATCGGTCAGGAATGGTAGAACATCTTCTCTCTTCAACGAGTTTTGATACAGTTAGATGTTTCTAGACTCATTTGACTCTTAGAGCTACATTTTCCTTAGAAGTGGTTTCAACAACTTCAAGTTTCACGTTGAGAAGGGATTCTAGATATCCACGGATGAATGGACCGGGATAGAATGGACTGCCAAGAACGATCAATCCCTTGTCATAAGATATTGAGCCCCATCCATTGTCCTGAAGAAGCCCGAGAACCAAGTCACGACTGTCTTCATCCGTTGGGTCACCGCCATGGAAAAGCCGAACGACATCTGCAATTGGGGACTGGCTACCCGCGGTTTCACCCAGCTCATACTGATCAGTCGGTGTGAGTTTTGAGAAGAAAAGGGAGGACATAGATTCTGATTCGAAGACTGCTCTTGAGGAGTTAACATAAACACCACGTTCATTCCACTTATGGACAGTGAAGTCTAGGAACCATCTGACTGAATCCTCAATTAATTGGGCTCGAGAACGACCTACACGTTCTTGGACAAGATCATCTATTCTATTGACTAATGACTGACTCATCGTTACACTGATGATTTTCTTTTTGAGGAGTTCCTTTATATCTTCGAGTCTTTTTTTGTCAGCCTGACTAGGGCTAGCTTTTGCTTCTAACTCAGCCTTCTCCTTTAGCAAAATCGACTCTTCTATTCTCAACGACATACCCGCTTCTTCTCCGCAGTTTCTCTCGTTCAGGTCTTCATATCCTCATAGATTCTATTCAGGTCTACGAAGACCTAAATGATATGCATACAAGCATCTATTTGAATTCTTTGGGCAAACTTTGGTTCAGTGTATGTCTACTAGAAACCTTAATCGGCATCAGATACAGAACCCACTGGATTATCTATGACATACTGTGAACTCTGGCTGGAGTCTGAGGGTGGTCTGTCGAAATTTCGGGTTGCACTACTTGCGCCTGAAGAGTTTGACCTTCCTGATGGTTTTACTCTAGCTGATGCTCAACATGACCCTGACAAAAAATTCTATGTTTCAGAGTGGCACGATGGTATAGTTGCGGCAAAGAAAGCGATTGATGCCGCTGCAAAGTTTTACCAAGATAGGGACCTCAAATTCCTCTACTTCCGTGAGATACGAAAACCAAAGTGACCTGAAAAAACAGAAAAAGAGGGGTGAAGCACCCCTCTAAATTACGGAGCTGGCCAAGGAATTATGAGTCCAAGCAGAGTCGGATTGAGGATTATAATCACACCTACACCTATCGCAGCGATACCAACGAGAACACTCACTGGACGTGATGCGAATATCTTTCCTATTAGCTGTATCAGTTTGATTATCAATCCGCCAATCACATATGCAACACAGAATATAATGAAACCAAATACCAAGAGCCCTGTTCCCGAGATCAGGAAATTGACTGCATTAGCAACACCTGGTATGGCCATTAAGGTTGCATTGTTTGTCAATGGTTGTACGAAGCCATACATTGTCGCTGTAACGAAAACTGCAATAGCCAAGGCAAACACCAAGGCTAGTGGGAACTTCGATAATATCCTCATGACCAGACAGAATCCCATCAGGACAAGCATTCCTGATACAATAATTGCATCAGGCTGAGTTGTCCAAACCACATATCCAACGAATATGTCGAGGATTCCAACAAAGAAGCCAATGTAGGTTCCAACTGCGACAAGTCCGTCGAATATTGTGCCTAATAATGGGATTGGATCAGTGATGTTTTCCAATAGCCAGACTGCGAGAAGACCGCCTGAGAGAATCAACACCCATGCGATAATCCATTCGTCCATGAAGAACGCCATGATCTCTGCTAAAGTCCAACCGAAAAATGGGATTTGTAGCATTGTTACACCTCATCCTAACTACATCCGCAATAAGCACCTGCGTAAATAAATGATTCTTACATCATCCCAGAACCATCATTAACGATGATAGTGTAAATGATATCCAAAACAAGAGACCACAGACCAGCCCGATTACTACCGGTCGAGTCCCGCCTACCATACGCGTATTCTGATATCCGGTTGAAAGCGTTGTGACTCCTAGGGTCAATAACAAAGGCAGGATGTCAAGTGTAGTAATGCTTCCTGGTGTCCATGTTGGACCTTGGGAAAGTAAAGAACTAATGAAAAGGAATGGTGAGAGCGAAGCAAGCATACCTAGCACTGCAGCACTTGTGATTGTAAGCAGATAGACCTTCATTCTCTGTGCCGCAATGATAGAGTCCCGTTCTTTTGCAACTGCTGATCGTTTAACAAGGCGTGTAGCAATTTTTGAGATCCTGTCACCAGCGGAGTGAGCAGAGGTTTCGCACATCACTGCCACCATATTGAACATCTGGGAAACTCTTTGTCCTAATGCTGCTTCAGAAGCTCGAGCCATACCCTCTTCAATACTCGCATCCTCGATGTAAACAGTATCTATTGCAATATCAACAAGTTTCTGGACTTCAATCTCTAAGTCATCCCGTATTGAGTCCAATGAAATTTCAAGAGTATCCCCAGACCTCAGTCGTTCACCTAATAGGATAAGGAAGTTGAGAAATGCATCATACTCGGCGATGATTTGATTCTGTGTAGGGGCAACAATTGACGACTCTCTTGGACGGTCAAAATAAGCTGAAAACTGTCTAGAGAAACGACTCTTTAGCAAAGCGTTCATCAATATGAAAACAGGAGCGACTAGTAGCACAAGGAAACTCGTGGCAAAACCTGCAAGTGAGATTGCTAAAGTGAACATGATTGGGACATAGGTAACTAGTGCAGCCACAATCAACAATCGACTTTCTAACTCCAAGTTCTTCTGTCGAAGAGCTAGGTCTGCTTCAAATGACTCTCCTGAGAGTGTTTCAAGTAGGTCAGTCTTCTTTTCTAGCGATGAAACTATTGCAGTGAAATACCTCCGAAGATCATCGGAGGGTTGGTCTTTGGCGAACTCCATCAAGCAGGTCTCTGGGGGTGTACCTTCGTTTATCTGGCTAATCATCTGCTGGAATGCACTTGAGAGATAGGGGTGATCGGACTGCGCCACCATCTCAATTGCGTCAAAGATCGTACCTCCAGACTGGAAAACGAGAATGAACTGCTCGAAGACTAGATCAGCTTCTTCTGAGAGACCTAGCTTGTAACTGTTCATCATTGAAACAGGATATGTCACGATGATATAGTATGTCACAACAGCAGCCATTCCTGCGAGCGGAGCAACGATGAGGAGACTGAGCTGGAGGAATGAGAGTAGAGAGAACAGAAGAAGGAGTACAAGGACTGACAAAAGGTTGGCAGCTGCACCAACGCCTTTGACAGTTATTTCCATGAGTGGAGAGAGGAATTTCACTGCACGTTGAAGTTCCTTGTCATCTCTCCTTCGGCTTGAACCTCCTGCGACTCGTTCACTGAATCTGCAGATTCTCTCATATAACACCATCAGGTCCTCTAAGAGCTATGTCTTCCAAACATCTCTTAAATTGCCCGATATTAAAAAAGAAAGAGTGGTCCCTGGAGTTCCAACTCGGAACCCAGGGATTATTCAGAATTATCAGCGTCGTCGTCGGACTAGTATATAGATGACAGCGACAACACCAACAATCAAGATGATCGCACCTAGACCACCACCAGTGGCTGGTTCTGTACCTAAGTTGGTGTAGGCAACATATACTGGATCCTGTTCAACTCGAAGTCCGTTCCAAGTTGGGAATGTGACACCATACCACCAGTTTGTGTTGGTGAAGGCTGTATTGACATTGGCGATCATACCACCTACTGTCGCATACGTATTCTGTAGCTGGGCTGATAGACCATAAGCCATGTGTGCAAAGAGCCATGCAGATAACGGTGCCTGCCACAGGATAAGGATAAGGTCACTAAGCCTAACACCAAGCAGCGTGTTAATGGCAGTCAGACCACTGCTTTCCACAGTATCGGTCGTTTCATTGATGAGATCATATGAACGACCAAATCCTATATCGAAGGCGCGTTCACCAGATGCACCAACTTCAATTGTTACATCTTCATCCATTGGGGTAGTATCTGTCGGGGATACGATAGTGTTACCACTGGTTGTACCAACTACTGAGTATTCACTTGCAAAGATGGACAAGAAGTGAACTGCAGAAACCTCCATATTATCAGTGATGATATCACTGGGATTCTGTTCAAAGCCCAATAAGTTGAGTTCTTTGACCTGACCTATAGTATACAGAGTTTCAGAATGTACCTCTCCACTCTCATCAATTAGGATGTCATATTCGATAGTGAGTTCACTGATGACAACCTCAAGAATCGGAAAAGCTAGAGAGAGCCAGAAACCTCCCGTTGCAGATACAATCCTACAAGTCAGGTTATAGTAGTGCATTCCCATTCGGTAATGATTATCACCAAGCTTTGTGGCAGGAATGGGTTCAACAGACGGAGTATATTCAGGCCATGTAGTTGCATTAGCTATCGGCACGACATACCAAGCGTCATCCTTGGTAGCACCGATGTCTGGTAGCTGATTGTCCCCATAGGTTTCATTATGCACCAATAAGAATGCAAAGATTGCACCAATAAAGACCTCTTGATTTCCAGGTGTGATGAAGTGCATTCCAAACAGCTGATATGGTACAATCAGTTGTTGACCATTAGTATGATTGAACTCATTGAATGCAATCAAAAATGCTTCAAAATCACCAACATTCACAAATGATGTTGTTAAACTTCCATTCCCCTCCGCGCCTTCAACAAAGAGCGAATCATTTGTCCAGTACTCTTCTTCAAAGGTGTGACCAAAAATAGCGGCCTCATCACCAGCTGTCCAAGCACTGGCATTGGGAATTAGAATGTATGGTATTGCTAAAAGAATCAGGACCCACAGGGTCATGAATTTACTTTTCGTAGCGCGCATATCAAACTCTCCGCTTATTCTTATTGTTGAATATATTAAAAGACAAATGTATGATAGATTCATTGGAGAGTTTTACCAGAAGTCAGTAAGTTTAGTCTGGTTTCTGAATTCTGGGTATATCTTGCTAGATTCAAGCCAGCGGTGCATAGGTATGCGAAGATGACCTGAAATTTCCTGTAACGCTTCATCAAGAGTACCGAAACTCCTCACATTCGTTTCCAATGCTCTCTTAGCAATCTCTCTGAACCTCCAGACACCAAGGGGTACCCAGTGTTGCGGGTCAATCTCCATGAATACGATGACTCCCGCTTGTCTTCGAATGTTGACAAGATACTCAAGTACTGGGAGTTTGGTTGCATAGTATGCTCCAACTACTCTTCTGGCATAATCCTTTCTGCCCTTGAACCATTCATGATCAGTGATGATTGGTGGTTTGAGCCCACCAAGCCAGGACTCCATCGCTTCAAACTGCCATCCACTTGGTAGAAAGAGAAGTGCAACTGTGTTGCCTAATGCATTATCGATGCTGACTCTATAATCATTGATCCAGGGATTCCGTAAGACTTCTTTATGGAGTTGTTTTCCTATTATGTCATCTGTCGCGGTGATGCTCCATTTGGTGGGTACGAGTCTTCGTGTCTTCTTCTGACCAAGTGTTCCCACAGAGAGAAGTCTTGTGATATGTTCAAGTCTAATACCACTGTCGAAGAGATCTCGGACACCACTCACAGCTAATAGGTCGGTATCGGATGTCACACGATCAATCACTTTAGGGACCTTTGGATTGTCCTCCAATTTGAACGTCCGAAGAGGAGCAGAGGGACCAAGAGGGAGAGTGACATCAGATAGTACAGCTGTGAATTGAGGTCTCTTGAGTAGAGTCGCTTCCGACACAAGCGGTGATTCTGATAATGCAAGAGTCTGCGTTTCAGCAAGCTCCCTTGTAGGATCCTGAGCAGCTGTAACGGGAATGTACTTCTTCGTGCGGACAAGACTGAATCTAAGTGCTAAGATTTCATCGATACTCTTAGTAAGCCAGTAGTCTGGACGCTCCATGTACCGTGCTTCGTCTGAACGGAGAGGGGGGACAAGAGGGCCTGCAAGAACTTTGGGATATCCAGCTTCACCAACAAAAACCGATGGAGGAGATGCTCCGGTCAGATCAGTTCCGGTGAATGCTTCATCAATTCGAGCCTGTGCTTTGGCTCTCATCAGAATTGGACATGGTTTAACTCCACAGAGATGACGATGCCCCATACATCTAGCACACACTCTATCATTATATGACAGCCTCTGTACCTTCTCAGGTTGGGGTTCAAGTTTCATCTGTTCCAAAGCTAATGTCATCCCTAGTTTCTACTCAACACAAGTAAGTAGTGTTTCAACACATTTAGACCTATATCTTCCTCTCAAAGTTACCGAGATATCAAAATGGCTTTAAAAGCCAAATTCTGCGTGTTTCATAAAAGGAGAGCAGAATGGCAATCAAACTCATGGCAATGAACATTATATCTCCTCCAGTCAAGGGCCATGATGAGAAGATAATGAGGTATATCACCAACATTGCACTGAACAGTGTTCCAAGGAAAAGAAATCTCGGAAGAAGTCGTGTGCCAAACTTGATGAATAAGGATAGTGATCCAACTCTGACAGTTCGTGTAACACTGTAGACTCCATCAACATCCTTAGTGACTAGATTAAGCTCTGATAGTTTTGTCAGGTGATGAAGGGCAAGGCTTGGACTAGAGAAGCTCAAGGCTCTCTGGACATCTCTCACACCCATTTCACCATTGGCGAGTAGCAAAGCGTAAACACTCATTGTCCGGCCCTTGAGGAGCTTGTCGACTAAATCCTTGTCATCTTCTCTATTCATTTAACCACAGAGGATTATTGCATTCATCAAATAAAATTGAGAGGATGGGCGCAAAGCCCATCACTCTGGGTAGCTTACAGTTGAAGTTATTGTAGTATAGAGTGCGTCAATCGCAGTAGCGAGATGTCCATCCTCAACAAGCCAGTAGATTTCGCCAAATGAAGCCACAATTGGATTCCCATCCCAGTACTCACCTGTCCAGGTTCCGTTCTGAATTATGACAAGGCCTTCAATACTTGAGTATTGCAAAAAGAAGCAAGTCAAGTCATCAAAGAACATTGCAAAGTAAAGATCCAGTGGATACATAGATTCTCCACCGGGTGTTTCGGATTCATTCATCTGTCCAATTCCATCATCCACTATGAGACCACTCAAACTGTCCCATTGTGAAGTGGATAATGCACCGCTACCGATTACTCCCGCACTCCATGGTGAGAAGAGTACATCGATAGTCCCGCCAGTTTCTGTTCGGTTCATCATGACACCATCTACAAACGCAGTAGGTTCTGATTGAGCATAGAAACTGGTGAGATCTTCATTCACCAAGCTACAGTTAGCAATGAAATAATGCTGTACATTGTTTCGCATCGAGTTAAGGAAGTCTGCAGTCCTGGCTCCAAGGCTTGTAGGAACCGGAGGTTCTGGTTCATTAATACTAGGGAAATAAATGGCGACGGCAACTACACCGGCTGTCAAAACCACGGCGGCTAAGACTGAGGCCATTACCTTACTTGATACACCAGTGTTGTAATCTTTCATTTTTACATCACATAAAATACCTCGATTAGAAAGAATATGACTCTACGTTTTGTACAGACTGTTCAAAACACTGTACAGCCCAAAGTATATTTCTTCAGACCTTCATAGTCTGATTGTAATGCCAACAAGAAGGGAAACAATCGCGGCTCTCTTGGAAACGATTGAACATCCAATGACAGCGGAGGAAATCTGCGAAAGGTTGGACATTAAGAAACGGTCCATTGTATATGAGGACATAGACCATATCTCAAAATCAGTGAAGAGAGAGAACAAAGAACTCCTTATCCGTCCCGCAGTCTGTGGCAAATGTCAATTTACATTTAAAGTAGGAAAGTCAGCAAGAGCACCAGGAAAGTGCCCCAAATGTAAATCTCAATGGATTCTAGCACCAGCTTTTATAATTCGACAAAAGAGGTAGGATTCAGTCCAGTTTGTGAACTTTTTTTACGCCTGCTCCTTCTCGTTTGATGTCAGTCACCCTGGAAACCACAAAGTCGGAGAGTCCATACTCAGCTTCCTCAACATACCCATGAAGAATGACTTTCATGCCAACACGTGGTAGAAACCTGCATCGATCCATGACATTTGCAGATAAGCGTACACTGTAGGTCTGACCAGTTTCTTCATGCTGAATCACTAAATCAGTAGTTCCATACCAACGACGGGCAGCAACCCGAGTTGTCCTGCTTTTACCAATCTCTCGAATTATGCCACGTACTACAGTCATCACCGATTACTCTCCCACGGGGGTATGAGTGTTCCATATCGACCTCCACCACCCACTATGTATCCAATCGACTTGTTCCGGTATGCTTCGATCAACTGGGCAACTCGTTTATTGAGTTCCTGTATTTCCTCTATGGGAGCTTCTGTAACGATGAGTGTTTCGGGACCGAATCTTTCACGCATCTGGTCGTATAAAGACCTCGCACGTTTTGAGGAGGCGGATTTCACATCAAGAGACAGAGCAATAATATCGAGGAGTGGTGCAATGCGCATATAAGGCGGACGATGAGATGGCGTTTTCACCTCCCCATCCCCAATTGCAGCAGCGCGGTCATTGACACCGAGTCTCAGCTTCTTGCCATCTGCTGGGCATATCACCTTTCGTCCGTGAATGTCGTCTAACAGACGTTTCCGTTCTGTTTTATTTTCGCAGCTAATGTAGATATTCAGGTTATCAAAGCTCGGTGAGGCGTTTCCATCCTGGACAATCAACGTCCGTCTGCAACTGGAACAGAATGAGAGAAAGTATTTTCCAAGTCTTGGATCGAGTCCAACATTCAACAGGGGTTTTCGTCCACTTTTCCTCATGATCGCGAGCTTCAACTCGTCATAAGTTGGTTCTTTCATTTCAAATCGAACAAACTCACGTCCAAGTTTGTTAGGTGATGGAGAGTGTGCATCACTTGATGTTATGTATGTCAGTCGCCTAAGATCGGGAATAAAATCCGCTGTAGTAGAATCTGCGGAGAGACCTAACTCTAGAAAATGAATGTGAGGTGTTTCATGACCATAGCATGATTCAAGACTCGAATGTTTGTTCTCTCGAAAGATTGACCTGAATGGTGTGAAAGCATGCGCAGGTCCTAACATGCCACCTGCTTCCCGAACGAATCCTGCGAGTGTTTCTCCATCTATTCGAGCTCGAGGTCGTCCGCCCCATTCATCATCAATGTTAGGAGAATGAGGTTTGAGTGAGGTTCGCAATTTATCGACGGACTCAAAATCTGGGAGTATAGCGATATGATGAATAGATTCGATGTCTTCAATCTCTACAGTCGGAATGAATGCAATTGAATTATGTTTCAGAATACCATCCTTGAGTGAGAGGTGCTTTTCCAGATGTTGAAGCCAATCAGGTTGAGTTGCGTCACCCGACCCTATGATTTGTAGTCCCTTTTCCTTAGCACCTTGTGCAAGCATCGGAATAGTCATGACCTTACTGACACCAATCGAATGAGAGGAGTGTATATGAAGGTCAGTATCGAACTGAGGCATTCATAAATCCCTCAGATGTTGATTACTACTTTTGTCACAGACGGTTGAGCTGCATGCTCGAAGGCCTTTGGTCCTTCTTCTAGACTGAATGACTTAGATACTAGACGCTTCACCTCAATTCTCCCCAATTGAAGCATCTCTATGGCCTTGTCATATGGTCCACTACTGGCTCCGTTGATTGTCAATTCTTTTGACACAATACTTGAAGGATCTATTTGGAAATCACAACCATGCATACTCTTGAGATTGATGGTTCCTCCATTCCTAACAATGTCAAATGCCATACCAATCCCATCAGTATTACCAGTGGCCTCAACTACAATTCGAGGTCCGACTCCATGCGTGACTTCAAGAATCTTATTCTTCCAGTTCTCGTTACTTACGTCCAATGTACTCATTAGTCCTAGTTGTCGAGCGAGACCCAATTGCCATCTATTTCTTCCAACGATATAGACATCCGCACCACTCGCATCATAGACTTGAGCCTGCAGCAAAGCAATCTTCCCGCTACCAATGATGAGTACTGCTTCGCCTTCTTCAGCAGGGCTCACTAACGCAGTTTTTATGGCAGAAGCAAGTGGCTCAACAAATGTGCCAGACACAACATCGACGCCAGCTGGCAACGGGTGGATCAACTCAGCTGGAACACTGATATACTCCGATAGACCTCCATCTCGGGTTATACCTAGAACCTCTTTATCTGCACAATGATGACGATTCCCTGTTCTGCAATACCAACAACGTCCGCATGCTATATCCAATTCTGTTGTAACAATGGTTCCGGGTACTATATCAGGAACTGAGCTTTCGTGTACTGCCCCTGCAATTTCATGGCCCAATACGATTGGAAGAGGTGCTTCATAATCACCTTTCCATATTGCTAAATCAGTTCCACAGATACCTACAGAACGAATCTCAATTCTTACATCGCCAGGCATGAGGGGCGGTATTGGCGTGTCTGCAAGTTGAAGACCATCTGCAGTTAATACAAGCGACTGCATTTTCAACTTCCAAGATGTTCCCTGACAGTGAATAAACCCTTCGATGAGAGCTGCATATGACTTATGAGTCGCACATCAACCAACCATTAGAATAGGAAGTACAGGAATATTCGAGGGAACCTGATGGATAAACCAGTCATGTTCAATGGCAGATTGAGCAAAGATCAGGTCGAGGTATGGTTGAAAATCCTGAGAGAAACAAGTGAAACCAGCTACAAGAACCATAATCTTGCTAAATCGTTCTTACTCCTGCCAGAGAGTATCACATTCGTTTCATCATTGGAGAACAAGATCATTGGCGGAACTTCAATCTACAGAGACAAGACAAGACTTGCTATGGTGCTTGCATCTGTCGCAGTTGAAAAGGAGTTCAGAGACTCAGCTGCGTTCCAGATTATCAAATCATCCTTACCCTTCTTCAAGACTGTAGCAATCCGAGATGTCGATGCACTAGTATCACGGGATGGAAGTACAAATCCTCTGAGCTTTCCACTAAGTCTGGAATTAGACCCTTGGGCAACTGAGATTCTTAAGCGGATTGGTTTCTTAAAAATAGCGAATCTTGAACACTGGTCGTTCACATTGGATAAAAGTATCGACAAGACCCCTCTCGCTTGGACAGAGGAGGTCAATTCTGATGAAGTGAGGGAGCTAATATGGGACCAGAGTAAACCTATGGGACTCACTAACTCGCTTGTATGGTTGGCGCGAGATTTTTCTGTGGAAATGAATTGTCTAGTTACGATAGAAAGAAACGGAAAAACAGAGGCTGTTGTTGGATTCTGGAAACTATCGGACAGGTTCTGTATTTATCCGGTGGTTTCAGACCCTGAAAGACTAAGTTGGGAAAGACTCGCTGATGCTCTAATAGCAATGGCTTTGGAAAGTGGTATGACAAAAATAGAGTTACCATTGGTCGGTGAGGGACAGGGAAACCTCGCTCAGGCCCTTGAGAACAAAAGCAACCAATCCTCATGTAGGAAGTTATCACTGTTAAGGAAACCACTCTAAGGTGTAGGTGCTTGGAAACCCTTTTGTTCGACACAAGTCTCTCTCAGGAAGGTCATCATATGTCTACTATCAGCCTGAAAAAAAGTGGTACTGGTTTTCTGCTGGAGTATGGTGACGTGAAACTAGCTTTGGATACTGGGGTTAAAGGTGAAACTACACTTCTAACGCACTCTCATTCGGACCACATTGGGGGACTTATGAAGGCAGAGCACATCATAGCCACAAAGGGAACCATAGAAACATGGCAAGCAAGAAGGTCAATCCAGTTCGAGAATAAGACCATCATCAAATATGGAGATATGTTTGGGCAGATAGGAGTCAACATAACTGCCTTGGATGCAGGACATGTGCTTGGGTCTACGATGTTTTTACTGGAGTTTAATGATGATCTCACTGTTCTGTATACTGGGGATTTCAACAATGTCGACAGTCTGGTTCACAAAGCAGCTGAACCAGTTCAAGCGGATGTATTGATAACTGAGGCTACATACGGGGCACCGCAATGGATCTTTCCAAAACGGAAAAAAATCTATGAGAGTATATTAGATGCAGCAGCAAAACTGGTGGATGAAGGAAAAATCCCTCTTTTCCATGCATATTCCTTAGGAAAATCCCAAGAAGCAATCGCTCTTCTGCAGAGTGGAGGATTCAGGGTTGTATCTGGCAATAAAAGCATTGACAAGATTTGCAGTGTCTATAAGAGACATGGAGTCGACTTGAAACATCATGCTGTGTACAGTCACAATCTGACTGAAGTGCTTGAGGAAGGTGCAGTCATTGTCACTTCATCATTTCGTCACACAGTCGACAATATGAAACGGAATATAGGTAGCAAGTTTACAAAGTATGAGTCGAAACTTGAATACTTCAATCTCTCTGGATGGACTGTAGGTAAATTCAGAGAAAGAGGCTTTCCATTGAGTGCGCACTCCGATTACAATGGTCTGATTGACTTTGCCACTGAGGTGAATCCTAGAGTAGCCTATTGCTTCACTGAAAATGGGAGAATCCTTTCAAAACATCTTTCAGAGAGCGGCATCAATGCCGTACCACTCGAGTAGGTGATGATTTTGGAAAGAGCTCTATCAGAGCTGGTTGAACCAGTGCATGCTGATTCGTTCTTCTCTGTTTCGAGAACTGGCGAGATACATGAACGTCTGAGCTATGAGTATCTAGATCCTGAAAGATACTATCGCAGAGTAATCCGTGATGAGCATCTATTGAGAAAAGAGGTTGAAAAACTAGTGGATAACATGCAATACTTTCTTGATAAAGAGAGGGTGGAAATCAATAGTGAGCGTGTTCGATCCCGAGTAGATTATTGCGATATTTTTCTAAAAGGAGCCACAGAAGTGGTGTCTGTGATATATCTGATTGACTTCGCTGGAAGGTTTCAAAATGGTTCGAACAAGATTGAAACTTGGTTGGAGGAGGAGGAAGCTCCATATGACTTTGAGATTATTTGGAGATTTCCCGTAGGCACTCAGATTAGACAGATTGAAACAACCTTAGACTTTGAAATCTATAACGACCTTGTTACTCTCTGGGCCCAAGAGGGTGATGAGGTTGGTGGATACGAGAGGATGGAGTTCGATTTGACAAGCACTGTATTCGATGCGAGGTGAATTGATTGCAAGCTGGAGATTTCATTGACCTGATAGCCTGTGCTTTGATCATCACTGGTGTGTTCATCATCATTTCAGGGATAGCATCGGTTTTGATGCGCTCGGATTTTGCATCAGGAGAACAACAAGGAGAAAGCAGGGGAATTATACTACTTGGTCCAATCCCAATCGTCTGGGGCTATGGAAGAAGAACATGGGTGATAGCAGCTATTGTTGCAGTCAGCCTATTTCTATTAGCTCTGTTTTGGTTTTAACCACTCCATCCACATTCTGGACATTGCTTGAAGCCAGAAATCGTTCGAACTATTCTGCCATTCAGGAGGCACTCAGGACAGATTTCCAGATGCTTATTGCATGCTATACAGACATCCTTTCGATTCAAGTCACGGATGCATGTTATCGTGCCACAGGAAGGACATTTAATTGCATGATCCTGACAGAACTCATTGCGACAACGGTCACAGCGAATCTTAGACTTTTCATGACAAAGTGTACAAGTTCGCGCCATCTGCATCGCCCCAAAACATGCGTTAACACGCACCAAATAAGTCTAGTCCTGAAATGGGCTGTATTACCTAAGCCATACCAATCCTCATAGATACTTGTTGATGCATTTGTTTGGAGCTAGGTCAAGATGATGTTCGTTTGTAGATCATGCGGAAAGACTTCTGTTGACATTGATATGGTCCTCGAAGGAGCTTGTAGTTGTGGATGTTCTCATTTCCATCTGGTTTCTGAAGACAGGTCAGAACTTCCTGCTGAACTAGAGCAGAAGGAGGCTATTAGGAGAGACCTACACAGATGGTTAGACCTGAACCTCGACTCTATGCCTCCAGATCTAGTAGGAAACATTCGTGTTCTCTTTGAGATTGAGAAGGACAATGTCACATCATGATTTACCCTTCTTTCGTATTATTACCAAGATTGCAATGATGGCTACCAAAGCTGCTCCAGCAGTAATAGCCAGAATCTCAATTGGCAAGGGAATTCCAGGACCTGTTGTTGGCGTTGTTGACGAAATCGTTGAAGTAGGCTGTGTACCAGTTGGTAAAGTTGTTGTTGTGACAGGAGGACCGAGTGTGGCCCGCCTAAATACTCCAGTCCCGAAAGTACCAAAGTATAGGTAGCGTCCATCTGCGGACAGTGCCAGTGGATTGGCGATATTGTTCCCGCTCGAGCCAGCACGCAGATTTGTGAGTCCATCAGTCCAAGGCTCCCAGAGATCGCCGCCATTGTATGAAATGAATACACCTTCGAATTCAGTGGCGAGATAGAGAACATCAGGATTGAATTTGTCTACAATAATCTTGTAGAACTCTTGGGTGATGTTCAAACCATCTGTGATTTCATACCAATGTTCTCCACCATTGATGCTCTTCATTACGGTGCCACCAAAGTCTTTTCTGCCGTTCCCTTCATTCTCACCGTTTTTCGAGCATGCATACATTACACTTGGGTCTCTATTGTCGAATGCAATTGAGAAAGTCCATTGCTCAGCAGGAAAGCCATCATCCCACATCTCCCATGTGTGACCACCATCCAAAGAGCGAGAGATTCCATTGTATGTCCCCGCGTAGATTATATCAGGGTCTTGTGGATGAGTTTCCAAAGCAAACACTCCATCATTTGTCCAACCTGTGTTACTTTCAACCCAGCTGTTCCCACCATCGGTGCTCATGAATATACCAGCTGGAAATACCCCTATGTATATGATATCAGGGTTCACGGGATGGAACAATAGGGTTGAGTATTGATATGATGGTCGATCACTCCAGATGGGCCAAACATTCCCAAGATTAGAAAATGGTGGTTGCTGAACCCATTGATTCAGTGTGCTATTATATTCATAAATGCCATAACCTAGAGTTCCACATAACAATTTTCCACTCGACGTGATTTCAAAGGAGCGAACCTGCAATGAGTCAAGACCCATGCTGAAGTTAATCCATGTTGCTCCAGAATCCTCTGTCAGAAAAACCCCCTCTTCCGTGGCTGCATAGACCGTGAAAGGTGGACTCGGATTTACTTTAATCTGGTAGACATGTTTACCCAGCATTGTATTTCCAATTCCATCAGCATGGACATTATGATCCATTGCATCATAAGACTTGAACATTCCTCCACCCCATGTACCCAACCAAACCTCACTTGAGTTGCTGAATAGTAAATCAAAAGAATAGTATCCCTGACGGAAGGGATCCTCAGCAATGATACTTGGTGTCTGGAAATTCTTGTCATAGAACGTCGCCCCGCCATCATCAGAACGATATAGTCCACCGGGATAGGCTCCAACGTAGATTCGATTCGAATTGTGAGGATCTATTATAATCTGCATGCTGTAGACCTGTGGCACAGGTCTGTTACTTCGACTAGATTGCCAGGTGATTGAGTAGTCAGAAGGGTTTATGTTTCCAGAGTATACACCATAACCTTGAGTACCAACATAAATCGTATCTCCTTGAACATCTAATGAAGTGAGACCTGTTGTGTCGAGACCTGTATTATAATTCACCCAATTTGTCCCAGCATCTTGACTCACAAAGACTCCGTCATCATGTACTGCAGCAAAGAGAATGGATGAGTTACCTGGATGCATCCGAATTGCTCTGCACTTGTTGGTTGTATTGAGGACACTTGACCAAGTCAATCCAGCATCAAATGACTTGTAGACTCCAGAGCTGTCGGCAAAGGTGAAGTTCCTTGGATCAACCCAAGAGGGTATTGAAGTGTTTCCCAGAGCCGCGACATACAATATGTTAGAATCTGCGGGATCTACCTCAATGTCAAAACCTCCAATATCTGGAAAGTTCACCAGCTCACTCCATGTTGTTCCACCATTTATTGACTTGTATGCACCTTTGACATGAGTGGTCACATAAACAATCTCAGGACTAATCGGATCGACATCGATATCCAAAACACTTCTGGGCAATATACCTGTGATGTCAGTCCAGTTCGCACCAGCATCAATCGACTTGAAGAGCTTTCCACTAGTTGGCGGAGGACCAAAAGTGGTACAGTATAAAACATCTCCATCAGCATATACATTGTTCACAAGGAAGGCACCCTCAGAGGTGAAGTCTGCAATATCAAACCACGTTTCTCCTGCGTCAAGTGATTTCCAGAGGGTTGGAGAGGATCTATCAGCTAGATAGAGGACATTGTTGTTCTGAGGATCAATTTTAATAGCAGTCGCTGAATCAGGAGCAGTTTCAAGCAAGGTCCAAGTCATGCCAGCGTCATTAGTCCTCCATGTCCCTCCAAGCCAAGTGCCAATGTAAGCAACTCCAGGATTGGTAGGATCTACCACAAGTTGCGGCTGAGCCATAACCGTAGACATTGTAAAGTTATCATTCAGTTTCTCCCAATTCAGACCAGCATCAAAGGTCTTGTAGATCTCACCCCCTGTTTCGCTTATACTTCCAGCATATACAATGTTGGGATCTGCAGGATCAATCGCAATGGAAGTTATACCATCAGAGGCAGTGACATTAAGGACAGTCTGCCAAGTGAGCCCACCATCTGTTGATTTTCGCACCATTGCCCAATCCTGAAATGGTTTGGGATTATATCCACTATAAACTGTACTTGGATCCGTTGGGTGAACTGCGAGTGTATATGAGTAGTCAACCTCGGATTCAGCAAGGAAGTCCCAGGTTCTGCCCCCATCCCCACTCCGAAAAGGGCCCCATCCGCTTTTAACTGCATATAGAATGTCGGGATCTGAAGGTGCTGCTTTGATAGTTTGAACAGACGAGTAACGAAATCCGTAACCATGTTGCGGGTGGTACTTCTTTATCCACGTTGCGCCTCTATCATATGAAATGAATATCTGTCCAATATCAGCTATCTGCCAGATTGTGTCTGGATTGTGAGGATTGAACCGTAGTTCATCTGCAAAGGGATGAGTAATCCCTCCTCCATCCAACCAAGACCATGAATTACCAGCATCGTCTGTTCGAAATGTGCCAGTTCCTTCAACCGCTGCAACATAAACTGTTTCGCTAGCCTCGACAGGAGACGCTACGACAAGACAGGCATTTGTGTTGTAGATGCCGTTAGTCAGCGTCGTCCATGATGTTCCTCCGTCCACGCTCTTGTAAATGCCATAGGTCCTTTTTGGAATGTAGATTGTATTGTTGTCAGTATAATCAATGGCAATGTCATTGATGTCACTAGTTGAGGGAGGAGGGGTCATGTTAATCCAAGTCTGACCAAGATTGTGTGTTCTAAAAATATAGATTCCAGTCAGGGATCCGTAGATTGTATCACCGCCAGTCGATGGTTCGACAGCGAGAATTCTCATTGTACCAAGTGTGTTTATACTTTGCCAAGAGGCGCCTCCGTTGCCAGTTCGGAATATATAATCAGTATCAGGGTCTACAGGCGCATCGGGGGCTGTTGTGACACTAACAAAAACAATGCTGCTGTTTGATGGATGAACCATGATGTTATTGATGAAGGTTTCAGCTGGTTGGTTGAGGTTCTGAAAATTCCAAGTACCTCCACCGTCTGTGGTATGGTACAGGCTCCCATTGTCAGCTCCATCCACACCAACCCAGTAGTCATTATCCCCACTAATTGCTACACCAATTTTGCTACCAAAAGGAAGGTTACCGGTCACATTTGTCCAGGAAACACCACCATTGGTTGTAAGATATACGAAGTTACCCCAAGCTACAGCAAGTAGGACCATTGGATTTGTTGGATGGAGAGCGATGTGGAATACACTCATATCCTGAGTTGTCAGAGTCCAGTTTTCTCCACCATTTGTACTGATATAGACTTCACCGACCGTACCCCAGTCTCTTGACCCAGCTGTTAATGTATAGAGGATCTGGGGATTAGTTGGTGAAATAATGAGGTCTACAACTTTCGGGATTGACTTTGGTAGATACCCTACAGCATTCCAAGTATCTCCACCATTAACAGATTTGAAGATTGAATCACCAGCTCCTGCCGCATAGAGAACATTGGGATTAGTGGGATCCATCTCTATTGAGTTGATAAGCCCGCCATAGGGTCCATTCGTATGCTCCCATGGAGGTAATTCCTCACCTTGTGCTGTTGTCAATGGTAGTGTTAGCGATGTCGAAATAAACGGAAGAAAAAGAAATAACACTATAACAGAGATTGACAGAACTGACCTACGCTTCAACTCAAATCAGCCACGCTAAGCTGAGAAATATACTCGGTGCGATATATCTGTTACTTGCAAACTGTAACTGCTATTCGCTACTTGCTTCTTGGTCAAGCGGTCTCTCGATTTTCGCAATCTGACTTTCAATCTCAACACTGATATCAGTTTTGCCGGCAACATTCGCAATTCTCTGTACAGCCTTGAAACTGTGAATCAGTGAATCTAACCACGAGAAGATATCTCCTGGATATGCCCATAACTCGAAATCATCATGGAGCTTCTGAGCAAGTCCTGAGGGATTGAAGCCCTCTTTTCGCTTCTCGACCAACCATCTTCCGAGGCGAACCTTCCCATGATCACATTCAGGATATTCTCGACACCCACAGTTGAAGAAGGTAGTAGTCCATTTTCCGAACACCTCAAACACCCACTGTGGAAGCCTACCAGCTCCTCCCTTCGGTCGACTTGCATCGCCTATTTCACTGAACACTCCAGAGAAGAGTCGCGTTGGCATATGGGTCCTGAATGCGGAGTTTACTTCTTCCTGAAGCTTTGCAGTGAGATACACATTCTCAAATGGCTCAAGCATGATTGCGATATCGGTGACATCATAGCTGGCTGTCAGCTTCATGACCTCCATTCCCAAACTTGGTGTCAAGAATGAAAGTGAGGTGGCTCTTCCGAGATCAGTCGGGTGGATTCCTCCTTCTTTGACACGAGCCATGTGGGTTTTAACTAGATGCTTGAGAGCTTCAGAGGGGGGAACTGACATCGAGAGCATACGCTTGTATGCTCGTGCTACATCCTTTAGATCCACAAGACCTGTAGAACAAATAGTTGCTAGAATCTGCTCAGCACAAGTCTCCTTGTCTGCAAAAGGTTCAACATCTTCGATTATCCCATTCAACAATTCCACAGCTATCTCATCTTCAGCCTTGTCTTGGCCACCGTGATACTTCTTCTCCGGTTGAACCAACATGTAGACCTTACCCCGGTCATGCTTACCAAGTCGACCTGCACGGCCGAGCATTTGTTCAAACTCAGCGGTTGAGAGCCAGTCAGCACCCATCGCTAATGACTCAAAGATGACCTGCGAGGCAGCAAGATCAACACCAGCTCCAAGGGCGGCAGTGGTGACAATGCTTGAGAACTTTTGTTTTGCGAAGGAGTGCTCTGTTCGTCGGCGGCGGGAATACGAGAGACCTCCATGATACACAGATGTTGATACACGGTGCTCCCTCAACCAATCACTCAAAGCATGAGCACGTCTACGTGAATAAGTGAAGATTATCGACTGACCTTTGTTGCCTGAACTACTTACATGACGAAATTCTTGATTGACCAAGCGGCGAATCATGGATCGTTTCTCCTCGTCAGAACGAGCAAAGACGAGATGTCGCTCTAAGGGAACAGGTCTGCCTTCATAGTTCACCAGTTTCATTCGAAGCTCCTTAGCGAGAACCTCCGGAGATCCAACAGTGGCAGACAACGCAAGATATTGCGCCTGAGGAAAATGCATCCTCATCCGCGCAAGAAGTCCATCCAGTTCTGGGCCACGTTCTGGATCAGCGAGATTTTGGATCTCATCAATCACCACTGTTCCCACATCACCGAGGTCTGAGGTGTCACCTGACCGGAATATGAGATCAAGAGCTTCGTAGGTCGCACAGATAATGTCTGCTTTAGTGATGTCCGTGTCCACAATTGGCTTACCTTCATCACCAACATCAAGACGAGACATACCTACCTTGATGCCAACTCTCAAACCTAGTGATTTGTACGACTTTCGAAACTGCTCATACTTTTCGTTTGTCAGAGCAACAAGAGGAGACATGTAGATCATCCTTCTACCCTGGATGGCTTTTGGAACTCCTGCTAGTTCTCCTAACAGAGTCTTTCCCGAGGAGGTTGAAGAAACAATTAGCATATTCACACCCTTCAACAGACCGGCATCTATGACTTGAGATTGAATGGGTAGCAGAGTTTCAAATCCTTCCGAGTGAAGCTTCTCCTTGAATTGTTCCGGAAGTGGGAGTTCCGAGATTTTCCGAATAGGTCCAGCGTCCTTCGCGATTACAGTATCAATCAATGTCAAATCTGGGTCACCTGTAGGGTCAAACCCAGGAGTCATCATATCCACAATCCGAGGAATGGACTTCACCTTGGAGACCTGTCGCTCTAGTTGATTCAACATAGCTCTAGATAGATGAATACCCATCGATTTCAGTTCGACTTTGAGGTCCCCTTGACCGCAGCTTGTACATACAACTTGATTTTCAGTTATCTTCACTGCATTACGCTTAGTTAAGACAGTGAGTCGGTCTTCTCTCAGGCAATGTTGACAGGTTGGAACAACTCTAGGTGTTTGTGCATTAAGTCGAGATAGTAAATCTTTGAGATCTTCTAAGAAATCAGGTTTTTGTGCCTTAGGGATAACGATGTTCTTTGCCTTTCTAATGATTTCGTGAGTTTCCTTTGGCTGATAATATATAGGTTTGTTATACTTGGTGAACCAGAATCGTTTGATTTCTAGCAGTCTGTTTTGCTTAAGACCATACTCAACCATACCACCAAGAATCGAACGTTGTCTGTCCCGTAAGACATCGGAAAAGATATCGACTCTGGTTGTGAACTCTTGTCTACCAGCCCTAAAAACAAGTGTATAGGGCTTTTTGAGCCGCTTCTGAATGTCAGTATCAGCTACCTCCAACGAGAGTCCTCACATGTGGAGCGAAACTTTCTACCAAAGACTCTTACGGTTGCATCAGAGATCATAAATGTAAGACTCGCGCTCCTTTTCCACAATTGATAGAGTTCGTTCAAACTCCTCACCAATAGCTTCAATACCTGTTTTTGAGTCGACGCCAGCCTTCTCCACAATCATCCAGTCGGACATAACGTCAATATCTATGAAACTGCTGAACTTGTAGAAAGGTGTAGCCATAACTTTGGTGCTTTCCTTGCGTGTGAACTTATTGTCGTTGAAATACTCGACAAAGGATTTGTACATTGGGCCATTTGTCCCAGCGAGAATGAACTTAGCTCTTTGAATTCCTGAAACATGAGAAACATTGATCTTTTCGAAAATCTCTTCATAATGAACCATCTGTGGGACATTGGCTTTTGCATGAACCTTAGCGAGAGGGTCCGCAGCAAGGACGTTGCCTTTTTCCATAACTAGATTTCGAATCACTGTTATGATCTCTTCTTGCTTTCGAGCGCCCATTGGGTCTATCACTTCAGGATTTACAATGTCAACCTGCGGAAGTGGTTCGTCAAATCGTATCATTGTTGGATCAAACATGAGGGCGGATAGATACTCTAAGACATCAACTTGAATGCCTTTTTTTGTGGCAATACCTTTGAAGATACCAGGTCCAATGAGAACAGAATAAACACTAGTCCCTCTGATTATTGACCAAAGTTGGTTTGATAGAATTAGTGCCTTTCCAGACAGGTCGGCATCCTTGAACGCTCCAACTTGATAGTCATAGCTCTCAATCTCAATCAACCAGTAGAGTGGAGTCTGCTCCTTACTCATGCAGCTTCCTCTCCATAGATATTAGAGGTGACAAAGTCAAAGACAATCTTCACAGAGAGCATATCTCTTTGAGTTTCAGGTGCACTTGAGAGGGCTGCTTTGGAATCCTCAATCACTTTCTCAACCGGAGATTCTTTAATCTCAAGTCGATCCACAAGCTCCATCAGACACTTTTCTACACACTCTGAGTGTGTATTCTCTTGGTACCTTAAGACACGCAGTACACGAGCGATTTTCTCTTTCAGATACACAACTCGTTCCTCACCTTTTCGTCTCTTCGCTAGCTTGACATCTCGCTCAAGAAAGTCAAAGGGAGATGAGAGATCAGGTTCTGCTTTATTCCCTCTAGTTGAAGATACTCCTACCGAAACATATGGAGACCTATCGCCCTTTCCAGTAGCTTGACGGGGTGCGATGTGAAGCAGAAGGTGTGAAACTGCACGTAGGGTCATTTCTTCAAATGGGCTACCTAACTCATCAATCAATGTGTCAAGGCGAGCAATTGCTGAGTCCATCATGAATGAGTCAGAAGCAGTAAGAAGGCTTTCTCTAAGAACCCTAAACAATGCTTGATTTCTTCGTTGAATCTGTAGAAATTTTCCGTTTAGCGTGTTGACATTCCATTTGGTGATGGCTTGCCCAAAAGCTACGAGTGCGTCTTTGTTTGTCGCTTTTGGATGGTCTTTATGCCACTCTTCAATAACTGGGGCAATAATGGTTTCAGACATCTTCGTCCTAGCAGCAATTATTGACAGTGCTTTCTCTACTTCAATTGAGGTTCCTTCGATTCCCTCTTCGAGGTTAGCCAATCCTCTGACTTGTAGCTCGAGTTGCCGCACCAGACTGCCATAAAGGTGAAGTATCCATCTACCTTCAGTCAGGGCAAACTCCATGATATTACCAGGAAGGTTGGGTACATGCTCTCCGATGATAGCTCTTCTTTGTAGCTCAGCACTAAGGAGTGTCACAGCCTGCTTTACACCCATGATACCATCCATATTGATTATGTATGCTATCATAGCAACCTCTAAGGGACAGGATAGATTTTCAGAAATCTTGCAAGCATCTGTCTCTGGAACACGCCTTACTCGCTCTCTTAGATTGGCGTACTTCTCAGCAAATTCTTGAACCAGCCTTGCACGACTCTCAACAGCTAGTTTCTGAATGTCAGGTTCTAGCAACACGTCAAGATTCCTCTTATCCTGAAATATGCGGTCCTCTAACGGATAGCAAATCTAGTGCACAGAGTGGCTAAATAACGGTTGTTCGTTCGGAGTAGCTAGCAATTATCGCAGCTGGGAGTCCTACATTCCGCCAGAGAGAAGCAGGAAATGAATACCAAAACCAATCAAGATTGATGCGAGGAACAAGGCAGAACCAACCTTGAATCTTGAGAAGTGGCGACCTTTTTCAATGTGGATAATCAACCATCCAGCGGCAAAGACTCCTAGAAGTATGAATAGGAGCGACAATGGGAAATAGTATCCTTCAAATCCTTGCATGTATTTCGCCTCTTCTTTACTTGTAGGGCACGCTTTTTGATTCGAATTTAAACGTCACGGTCTTGTTGTCACACAAAGAAATCATACTCAGATGTATGTTCTTTCCCATCAATTGAAACGGAACGAATCAGTTTACCCTTTTTCTTGGCAAGACGCCGCTTTTCTGAGAAACTAAGAGATGAATCATCCGGAATAACAATGTCGTCAATCATCAAGTTGTTTCGAATCATGATGTTCTTTGTCTTTGGGCCAACCATTTCCTTGAAGTCGGGTACATAGGTATCGAGTATATACTCCAAGAGCTCGGGTGTGTTTCCAAGAGCTCCTTTAGTGAAAACCGGGTCTTTCTCATCATCTGCTTCTTCATCACCCTTTGGTCCACCCTTGGGGAAAGAAGTTTTGGTTGTCACCTTCCACGGCTTTGTTCCATCTCGTGGATTAAGAGAGAGAAGATAGAAAGTTGTTGGATCATCCACGTCAAGGAGTGCTTTGATGTCTTCTAACGGTGCCACCTCATCAACCTTGGACTTGAAGACTGGTGAACCTTTACCCTTTGATTTCTTCCAGGAAAGCGGCATGTTTAGTTGACCATATACATCTTGTCGGTCACTGTATGTGATTATTGTTCCCTTGACCTTATGAGAACCACTTGGTGCGCCCATGAGATATCCTCGAACAATATCCTTCTCTTGGTCAAGATCCGCCTTGAATTTGATGCTTGTTTTGCTGAGTGTAAGCTTGGTACGCGGACCGGGATGACTTCCTATTCCATACTTTACTAATCTCGCATGGGAGAACTCATCAGGATTTCCATTGATTATTTTAGCGACCCAACTCATATCTTGCCACCATGTTGAGGTTCGTTCCTAGGAGCGATTTAAACCCTTCGTGAATTCCAGAGATGCACTACAAGATTTAGGACACAACTGGTCCAGGAGGCACCTACCTGTCTTGGTACATTTGTTCCTACTACCAAGCTTATAAACGCTAATGCACGGGCCAGACCTACATTTCAAGGAGACCTGCTATATGGGACTTAGAAAATCGGGACATTTCCTGACCCTCATGATGTTGTATTTAGTGACGCTAATAATGCGGGCATCGTTCTATGTCACTATAGCAGTAATATCAAGTGAAACATACATGGGTGGTAGTCTGCAGGGCTGGGGAGTTGCAGTGGTTCTCGCTATTTATCCAATTGCTGAGCTGAGCTCAGTTTCATTCTTTGGTTCATACAGTGACAAGATTGGCAGAAAACCAATCTTTGTGGCGAGCTTGTTCATGACAGGTTTGGCTGCATTCCTGTTTGGACTTGCCACATTTGAGTTTCTTGCATTCCTATTAGCTGTACTATTTGGACTTGGAGCTGCGTCACAGGTTACATCTACATTGTCAATGATTGCTGATGCCTCTTCAGAAACTAACAGAGCCAGGTTAATGGGATACTACGACCTGTCAACACTAGCAGGACTCGCTGGGGGATTTGGACTTGGAATCATTCTACTTGAGTTTGGTTGGTCAGCTAGTACTCTGTTGTTTGCAGCCGCTGTAGCTTGTACCATCAGCGGCATTCTAGCTATCCTACTAATCAAAGAAACACGCATTATTTCTGACAAAGAAGATGTGAGTATGGCTGCTCTTTTGAAGGAGGTTGCAAGCGACAGGCGAATCCAAAAGATGCTTCCTGTTTACATTCCAATTATATCATTATACGGACTGATGATATCTCAAGTCAAGCATATCATAGAGGAATACTTCTCTCTCACTGCTACGGACATGTTAATCCTATTTGCCTTACTTGGAGTTTCTCTGATATTTGGAATAATTGTGATGGGACACCTATCAGACTATCTAATGAAACGCAGACCGTTCATCATTGTGGGTCTGCTTGGCTTTGGTGCCTTAGCGTATCTTCTGGTTGCAAATGCGGAGGATTTTGCCGCTATCTGGAACATCTGGCCACTTCTTCCAACTCTTGGATTCATTGCGGGATCATTCGCACCTGCAGCAATGGCATATCTCACTGACATATCTACAGAAGAGGCACGAGGAAGTACAATGGGGGTCTACAGTATTTTCTTTGGAACGGGGATGATAATCGGGCCCTTAGCTGGTCAGATAGCCTATGACTGGAGTTATCAAACCTATACCACTGGACTCATCGGTCTAGCTATCCTAGTTGCGGTTTTCATTATTGTGGCATGTATTGGAACTTACTTCCTAGAAGAAGCAGCACCAGTAATTATTGAAGACGAATGAGAGCTTTTACCTAGTAGGACAGGGGTAACAGCAAAGAGTTAATAGAAACTAAGCTTGTTTTGTCGATAGTTACTCTACCTCCAGGAGGAGAGATTAATGAGAGTCACTACTATTGGAAACTTTCTTTCAGGAATAGGACTGACATTATTGGGCTTTACGATCATCGTGAAGTATATACTCGATTCTGTTTCTGCAACTCCAGAGCAGTTGTTGTATCCATTCTATATTTGGCTTGGAGCATTGATTGTGCTAGGAGTTGTGCTCCTGATAAGCATAATCAATACATTCACAGAAATCACCGGATTTGTGCATCCTGATGATAAGCTCGTGTCGAATATGCTTGTATACGTCCATGCACTGGGAACCCTACTGACCTTTGGTCTGCTAGCGGGCACGACAGAAACTGTACAGGAATACTTGTTTGATATGGGAACTATGATTGTCATAGCATACATTTTCCTCTTTGTGTTTGTCTTCTTTGGTAGCAGGATTGCAGAGGGAGCTGAAACAGGACAAGTGAAAGAGATGACCTCAAGGTTCATGCTTGTTTCACTTATTTTGGGAGTAATCATGGCAGGTGTCTATCTTGCCATGAGTATAATCGAGACAACATTCTCTTACGGTTGGGCATCTGGAGCACTCTTTCTAATGGCGTTTGTTCTAGTTGTAGTCATCGTGTTCTTCCTCGGAAGAAGATATGAGCCAGTCGGAGAATAGTTAAGTTTGGATGGAGTATCTCCATCCACTCTTTCTCTTTTTTACTACTTTATGCAATACTGGAAAGGCTCTTAAAACTAGAAACTTGTTAGCAGGATGATTGGTGTTCGATATGGCAGACAAGCTCTGGCTAGGATTCAAACTTGACGAGGAAGGAAAACGAACAGAGGAAAAATTTGAGATTGGTGTAGATCTCCTTCGCAGACACGGAGGAGTGTTTGGTTCAACAGGATCTGGGAAGACTGTTCTCTCCAAGTGTATCTTGGAAGAAGCAGCGATGCAAGGCATTCCCATACTGGCTTTTGATCCCCAGGGTGATATCGCATCGCTGATGTTACCTGGAGACCCCACCGAATTGAAATCGAAAGGAGTCCCTCCTGAAAGACTCAAGGAGTACATGGACAAAACAATTGTGAGGGTCTATACACCTGCTAGTAGCAAAGGTCTCGCTATCTCAATCAATCCTTTGAAATTACCTGATAGAGATGCAGATCAGGATGATATTATTCGTTTGCTTGACAATTCCGCAAGAACACTTGTAAAAGTCTTGATGAAAGTTGCAGGATTGTCGAGATCATGGGAGGGAAAGGCATTTGCGGCAGTCTATGAGCTTCTTAGAACCATCTGGGAAACGGAGAAGACGGAAATTGATGAGTTGTCAGAATTGGCTGACATGCTGGTGGCAGATAAAGAAACAGTCGGAGTTGATCTCGAACCTTTCATGAAGTTCTCTGAGAGACAAACATTAGCAACTCGTATTCGAAGTTTGACTGTTGGCTCATCGCAGCTGCTCTTCAAAGAAGAGGGTAACATCGATTTTGATCATCTCACAAAATCCGTAAATGGCAAAACACCAATAAACGTGATTTTTCTGAAGACGCTTCGAAGCGAGGAGGAGAAGCACTTTTTCATAGCAATTGTGCTAAACCAGCTGTACTCATGGATGCTTCGACAAGGTTTCACTGAGAAACCACGAATGATGATATTTCAAGATGAAGCAGCCCCTTTCATTCCTGCGGGAATGAAGGCTCCAGGACCCAAAGAAACCTTTTTGCTTCTGTTCCGTCAAGCACGGAAATATGGAATCGAATGTCTAATAGCAACGCAAAGTCCGAAGGACATCGACTACAAAGCATTTGAACAGTTCAACACAATATCTGCTGGTCGCATTAGTAGTGAGCAATCTCTGAAGGTTTTGGAGCGAATCCTCGAACCTATAGCTGGAGAAAAAGAGTCTGAAGAGATCATTACTCAGTTACCAGGGCAACAGACAGCTAGTTTCATCTTCTCATCTGCAGACCTGAAACCAAAAGTCAATCATATTGGTGTCCGTTGGCTACTGACCAAGCACATCACACTTACAGAGAGGGATGTTCAAACCCACATGCAAAAACTGAGGGCGGAACAAGAGAAGATACTCAAAAAACTAGAGCAGGAGAGAATAGAACAAGAGAAACGAGAGGCAGCAGAACGAGAGAAGAGGAGACTCGAACGCCAGAAACAAATCGAAGCCGCAAAGACTGAAGCCGAGAGGAAACGCCTTGAGGCTGAAAAGGCTGCGGCTGATGAGGCGGCAAGAAAAGAACGAGCGCAACTTCTGGCTGCTAAGAAGGAGAAATTCAAGAGTGCAAAACCAACTGACAAGGTCTTCGAAACAAAGGGTCAAGCAGGGATGCTGTCCTACGAGGATATAATCAATGCATTTGTAGCAAGGATCGAAGCCATTGCAAGACGAACTTTCGGTTTACCATTCTTGAAGGAGCTTGTCAAGCGAGGCGAGCTTCATTATGAGAAGTCAATGTCATTCTACCTGACTGAAACACGAGAAGCACTCAAGCAGGGCTTGGCAAGGAAAATAAAGAAAGAAGTGACAAGAAAAGAAAAGACCAGAAAGGAAGACTACCTCCAATATGAATTCGAATATATGCTACAATTGGTAATAGGGAGTATGGGAATTAAAGAACCAGATTATGTAGATGAGGCTCGTCTCAAGAAGCAATTCGAACAGATGGTGAATAAGGCCAGCAAGAACAGTCTCCTTGAGAGGATTGTTCTCGGTCAGCCATTCCTGGAGTTCTAGGAATAGACGATTTCCGGCTCGGACACTCTGCAGTCAAGCCATTGGTCAATCATGTCTAGGGTTATCTTCAGAGCTTCATCCATCACTTCGCCTGTGACAGCTTCCGAACCATAGAGGAGCACAAGAACACTTCTACTATCATTGGTTATCATTGTGCGTTCAGAATCATGTGTGGCATAGCCAAAACATACAATCTTCTCATCATCAGCAACGACAATCTCGCGACCACGACAGACAATTATCTTGCCCCCAATCCTTTGAAACAACTCTCCATTGGCTGCGGTTCTGATGTATAGGTCACCTTTCAGTTTGGATAGATCAATTAGCCCAATTGGTACTTTATGATATGCAGAAGCGAGGTTAACGATATCTACGACATCTGAGATACGCCAAAGGTTCAATCCTTTGAGGATCCTTCTCAGTACAGCCTCACTGGAAACACGCAGCTTGGTGGGGTCCATCCCGAATGACCAGTAGAGGTCTCGGTACGAACGAAAGATAGGGTCATCCTTTGCGTCTTCGAGTGTCAGGTGGGATCGAATCTCATTGAAGGTTTCTTTTTCATACTCCTCGAAGTACGGAGTAGACCTACCAACTTTCAGCTCATCAAGGACAATCATTCCGACACTTAAACTGGCTCGTTTAACCTCAAAATGAATCAAAGGTCCTTTACGTGTCATAAGTTACTAATCAATCAAAGTCCCTTTGAGTATTGTGAGTTGTTTAAATTTCGGAAATGAGGTCCTCAAGAGACTCGACTGTAACAGTTGGAGTAGTGTCAAGTTCACCGGATTCATAGGCTATGATGTCGTCAGGATTCCTCTTAACGAGAACTGTGGTCATGCCTGCTGCGTTACCGCCAGCTATGTCAGAATTGGGGTTGTCTCCAACCATAACTGCATCGGACACAGTGCGTCCCAATGCCTTCACAGTTTCGACAAGAATCTCTGGAAGAGGTTTTCCAACCACTACTGCTTGGACACCTGTAGCATGTTCGATTGCAGCTGCAATTGATAATTCACCGATGAATGTGTCCTCTGAACCTAGATAGACACCAGGATAATCGCGACTTCCACTGATGCAAATGAGAGGTGCACCTCCTTTGACCATCTTGGTGGCAAAGTTAAGTTCATCAAATGTCATCCCACGATCGGCCCCAACTGCAACAAAATCGATTGGAGGATTGTTAGAAACATCCAGTCCTCGGGCAACAAAGTCCTCCTGTGCACCACCCTCACCAATGACAAAACAACGAGCTCCCGGTTGTCTGTTATGCACATATGCCGCGGCTGCAGCTCCAGCTGTAAACACTCGTTCCACTGGAATCTTGAAACCAGCTTTAGAAATAGCAGCATTTACTTGTCTCGATGACAGTCTGCCTACATTTGTTAGAATCGCGAGTTCGTATCCCTTCTTTTCAAGCGAATTCCAGAATTTTAATGCATCATCGAATGGAGTTGGATGTTCAACATCATGAATAAGCGTGTTATCAACATCGAATATCCAAAGCTTTTTGCCGTTGAGATTCATCATTTAACTCCTCATACAGACAAGAAAGTCAGTAAGAAAAAACTACCTACTCTTTCTTCAGCAAAGGTATCACGCAAATGAAACGAAAGGATTTCGTACCTTGAGTATTGTCGTAGCCATGAGGTAGGTCAGAGGGTACAAAGACAACATCATCCTTCTTTGCAACCAAGCCCTCGTTTCCACCAAGAACTTTAGCCTCACCTTCGAGAATGAAAATCTCATGTTCTTCAGGATGTGTGTGAAGTGGAATTATCCCTCCCGGTTTAATCTCGAAAAGACGCATAGCGTATGTCTTAGCTCCAGTTCGTCTACCAACTAACCAGCGCATGTAGACATCCTTGCTATCAGCCATATCAACAGGAGTTTCCTCGCGTTCATTGAAGTTTATGACATACACTGTTGCTTAACCTCTCAGTATTATGAAACCACCTCTAAAGTAGATATTAGTATTAGCTTATGGACTTGCATAGCATTATAGTATCTAAACAACACAGAAAGCTTAATCTTCAAACACTTGGATGACGAGCCATTACGTGCCATATAGAGCACCCTCAGGTTCGAGGAATAAACTATGAGCGAAGAAGACACCTATGTTAGAGCAAAGCTCACAGAGATCAATGGAGCTATTGATAGACTCACACAGATGTTGAACAGGATGATTGAAGTCATCTCTGGAATCACTGAAGTTCAGGAAAACACTTCAGAACTTACCTTAGCAGTCAATGCCAACACAGAACGTCTAGATGAGCTGATTAAGTTGGTAAAGGAATTGGAAACTGCTACTCCTGCAGCTTTAGCTGCAACTGGACCAAGCATTGCAGAAAAAGGAGCTGTGTCTAATCTGCAAGCTGTCTTAGACACTCTTGAAACTCAGGTAAGAGAAGGTGTCATTGCTAGTGATCTCGCACAGAGAATCAATGAATCAGCTGAAATATTGGAAGGAAAAGGAGTCGCAGGTCACCTCATCGTGAAAATGCAACGTTGGACACGGATTCTCAAGACATACGGTAGAGTTGATACCATTAGTCCACAGGACCTATCGAAACTCAGATCTGACATTAAAGAGTGGGGTAAAGAACTAGCCAAAATGAGATAATCTATCTTTTTGAGGAAATGGATAGTGAATGCGCATTTGGATTCATTTAAAGAGTGAACTATCTGAAATTAGTCAGATTGCGCAAACCGCGCGCGAACAGTCAACACTTAATAATCTACAAAGACGACTCATTTATTGTCCCTCTGCCGGGAATAATGAGGTGCACACAGAGATATGACGCTACCAGATGACTGGGAGAGTACAATCCATGAAACAATCAATGGATTCCCCTCACCCCACCGCGAAGAAATTCTAGAACAGTGGTACGAATGGCTCAAGACAAGTCCTGAAACCCCACTCTACCAGAGCTGGACAGAATACTCTTCGATACTTGATGACCAGGAAGCACTATACACTGAACGTAGAGTGTACCTTAGAAAAATCACCAATGAACTGAAAGAGATGGAAGTCCCATTAACACGATGGCAACGAGTTGCCAAAGTATTGGCAGCTGTAGCAAGCGTGTTCTTGGTGATGTTTCTAGCCTTATCGCGAGCAATGAGAGTAACGGAATAAAAACCACTTAGCTCACTCGTTACCATAGAGCGGCCAACTTATATTATACACTAGAGGACAGTTTATTGGGAAAAATGGAGAGATTTTACGAGTCTATACCTGAGTCGATGGGAACACTTCTCGTTGAAGCTTCCAAGATAGTCAAGCATTCAAAGAAAGTCTCTGCATTCTCTCACATAGATGCTGATGGTATCTCCTCTTTGGCCATAATTGCGCTTATGCTTGAGAGAGAGGAGAAAGAGTTTGAATGGAAGAATGTCCATCAGATTAACTCTGAAACTATCGTAGAGATAGAGAAGGACGTCCGTGAGTATAAGCCAGATTTAGTCATTTTCAGTGACTTCGGTACTGGACAAATTGAGTTAGTAAAGAAGTACATCTTGGAAATTGAAGGTGTGAAATCAATAATCATCCTAGACCATCATTTACCTCCTGATGATCCAAAAACATCGTCTTCCAACGACCACTCCTCGAAACTAATCGAGGTGAATCCATCTCAACATGGACTAAGTGGCAGCTATGATCTTTCAGGAGCTGGAACCGCATTCCTGCTCGCTCTTTTTGTTTCAACAAGTAATGTTGACCTTTCCGAACTAGCCATTGTGGGAGCAACAGGAGACCTTCAAGATTACTACGGACAAGGATTTGTGGGTATTAACAAAGAGATTGTTGAGCTCGGGCAAGACTCAGGATTTCTAGAGGTCATGAGAGATCTCACATTTTTTGGCATCCACACTCGACCTCTACCGTACCTACTCCAATATGCAACTGACCCATATCTCCCAGGGCTAACAGGAGCAGAGGATGCTTGCTATGCGTTCTTTCAGGACCTTGACATTGATATGAAGTCAGGAGAGGAATGGAGAACATGGATGGACCTAGAATCCAGTGAGAAGCAACTTGCTATTCAGGGCATCATTCAGGTTGTACTTGAACATTACAATGACCCAAGAGTGGCACAGGGAATAATCGGTGATACTATAGTTTTATCGCAACGTCCACCAAAGACGGAGATGAGGAGCGCTAAAGAATTCTCAACCCTCTTAAACGCCTGTGGCCGGAATCGACGTCCAGAAGTCGGGGTAGGCGTTTGCATGAGAGATTCTGAAGCTTTTGCTGAAGGTAAGGTACTGCTACAACAGCATAGAGCAAACCTGGCAGGTGCTCTTCGACGTCTTGAGGAGGCGGATGGCTATAAAGAGATGGATGGAATGTATGTTGTAGATGATCCTCAGACACCTGATACTATAATTGGTATAGTTATTGGGATGGCACAGGGATCAATGATCATACCAACTGACCGACCAGTCATTGGGGTAAGCAGGAACACAACCGATGATAGTCCTCTAGCGAAACTTTCTGGGCGTGCGCATAAGCAACTTATCGACAGAGGAGTCAACCTCAAAGAGGTGTTCGTGGAAGTCGCAGATATCCTCAATGAGAAGAATGGTAAACTTATAGCTGAGGCAGGTGGGCACCCCATGGCTGCAGGTGCGTTCATACAAAGAGCACATTTGGATGAATTCCTAGAACTTACTTCTTCTATATTAGCTAGACAACTAGTTAATTAAAAAAGGTCGTAGGGGGCAAAAGCCCCCGGCTTCATTAAGAGGACTAATAGTCCTCGGATGTTAGTGATGCACCAATAATTCCTGGAATGAATAGCAGACCAAAGGCGACGCCAAGGTCGATAGCCATGTTCCTTGCAATCATAAGCATTGCATCAAGATTTGTTGGGTCTCCAACGAGGGTAAGAACATAGTAACCCAAGAAGAAGAGTACCAAAGAAATTATTGAAACGAAGAGCATGCGAACACCGCTCTTGGAGATTAAGCCAGCAATAAAGCCAGCAACTCCTAGTGCTACTAAGGGAGAGTAGACTTGAGCTGTTGTTGCAAGGGTGTATGGGAATAGCAGCCCTCCGAAGAGGAGTGCGCCTTTAGCCATCAATTCACCAGTGATATCCGAGCTACCGACAATAGTCTGAATATCAGCGATTCCGAGGCCCAAAATTTGGAAAGCCCCTATAATGATAGCTGCCACTAAACAAATTAGTAATGCCATTATTGTTCTGAACATTGTATTTCTACACGTCCTTAGGTCTGGAAAGACTCGTTACATGAAGTCCTATCAATGGCTTTTATATTTCGTGGCAGAGTGGATATCTGATATATCGCTGTATAATACAGGTGTCTTACGTTTCATTCATGACTTCAAGAATTCTATCTCGAACAGAGAGAAGTAGTACTTTGATTCTATCATCAGCAATGTCTGTTGGGAGTCTGTCAGGATGAAACCAACCTACTTCGCCATCCTCAGTCTCAGGTTTGGTGTCCTCAGTGAGTGCACGAGCAAGATAGTGGTTCAAAAGGAAGTGATATTCAACATTACCTGAAATGTCGTGAGATATGAGATCTGCAGTACTTACAAACTCTAGAACCTCACATGCTATACCAGTTTCCTCTTTCACCTCACGGATAACAGATTCATTCTGAGTTTCTCCCAATTCAACCCCGCCGCCCGGGATACTCCACAGGCCCTTCGCTGGATCCTTATCACGTCGTGCAAGTAAGATCCCTCTAGGACCAACGACAATTGCTCCAACTCCAGGAATCGGAAGATGAGGATAGTGTCTTTCGTTCATTGGCTCATCACATTAGGTCAATGCAAGACCTGCTGGCATGTTAATCTTCGCGCCACAATCTCCGCACAAAAAGTCTTGATAGACATCGAACCCCTTTGTTTCATCATAGGGAATTCTAGCTTCTTTCTTACAACCATTGCACCTAATTTTGACATATCCACGTAACTCAAAAACGACCCTCCATGCATTCCGAGCGTATTCAAGCCTCCCTAGCTTATCATACTCGTGTGCTAGAGCGACCCAAGGTGCCGCAGCACCACGATCGGCTTTGGTCCACTGAACCAAACAGTCGATGTATTTCTCATCCATACCGAGTAGTGGATATACCCCACAAAGTCCTCTCCAGGACTCTGGGTCTCGGCCAAGTTCAGCTTCTGCACGCTCAAGATAGTGATTACAGCCCTCAGTATCACGTGCAAGATGGGCAAGGACAGCAAGACGTGATAATGCTTCGATGTTTGCAGGATCCTGATTAACAACTTTGCTGAAACACTCTTTTGCACCATCATGCTCACCCGATTGAAATCGCAGTTCACCTAACAAGATTTGTGCACGATAGTCATCCGGATCAACTATATTGGCATGACCCACGAAAGGTGCAGCTTCGAAAGAACGGTTTTGAATAAGTAAGAGATAAGCATAGTTCGAAACTGCAGCCATCAGGTCTGGATTCAAGCGATGAACCTTAGCCCATTCTGTTGTTGCGGCAGTAAAATCACCTAATCTATAGAGTGTCAATGCATAGAGACCAATCAATTCTAATTCATTTGGAAATCGCTCCAATGCTTGTTGGAGAATCTCGAGTGCTTCGCGATACTCATTTTTCCTGTACAGGATTCTTGAAAGATCCAGCCAGACTTCAGGCTCAGACGGGTCCAGCCTATGAGCTTCTCGGATTTTATCTTCTGCATAGTCAATCTTCCCGAGTGCCCAGAGGGCACGTCCCAAGAATAGCTCAACGACACAGTGTTGCTCTACAAGTTTGTCAGCTTGTTCAAGCACCCTCACAGCTTCCTCAGGCATTTCAGCTTGAACATAAGCCATCCCAAGACATACTAAAGCGTCGACATTCTCATCATCTTCTTCGACGAGGGGTTCTAGTGCAGCAATTGCATCATGAGGGCGGCCTTCCTCAAGAGCTACCATTGCAGAACTGATGATCTCTTCGGGCAAAGTGATGCTGTCCTATATGTTGTCAACCAAGGGTCTCTCTACTAACTTGGCAACCGCTCGCTCACATCTCTATTATAAGTAAGATTTGATATGGCAAAAATAGATGACCGACCGAGATTATGCAACTCCATTCACTATGCTGCATGCAGCCAACCTTCTGGGGCAGAAATCAAGGATTGAGAAATTCAGTAGAGCCATTGGTAGAGTTGTGAAAGACGGAGATTACGTTGTTGACATAGGGACTGGTTCAGGAGTACTGGCTATACTCGCTGCAAAGGCTGGTGCTGATAAGGTTACAGCCATTGACATAAATCCTGAGTCAATCCAATACGCTAGAATAGCTGCAAAGATGAATGAGGTAGACGACGCTATAGAGTTTGTCGAGAGTCATTTCGAAAAGTATGTCCCGGACAACAAAGCAGATGTAGTGATATGTGAAATGCTGTCATCTATTATGTTGGTTGAACAACAGATTCCAGCTTCTGCTCATGCAGTTGAACACATTTTGAAATCCGATGGTGTAATCCTACCTCAAGAAATCACAATCTTTCTCGTACCCGTGGAGTGTACTGATATCTGGGAGCGATTTCGCTTTAATGACCTCGAATTCCCACGAGTTGTTCAAACTGCAACTCGTGAAGTCACAAGAGACCTAGCGGATATGCAGGTCCTTGAGTCAATCGATTTAACGAAGTTGAAACGAGATACAAGAATAGACAACACTCTGCAATTCAAAGCTGTTGACAAAGGAGTAGTACACGGAGTGGTAGGAGTGTTCGAATCTAAGTTATTAGACGACATTACGCTGAATATGAAGGATGGATGGAAGCCACTCCTTATCCCATTGACGGAGCCGATTGATGTCGATGTGGGTCATGTCCTCTCCTTCAGAATTACTTATCAACCAGGGAAATTTGATACTCTCTCACTTGAGGTTTCTTAGGTTCAAAGTCAAGCTTCTATGCAAAAGGCGAAGGGACATCTTTTTATCATAGTCTGAAAGAAATCGATACCTCGGTGGCTGACTATTATGGAGCTTAAAGGTCCATTATGCTATGTACTTGATTTTGATGATATCTACAACTACGCCTATCAAACAGCAACGAAGGTGAAGAGGTCTGGGTGGAGGCCAGATGCTATCGTCGGAATTGCTAGAGGCGGATGGGTTCATGCCAGGATTGCATGTGATCTATTAGGGGTCAAGGACCTGTATTCGGTGAAGGTGGATCACTGGGGTGTGACTGCAACAAAGGATGGTAAAGCCAAACTAACTTGTCCCCTTGTTGGAGATGTTAACGGAAAGAAGGTCTTGGTTATTGATGATATTACAGACACAGGCGAAAGCCTCACGATGGCTGTTGAACATGTAAAAGAGAAAGGTGCAGCTGACGTGAAGAGTGCCACACTTATGCACATCGCAGGTTCAAAGTTTGTTCCAGATTATTTTGGAGTTGAGATTGCATGGGCTTGGGAAATATGGCCTTGGAACTTCTATGAGGATATATCTGCACTTATCAAGAAAATCTTCGAGGGAGAGAAGGTAAGGGAGATGAGTACTCAGGAGTTGAAGAAACATCTTCGTGAATACAATAACGTTGTACTCTCTGACGATCAGCTATCGAAAATCAAAGCGCACATGGGATTTCTTGATGTCATCGAGTATCCACTCGACAAAGCATGGAGAATGAAGGAATAGGTGGAGAAAATGGCATTTGAAGCAAAACTATCAGTAGTCCCCGCTGACAGGAGTCAGGCAGATGCATTACAGAAACTTCTTCCTATTGAGATAGGTATGTTTGGTGGCTCAGGGAATTATGATTCTGATGTGATTGAAAATCCAATCGAGGTAAAGGTGTTCACACCCTACGGAGCAACATCTGATAATTTCATTCTAGGAACTGTTAAAGGACGCAGTTTTGCATTTCTTGCAAGACATGGACGAGGACACACAATTGCTCCGCATATGATCAATTACAGAGCAAACATCTGGGGAATGAAGGCTCTGGGAGTGAAACGAATCATTAGTCCCGCGGCCACTGGCAGTCTTCAACCAAAAAAAGTCAAGCTAGGAGAGTTTGTGATTGCTGACCAACTTTTTGACCGGACAATGGGAGTTCGCAAAGACACCTTTTTCGAAGAGGGGACAATAGCCCATCTACCCTTTGCAGAACCATTCTGTCCAGAACTGCGAAAGGTCGCAGTAGAAACAGCTGCTCAAGTGAAGTACAAAGTTCACGATGGAGGCACCTATGTATGTATAAATGGACCAAGATTCTCAACAAGGGCTGAATCAATGTTCTATCACAATCAGGGTTGGGAAGTCATAGGGATGACTGCATATCCTGAGGCAGCTCTTGCTCGTGAGGCAGGAATCTGTTTCGTGAACATTTCGATGCCAACCGATTACGATGTGCACGCTGACGAAGTTGTCACTCATGCAATGGTCCTAAAGACAATGTCTGAAAATGTTGAGAGGGTCAGAAAGTTGACCTTTGAGATGATTGCAAATATCCCTAAGGACGCGAGCTGTGATTGCCAGACTGCAATGCAGAATGGTTTGTTTTAGAACAAGAATAATTGCGCCAGTCACCCAGGCGCAACTCATCCTCTTTTAGACCGAAGGAAACAAAGCCCACCAAAGATTAGGAAGACAAGGTGAAACCAAGTTGAGACTGGCTGTTGGACAGATGGAACCAGTAGTGACGGATATTCATAAGAATCAATCAAGGGTGAGATCAATTCTCGATAAAGCGGCACAGAGCAATGTCGATGTCCTTGTTCTCCCCGAACTGTGTAACTCAGGGTATGTCTTTGAGAATCAAGAGGAGGCTTTATTCGCATCAGAGGAAATCTCCACAGGTGTCTTCTCAAATGATCTGCTGAACTGGTCAAAATCCAATCGGCTTGTTGTTGCAGGTATCTGTGAAAAAAGATCACACGGACTTTACAACTCCGCAGCTGTGTTTGCAAATGGTTCGCACATTCTGACTTATCGCAAGATTCATCTCTTCTTGAACGAGAAGGACTGGTTCATCCCAGGGAACGAAGAACCTCCCGTCTTTCAATTCAATGGGGCAAGATTTGGAGTCATGATTTGTTTCGATTGGGCATTTCCTGAAGTGGCGAGAGTCCTAGCTTTGAAAGGCGCGCAGGTAATTCTCCACCCGTCCAATCTCGTTCTACCGTTCTGTCAGAATGCGATGGTGATACGCTCCATTGAGAACTCTGTATTCACAGCAACAGCAAATCGCATTGGCACTGAACGAGGTGTGGTTTTTTCTGGAAACTCTCAAATCACAGACACCAATGGAACCAGACTAGCGACAGTTCTAGGAGATGAAGTTGGACTTGCTTATGCAGACATCAATCCTTCTTTAGCAGATGACAAGTCGATTACGAAACGAAATGATCTCATAATGGATAGACGGCCAGAACTTTATACTAGACTTATCACAACCGATTGATCTTACTGGGGGCTTTGCCTTCCCATTCTTCAATTGGGTACTTCTTCGCATTCTGTTCCATCTTCTCAGCAATAGCCTTAGTTGGATTAATACCAGCCTTATCGCAAATCCGCAGAAGATATACCATCACGTCAGCTACCTCCCCCGCCAATGCTGAGATGAACTCTTTATCCTTCAGAGCTTCGAGAATCTCTTCGTCGGACTTCCATTGAAATAATTCAAGAAGTTCACCCATCTCAATTGATGCAGATACCGCAAGAGCACTTGGTTTGTTGTACTGTTCCCAGTTTCTGTCTTCCACAAATTTCCGAATTATGGAGATGAGTTCATCTAGCGTTTGAACGCTATCACTCATTTCAAACACCTGATTAACGCCTTGTTGGTTGGGCAAAATTCCTCTGAATAACCCAAAGTGAGTATATCGAGAAAACTGCTAGAACCAATGCTAAGGGTAGGATTGGTGTTTCAACTCCCGGGAATATCGAACGCAGGTAAAACACCCAGCTGAATGTGTCAATTGTGGTTATGACAACGATGAGAAGTACAACAAACAAGTTTGTCACTGCGGCCCAGCGCAATCTGTGTTGTCCAGCTCGATGCCATGCAACAATAGAATAGGCAGCTGCTGCACCACCAATGATCATCATGAAGTAGTCTGAAATGATGAAATAGTTCCAGAGTGCCCATAGTGGTGGAGGGGTCAGCAGAACTATAAAAAGTCCAATCAAGATCAGAATGAACGTGGTCGGAGGCCAAGGGTCTTCAGCAAAGTTAGCAAAACGTCCTTCACCTGTATCATATAGAGCGTCGATAGAGTCATAGTCTTCGTCGTCCTCATATTCGTCATCAGGAAAACTGTCTTCCTCTTCCTCGTCTTCTTCGTCGTAGTCATCATCTTCGAAAAAAGTATCTTCATCATCGTTCATTCGTGTTTCCTCTGGATTAAGGATGGACTGGTGAGTGAGCGGCCCTGTTAAAATCCTTACGTCTTGATAGATTTAGCCAAAAACAGTGACATCTGCATGAAATATGATTAAAACTAGAAGTAGTGGACAGCTAACTATGTCACAAGATGGGCAGACCTTCGACCAGAGAATAGCCAGAGCAAGATCTCTACGACAGCAAGGTCAAAACAAGAAGGCAATCGAGGCCTATCGAAGTGCATTGCAACTCAACCCAGATGACCTCGATGCATTGAATGAAATGGGTCTGACTCACATTCACATTGGCGAACAGAATGAGGCAATGGTTGCGTTTGATTTGGCAATCAGCATTTCAGAAACCGATCCTCGTGCTCATTCAAACAAAGCAGAAGCATACCTTACTCTTGGTTCATTTGAAGAGGCAAACAAAGTTGCAGATGAAGGCTTGCAGCATGTGCCAGAGAATGCAGATCTCTGGGAGAAGAAAGCACGAGCGTTGGAGAGTCTACTGAGAATTGACGAGGCTATCAAAGCCTACAACAACGCAATCAAGTATGACTCGAGTAATCCTGAAACATGGAAAGCACTAGCACTATGTCTAGATGCTCAAGAGAACTGGCCTGCTGTTGCTAGAGCTTATCGTATTGCAGGTGGTCTTCACCAGAAGCGTGGTGAGGAGGCTGATGCTGAGAGCTGTCTGAAGTTCGCTGAAATGGCAGAGAAGGCAGAATAGACAACTAACGTTGAAAGAAAATGGGAAGGCCCCAACTCGAGGGGCCTCTGGATTCTTAATACTATCTCCGCTTCTTGATACAGATCGCACCTATTGCAGCGACTATAGCTAGTGCAATATATGGCAGCAGTTCTGCGATTAGAGCAGCAAGATCACCATCACCGGGGGGTGGAGTTGTTGATGGTGTTGTTGTGGTCGATGTAGTTGACGGTGTTGTTGTTGTGGGTGGTTCAGTAATGGGTCCGATGGAATCACGTACCCGGATGACCATCTCTTCACCTACATATGTTAAACCACCAGCCACAATTGTTGCCTGAACGGTGATGTTAGTACCATCAGCCTGTGCGGGGATAGTGTGATTGTAGTTCTCAAGATCGCCTTCTGCTGATGCGAAGACGGTTCCTGTGATTGTGTAATTGCTCCAAGCACCTAATCCAATTTTCACCCCAAGGCTCACGTCAGTAATTGGGGCGGAGTAAAGCTCGTGGCCATAAACAATCACATCAATGGAAGTGGCACTTGTAGGAATATTTGGTGACCAGTACAGATTCACGAAATTGATGTGGTCAAAATCAGCGATGCTCCAATCGAAGTCAAAGACATCCAAGTACCATTGCGCAACATCTTCATTTTCAATGATGACTCCAGCCTCTCGATTGTTCTCGATGCTATTGTCGCTGTAGTTGATGCTACTGATTAGAACAATGCGACCATCTACGATTATTCCCTTATTATGATTGGCTGTGAACCAACGAGTGTCTTGCCAGACTATTGGGATGTTATGTTCGTGGAAGAGACCTGCGACCTCTTCAAAATCATAATCTTGCTCTGAGATTACCCTGACGGTCACTCCACGATTTTTGGCTGCAACTATCGCATCCAGAATTTGTTCAACACTCCCTGTTTCATTCCAATTGGTGAAGTACGGAATCTGAATGTCTAATGTTGCCTGGGCTGCGTTGATGCAGTACAGAATACCTTGCAGGCTCGTATCAGGACTGAAGATTGGTGTAACATTCATCGGACCAGAGAATTCCCCTGAAGTGGCAAAGGGTCGAGCATAAGTACTACTAGTTTCAGAATAGCTCAAAGGAGACCCTGTACCATGAATTCCTGCATCGTAGTCAATACCATTACTCCAGTCATAATCGAAGACATCTCTGTAGTAATCAGTGACAACTATGTCAGTCATTGCGATGCTCCATTCTCGGTTGGCTTTCATGCCATCCTCGGGGAAGCTTGTTTTTGCCCAGTTACCTGAGTGAACAATTGTGGTCTTATTATCAATGATTACAAACTTCTGATGAGCATAAGTAAACTCAGAGTCATTTGTCCATTTCACTGGGTAACCTAGCAGTGTGAGATTGTTTGCCACATAGTCATTGGGACTATAGTATCCAATACTGTTCCATCCGAGGAGGAACTTCATCTCCAGTGAAGGTTTGGTCGTATGCAACTCATGAATGAGGTCAAGGATATACGGATTGTTAACCCCGAAGATCTCGACATAGATACTATCCTGTGCATTGTTAAGGAAGTGCCATAGTGTGTCATGGCTTCCATCTGGTGATACGAAAGTGGTCACGTTCATGTTCCTATTGAAGGTCTGCCAGGTGAATGCAGAGGGCGTATACGCTCTCTGTGGTTCAGCCATGAAAGAGTCCGGGGATACCAGGAGTGGTATAAATCCAGACAACAGAAGAGTGACCATAAAGAAACTGATTAGTTTGTGGTGGTTATTCCTCAAGTCAAAGTCCTCCCGACTTGTCTAGTCATAGCTTCGTCCTACTGAATCACTTATACCTTCCCCTGTAATATCAAATTTCAGAATTCGCTGGAGTTCATCACATGAAGCTGTTCTACAGAGTGAGTCCTGAGGAATATCGTGAAGCCATGGATAAGATTCGTGAGCAATTTGGGATGCATGAAGAGGTTGATGAAGCCCGCACAATGTTAATGCTAGATGATGTTTCTCAGATTGAACAGATCACAGGTACATTTGATCCAAGCTCGGACAAGTTCGCACATGTGAGAATCAGTCTCAATGAGAAGTCACTGAAGGAGTTTTTTGACTCAGTACTTGGTGATGCGTATAAAGTGAAGGAATAAGAAAGAATGTCACTGACAGGAACGTCCTATACAGGACGCCCCTGTCGGATTGCCCCTCGCTCACATTGTAAGTTCGGGTCATTATCGTTTGAGTTCTACTCCTCAATAGCGCCCTCGGGGCAACTATCAACACAGGCATAGCACTCAGTACACTCGTCTGCTCGATCTACCTGATAGATAGCTTTGTCGTTTTCAATCACAAATAGGGTTGGGTCAACGGGACAGACATCGGCACAAGTTCCTTCTCCTGTACAAGCGTCAGTTATCTTCCAAATCATTGTGAATCACTTCTTCTTAAGACTCTAAATCGAGTCCTGCATTTGTGGTGCGGCTCATCTCAGCATTTAAACTTCGGGGTTATGTACAAAGAGACAAGAAACACCCATTCCTGTCGGGTCACCCCTCACTCACATTGCAAATTGGTGTTGTTATCGCTTGAGTTCTACTCCTCAATAGCGCCCTCGGGGCAACTATCAACACAGGCATAGCACTCAGTACACTCGTCTGCTCGATCTACCTGATAGATAGCTTTGTCGTTAATCACATACAAGGTCGGATCAACAGGACAAACGTCAGCACAGGTTCCACATGCAGTACAGTTATCGTTGACTTTCCAGATCATTGAAATCACTCTGTCTTCGGATTTTATGCAAATCCGCCGTTGATTTTGCGAAGTGTAACTCCATTTAAACTTGAAGGTGTGTAGTTTCAAACGGAAACCGAAAAATGTGTTAGAAAAAGCTTCAAAAGTCATGTAGTTGGGGGAGCCAGAACGAATCAGAGATTCCGCGGGAGTTACTAACGAAATCTAGCGACGGTGCATCAATTGACAGAAACTATCGATGACGAACAGGCAAATGAAAAGTTTGGTCGAAATCTAGGTCTTTTTGGGGCAACGAATATTGGTCTTGGAGCAATGCTTGGTGGTGGAATCTACGTCATCTCTGGAACTGCCGCTGGAATGATAGGTCCAGCATTGATCTTTGCATACCTCTTCACTGGGATTCTTGCAATGTTTACTGCAGCCAACTATGCAGAAATGGCAGGATCAATTCCAAAGCAAGGAGGGGGGTATACGTTTGTCCATGACACAATAGGAGGATTTCCAGCATTTCTAACTGGTTGGTTCATGATGATAGGCAATATTGTCGCGTGTGGACTATACGCATTAGCAGTGGCATATACATTAGCCACATTCATTCCGAATGGTTTGCAATATGTCGTAGTGATTGCCCTTGGAATAATATGTATCACATTCATCACCAATATCATCAGTATAAAAAGTGTATCCGGAGTTTTGAGTGTGTTCAATCTCGCTCAGGCAGTCATACTGTTTGCTTTTGTCGCGATTGGGCTCCAGTTTGTGGAGCCATCAAATCTGATACCATTCTTCGCTGAGAATTCAAAGATAACAGATTTCGTTGCGACTGTTGCATTACTGTATATCAGCTTTGTAGGATATAATCTAGTGACAGCAGCTTCTGAGGAAATCAAGAATCCAGCTAAGAATGTTCCACAAGCCATTTTTCTGACTATTCTAATTGGAACAGCGGTTTATATGGCTGCATCACTGGTCATTGTAGGAGTGACACACTTCACCGAAGTTGCAGACACCTTCACACCTATAGCTGATGTATTCTCTGTTATGCTAGGATCAGGTGGCTTAGTCATTGGCATGGCGGGTATGGCTGCGTCAAATTATGCAGCCTTGAATGCGACATTCCTTGCTGGTGCCAGAATTGTGTATTCAATGGGGAGAGACAGATTCCTTCCGAAATCGCTCAACAGAATAAGCAGAAAGCAGAAAGTTCCAGTAGCAGCTTTGATTCTGGTTTTCCTACTTGTGAGCAGTTTCACACTATCTGCAGACGTTTTATGGGTAGCACAGCTATCAGTCTTCGGATATCTTATTGCTCAGTCTATTGTGAACATATCAGTAATCGTTCTACGCCGGAAAGGCCTCAGTGTCCCTGGGACCTTCAAAACACCAATGTACCCAGTCGTTCCACTAGTTGGATTTGTAACCTGTGTGATCCTTATCCCGTCATTGGATTTCTTTGTTCTGCAAATGGGAGGATTACTCTCAGTAATCGGCCTCGGAATCTTCTTGATTTATGGAAAACGACGAAACAAGACATACATCGAATTGATGAATGGAGAAACTGGAATTACTCATCCATGATAATGAACGACGTATAGTTAGTGACATTTGGGACTGCGCTAACTTTGTCGATAGAGAAAGTGCGATACTCATCGAGTGATGGGACTTCAATCATCGCCACTACATCGTAGGACCCAGTAGAGATGGAACAAGCGAGTTTGACCTCATCAATGGATCTCAGTCTTTTCTGAACCTCTTGAGCCTTGCCATATTTAGAGTTGACAGCGAGGAAGACTTTGATGGGCATTTCCATTACACTCCTGTGAATTCGGCTCAAACGATTGTATCTGATGAAGTTCATGTTACGCCTTTATATCATTCTGTCAGATAACGAAAGGAAAATCAAAAAACTTCATCGCTATCCAACCATTTTCTAAGAGCAAGAGCTGTCTTTTCCGTCATACCTTCAACTTGGGTGAGCTGCTCCACTGTAGCCTCCTTAACCTTCTCAAAGCTTCCAAACTCATGTAGTAATGCTATCCGTCGCTTGGGGCCAATGCCCGGAGCATCCTCGAGAATGGACCCGGTGAATCTCTTTTCCCGAAGCTTGTGATGATACCGCTGCGCAAATCTGTGTGCTTCATCACGAATTCTCTGAACAAGACGAAGACCCTCTGACCCAACCTCGAGATTGACACCATCGAGATTGTCGCGGGTATACATGGTCTCTTCCCTCTTGGCAAGCGCTACCACAGGGACATAATCAAGTCCTAGTTCCTCTAAAGCCTCAAGTGCCATCTTGAGCTGCCCTTTACCGCCATCAATCAAAATAAGGTCTGGAAGAACATCACGTCGCTCAAGGACACCAAAATATCTGCGATAGACTACCTCTCGCATCATTGCATAGTCATCAGGTGTTTCTTTGACTCTGACTTTGAACATGCGATAACGCTTGTTATAGGGCTCACCATTTTTGAAGACCACACATGAACCAGTCGGATCTGTACCTTGGATATTTGCTATATCAAAACCCTCAATCCGCATTGGAGCTTGAGCGAGTCTGAGTGCCTCCTTCAGCTGCTTGACCCCTTCATGTACAATCTCATCTTGACTCTCACCGAGAATCAACATCTTCCTCAGTGCACGATGTGCGTTCTTATTTGCCATTTCCACTAGCTCAGAGGTCCTATCATCATCTGGTAACATAATCTGAACTGAATGTCCATTGATATCAGAAAGCCACGAGCTTAGCTCATTCATCTCTGATATCTCACAAGGGAGGATTATCTGGTCAGGCAATCGTGGGATAGTGAAGTAGAATTGCTCAATGAAAGCAGTGAGTACTTCAGCGTCTGGAGTGTCTAGATCTATCTCAAAATAGAAGTTGTCAACTCCAATCATTCTTCCGTTACGGATTATCAACATGTCAATGAGTGCAGCCTGCTCCGTTCGCGAGATGCCTAGAATGTCGCTATGTGAACCTTCATAGCGGACAACCTTTTGTCTGCTCAGTAGGATTTCTAGGTCTGTGAGTCGGTCCCTCAGCTCTGCAGCCTTCTCAAACTTTTCCTCATTTGCAGCGGTTTCCATCTGTTTTTGTAGAGACTTCCGGAGGTCATCCGGACGGCCTTCAAGATAGTAGTTCATCTGATTAACAAGAACCCTGTAATCTTCTTCAGAGATGTGGTCCTCACACGGGCCAGTACAGCGGTCCAGATGATAATCCATGCATGCTCGCTTTTCTTTTTCCGGGTCCTTACACATAGCTACTGGAATAGATTTCCTGATTGTGTCAAGAAACCGTTCGAGACGCTTCGTACTCCCATATGGTCCATAGTATGTCGCACCGTCCTTCTCAGCATCCCGAGTAATCTCAAAGACAGGATATCTCATGGTGGGATCCATCCGCACCCAAGCATGTCGTCTGTCATCCTTCAACGCAATGTTGTATCTTGGTTGATGTTTCTTGATCAATGTCTGCTCTAGAACAAGTGCCTCCCGTTCAGTGTTAGTAAGGATGGTTTCGAGGTCTCTTGCATAGAACATCATCTCCTCAATCCTTCTGTAATGCCCTGATTTCCTCAAGTATGAGTTGACTCTTCTTCGGAGATGTTTTGCTTTACCAATGTAGAGAATCGTTCCCTTCTCGTCCTTCCAGAGATACACGCCTGGACTTTCAGGTAAATCTTGGACGAGCGCTTTGAGATCCGACATCGGGTTCCTTCCAACAGTCTGTATGTATTTGTCTTGATAAGACTACCATAAATCAGTGATTCGGAAGGTGCGCTTAACCTAGTTTTGGTATGTTCAAGTTCGGTCCTTCATACTTGGTATGATATTGGCCATAGCTGAGCGCCATCGAACAATCGCGTCACACTCGGAGCCGCGAGAACATCCATAGTAAGTATACTCTGGACAAGCTACACAAGGTGAGGTTTCTTTCGGATAGTCAGAGTCTGTAGACCTCTCGAGCTTCCTTAATTCAGCGACCCTCTTCTGAATGGAGTCGACGTTGTGACGTAGATTCCGATCACAGATTGTATAGGCCTCATCTAATCGTCCTTGGTCAACGAGTGTGAGGGCGAGCTCCTCCCAGAAGGGAGTAGGCCCTGAATTTATTGAAACAGCCTTACGAAGTGCTTCCTCTGCCTCCTTGAGTCGTCCCACAGCTCGTAGATATTTCCCTAGTGCAAACCATGCGAGTACGTCTCTCGGAAAAGTGGCAATTCTCCTTCTGAGGTCTTCTTCGTAAATAGTACTTGTTGTCTTTGTTGTCGATGCCATTGTTGGCGTTGAGTCAGTGGACTCGTTTCTTAGTGTCATGTGTGCTACGTCCTCCCGGCGGACAGTGCGAATGGTTGTCAGAGATGAACAACCATATTCGATTGTTGAAATTCCTGTTATATACCGTGTGCGTATTGTATTCGCCTATTATTATTCTATCAAAAGGTCATATATTGACTTTTTATAGAGAAATAGAGGTTTTTGAAAGATTTTTTGACATAATTCAGATTTCATAAATCCCCTTTATAGAGAGAGAGAATTATGAACAGTGATTGACCTTTAGAATTCTGGCTTTTTCATTGAGATAATTTGAAACATTGTTCGACAAATCGAAAGGGAAGGCGCGTTTTCGTGTTCAGTCAATGTTTTGAGAGTCATCACCAAACTGCCCATTGCTGAACCCACATAAAGGAAGGTTAACTATGTTTCAGTATGAGTGAAGTTCCATTTGATTGTCAGAAAGCCTGGGATTACATCGATGACATCTACAAGGACACCGATAGACTGAGGCTTGATGATTTCATTAACGCTACAGGTCTTGAGAGCTTCGGACCGCCTATTGAGGATGAGATGGCTCGCTTGTTCAACATCCTTCTGACTCTTGCCAGACCAAAGAGGGTTCTGGAGATAGGAATGAGCATTGGTTTCTCAACGACATCTCTTGCACTAGCTGCGAAGAAGTTTGGAGGTGAAGTCACTACAATTGAGATTGATGAATCCATTGTTGACATTGCAAAAAAGGCATTCGAAAGAGAGGGAGTGTCTGACAGCATAGAGATTATTGTAGGAGATGCAATAGAAATCCTGGCAGGGTTGGAATCGGAATCATTCGATGTCGTATTCCAAGACTCAACCAAACGAGGGTATCCCGTAATGCTCGCTGATTGCATCAGAGTCTTGAAGAAGGGAGGGCTCTTCCTTGTTGATGATACCTTATGGCCACCAATAAGACCTCAAGAACAGTGGAATGATTCAACGAAAGCAATTGACAGATTCAACAGAGAGCTTCTGGAATACAAAGTCGATAGTACAATCCTTCCAATTGGAGAAGGTTGTACCATAGCAGTCAAACTGTGAACAATCAAGAGTCCAAAGAATTAAAACTGTCAGAATTGTAGTGTCATCCTATAATCCAGCAGGGTGAGTAGGGGTGAGCAGAAGAATCTTCGCACTTCTAATGATTAGTGCGCTATTGTTTCCATTAACAAGTAGCTTGGTTGCTGTAGCTCAGGAGGATATCCCACACTCACTGAGAGTTGGACCGTATATAGATAGTCTTGTTTACAAGGTGATTTCGAACCAGGACCAACGTATGCTTGCACTCGAGAGTGGGGACATCGATCTTGATTCTTCATTTTTCGACCCAGTTCATCAGTCGATATTTGACAGTAATCCAGATCTTGACTATTTTTCCACTGTCAGAAATGGATATGGGCATTATACAATCAACTGTCGAGACTACCCACTGAACATCAGTGGACTGAGAAGGGCAATTGCATATGCATTGGACAAAGAGGCTCACATGCAATTAGTCATGGATGGTTATTCGCAATTACATGACTCACTTGTTCCCTATCCCATGGATTGGTGTGTCGAAGACCAGTTGGAATGGCATTACTACACTGCACAGCCATGGATTGGAAATGCGATTCTTGATGATTTGGGATTCACCATTGATCCTGGAACTGGATTCAGGTTGGCACCAGATGCCTCACCCTTCAATATCACAATGGAATACGTACCTGCCTGTGAGTTACCAGGTGCAACGGCAGAAATTATGGTCTGGGCTTGTGAGTCACTTCACATTAATGTACAGAGACGTGCTGTCGAATACGCGGATATGTTTGATAGATTAAACAATCATGGTCACTATGATATTGTATTCTATGGAGCAATCTTTGAGGGAAATGATGCTCGGTTCCTAGCAGATGAATATTGGTCAGAAAATGTGGATGTATATCAAAAGAATCCCACTAATTTTGTGAATGCAACCTACGATTATTGGCGTGACCAATTCTTACACGGGACAACCTATGGAGAGGTCTATGAGGCGGCTGCAGAGATGCAGAGAATTCTACACTTTAATGTTCCCAGAATCGTCATCTATGAGAACATTTACAACTCAGGATATCGTATCGATAAGTTTACGGGACATGTTGGAGACCTCACGAAGGGCATCTCAGGTCCGTGGACTACAAGAAATATACGAAGACTGAGTGGCTCATTTGGAGGAACTGTTGATATTGCAATCGGTCAGGAGCCAGACTCATTCAATATCTTTGTTACACATTCAGATTATTCAAACATAGTCCTAGAAAACCTGTACTCCTCTCTCTATGATTATGGTCCGGGTAATGAGCCAGTACCTGATCTAGCTAAGTCCATTCTGTTTGAAACACATGCAGATGATTCATCAATTCCAGAGGGGCATTCTCGTTTCATATTTGACATCATTAGAAATGCCACTTGGAGTAATGGTGTACCACTCACAGCAGAGGATGTCGCCTTCACCTACAACTACATGCTTGATGCGAATGCGACCATTCTTCTGCCGTTGAGTGACCTGTATGGCGTCTGGTCACCAACACCATATCGAGTCATATTTGAATTCAGTTCGGAATCATACTGGCACTTCTATGACATTGCATTTACCAAGATAATCCCTAGACACATTTTCAACGATGTCACTGGTATAGGGCATGAGGCATGGAAAACCTGGAACCCTGTGTTCGACCCTGTAGAACCACATGTGACCTCAGGCCCTTTCACCTTCGAAGATTACAATGCAGGTGAGTTCTACACCCTCTCCTACAACCCCGACTTCTACTTTGCACCTAATCGTTCTCCTGAACCAACTACATCAACCACTACGACCACGCAACCAACAAGTCCAGAGCCAGACGACCTCATGGACGTATTTCTTGCTGCCACCTTTGGAGCATCAATCGCAGTTATTGTAATAGTTCTGGGGGAGGTCATTCGCCGCTACAGGCGCCCAAAGTAGTTCCATTGATTGAATCCAAGACATTTTAGGAGAATATGCATTTATTTAGAGCGGATTCGGGTGAGAAAATTGAGGAAACTGTGGAGCATCGCGTTATCGTGCATTCTACTCCTGATACCCCTGATGCTATCTCCCAGTTTCTCAGCAGCTCTCCGAAACCAACCAAGCGGATTGAATGTTGGACCATATGTTGACAAGATTGTGTATCTTGTTGAACCCGATCAGGATCAACGCGTCCTAGACCTTCTATCAGGAATCATAGAGATGGATCTAAATTTTACTCCACCTCAGTACTTCTATGCATCATTGGATGGAGATCCGGACATTGATGTCTATAGTGCGCTCAGAAACGGATACGGACACATCACTATTAACTGTGCTAAGTATCCTCTGAACATCAGCGGTTTTAGACGAGCATTCGCTTATGCCTTTGACAAGGTCGCTGTTCAAGTCGAGATCTTTGACGGATTCTCACGAGTTCATGATTCAGTCGTCCCATATGCGAATGGGTGGTCCATTGAGGATGACTTGGACTATCACTACTACACCAATAGGTCTGACATCGGGAATCAGATCCTTGACAATCTCAACTTCAGTATTGATTCAGGGACAGGCTACAGGCTCGCACCTGACGGCTCACCATTCGATGTGGTCATTGAGTACACCTCATCATCACCAGAGATTGCTGGTTGTACCGCTCAGATTGGTGTTGACGCTCTCAGGTCTCTAGATGTCAATGCTAGTGTCCAGGCAGCTGAGTTCAACGAATACATCTCCAGACTAGACAGCCACGGAGACTATGACATGGTCTTCTACGCTTTCAACTTCATCGACTATGATGTTGATTGGCTTGGGTCTGAATATTGGAGTGAGTATGCTGACGTCCCGTACCAGAACCCCTGCAACTTCAGAAATGCAACATACGACAGCTGGAGGGATCAACTCCTGTATGGGACAACCTATGATGAGGTGTATGAAGCTGCTTCTGAGATGCAGAAGATTCTCCAATACAATGTCCCAAGACTTGTCGTCTACATGAACATATACTTGCAGCCATACAGAAATGACAAATTCGCAGGGCATGTCCCCGACCTTGGGAGGCATATCAGTGGACCATGGACCATGAGAAAGATCCACAAAATAGATGGAGAACCAGGTGGCACTGTCACTGTGGGAATCAGCACGGACCCAGACAGCTTCAACATCTTTCTCGATAGTAATATGGTTTCAGAGAGCATGTTCTATGAGCTCTGGCCATCACTCTTCACTCTTGCACCCGATCTGACACCATTTCCCTATCTTGTCAGACAAATGATCACTGAGACTCATGCGGACAATTCTTCTGTCCCAGATGGTCACACCCGATTCACCATAGACATCATTGACAACGCGACATGGAGTGATGGTGTCCGAGTAACTGCAGAGGATGTTGCATTCACTCACACATACATGTTCGAGGCAGGAATTACGAGGCCAATCACACCTATCGAACCAATGACCGATTTTGTTGCAGCATATGCGCCTTCTCCCACGAGGGTCATCATGGAGTACAGCACTGAATCATTCTGGCATTTCTCAGAGTTTGCATACACCAGGATCATCCCCAAACATATCTTCAATGAAACTATTGGATATGATGGATGGATGAGCTGGGATCCTGTGTACGACCCTGAAGCACCACATGTGACCTCAGGCCCCTATGTTTTCGAGGACTTTGAGCCTGCTTCATTCTATGAGCTCGGCAGCAATCCAGACTTTGCGTTCTATCCGGAGTTCGACGCATTTACCACAGACTACCAAGTGTCATCAGATTACCCAGTGCCTGACACACCTCCCGGAAACCACAATCCATTAGACCTCCTCAAAATTGCATCTGCTGCAATAGCAGGAGCATCATCTGTAATCATCATTGTAATGGTCCTGCTAATCATTCGCTATAGATCCCTTGAGGATACTAATCCCTAGACAGGACGCCCTTTGCTCTTCAACCAGATTCCTTGCCTGAACAAGTTCTCATGCAAGTTATAGACCCACCATTGGATATGACTATGTTACTTATCATTAGAGGGCCGATGCAGTAGTTGTTTTTCTCGTGATTCCTATTCTGAAGAAGACTCCCGTAAAGAAATAGAGTTCCAAAGTTTAAGGAGCAGTCTGAGCCAGCTACCTTTTCTTTATCAAAAAAAATAATACAGGAAAGAACCTAACAAAGTGCGTTATTCAGGTGATAGGGGTGAGGTCGCGACTCATTGCTCTAATTATCATGTCGGTGTTATTACTTGCACTTGCATCAAGTCTTGAAGTAGAAGGAGTTAGTAGTTCATCACTCAAAGAAGGGCCATATATAGACAAGATAGTCTACAAGGTGATTGCTAACCAAGATCAGAGGATTCTCGCACTCCAGAGGGGGGATATTGATATGGACAATAGTTTCTTTGATCCAGTTCATTTCATGGAGCTTCAAGAGGATGAGTACATTGACATTAATAGTGCGCTCAGAAACGGATATGGTCATTATACAATCAACTGTCGAGAGTATCCATTGAATATCAGCGGCTTGAGAAGAGCTATTGCATATGCACTAGACAAGTACGAGATGACATCAATGATTATGGATGGATTTTCTAGAGAACATGATTCAGTTGTACCCTATGTCAGCGACTTCTGCATAGAGGATGATTTCGAATGGCACTACTATGACGCTAGACCGGACATAGGAAATGCAATCTTGGACAATCTAAACTTCACCATTGATCCAGGAACAGGGTTCCGGCGAGCTCCTGATGGATCGCCATTTGACATCGTTTTCGAATATGCTTCATCCTCTTGTGAGCTCTCAGGTGGCTCTGCTCAATTTGGAGTGGACGCTTGTAGGGAACTCCACATAGACGCAAAAGCCCGTGCATCGGAGTTCAATGAATACATCTCAAGGCTAGACAACCATGGGGATTATGATGTGGTTTTCTACGGTCTCAACTTCTATAGTACCAAAGTCGATTGGCTCGCATACGAGTACTGGAGTGAATACGCTGACGTACCATACGAGAATCCAACGAACTTTGTGAACACAACATATGATTCCTGGAGGGATCAACTCCTACATGGAACGACCTATGAAGAAGTGTATGAGGCCGCTGCTGAGATGCAGAAAATCCTGCATTATAACGTTCCGAGGATTGTCATATATCAGAACATCTACATGCAGGGGTATAGGAATGACAAGTTCACTGGTCATGTCCCAGATATGACTGCTTACATCACTGGACCATGGACTATGCGGAAGGTCCATAGGATTGAGGGGGGCTATGGAGGAACTCTTAATGTAGCTACCAGCCAAGAGCCAAATTCATTCAATATCTTTACTACAAACTCTCCTTATTCAAGAAACATCTTAGATATGCTCTACTCATCATTATATGATAGAGACCCAGAAGGATATCCAATAGGAGATCTTGCTAAATCCTTAATCACTGAGAAACATGTTGACAACGAGGCTGTACCAGAAGGCCATAGTCGTTTCACAATCGGTATCATTCACAATGCGACATGGACTGATGGTATGCCTCTGACTGCTGAAGATGTATCCTTCACGTTCAACTACATTATGATGGCAAATATCACGAACATATTTGATTCGGGATCTCTATTTGGCATCTGGTCACCCACTCCGTACAGAGTAGTGTTTGAATTCAGTACAGAATCTTTTTGGCATTTCTCAAAATTTGCGTATCAGTGGATTATACCAAAACACATCTTCAACGATGCCTATGGTATTGGTTATGAAGGCTGGGAAACATGGAATCCAAGCTTTAATCCTACTCATCCTCATGTCACATCAGGACCTTTCAACCTCACAGATTCTGATCCTGGGGAATATTATGAGCTCTCTTATAATCAAAACTTCTACTATGCTCCTGATCGTTCTCTTCCAATCACCACTAATCAGACCATCTCGACAACACAAACATCTACACCAACACCAACGCCCGAGTCATTCAATCCCATACCATTAGCAGCAGGAGTCGTGGTGGGATTCTCAACTGTTGTCATTATAGTAATGTTTGGTGAAATCTGTCGGAAGGAGCGTGTAGGCTAGTTCATTGTCCAGTAATAGAATCAAATTAACTCAAGAGGAGATATACCAAGTCACTGTCAATCCAGAAATTAGATGAACTAGTTCAGTGGACCATATCGCACATTCGGACCATAGATTGCATCCCGAAGATGGTTCCCTGTATATGACTTCCACGCTTCACAGAGCTCTTCAGGAGTACCCTGCGCGATCAACTCACCTCCAGCATCACCACCCTCAGGCCCGAGATCTATGACCCAATCTGCTGTCTTTATCACCTCGAGGTTGTGCTCCACAATGATTGCTGTGTTGCCTGCATCCACAAGACGGTTGATGACTCGTAGGAGGACATGGACATCTGAGGCTGACAGCCCTGTTGTTGGTTCATCGAGAAGATAGAGTGTTCTACCTGTTGCCTTTCGGGAGAGCTCTGATGCAAGTTTCATTCTCTGGGCCTCTCCTCCACTTAACTGTGTGGCAGGTTGTCCAAGTTGTAGATACCCGAGGCCAACGTCAACCAACGTCTGCAGTTTGTCTGCGATCTTTGGAATATCGGCGAAAAACTCCAGAGCCTCATCAATGGTGAGTGACAGTATTTCTGTGATGTTCTTACC
>JBHLRS010000009.1:0-104900 GCA_048882325.1 Candidatus Thorarchaeota archaeon | reverse complement strand
TTGTAATACAGATTCAAAGATGCTGTAGCAGAATGAAAAATTGTATCTACTCGTCCATCCTCTTGGCTGCAGCTTCCAGGGCAATCACTAGATCAAGCTTCTTCCCTGTCAAGAAATTGATAGTAGCGCCTCCACCTGTACTGATATGCGTGATTTGATTCTCAAGTAACATCTTCTTTGCCATTGCACCCATGTGCCCGCCACCAACAACAGTGATTCCTCTACATTTTGCAATGGCATCAAGTACATCTGAGGTGCCTTTGGCAAACACCTCTTTCTCAAAGTAACCCATTGGACCATTGGCAAAGACTACAGCTGAGTCGGTAATGAGTTTCACATACTTGGTAGTTGTCTTGGGACCAATATCTAAGAACGGATCATTGTTCATCTCGCTAAAATTGCAGTCGTGTCTTGCACCAGACCGCTCAACCGCTGCATCTTCTGGAAGAACGATTACATCAGCATATTTCTTCAACAGTTCTCGCGCAATATCTATAGACGATTCAAATCCTTTGATTGGTTTTGAGTAGGACTCTGAAACTTTTTTAGCTGCAATCAGGAAGAGTGTGCCAATCAATCCTCCAAGCACGGCATGATCAACCCTGTCTGTTGCCAAGAGTCTGTTCAGAATATTGACCTTATCCTCTACCTTGCTTCCACCTAGAATAAGAGTCCATGGATGTTGCTCTGTGTCAGTGGCTGAAGTCAATGTGCGAATCTCTTTCTCGACCAACCGTCCTGCATAAGATGGTAATACAGTAGTGAATCCTACTAAAGAAGCCTGAGACCGATGGGCTGCGCCAAAGGCATCATTCACGAAGATGTCGAACAGAGGATAAAGCTCTTGAACAAGGGCTTCTTGAGCAACTTCAAGAGCCGGTGCTTTCTTCAACTCACCTTCAAAGTATCGGACATTTTGGAGTACTAGGATTTCTCCATCACTGACCTGAGTAATGGCATCTTTTGCTTTCTGTCCAAAGATATCGTCAACAAAACTAGCATTGAATCCAAGATTTTTCAAAGCTTGTGCGTGTTGTTCAAGAGAGATAAAATCGTCACTTCCTGGTCGACCTTGGTGAGCCATGAGAACAACCTTGCTATTGCTTAATTCTTTCAAAGTCTGTTGAATGGCTTCAATCCTGGAGATATCGGTGATTTTCTTGGTTTCTGGATCAACTGAGCAATTAATGTCGACTCGGACTAGTACACGTTTTCTCTTTACATCTACATCATCAAGTGTTTTGAATGCGAGATTCATACTCCATCTCCAGTCATGACTGGGACCGACTCCAATAAAGAGGTTACCGAAGAACCAGAAGTTCACCATTCACCGGACGCAATGGCATTTGCGAGAGATTCTAGCATTGGGCCTTTTGGATATCTGACTGGCATGAAGTAACGTGTGCCATCCTTCAGTGAGACTCTAAGGTCTTCTTCAGCACAGACTTTCAATAATGCTCGTAGAGCTTCTATTGTCCAGTCCGTGATGTCTACAACACCTGATTTGATAGATTCGCGAATAAGTTTCTCAAAATGCGGACGTTGAAGTTTACTGACAATTCTACCCAAAGATTCCACTCGGATTCTCCTATTATCATCATCAGCTTCCGCGAGAATTGAGTCAATTGGCATGCTTCTATGTGTGAATGGGCTCTATTAAGCACCAATAGAGGTTGAGTCTAGTCATGCAACATTGTAGTGTTTAGGAGTACATTCAACTTTGGGATCTTTGGGTCTGTAATACACAGCCCATCGGCTTTGACCAACTTTTGATAGAAACACGCGATTGCTTTCCTTCAGCTCTTTGGCTCTTTGAGCCGCGTCATACATGTTGTCAAAGATGTCTGCTAATCTATAGACGCGGCCACCTACCAATTTCCACTTTTCTTTCTTCATGGCGTTAAGTCTGTTCTTTGCCTAATAATCCCGTCATGGTAAAAATCGAAAGGTCGAGATGACTCGTGGTTTGAAGGAATGATTAATAAAAGGAATATTAACTATTGTTAATGGATTAAGATGGAACCGCTGTCCAGAAGAAAGGGTATAGTATTGTTTTTGTTGAGTCTTTTAGGAGTTACATTATTCTTTGTATGGAGCGGTCTTTCAGAAGTGAACGGAGTGAGTGAGGAAGGGTTGATACTGAGTAATGCCTTCCCAGACCTATCATTTACACGACCAGTGGACCTCCAGTACGTCAATGATAGCACTAATCGACTCTTTGTTGTTGAGAAACCAGGTCGAATCCACGTGTTTAACAATACACCCTTTGCAGATGAAACTCAGATCTTCCTTGACATATCTCATCTAGTGAGTGAAGAGGGGAATGAGATGGGACTTCTGGGACTTGCCTTCCATCCACAGTTTGAATCAAATGGCTACTTTTTTGTTGATTACACAGCAAGTAGTCCACGTCGGACGGTTATTGCTAGATATCAAGTTGATAGTGGGAACTTGAATCAAGCGGACATCTCAAGTGAACAAGTGATTCTAGAAATCTTGCAACCATACACGAACCATAATGGAGGACAGATAGTCTTTGGTCCTGATGGGTACCTGTACATTGGAATGGGAGATGGGGGGTCTGGAGGAGACCCCTTGGGTCACGGCCAGGACCGTTCCACTCTTCTTGGTTCATTACTGAGAATCAATGTCGATCAGACTGATCCTGGTTTGAATTATAGTATCCCTGACTCAAACCCGTTCTATGGTAACTCCATAGGATTTGCAGAGGAGATTTTCGCTTATGGTCTTAGGAATCCTTGGAGGTTCAGCTTTGACTCTGAATCGGGGCAGCTCTTTGTAGCTGATGTTGGACAAAATGAGATAGAAGAGATTGACATCGTAGAGAATGGAGGAAATTATGGGTGGAATATCAAGGAAGGGTCGCAATGTTATGCCTCAGCAACGTGCAATGACACTGGTCTGATTGATCCGATTTGGGAGTACACACATAATATTGGACACTCAATCACAGGTGGCTACGTCTATCGAGGGGCAAAACTCACTCAACTTCTTGGTAAGTATATCTATGGAGACTTCGTGACTGGTCGAATATGGTCACTTGAACAGCAGGATGGAGTTGTTGTTAGCAATGTAGAGCTTTTTGATACATCTCTAGGTATCTCAAGTTTCGGAGTGGACGAGAACAAGGAGTTGTACATTCTATCTTACTCTGGCTCAATCTTTTCGATGGAATTAGAGGAGGTTTCGACAACTTCAACCACTAATGTAACAACAAGCTCAGACATGACGCAGACGACTACTACATCAGACACAGAATCTATTCCGAATGGTATGACAGATTCAGCTCTTGTTTCTTCTGTTGTGCTCGGAGTCTTAGTTCTAGTAGCTATAGTGATATTGTTCAAAAGACGATAGCTGACTAGAGGGCTGGTGCCGCAGGTGGGAAACTGTCTATACCACGCAATGTGGCATAGCTTCGAGCCCACGACTTCGAGATGCCTCATCTGAGGTCGGGCCGAGAACTGACCCCGTAATTTAGACTGGGAATTCCAGTCAGATTATGAGTCTCGCGCCCTAACCAGGCTAGGCCACTGCGGCACGCTTAGTACCCATTATCGAAGTCTGGCGAACGTGCACACTGGGTAGCTCTAATTAACCTTATCCTTAGTCATCGAATATCTAAGAACCGAGAAGTTTTCGGACCTCTTTTTCAAGTAACTCTTTGACTGTCTTACCATCAGCTTTCCCACGAAGTTCCTTCATGGCGATGCCCATGAGACCTCCTACCGATCGCTCTCCTTGTTCACGGATGAAACTCTCTCGCTCAGTTACTATCCTCTTGATGACATCTTCAACCTCACTGCTAGTAGCCAGTCCTATGCCAGTTGATTCGATTGCAGCTTCAATGGTTGCTTTTGGTTGATTAGCGAGGAATGTCAGTATTGTAGGAATTGCTTCTGACGACACAGCCTTTTGCGAGATGGCTTGGAATATCTCAAGAAAATGGCTGTCACTAAGATTCTCGGTAGGAACCTGATCTCTATGAAGGCTCACTACTGTGTTTTCCAGAGTTGCAGCAATCATTGTTGGAGAAACCTTTGTTTCCTTGACAATCTGCTCGAAGAGGTCCAAATTCTGAGACCTAGTTATCTGATAGGCAAGGTCTGGACTCAGTTCGTATTCTTTTATGAACCGTTTCTCTCTATTCTCAATAGTTTCGGGCATATTCTTTCTGATTCGTTTCAGAAGTGATTCAGTAATCTTGACTGGTCTCACATCAGTTTCGGGATACATTCTAGATGATCCAGGTCTAGGTCGTGCATATTTTGATGTGCCATCAGGAAGTGGTGTTCTGGTTTCAGCTGGAACTCCTTTTACTGCCTCTCGGGCTCTATTGACAACAGCTTCCAATGCATCCTGGCACTGGTCTTTTGTGGAAGCAACAAGAACTATTGCATCTTGTTCGGTAGCTTTGAGCATTTCTCGCATCTTTGAAACATCAGTATCGGTGATTCCGTATTTGGGAAGTTCATCTGTGTGAAATATCCCACCGACTCCGCCCCAGAACTTCGCATAGTCGGAAAGCTCGGTGCCGAGTCTTCGATTGGGCTGGACCTCAATACCTAACAAATCTACAAACCCGGGGAGTCGTACTGCATACACAGATCCGCCTGATTTTACAACATTCTTGATGACTTTTGATTCACTTTTATCGAAGATTTGCGTGATATCAACGAATTTTTGCTTGAGATTGCTTGGGGAAACACCTCGTTTCTTCAGTGTGTCCCGAATTTCAAGGAGCGTTTCTTGTCTCTGTGTCTCAAATTCGACGAGAGTCGATAACATATCAAGCTGTTGAAACCCCTTGATCTCGATGATGGCCCCTCCTTTGATTGAAACATTGACATCCTGACGAATTGTACCTAGTCCTCGTTTGACAGACCCCGTTGATCTAAGGAGTAGTCCGATTGCAAGCGCGACCTCTTGCGCCTCTTGAGGTGTTCGTATATCAGGGTCTGTCGCGACCTCAATCAGAGGAATACCAAGACGATCGAGTCTGTAGATTCTCATGTTGTTCTTATCATCATCAGCAATCTTTCGTGCCGCATCCTCCTCAAGACAGATTGTCTGAATTCCAATTGTCTTCTCGCCAACAACTATTTCTCCACCGTTCGCGATGATTGTTGTTCGCTGGAAGCCAGTCGTGTTAGACCCGTCAATCACTATCTTCCGCATAGGATGTATTTCATCAACAGGTCGGGATTTAAGAAATTCAGCCATTGTCAAGCAGATATCGATAGCTTCATCACAGAGGTCATGCGGTGGTTCTTCATCAGCCTCTACCAGACATGTTGCATCATTGTAATACTCGTAGCAGAAACGTTTCTGTCTTTGGAACTCGAATAGTGCCGCTGGATCAATTTCTCCCATCTCACTCTGTGTCGGACGCATCCTCCGAATGAAATTCCCATCTGGCTCTTCATCACGGATTATTGTCGGACAGTGGCAGAATAATTTACGTTGAGTATCTAATTGCTGATGCAGCTCGAGACCGACCATTAGACCTAGTTTCTTGTACCTCTCATACTCAGCCAGCTCAGTTTCCTCCTGGACGTGATACATACTCGGCTTCTTCACTACGCATATCAATCTCGCCAGCGAGAGGTTTCAGAAGAAGTTCTTTTGCAGCTTCTTGATCCTTGCTGTTTGCTAAAACCCACATGAGTTTCACCAAAGCTGTTTCTGGAAACATGTCCTCGCAGGGAACCACCCCAATATCAAGAAGCTCAACACCTGAACGATAGACATTCATGTCTACACGTCCGAACAAACACTGGCTAGTCATGGTCACAATGAGACCTGCATCAACCGCCGTGTTAATTGACGAATGAAGACGATTGGGAGCGTGTCCTAGACCCGTACCCTCAATCACGATTCCTCTGAAACCAGCGTCTACATAATAGTCGATGAGTGGAGCGTCGACACCCGGATTTGTTTTCACAAGGGCTACTTTCTCTTCGAATTTAGGTTTCAGAATTAATTTCCTCTCTGCATCTCTTCGTAACAGTGGTTGATGTAGCTCTTCCACATCTTCACCAACTATACGATATACTGGATAATCATTGACTGACTGGAAAGCATCACGACGGCTTGTATGTAACTTGCGAGTACGCGTTCCACGATGAGCATGAAGATGAGTGTCTCCAGACTCTGCATGCATTATGACATAAACTTCTGCAGCATCAGCTTTTGCTGCTAGATTAATTGCACCTATCAGATTCATTGCTGCGTCAGATGATGGACGATCCGATGACCTCTGTGACCCTACTAGAACCACAGGGACTGGAAGATTCTGGAGGGCAAATGACAACGCTGCAGAGGTGGACCCGAGTGTATCCGTTCCATGCGCGATTACAACTCCATCTGTTCCGGTTTTTATCTCAGAAGCTACATTTCGAGCGATTTTACTCCAGTCATTTGGTTGAATATTCTCCGACAGCACGCTCATGATTACTTTTGCGCGGACATTGGCATAGTTTTTGAGTTCTGGAACAGTATCATAGAGATCCTGGGCAGTTAATGCAGGATTGACAGCCCCAGTTTGATAATCTACCTTGCTGGCAATTGTTCCGCCTGTACTTAGGATTGAAACTGTAGGCATACCTTTCGTGAATGAGGATTCTTCTGATGGGGTAGGTTGTTTCTTCTTTCCTGACTTGGTTCTACGAATTGCGGAGTCTTGGTTCAGCTTGATACCAATATTATATCCAGTATCAAGTTTTATGATAATATGAAATGGATCACTGCCAACTTGACTTCGAGGCATGAGGACTCCTGTATATTCATTCCCATTACTTGTAATACGAATCTCATCACCAGTTTTGATATTGGCACTAGTGAGCTTCTCTAGAACCAGACCACTGTATCCCGAGTTGTCAAGACTCAATATATCCTCACCTTGGATTTCGGATTGAATGAGGTCAGATGCGTCATAAAAGGCTTCGTCATCATATCAGAGGATACCAAATACTACGAACACACCAAACAGAATGAAAACCAATCCAACTACTATCTTGACAACTCTGAGTGGTATCCGTGAAGCAACACGGTTTCCAGCTAGAGCACCAATTGAGTTTACTATGAGAAATCCAATTAAAGATCCAATGAAAACTATGGCCACATATGTGGATTCAGCGGCTAAAGCAAGAATTGTGATTTGACTCTTGTCGCCAAGTTCTGACAATAAGACTAATGAAAACATGCCAAACAGTGTACCGGGATTATCACATGTATCTGGAACCTCAGAGTTAGCTCTGGCAAATGTAAAGATACCTAGTCCAATAAACAGAATTCCAGAAACATAGGTTATGATGTCAATGGGTAATGTAGCGGAAAGCACGTAACCTAAAATCACAGCGATAATCGATGATGTGGCTAGAGCAAACATTGTAGCAAGAAGAACCAGCCCTGGACGACGATACTGTGCACTAAGGCACATTGTGGTAAACATAGTTTTGTCGCCTAGCTCCATCAATAGGACAAGTCCTGTTGAAGCTATCAAAGTCTGGATAGGCATGATGATGTCCTCGTTTTGAAGATGGTTTTAGAGGTTAGGATATGTATCAGAACATATGGTGCGGGAGGTGGGGTTCGAACCCACGAACTCCTACGAGAGCGGATATCTTATCGTGACCCCATCTTTTGTTACGATCTTAAGTCCGCCGCCTTTGACCGGGCTTGGCTACTCCCGCAATACTCGGTCAGACGACGGTAATCCACGTTTCCGAAGGAACTCACCGCGTTGCTTCTCTGCGGCATGCCGACTCTTCAACTCTTTGGTACGGAATTGGCTTGCTGTAAGAAATGGTGGGCCGCGCCGGATTCGAACCAGCGACCAACGATACCAATGAGTACAAAGCTCATTTGGATTCTCGGTGTAAGCGAGACATCATAGCCGGGCTAGACTAGCGGCCCTGAGAGAGTTTGGTCTGTTAATCCATTAAAAAGTTGTTTACAGGTGAAGCGCAGTGATATGGACTTCCTTCCGGGTTTTGTCTAGTACAATATCTTGTACTTGATTATACCCGAACTTGGAGATATCGTCCTTGACCGATGCAATTGCTTCTGATTCATGGCCAGATTTGAATGCTGCAAGCATTCTCCCTCCCTTCTTTAGCAGGGGCGTAAACTTCTCTATCAATTTCATAGTACCTGCAGGTTCCGTTGTTACATCAACAAGTAAGAGATCAAGCTGACCTTCATCTGCTATGATTGCTGGATCTAAGTCGAATGCATCGGTAAAAATCAATGAAATTTGAGGGTGTCTATCTACAATTGCGCGCAACTCTTCTGCGAATCTGTCAGACACCTCTATTCCTACAGCGTTTGCACCTTTTTCAGCCAGATAGATGAGAAATCCACCTGCTGAGCTACCAATATCAAGAGCAAGACAGGAGTCAGAAACGAGTTTACCCTGAAGCTGTTCATCGAGTTCTTTCAGCTTCTGAAAACCCTGGGGGACATCGATTTCTGTACTCAACAGCTTGATAGTATCCTTTTCAGAAACTTGAGTTGATGGTTTACACGCTTTTCCATTGACTGTGACAAGACCATTCCTGATGGCTCGTTTTGCTGTTTGACGCGACACAAATCGACCCGTTTCTACAAGCCATACATCAAGTCTGGGCATTTTTCTTCGCCTCAAGCTCCTTTGGGATGAAGAGATGCATTGGAACACCTCTGAGTCTGGGGCCAATGGCTGCAAGTATCCCTGATGCACGTGTGCTTCTTTTGCATCTGAGTGAAAACTCGAACTGGCCGAGTCGTTCAATTTCATAGATATCTTCTCTGTGGCTTGTTTTCTTCAGAGAGCTCTCAATCTGTCTTTGATTGGCGCCAAACACCAAAAGACGTTCATGGTCATCATAGAGCCACTCGGTGATTCGCGTTAATGTCGTTTCACTAAGATCAGCTTCTACCCTTTCACTATACAAATCAATACTTGTGAGATTCACTTCTACGGGGAGATGATCTACAAGTACAAATACATCAATGATTGTCTTGAGCGGACCATTCAAATCAAGCTGCTCACGTAACCGATGAAGTGGGACTAATGCATCCATTCTTTTTGAGTCAGTGACACCTATGTCAGAGTATATTCCATACCCTACCTTTCCAACATCTAAGAGTTGACCAAAGTATGTCTTGTTTGGGACAAGACTTTCTGATTGGAGTGAATTTCCGTACTCTTTAACGAGTACATTGGCTACGAACTCCTCATCATCACCCCGAATTTTCACTGTGATGTGATTCTTGCTGTCGGTACCAATACCAACAATTTCAGCATCAAGTTCTGCTATCATCTCTGAAACTTCGGATCTGACAGTTTCTAATAATCGTCCTCGGTATGAGCCATATGCCTTTGAAAGCAGAACAATGGTCTTCAATTGGGAACCCCAAACTACATGTTTCTGAGTTGTGCTAAGTACCTTTTGTAGAAAAGAAGAAGTAATCGTACTATTGTCTAGGATGTGGCTTCAAGGTCAGCCTTGAGCTCTTCGACGCGTTTTCTCAAAAATGAGATTGCTTGTTCATTATTTACAAATTCTAGTTGTCCATTGCAAGTGGGGCAACGGAAAGAAAGGTTCATTGCCTCTTCAAATGGTACCGGTGATGAGTCACGATTGACACAAGCATAGAGATCATTATTGCTCTCGTGTTCAAGTCTCTGTTCAAGTAGATTTAGTACCATTCTCTTCTTTCTATTGACTAAAGCTTGTGCCTTTTTGGGGTCAATTTTCCAGTAATATAAGAACCAGCCAGTATTTGCATCCCTAATTCGTCGATATGATGCAAGATGGTTATCATGGAGTTTGTAGAGTATTCTTCGTACGATATTGAGCTTGAGATCTGTTTTGGTTGCGATCTCTTCGTCGGTAGTTTCTTCTGCGTTAACTAGGACAGTCGATACATCTACCCCTTCCTTACCCGCAATTTCCTCAACAACAAGGCGGAAGAGGTCGTGATTGAAATTACTATGAACCATTGAAGTATTCACCCAAATGTAATGTGGATAGTCGACTGACCTAGATAATAGCGAAAACATCCGCAGTGGAAATTTACACCTATAATATTATACGTCCAGATACTATATATTCACTTCGCTTCGGTATCTTCTTGTCGTGTCTTCTGCGACATTTTTCTCTTCACAACAACTCTATCTCCAAGAGTAGGGCCAGCACTTGACCTACTTTTACTCACCTTAATTGGCGATGTCCCGACTGCTTCAAGGAGTGATATATCGAGTTCTCGTTCAAGACCACGTATTGTTTTGCCTGTCGGTTTTAATCGGCCTGATTCGATTGATTGTAGTGTTGAGATTCTCTCGCCAATCTTCTGAGCTAGTTCTTCTTGAGAATAGCCTTTCTTTTGTCTAGCAGTCCGGATTTTTTGTGCATAGTCTTCGATAAGTTCCATATCATCAATCAAAACACCCGATCTGGTTCTGGGCTTGGGTTTTGGAGCGGAAACCCTTCTTGGTCCACTAGACGAAGGTGTCTGTTTTTCAGGACCACCAGTCCAGGAAGGGCGCGTTTTGGGAGTAGATGATAATCGAGATTCGGAAGATGTGGACGGACCACCAAATTTGGAGGCACACTGGGGGCAAACTAGCATTGAAGCTCCTTCAATTGTCACGTTTCGACCGCGACCCTTCATGTTTCTGCCACATAGTTCACAACTGGGCATAGCAGATTCCCTCAGTTTGTTATTGAATCGAGGTGTGTTGATAAAGATTGCCGACTATACATATACACAAGTGAGATTAGATATTGCTAGCGGCTCCCTCAAAGCAATCCTTAAAACAATTTCAGCGGATGAGGTCCTGAGGTGCCATTCAATGCCGGGTACTACAGATACAAACGACGAAAGTAGCGTTGATGACTCAACTTACTCACAGAGCTACACTAGGCATCTTGAACGTAGACTCAGGGCATTGGAAACTGAGAAACAGATACTCCAAACTGAACGTAGTCGACTTGAGAAAGAAACTCAGACTTTAAGGACTGAACTAGAGAAATTACGACAGTCACCACTCATTACTGCCACGATTACTGAGATGCTTGAAGACGGCAGAGCCATAGTCAAAAGCTCCACAGGACCTAATTTTGTCGTTCATGTGGCATCATCAATTCCAAAAGACAAACTTCAGCCTGGAGCTCTTGTGGCACTTAATCAAAGATCATTTGCAATCACTCAGGAGCTTCCTCCCTCTCGTGATCCAATAATCAGAGCCATGGAAATTGAGGAGGCTCCAAATGTATCATACCAAGACATTGGTGGTCTACAAGAGCAAATCAGAGAAATTAGGGAAACTGTAGAACTCCCGCTCCTGAAACCTGAACTGTTTGAAGAAGTAGGTATTGAACCACCAAAGGGAATTTTACTAACAGGTAAACCAGGAACTGGTAAGACACTGTCAGCTCGAGCTGTTGCTCAAGAAACTAATGCGACCTTTATCCGTGTTATAGGTTCAGAGCTGGTTCAGAAGTTCATTGGTGAAGGAGCCCGACTTGTTCGTGAAATTTTCATGCTTGCCAAAGAGAAGGCCCCAGCAATCATATTTGTTGATGAACTTGATGCAGTAGGTTCTCATAGGCTTGATATTGCAACATCAGGAGACAGAGAAGTACAACGTACATTGATGCAACTTCTGAGTGAGTTGGATGGTTTCGAGACCCGCGGCCAAGTAGCCGTTCTGGGTGCAACCAATCGCCCAGACATTTTGGACCCAGCACTCTTGAGACCAGGTCGATTTGATCGAATCATCGAATTTCCATTACCTGATGATGAGAGCAGAAAAGAGATTTTCAAGATACACATTCGTGGAATGAATATTCACGATACAGTTGATTTCGACCAGTTGCTCTCTGCAACACATGGAAGAACTGGTGCAGACATCAAGACAATTTGTACAGAAGCAGGTATGTTCGCGATTCGTGATAATAGAACATGTGTTACGCAGGATGACTTCCGGAAGGCAATATCAAAGGTCCAAGATCGGGGTTCAGGTGATCGAGCTCCTGGAAACATATACTGCTAGACAGGTCTAGCGATTTGTGAAAACAATGAGGTATAGAGATTTCCTCAGACGTGAATTAGATGGTATAGTTCCCAATGAAATTGTGTTACCTTCAGGTTTTCATCTCGTAGGATATGTTGCCCTACTACATCTAGATTTTAACACAATGAAATATGTTTCAGTTATTGGTGAGAAGACCCTGGAATTCGATCCACGTATTCAGTCAGTCGCTGTGAGAACGGGTCCCACTGCAGGTGCAACAAGATTACCTTCGTATGAGCTGGTTGCTGGGAATAGTAATACAATTACTACACATGTTGAGAGAGGAATCAAGTTTCGCCTTGATCCACTTCGTCTAACATTCTCAGGAGGTAACAGGAGAGAGAGAATACGTCTATCAGATCTGGTCAATGATGGAGAGAAAGTTGTGGATATGTTCTCTTGCGTAGGTCAATTTGCTCTTCACATTGCGAAAGCAGCTGAGGTTGAGGTCACTGCGATTGAGATTAATCAAGATGCATACCAATTCCTACTTGAGAATATCACCTTGAATGGTTTTACTCAAAGTGTGAAAGCGATACTTGGAGATTGCCGGGAAGTTCATCCAAAGAAAGAGGCTAATCGGGTTGTCATGGGATATCTACATGATACAATCGAGTATCTTCCTTTTGCTCTCGACACCTTGGTTGAAGAAGGGGGGGTTATCCATATGCATATGAACGCCCCAGAAACTAGGCTAGCAACTATCATAACTGAAATCAAAAGTACGTCCAAGGACCGCGGATATGAGTCTGCTATTGATGTCAGACTTGTCAAGAACTATTCTCCAGGAATGGGTCATTATGTGTTTGACATCATTGTTACATCCGAATCGTAATCGTTTTATCCATTGTAGATTCAGCAGGTGTGGAAAACGTGTAAAGGAACAACCTGCACTATCTGATGAGAAACGGAACTGGTCAGTATGGGATTTAGAGGAATGTCGCCAAAACAGATGGCTCGAATGATGAAGAAGATGGGTATAGAGCAGAAAGAGATTGAAGGTGTGAAAGAAGTGATTTTCCGCTTCGCAGACAAAGAGTGGGTCATCTCTAATGCTCAGGTTACGATGATCAAACAAGGTGGTAGTGAGTCATATCAGGTAGCAGGAACAAAGACTGAACGAGGTCCTTCAGGTAGTACTGAAACTAAAACTGAAACAGTTCCTGAAGTTGAGAAGAAGGTCGAAGTTCCAATGGAAGATGCAGCTTTGGTTGCTAGTCAAACAGGTGTTGACATTCAAGTGGCTAAGCAGGCCTTGGAAGAGACCGAAGGCGACTTGGCTGCTGCAATCCTCAAACTCAGACGCTAATTATTTGTATTACAAATAATACGTTCGGTCATTCTTCTTCAGCAGTAATCCAATCACGGACCATCTTCAGTCTAACAAAGTCCTCACGTTCACGTTCTTCGAGTGCTAGCTTTACGAAACGAGCAGTTGCATCAAGTCGAGGAATTACCACTGTTTCTAAGGCAGACACTCGCCGCTTTGTACGCTCAATTTCAAGTGCGAGACGTTTCACTGTAGACTCAATCTCAGCCAGACGAACAATGGCGTTCAGTGCTTCCTTGAACTTCTCACTCATGACATCAAATTTTGCGCTTGAGTCTGAGAGTGAGTAGGGAAGGTCAGGGGTGTGTTGCTCCACTGACAGGACTGGCACTCTAACTCCCATCATTGATCTGGTTGAGATACTAAGATTTGCCTCGAATCTACTTGCATATGCGAACTCGACTACTCTTGCTGGGCCCATTACCATCTTTGCTTGGGTGAGTGCTGAGAATGCTTCATTAAGTGCAGCATCAACTTTTTCTCTGGCTTCTTTTATTTCTGCAATAGCATTAAAGAACTCCATAATGAGTGAGTCTCGTTTCTCTCGCAGAAGATCATGCCCCCTCTCAGCTAGCCGCATTCTATTCTTCAGTGCGAGTAGTTCCATGCGAGTGGTCTTTGTGCCAGGGAGAATCTTACTCATGGTTTTCACTTCGTTAGAGGGGTAGCGTGGTGTACATCATAGCAGTTCTAAACTCTTGTGTTCTGTATCAGTAGATTGTGAAGGCTAATGCACTGATGATGATTCCGATTAGACAGATTACCAACCAGTCGCGGAGATATTTATGTATCAGTTTCGGACGCTCTTCGATTTGAGCTGTGATTATGAAGGTGGCTAGAGAAAGATACAGGAAAGCAAAAGGTAGAGAAACGGATGTAGCAGTTAGTCGGACATCTGTTATCAGTATGATTCCTGAGAGAGCACCAAAGATGAGAAAGGAGAGAATCATCAGAGAGTTCATGATATGCTTGATTCGATCTACATCCATACTAAATGACTCCTGTAAAGCTGTGGATTGAACTTCCAGCCAGTACATTCTCTTCAAAAAGGTTGTGTCTGATAGACAAGATTTACCATACATTTTATATCCTCAACTACAGTTTCAAAATTGTATTACAAGAAGTACTTGTGATACCACATCTTTGGAGGTCCACAAGATGACAATTGCAATTCATGAGAGTGCATTGATTCGTCACTTCAATACACGTAAGGAAGTTCTCCGGGCGTGGGAAGAAAAGATTGGTGCTAGATTCTCACCTTTTCGTGGCTTCAAGATGCCAGACAGTCGCTTGTACATAGAGGACAGTGACTTTTTGGATTCCATTGTTGACTTGATTATTACGAATGAACGTCATGTCTTCATTCGAGGACCCGTAGGCTCAGGCAAGAGCACGTTGATGCTGTTGGCACTAAGAGATTTGCCTACGTTGGCGGATCGTAAGGGCAACAAATTCATCACTGGCTATGTTGGAATGACTGGTCTCTATGAGAAACAAATGGCTTCTGCAATTGCTGATTCCCTCAGAATAAAATACAGAAGGTCATGGGAGTCTAGCCAGATTATTGATGCAGTTGCGAAAGAAAGTCTTCGAAGATATCTTGAAGAACAAAGTCGAACAGCACTGTTCATTGAAGATGTTGCTGACAATCAAGAAGCAGCTTTTCACAAGTTGAGATTCCTTGCGGACCTACCGACTGAGGAAATGATTGATGCATATTCGGGAGCTCTTGATGAACCGATTTTTACCTTGGTCATGTCTGGAACTCTGATATACTGGAATGCAATGCTTTCATTTCTGCCGCAGATTGCAGATCGTACTGAGCCACTCGATGTTCCACCACTTAATGACGCGAAGGCAAGGGAATTCATAGGACGTCGGATTGCATATGCACAAGGCCGGATTGATGGATTCAATCCTAATGACTTTGAAATATACCCCTTTAGTGATGATGCGGTGAGGGTAATCAATACCGCAGCAAAAGGAAATCCACGTGATATTAGAATGCTTGCCCGCGGATGTCAACAAGTAGCAGCTGAGAATTTTAGAAACGCTGGAAGTCCAGAAGTGACCAAGGACATTGCTGAACTTGTTTCGGAAGCATACGCAACGCTACTCAAGGAGGTACAATGACATGAGTCTACTTGGAAAGTATAGAAAAGAAGCGGAAAAAGAAGACGGAGAGGATAAACCGACTCGGATGACAACTAGGGAAACTGTTCCAATAGAAAGACACAGTGAGCTGATATCTGTTCCAAACAAGGAACGTAAGAGCCCAATCGTTTCTTTCTCAATTCCAACCGACCTCAGAGCTTGCCTGAAAGCCATCAGAAAGTCAAAGGCAATCAACCTGAGTATGTGGGTAGAAAAGCAGCTTCGTGAAGCAGTTGCACAAGAATTTCCGCAAATCGCAGAGGAATATCTTGAATCGCAGTAGATTATCACTTGTAATACTGGTATTAGGATACAAGTGAGTATAGATAGTATTAGCCTAACGATGCATTTCAGAATACTCAACTACTCGTGATATACAAAGTGCCGCTTCAGCTGGGTCGTCGTAGCATGGTATTCGATTCATTTCAAGAAGATCCTTTCCTGGTTTACCTACATCTCCAGCTAGCCAAACACCTACAACTGGTTTGTTCATCGAGGCAGATCGAACACCTTCCAGAGTTCCTGCTGCGTGTTCAGTCTGTGTCATTCCTGCAAATGTTGGAACTGCACAAATGACGAGGAGTACGTCAACATTGGTGTCTCTTAACAGGAGTTCGGTTGCTATTCTGTATTCTCTCCTACCGCCACTTGCGACAATATCAATTGGATTGTTGGTTGAGGCCATTGGAGGTAATACTTGGCGAAGTTCTTCTTTTGTGTTATTTGAGAGAGTTGTAATTTCAAGGCCAAGCTCAGCTGCTGCATCGGTAGCAAGAACTCCTGCTCCACCTGTATTACTAATAATACCAATGCGGTTCCCCTTTGGTAGCGGTTGATAATCAAAAAGCTTACAGATTTCAAAGAGGGTATCTAAAGTCGGGGCATTAACACACCCAGCTTGCCGTATCATTCCTTCAAACATCTTCGTAGATCCAGCTAGAGATCCAGTGTGTGATAATGCGGCACGACCACCAGCCTCACTCCTTCCACCTTTCAATAAAACCACAGGTTTCACTTTCGCTGCATTATGTAAAGACTGGAACAGTGCCCGGCCCTCATCAACACCTTCAACATAGGCTGCAATGACTGATGATTTTGGGTCCTCTCTAAAATAGTCAAGAATTTCAACAAAACCGACGTCTGCAGAATTACCTATACTAGCAAATTTACTCATCCCAATCCTCTTAGCGCTAGTTGTGTAAATAAGCATCCCACCAAGAGCACCACTTTGGGAAACAAATGCAATATTACCTCGTTCTGGCATCATCGTAAATGTGCCATTGAACAAGCGGGTGTTGGAAACGCCTACACAGTTAGGGCCGATTATTCGTACTCCTGCATCTTGGGCGGACTTCACAAGACTTTGTTCTAATTCAGCTCCATCGGGACCAGCCTCACTGAATCCACCAGAAATCACTACTGCGTTTCTTGCTCCGGCTTTTCTAATTTCAGGCATAAGTGAAGAACAGTACTTTGCAGCGACAGCCACGATGACTAAATCAACAGGTTCTGGTAGATCAGCGAGACTTTTGTAAGCTTGTACTCCGAGTACACGGTCTCTACTCCGAGTTACTGGATACACTTCTATCTCAGATGCTAGCAGATTCATCAGTATTGAATTGCCAAGTTTTCTGTAGTCTGTAGACGCACCAACAAGAGCAACACGTTTTGGGTTGAAGAAAGAATCCATGCTCTTGATTAGCTTGGTCTCAGAACTCTTCATGGGTTCACGCCAGAAGTGAGTGTGATTTATGTCTGTCGTCAGGGTCAGTATTCTATGTACTACCGGTAATACACTGGTTTTTCCTTGCTAAGACGTCTGTAGAGTTTCTTTAGTGTACCACGGTTTCTGCATTCAGAATCCACTGAAATGGAAATTGCATGATCTGCTTCTGGACATTTCTTGTACACATTCTCAATAGCTTTTGAAGTTGATTGAATTATCGCATCATCTCTTCCAGCACAAAAGAGGTTCAACAGCGTTGCGACTGATGATTCATTATAAAAATTGCCAATAGCTAGGATTGCTGCAGTTGCGATACGTACGTTCTTCATTCGTGATGCTTTCTCCAAAGCAAGTAGGGATTCTATGTCACGAACCGAGATGTGTGCATTGATATAATCGAGTATGTTCCTATACTTGTTAGTGGATGATTCATTATCGTAAGTGGATAGTGCTTCGTTGAGAAGTGCATTGAGTAGTGGTATCGAGTGTCGGCTTGCCGAGAGCTTCAGGTCGTTCACTTCATGATGTATCAGATGAGAGTGAAGTTTTCTATAGGATTGGTTTGTGGGACGAGTCCACGAATCCTCATTCATGTTCCTAGGCAGAGGAACGTTCACGGTTCTTGTTTTGATGATAGAGGATACTTGTAATACTGATAATACACTATCGAATGTGTCGGAATCCACAATATTCCCCTTAATCCCCAGATTAGACATGGCAAGCCGACCATACTCACTGTGCCAGAGAGGAGCCACATTGAATAGATTTCCGTTTTGATTTATGGAGATGTTTTGGATGTTCTCTTTTCTAGTTTGATCTAGTAGGTTTACAACTTCTTGAGAAATAGATACGTTCTCAGAGAAATCAAAGAACAGGGTATCGCCAGCTTCAATCTGCTTTATAGTCATTTCTTCTAGCTTGGTCAAAAGAACTCGTGATGCAGCAACAAGTGAAGGTTCGTTTTTCAAGCTTGTGAGAAGATTGGTCATTGATATTGGGACAGGCTCTAATCCGCGACAGGATAGCAGCTCGAATATCATCTCCCTATATTTCAGCGCTTCCAAACTTGTCTTGTCTTGACCAATAGTCATAGGTGAGGAATACTTCTTATCTTGTGCCTTCATCAGATACTCAAGTGCTGTGGGCCAGTCACTTTCACCCTCAATCCTTGCAACGATGTCAACAAGGTCTCTATATCGTCGATCCCCAATTGCGTTGGTTATCATCTGTATTCTGTCTTGCTCATCGGTTTCCTTGATGCGTTCCTTGACTGCTCTGAAAATCCTATCGCGGGTATTCTCGTCAGTCAAGTAAAATCACTTCTGTAGCTGTATATTGTGTTAGTGCATATGTGATTACGGTTAAGGTTTCGTGGGATATTGAGAATTGTATTCGTTGTATTACATGTATCAAACGCGCCAAATTTCGAAGAAAAATCTGGTAAAAAGTTCGTTCTAAGATTAGAACTATGTATCATTGTTACCATGTAAAATATGAGTGTGTCGTACAATGGCAAGAAGGCCGACGTCGACTGGACACATCTCTCCGACGTTTCAGGCGCTCGTCATTGTCATCTCTATCTCCTCAAACAAACCTCCAGGATGACCTAATGGTTGCTTGAGTGCTGGAGAACGACTGTGCTCAAATTGCGTCGGAATCCTTCCGGTGCGACACGCTCGAGCCATTTTCTTTTCTTTATCCGATCAGTCCGACTTCTTCTTTGATATCTCAGATTTCAGTGCAAGTGAGGATGATAATTCATCTAGTGCTGACATGATAATTCGTTCAGTCGTTCTGACACTCTCCAGTTCTTCTGTAGTCAACTCAGTCTTTCCAGCAAGAATGTCACGGATTCTTCGATAGTCACCTATCCGAGCTGCAACCTCTTCGAATGGTCGGAATATTGTGAGTTCAAAGAGACCCAAGTATGCGAGAAGTAACATAGTGTAAAGACAACGAGACAGATTTCGTCTGGCTTGTTTCAGAGTTCTATTGAATGCTCCTCTTGAAACACCTCGAGATCTACTCCCTTGTCTTGACCGATATGCGGCTTTGTCCTCATATGTGATATGGACCCCATATCCATCCTCTACCACTAAATCAATGAGCAATGTTTCTATCTGTGCCTCGCTCAGTACTGAACCTTCTTGGAGCTTCTTCAGAATTGGTTCTTTCAGTACCTGTCGAGCTCCAGATGTCAACTGTTTCATACGTGTTTTTTCTCCAACTTGTTTAGTGTTCTCAGGTCCCAAGTCAATTCACCATTTTCAATTGTGGTTTCTGTGTGTGTTTGACCATTCTCTGTATCAGTCCTATTCATCGTTTAAATCGAAAATAAAGCGTTATAACGCCTTTTTCTAATACTCCCAAGAAGTATCAATGGGTGGATACAGTTTTGTATACAGACGAGAGTAGTGGAGGCTTATGTAGCTTTCAGTTTGGTATGGATCATCGCTTAGAAAGGGTCCATTCTGACTCTGGTGTCATTACCACGAACCCAAGAATGAGATTTCCTCGTATCTCATCGAATTTGTAGACTCCAAAGATGTGTTTCTCTGAACCATCAGTCCATTCAATTCGACCTCTAAGAAGAAAATGCTGAAACACAACTCGACTCTGTTTTCTCACTGATGCAAAGAGATTCTTGTATCTCCTTCGTTGAGACGGACGTATGCCCCATCTGGAGAAGATGAACCTGTTAGTGAGACTGTTGCTTGAAATCAAGACCGATTTCCTTCCTTTCCCTCTTGTACTGATTGCTTCTTTCAGAGCATCTCTAAGACATTCTGGTATTGAAGCTAGTATTGAAGGAGTGACTTCAGGTTCTCTAACCAAGGACCGGGTACGTGTACTATGAGTCGTCAAAGCAGCTCAAACCTTTTTCCTACATGGACCTTAAGAGGACCTACAAAGAGCAGGCATGGTACTGGTATTTCTTGTAATACAGGATAGGTTCAGCCACTTCAACGAATTAATATCGGAAATGATCACGGAAAAATCAAAGGTGTCATGGCCAGTGAGGAAAAGAGCTGAGATTCATGTAGCAGGGATAGTCCAAGGAGTTGGATTTAGACCATTTGTCTACAATGTTGCTGATTCGTTCTCACTCACTGGATTTGTTCTCAACTTGGATGATGCAGGAGTAAAGATTGTAGCAGAAGGAGAAGAAACAGGAATCAATGATCTGATTGAAAGTATAAAGAACAATCCTCCATCAATATCGCGCATTGATTCATTGACCGTTGATTGGACAGATGTCACGGATTCCTTCACATTCTTCGAGATACAGATGTCTTCGGACAAGAGAACAGAGGGAGCGATTCCTGTTTTACAGTCAGACATTGCAATGTGTGTTTATTGTATTCATGACTTAACAGACTCAAAGTCACGATGGTATCGTTACCCATTCACCTCATGTGCAGCATGTGGACCGCAAATTGCTATGTGATACAAGTATTGTTTGTATTACAGTTGACGAGTATGGGTTTGGCATGGACAGTAACGGATGGGGAGAAGAAGTATTGATTGGTGGTCTAAGAGACTTCAAGAAAGTTGGCGGTCTTAAAGGTGTAGATTATCCAAGTGGAGATCTCTCTGCTGTTTTTGCTGCCAGGTCTGCGATTGGGATTCTGAATAGCTATTTGGGTAACTCACTAGAGAGAAATGACCTCCTCCTCAGAGTTATTGAATCAGTGCCTATCGCGCCTGATACCCGAATTACATCTGACATATTGAGTATTCTAATTGATTCAATCAATCGTCAGATTGGTGTGATGAACAGTACAAGCGCTGGAAGGTTCCTTGATGCTGTAGCTATAGTTCTCGGAATAAGTTCAATGAATTCCTATGATAGAGAATGTCCTATGAAGCTCGAGGCTTTTGCGAAACCTACTAAGAAACAGATCAAGCCTAGATTCATAAAATCAAGGGATGGACTGAACTTGGATACCTCACATGGTTTGATGCAGGTCCATGAGTTAAAGGAACAATGTGTTAGCGAACATGAGATAGCCTATGCTGCACAGTGGTACTTGGGAGAAGCTTTGGCATATATTGCGTGTAAGGTGGCTAAAGAGAATCAGGTTCAGCATGTTGGTTTCTCTGGTGGTGTTGCACTTAACAGAATCATCACACGAGCTGTGGTAAATCACGTCAGTAGAGATGATCTCATACCCCTTATCCACAGAGATGTTCCTCTAGGTGATGGAGGGATTTCTATTGGTCAGGTTGCAGTTGCTGCAGGGAATCTGATTGACTGGTAGTTGTAATACTTGTATTAGCTACACGATTTTGCCTGTTCGAAGCCTAATTTAGTTGCTGTAGTATTGATTTTCTCAAACTTTTTTGGAAATGCCTCACGAACAACATCCATTGCGGCTTTTTCTGTGATTGGTACAAGACCAGTACCAACGATAGCTCCTAGCATGACCATGTTAAGTGCACGTGTACTGCCTGCTTTCACTGCAAGCTCCATAGCATCAAACTCGATAATCCTGTCAGTGTACTTGTTCATGTTCGTGATTATTTCATCATGATCAGGATACTCAGCCTGTCCCATTGAAACCGCAACTGGATGTTGGACGTGGGAACTCATCAAAACACAGCCGCCTTGTTTCACTAGCTGAATCTCCCTGAGAGTTTCTACAGGTTCGAAACCAACTAGAAGATGTGCAGAACCTGGATCTACAATGGGTCCTCTTGCGTTCTTGCCCACACGAACTGTACAGACAACATGGCCACCTCTTTGAGCCATCCCATGAATCTCTCCAACACGAACGTTGAGCCCACACTGTAGTGCCGCTTTGGCTAGAATCTCAGCAAGAGTCAGAACCCCTTGGCCTCCCACACCAGTAATCGCAATATTAATTGTATTACCATTATTACCGGACATCTCATTTATCCTCCTGTTTTATTGCGCCCTGTGGACAAACTGAAACACAGGTTCCACAGAGATTGCACAGAGTTTCATCAATCACAGCCTGTTCTGTTTCTGGATCCATGTACATGGCAGGACAAGATAAACGATTGAGACAACGTTTGCATGCATTGCAAATCTCTGAGTCGACATAGTACTTGGGTGGGAATTCCCCAGCTCGTCGACGATCCGCGGCAGTAAGAAGTGCACATGGTTCTATTGAAACTAGTACTGCAGGACTATGGTTTTCTCTTACCCATTTGACCATCTCACGAACTTCAGCAACGAGACCTGCCATTGATTCAAACGGTTCAACAGTCTTGACATATTTCACACCTAGACCTTTGCATGCTTCCGCAATGTCTAAGGGTGGAACCTCTTTCTGCATACCTGTAATCCCGGTACCTGGATGCGGTTGGTGACCAGTCATTGCTGTGGTTCGATTGTCAAGTATCACTATGCAGATTCGATGCTGGTTATAGACTGCATTTGCAATACCTGGAAGACCTGAGGCAAAGAATGTACTATCACCAATTGTGGCTACAACATCCTGTTCTGTAACTTCAGCAAGACCGCATGCCGTAGTTATTGAGGATCCCATGTCAAAGAGAATGTCGGCTGTTTCCAGTGGAGGCGCAATACTCAGAGTATAGCAACCAATGTCAGAAGGATAGATTGCTTTTCCTCTAGTCGCTGTGCGGATTGCATAATAGGTTGCTCTGTGAGGACAGCCTGCACAAAGAAGTGGTGGTCTAGGAGGTAGTTCTGGTAGTTCACCTGTCTTCTGGTCGATTTCTTCCCAGTTAATAGGTGTATTACGTGTAGTAACCTTCTTCAAAGCATCCATGACAATCCTAGGGCTATATTCGTAAGTGCGTGAGAAAATGCCTTGTTCTTTTCCAAGAATTTCTACATTGAGTTTATTCAGATGAGCCAAGCGTCTTGCGTGTGTTTCAAGGACTGGTTCGAGCTCTTCCACAGCCATGACCTGCTTGTGGCGGCGTAGGAATTCTGTCATCATCTTCTCAGGGATTGGATGGGTGATTCCAAGCTTCAGGACTTCTGCTTCGATTTCCATCGTCGATAAAGCCTCGACCACATAATTGTAGGAAACACCAGATGTGATTATACCAAGATCACCCTTACCTTCAGTAAAGTTCAGAGCACTTTTCTCAGAGAGCTCACGTGCTTTCTCAATCTGTCCCAAAAGCCAGGGATGTCGTTTGCGTGCAACAGATGGAACTGGCACAAAACGGAACGGTTCCTTTTCGAACTCAATCTTATCAGGGCGTGAGAGGATTTTGCCAAATTTCACTGGAGCTCGTGTGTGATTCACTCTTGTTGTGGTTCGAAAGAGAACCGGAAGTTCTAGCTTCTCAGAGAATTTGTAAGCCTCAAGTAACATAGATTTTGCTTCAATAGGATCAGCTGGTTCCATCATTGGCATATTTCCCATCAGCGCATAATATCGACTATCGTTCTCATTCTGTGAGCTCCACATGCTTGGGTCATCGGCAACGACAATCACCATTCCTCCTCGGACCCCAACATATGCCAGTGAGAAAAATGGGTCAGCTGCGACATTGAGACCTGGACCTTTGCAGACCATCATGGATCTCACACCCGCAACCGCGGCAGCGCCAGCCACTTCCAAGGCAACCTTTTCGTTGGTGCTAAATTCGAAGTAGAAGTTCTGGATATGTGGAGCCATGAGTGTCAGATTGTTTCCAATCTCGCTACTTGGTGTTCCAGGATATAGTGCCACTAGTCTGACACCTGCTTCCAATACACCTCGAGCAATTGCTTCATTGGCAAGAAGAAGAATCTCCTTCCCAGGTTTGTCCTCAAGAAGTTCCTTGGGCTTTGCCAATCACTGATCCTCCGCGTATGGGTATTTCGGGTGGAAATATGCGAACTGTATCAGTTTTGTGGTACTGGACAAAGTGATTTTTACATTTGGAACACGTGTTCTAGTGAATATTACGCTCGTCACGTCCCTGTATTCTTTAAAATAGTGTCTGGATAAGACCCCTTGGCTTCCACTCGAGAGATCTTATGGAGAATCTTTGCAGCGGGTATTATTATGCATTAAAAAAATGGAGATAAAAGTCAGCTCTTTAAACGATTATATATATTTTTTGATATTTAACCGATTAGATAGTTGTTAATAATCTCTAGTGGAAACAAGGGGGTCCAATTGTTTGTAGAACACGTGTTCCAGTGGAAATAAGTGACACAAGAAAGAGTTCCAGTGGAAATGAAAGAGTGAGATCCAGAAGATTATCAATTGTAATACATGTAATAAATATTAGAACACGTGTTCGAAGATTCACACATCACTCTATCTCTTGGACAACCTCGAAGATCTTCAACTTGAGAATATCATCATACGTCCTGAACAGTGTATCAAAAACTATTCGATGTTCGGAAGGAACAAGGATGGCTGAATCTGCAACAGCTTCAGAACCTGGACACTCGTCTAAGAGACCTTGTCGACGTTTCTGTTTGACTCCAGACTTTGTTCTCCAAGTGTAATAGTATCCATAGAGCTCCTTCGTGAATGCTACACGTCTTGCGTTAGTTCGTCTAGCATGTTGACAGTCATACAGATACAAGTACGAAGTCATGTGAATCAACACTTTGAAGAACACGTGTTCTGATTTTTAGTTCTAGTAATACAATCTTGGCCGAGAGAGAAAGGTTAAAGCAGGAGAAGCATGGCCCACGACCTCACCAATGCATACAGTCTGCACCTGACCAGGAGGTCAATCAATGAACCGGATTGGTCTTAGAAAAGAGGAGAAAGCATACGAAACCCGAGTTCCAGTTGTACCTGATCATGCAAAGCTGTTACATGACAGATATGGCATTGAATTTGTGATCGAACCAAGCAATCAGCGCGCTTTCAAGGAAGACGAGTATCAAGCAGATGTTTTACCATTAAAAGGTACCAACACACCAGTGGTACTGGGTATCAAGGAGATGCCAATTGATTTCTTCGAGAAGAATATTGTCTACGTATTCTTTAGTCATACTATCAAAGGTCAGGATTACAATATGCCCATGCTCAAACGGATCTTGGATATTGGAGCGACATTGATTGACTATGAACGAGTCGTTGATGAAAAAGGTCGAAGATTAATATTCTTTGGAAACTGGGCCGGCATGGCTGGGATATCCAACACATTTCGCATGCTTGGTAAACGCCTAGAGAGTCTAGGCATAAAACCAAATCCATTTGCGGAGATGAAACCAACACTTGAACTTGGAGGAGTCGAACAAGTAAAACAGGAGTTCGCTGCTCTTGGTAAACGAATTAAAGAACAAGGGCTTCCAAAGGAAATCAACCCATTTGTGATTGGCTTCGCTGGTTATGGCAACGTGTCAAGGGGAGCTCAAGAGATATTCGATATTCTTCCACACAAGGATATTGATCCTGAAGAAATCGAAGATGTTTCTCCTAATTCAGAAATAATCTACAAGTGTGTTTTCAAGGAGGAACATATGGTTGAACCTCGAGATACTTCTCAACAGTTTGACCTCCAAGACTACTACAAGAATGGAAAATCAAAGTATGTTGGAGTATTCCACAAATACATTCCATACATCACTGTGTTGATGAACTGCATTTATTGGTCTGACAAGTATCCTCGTTTAGTAACGAAGGAGTTCATTCAGCACCATTGGAAACAAGAATCCCGAAGACTCCAGATTGTAGGAGACATATCCTGTGACATACAAGGTGCAATTGAGTTCACTCTAAACTGTACAAAACCAGACAAACCAGCATTCACCTACATAGTTGATGAGGACCAAGCCAAACTAGGTGTCATAGGCGATGGTCCAGTCGTGATGGCAGTTGACAATCTACCAGCCGAGCTTCCACGTGAATCATCTATGTCATTCAGTGAAACACTCCTTGATTTCATTCCGGCTTTAGCAAAGGCTGACTTTACTGTTAAGTTCACAGAACTCAATCTACCCCGAGAGCTCAAAGACGCCATTATCGTATACCAAGGTAAACTAACAGAGAACTATCAATATCTCACTCAATATATCCAATAGGAGGACAACAAATGAAGAAAATAGTGTGTCTGGGCGCAGGCTTAGTCGCCCGTCCATACATCCAATATCTCTCAGACAATGGTTTTCATGTCATTGTTGCGAGCCGTACTATAAGCAAAGCCGAACGTCTAATTGAGGGCTGCAAGAATGCAGAGGCAGTAGCCTTCAACATTGCAGAAGATTACGAGCTCCTTGAAGAGCTTACAGAGAAGGCAGATCTTGTTTGTTCTTTATTGCCTTACACATACCATGTCAGGGCTGCCAGAGTAGCAATCAAACACAGGACCCACTTCTGCACAACATCCTATATCTCGGATGAAATGAAAGCACTCGAAGATGATGCAAAGAATGCTGGTATACTTCTTTTAAACGAATGTGGAGTCGATCCAGGTATCGACCATATGAGTGCTATGAAAATCATTGATGATGTCCACAATAACAGTGGAAAGATTGTAAGCTTCACTTCATTCACGGGGGGTCTTCCTGCTCCAGATGCGAACAATAATCCATACGGATACAAACTCTCTTGGAGTCCCAGGGGGGTTCTCTTGGCAGGACGCAATGATGCACATTTCTTGCGTGATGGAAAAGAAGTTAGGATTCCTGGCCCTGAGCTATTTGAAAACTGTGAGCTGATGGAAGTCCCTGGAATGGGTACTTTTGAAGGATATCCAAATCGAGATAGTCTTTCCTACATAGACATCTACAATATCCCTGAAACAGACACAATGCTTCGTGGTACATTCAGGAATGTCGGATGGTGTGGAACGCTTGACAAGATTGCAGACTTGGGTCTTCTCGATATAGAAGAAAGATCCTTTGCTGGAATGACATATGCTGGTCTAATGCGTGAATTAACATCGACAAGTGATTCTGATGTGAAGTCTGCAGTTGCCAAGGCCTGTGGTCTTGATCCAAGTGATCAAATTATCACACGCTTAGAATGGCTAGGCCTGTTTGAAGACAATGAGATTCCTTCAGGAATCAGCACAGTTCTTGATGCTCTGTGTAACCTTTTCGAAGAAAAATTACAGTATGCACCAGGAGAACGCGACATGATAGTCATGCATCACGAGTTCATAGCTGAGTATCCTGACAAGAAACAGAAAATCACTTCGACTCTCATTGATTACGGCATTCCAAATGGGGATAGCTCGATGTCCAGGACTGTAGCTCTCCCAGTTGCAATCGCCAGCAAAATGATCCTTGAGGGGAAGATTGCTTTGACTGGTGTTCATAGACCTATTATCCCTGAAATCTATGAACCAATTCTCGAAGAACTTGAAACGCTAGATATTAAGTTGGATGAGAAGATATTTGACCTATAATGACCATCATGGGTTTGAATTGGGTCTTCAGTGACCTAGTTCAATCTCTTACTCTCATCTGTATCGCGGCGAGAAGTTCTTCAGCTCTTTCTGTTTCTTTCTGAACTTCTGCAATCTCTGTTCTGAGACGATATGTGTAACCAGAGCGGTTTCCATAACGTTCCAGGTGACCCTTTCCATTATTCCACATTCTGGCCAAGTAGGTAGATGCCGTACTCTTTGGCAAATCCTCGTTGAACGAGTCCTGATAAATCTCAGTGACATCAAGGGAGGAGAACTTTCCATGTTTGAAAGAAGCGTAAATTATCACCTGCATCTTGTCATAATTGCTCATAGACTCAAATCGGATGTCTTCCATCCCGACCTCTGCGGCCTCTTCACTGATAGGCTTAAAGACAAAGCCTGTACTAGTTTCTAGAAAAACCTTGAACTTGACGAACATCTCCTCTATACTACCACCCTTCACTTGAAAACTAGATTCTTCACCCATCGTTTCATCAGAAACTATAATCTTGAAATCAAAAGGAGACTCGGTTAGTGCGAGGATCTTTCTGAACCTGTTAAGTGCTTCATCTGGTCTGACATATTTACACTGGAATATTTCACGAAGACCTGGTGCGGAACTGTATGTGAACTCATACACATAGTTAGTCCTGTCTTCACTTGTCAAACCAATTCTCTCCGATACTATTGACTATTCACAATGAAGTAGAGTCAAATTCCAAATAAGTGTGAGTATGTGAATTATGTATACAGTGATAAGAGCTACATAGTGTGTCTGTACACATATAGAACTCGTCCGCTTCGTTTTTGCTGTGCTGACGTCCTGTCAGGTCTTCTTGACCATAAAAGAGCAATATGAACGCTTTTTTCACTGAAAACACGGTATTCTCCAGCCTGTTCACCATTCACTAATCTATGATTCTTGTGAATGAGGATGTAACCATTTCATATGTCTTCTTTCTTGTTTCCACAGGAAACGAAGGGGTGTGTCCATTCACAGGTATCATAGAACATATCATGCCTTCATTCTGTTATTAAGGCAATAAGAGGCCCGTTTCTCCCGGAGTGTTCACAATAAAGGCGCCATTCACACAAACTATGTGTGAATTAATGTAAATATGAACAAGATGTGAAAGCCTAAGTGGGAATCAGATAGTCAGTTGGGAGTTCACCTAAGACAAGCTGTAAGTATTGATCATTCTCCCTATGATCTCTAACCAACTCGAGTCTTCCTTGCGCTTGAAACGATGCACCTTTTGAAACCTGCTCAGTAAACCGACCTCGATAGCTTACGAGTTTCCTAAGATTTGGTATTTCATCACACACAACCAGATACTCACACGGTGTGAACATAGATTCACTGTCTTCAATCACTGAACCTGAAACAAATTGTTGACCTCTCATCTGAAATGACAAATCACCAAAGACTTGATCAAAATCCTTTGGAGTCTTGACTAGTCTCACGAAGAAGTGATAACCTCCAAACATACCCTGCAAGATTTTCGCGTGCTCAATTTCACGAAGAATAGGTCTCAACTTTGTATGCGCTTTCCATCTGAAGGAAACATGTTCATCAAGCAATGAACCAACATAGCGTGTCACGCCTGGAATTGTTGTTATTGCCTGAAATAGCTCTGAGTAAAACTTCCGGCAAGCTCTCTCGCCAAAAACTACCAGATCAATATCGGAGTCCTTCTTTGCAACTCCCACAAGCTGTGATCCTGTGATACCTATATCTGACCATCTAATCCCTGTTGACTCTATTAGTTTCTCAGCGAGATTCACGGAAGACTCTTCAAGGTCTGATATATCTCCAACACGGTTTTGAAGGCTTTTCAGACAATCCACAGGATTTAGTATTGATTTGATTTTATCACTGGATACAGACTGTATCACTCTTCCGTGAGGTTCACTGAACCAAAGATACGACGGGTAGTTTTTCTGAAGATAGGATTCTCTCTCATTGAGATCATAGATTTTCTTATACCCACTAGAAGTTGGAACATATCGAAGGTATGCAACAACGCGGTTTCTAGGATGAACTATGCCCTTGACCTCAAAGATGAGATTGTCAACAGTGATGATGAAGTAACCTTCAACAAGTTCTATACTCACTACAATCACTGCGGCCAATGTATAGCATGGTATTAAAGTCGCTCATCACATGAATACTAATCATGTCTAATGACTTTGATATAAAGCACGATTTTGGAGTCTATGATAACATGCCAGACTTGGCATACTTCGACTCCGCGAGCACGACGCTTGTCCCACGTGTGGCTGTTTCTGCGACGAGTTCTTTTCTTGATTCAGTGGTAGCTTCCGCACGTCGTGGAGCCCATCGTCTTGCTGTGAAAGGTGGAGCTATTGTCGAAGAAACTAGGAAAAAACTAGCAACCTTCTTGGAAACTGATAGTTCTCAGATCTCATTTCAGAAGTCAATCTCTTCAGCTGTTGCATCGTTTGTATATGGTTTTGACTGGAAGACTAGCGGGAAGAACAAACTTGTGATAGGACAGAGCGAGGAAAACTCAATTCTTGTTTCATTACTTCGGTCAGCTAAAGTCTTAGGATTAGAGATAGACATAGTCCCAATTGATGAAAAGGGAACATTACGGATTGATGAATTAGAGAAGAGTGTGGATGACAACACCGGTCTAGTAGCAGTCAGTCATGTGTCGCCGGGCCCGGGCATCCGTAATCCAATACAGACAGTTTCAGATATTGTTCATCAGAGCAATGCGCTTTTGATAACAGATGCCACTCGTTCAGCAGGACTCACCAATGAAAAACTAACAAAACTTGGGCCAGACATTCTACTTCTATCAGGCAACATAGGTTTCATGGGACCCCCAGGACTAGCTGTTCAATGGATTGACAAATCCATTGGTGAAGCTCACAAACCAGGTATCCTGGGTGCCTCTTCAGTCACTAAGGTGGAAAATGGATCTTTTGAGGTTGCGTTACAGCCAGACAAGTTTGAACCAGGATTTCTCAATCTACCAGCTATTGCAGGTCTGAATAGCTCTCTTGACTATCTAATCCGGCTCAAATCACAGGGCTTGGTCAAACACCTTGCAAAGCTCTCAAGATACATGGTTCAAAGGCTCACTGAGATAGATGACCTCATACTCTATGGTACGCCTGATGAAAATAGCACTATCTTCGGATTCAACCTCAATCCTGATGCTGGGATTAGTTGTCATGATGTAGCACTATTCCTAGATGAGTCTAACATCGCTGTGAGAAGCGGCATAATATGCGCACACCCTCTTGTTCAGGCAATTGCAGATGAAGGACTGATCCAAGCATCGATTCATGGCTACAATTCGCAAGATGACATAGACCGTCTTGTAGATACTATTACAATCATTGCCTCAGAGCTATTATAGGACAAACGATGGTGGGTAGAATACGAAATATTGAACGATGATTGCTAAGAGAATGCCGCTGAGCACCAACCCCTTACCTCTTTTTTCATTGACTCCAGTAAACCACAGAATTGCACCAACTAGAACCACTACAAAGGCTGAGATATTTCCAATGAAGATCAAGAAATCCCATATCTCCATGAAATAGCCAGCTATCAGGCTCGCGAAGTCGGTCAGCGGACTAAGAATCGAATACAGCCACATTGGTTTCACACACTATCTTGTTGTTCAGTGTGATTTAAAGACCTAAAGAACGGTGACTGACTTGGCAAGATTACGTGGCTTATCAGGGTCATACCCTTTTCTCAAAGCCATGTAATAACTGAATAACTGCAATGGAACAATGTATGGCATAGTCGAAAACTCAGGTTCATCTATTTTTGGAATTGCAAACACATGATCTGACAAACCAGCAATCTCATCATCATCCTTCTGAATCACAGAAATAATGGTTGCTCCTCTTGCTTTCATCTCCATGATATTGCCAACAATTCGATTTCTCGTATCATCTGAAGGAGCAATGAAAATGACTGGATAGCCATTTTGAACAAGTGCAATGGGTCCATGCTTAGACTCCCCTGCGGAGTATGCTTCTGCATGATTGTATGCAATCTCCTTGAGCTTTAATGCTCCTTCCTCAGCGGTGGATATTGATACTCCTCTTCCTAAGAAGAGGAGGCTTGGTTTCTCATACAAGACCGATGCCAAACGTCGAGCCTTTTCTTCATTCCTTGAGATGACTTCTGAAATGAGCTCGGGTAATGCATCCAAGAATCTACGTTTCCTTAGTATCTCTTTAGAATCACTGAACTCACTCAATTCTCCTAATGCTAGAGCAATCAGTGCGAGAGAAGTTAGCTGAACCATGAAGGTCTTTGTAGCAGCGACGCCTATCTCAGGACCGGCTTGAGTTATCACTGTGTGATCTGCAAGACGAGTTATTGAACTACCAACAACATTTGTAATCGTAACTATCTTTGCACCATATTGTTTGGCATATTTCACAGCAGTGATGGTATCTGTAGTTTCGCCTGACTGTGTAATAGCAATAATACAATCCCTCTCAGTTAGTGCTCCATACACCGTATCTGGGAAATCGCTTGCCAGTACGAAGGATGGTAGTATGCCTGAAAGCGATGCAAACATATGTTTTCCTGCTTGTGCAGCATGGCCTGAAGTACCCATTGCCAACAGGTACACATTTTCCGATTCTTTGATTATCTCAGCTGCGCTTCTGATACTTGCTGCTGGGAGCCTAAGCGTGTTCTTGACGGCATCAGGTTGCTCATGTATCTCCTTCAACATGAAGTGAGGATATCCACTCTTTTGTGCCTGATCAGCGGTCCAACTAATCCTGATAGACTCTCGGTCTACTACTGAACCATCTGACAGTTTCTCAATTTGCACACCTTTCGTCGTTAGAGTTGCAATTTCTCCATCAAGCAGCAGAATCATGTCATTTGTCATTGGTAAGAACGCAGGAATGTCAGAAGAAACATATGAGGTTCCAGATTTGGTCCCAATAACCAAGGGGTTTCCATCACGTGTGCATACAATCTTACCGTCTTCTTTGGTTGACATTGCTACTATGGCATATGTTCCCTCAATACGCTTGGCAACTTCTTTGATAGCTTCAGTCAGATTCAACCCATCTTTCATATAGTCCTCAACCATGTGAGGGATTACTTCAGTATCAGTTTCGGAGTTGAATCTGTGACCTCCCTCACTCAGCTCTTTTCTGAGTTCCATGAAATTGTCAATCACACCATTATGCACTATTGCAATTTTGTCCTCACAATCAAAATGTGGGTGTGCATTTGACATTGATGGTGCTCCATGAGTAGCCCAACGAGTATGACCAATCCCGATAAGTCCTGGCATCTCATCGAGATTAAGGCGATTGTGAACTTCCTCAATCTTTCCCTTGTCTTTCTTGGTGTGCAGTTTATTATCTGCTATAGTAGTTACTCCCACTGAGTCATAACCCCTGTATTCTAGACGTTTTAACGCCTGATGTAGAAAAGGGGCTACAACACCGCGTTCTTGTACTACAGCAATTATTCCACACATCTCTGAGAGACCTCATGAGTAGTAGAACTCTCTTGTAGAATTGTGCAAAAAGGGTTTGTATTCAACTAAGTTTGTACAATAAAGTAAGAATTGCTAGGGTAAGTACAACTTATCCAGTCAGCTCTATTTCGATGTATACAGAATCGGGAATCCTAACACGCATTATCTGACGAATTGCTCGTTCATCTGCATCAATATCGATTAGACGCTTGTGAACCCTCATCTCCCACTTGTCCCAAGACTCAGATCCCTGACCACATGGGGTCTTTCTTGTGGGTATGACCATTCTACGAGTAGGCAAAGGAATAGGCCCAGCCATTCGGACACCTGTCTTGCGAGTAATCCTCTTAATTTGATTACACACACCATCTAGGTGTTCTGTACTTGTGCTAGATAATCTGATTCTTGCTCTTTGAGTCATTTAAGAATCCCTCAATTTAAGCGAGGTGTCCGACGTTTCCAAATCTGAACCGGATAAAAACCTTGTCTTGTGTGTGACAAAATTCAGCTCTTAAGAAAAGCAACGTCCATAAGCATGCCCCACACTTTGACAATATGTGGTGTTATTGAAATCACTCACAATTGTGAAACTAGGTGGATCCGTAATTACTTTCAAGGATTCATCACCTCCAAAGGTCAACGAGGAGAACCTAGCTCGCATAGCAAGAGAGCTTCAGACACGGCAAGGGGAGCTGATCCTTGTTCTTGGTGGTGGAGCTCATGGTCACCAAGCTGCACATTCGCATGGTTATGGCGACCCTAAAAGTCCCAAAGACCTTCTCTTGAAAGGCATCGCACCAATACGTCACAACATGTCGGAGCTTGCGATGGCTGTAGAAACTAGTCTAAATGGAGAATGTATTCCAGCAGTTGTTATTCCTCCATTCTGCACTACTATACTAAAAAATGGGTTGATACAAGACTTTCCCACAAACATAATTCAAAAAGCACTGGACAATGGACTTGTTGTGGTGACACATGGAGATGTCTGTTTTGATGAAGAAAGTACAGCTTCCATACTTAGCGGCGATACGATTGCAGTCTATCTTGCGGAACAGATGGACGCAGAAACAATCCTCATTGGAACAGACGTGGATGGAGTTATGGATGACAATCCAAAACTGAATCCATCTGCAAAACACATTCCTGTAATCAATCAAGAAAACATGGACTCTATTCTTTCAAAGGCTGGACCCTCTACCAATACTGATGTCACTGGCGGTATGGCAAAGAAACTCAGTGAGCTTCTAGAACTCACCAAACAGAATCGGGAGATCATCATCTTTAACCTTACAGTTCCTGATCGTCTCAAATCTCTACTTCAAAAAGAATCGACTGTTTGTACAAGAATTCAGTCATAGTCCTCCAACAAGGTCTGCATTGAATCAATATCATCATCGTTAGCTACTACTTCTCCATCAGAACCAGTCAGCTTTACATCAAAACCTAGTTGCTTCTTAATTGACTCTGCTATCGCTGAACCGATAGCTGGTATTCTTGCAAGTTCTTCTATTGGAACTTTGTATAAATCCGGTAGGTTGACCAAATTATGATTGTGGAGCATTCTACCTCTGACACGTCCAACACCTCTAAGACCAACAAGTTCCAGAATATCTGAGCGTACTCCATATCGAAGCCGTGATCGCAGATTATGGAGAAATGGGACATGGCTAGTTGCATTGGCTATTCTCGAAATCTCCGATGCTGCATATGCCAACCATTCTGCAGTCTGAACGAATCTATGAACATCTCCCATTCCTACATTATACTGTTCTGTGATATCTTTCTCAGTTTTCTCTGAAATCCAATCTTGGAGTAGTGCTGCTGTCTTAATTTGTGCAAGGAATTCCGAGTAGGTTCGAGGATCTTCTTCAATAGGTGGTTCAATCATGAGTTCATCAAGATGTTCGTCTACAGCGATTTCATACTCTTCAGTTTCTGAGCTCGTCACGTATGTAAGGGCTTGGTCTGGTGTATGACATAATAAATGTAAAACTCCAAAGATGCTGTGTTTGTCAGTTCCTGACAGGACATCACGAAACAGGATTGTTGTGAAGGGGTCAATATACAACTGCGAGGTCCTTCTTCCAAGAGGTGTAGCAATATACGAGTTATCTGATGTTGAGTCTACGAGCCCTCCTTCTTTAAGAAATCCCAGAGCCGAAGAAACATGATGATTGATTTCCCATTGATCAAACTGACGTGAGAAGAAAGTCCCTGCCATCAGAGAGTCTATCTCTTCACGGTTTCTGGTCATTTCGGCTGCTATTGATGCCAAGATGTGAACCCGAACTGCTCGGGGGGAGGCTAGTTTAGAAGTAATTTCCTCGGGCTCTGAAAGCGTATAATTATCAATTAGAAAATCATGTTCCGGTTCTGTCCGGGCTATGAGAACAGCTTCTCCATAGTCATCATATTTGGGCCTACCTGCTCTTCCAGCCATTTGTTTGTATTCAAGAACTGGAATTGGGTAGCTTCCACGGTCAGACTCGTACCGTCTGTAATCACGAATAATAACACGTCTTGAAGGAAGGTTCACGCCAGCTGCAAGTGTCGGAGTCGCAACAATCACTTTCAACAAGTCATCTTTGAAATAGTCCTCCACCAGAGCACGTTCCTGATTGTCAAGACCTGCATGATGAAATGCAGCTCCGTTCGCTATTAACCGCGCTAGGGTCTTAGAGGCTTCAGGCGCAGAAGGAGTTCCTCCAATCTTAGTCGCTCCTTTGGAGAGCTTACGCATTACTTCGTCGGAAATATATCGTCGTAGAAAGGGTGCAAGTTTCTTTGCAACTGCAACTGCTGATCGACGACTTGAAACGAAAACTAGAACCTGTCCACCTTCATCAAGTGTATCACAGACAACATCTGCCAGCTCTTCTTTTCTTGTTCTATTGACCTTCCGTGGTTTGTTTTTTCCATCTCGATAAAAACTGATTTTCCCATCAAGATAGACCCCTTCATGTAGAGGTACTGGTCTCCATGTATCCCGCACAAGCTCAGCTTCAAGCCATTCAGCAATTAGACTCGCATTTGATATTGTTGCACTTAATGCCACAATCTGAATGTCTTCCACTAATTGAGTGAGCTTTGCCAGAACCATCTCTAGTGTGGGTCCTCTTTTTGAATCGTTGATGAGATGGATTTCATCAGCGATGACAATTCCAACATCATCAATCCATTCAGCCTTATGACGGACCAAAGAGTCAGCTCTTTCAGTCGTCACAATCACAATATCTGCTTCACTCAAACGAGTTCCAGGCGAGTCATAATCACCTACTGACATTGATGTGGTGATACCCAGAGACTCGTATCTCTTGAACTCCGCATATTTCTCACGAGCCAATGATTTTAGTGGTACAAGATACAATGCTTTACCTCTGCCATCAAGTATAGCTTTCAACATGCAAATCTCTGCAACAAGTGTCTTACCTGAACTAGTTGGTATTGCTAGAACGAGATTTTTTCCCTCAAGAACTCCTGTTTTAAATGCACTAGCCTGTGGAGGAAAAAGATCAGAAATTCCTTGAGATTCAAGGTGTGTGATTATTCTCTTGTTGATATCTAGTTCTTCCAGTCGAATATTCTTCCTCTCCGCAGTGCGATATGACCTAGCTCTGAGAGTGTCTTATTTTGCCTTCGCGTGGACTATACAGAATCCCTTCAGCTAACAGTTTCTCAATAACCTCTTCAGCACGTTCACGAGGTAGACCCATCGAAACTGCTCTCTGAATCAGAGCGTCCCTGTTCACAGTCGAGGTCCCTTCAGCCTCCATATCACGAATTGCTTTGATGATTATATCTGATGAGCTACGTTGTGATGCACTCATCTTAGATACAAGACGATCGATATCGATCTTCCCCGTTATTCTATCAAGTGCTACCATCCGCAAGGATTCTTCCATGAGTCTAATGGCTGCTTGAGCATCTTCCTTGGTAACTTTGGTCCGTAAGGCCATGCGTGCTCTCGCCTCAGATAGACGAACAAGTGATTCCAGTTGACGTGCTGTGATTGGTACTGGTGAGGCTCCTCCTTCTGCACTCTTCCGGAGGTCAACATAGAAGTTCTCGATTACTTCTGCGGCTTCCGGTGTTAACTGGGGTATGACGTATCGATTTGCATATCCTATGTACTTTTTCAAGAACTCAGGAGCAATAGTGGGTGTTGCAGTCTGACCTTTTTCCTTCTTCATTTGATGCATATTAAGAATGAACTGTGCAAGCTCACGGTCTCTTGTTGCTTCGACAGTGTCCACCAGAATCCAAATCAAATCAAACCTTGAAAGAATAGTGAATGGTAGTCTGATATTATCTTGAACAGAGAGTGAAGATTCATATCGTCCTAAGGTAGGGTTGGCAGCTGCAAGAATAGAGGTTCTTGCATTCAAAGTTGCAACAATTCCAGCTTTTGCGATGCTTACTGTGTGCTGCTCCATAGCTTCATGTATTGCAGTGCGATCATTGGGGTCCATTTTGTCAAATTCATCTATGCATGCAACTCCCTGATCGGATAGAACCAGTGCCCCAGCTTCCAAAGTCATAGCACCAGATTCAGTATCATGAACAACAGCTGCAGTGAGTCCGGCTGCAGTAGTCCCTTTCCCAGATGTGTATAATCCTCGAGCTGCTAGTCCAGAAACAAACTTGAGAATCTGGCTTTTTCCTGTTCCAGGGTCTCCAATCATCAGAATGTTTGACTTGCCTCGAAGGCGTGTACCATCGGGGAGCGTCTTCCCAACCCCTCCAAAGAGGAGCAGCGCAATTGATTCTTTGATATGTTCATGACCCTGTATTGAAGGGGCTATCGATGCGAATATTCTTTCATGTACATATGGGTCCTCAGCAAGTTCCTTTATCAGCTTCTCATCATCCTCTGATATCTCAAGCTGCTCGTATTCCTTTTCAGATATTTCTACTCCATTTGCTTCAATGAAGACGTTGAAAGTTGCTAGTTTTCCACCTCTTCTTGAGAAGTCAGGAGATGTTTGAAGGGTTCCAGTCACCTTGACAAGTTCCCCAGGACGAGAAATATCTACGATATCCCCCTCCAAGATGACATCAACTGAACGAGGCATTTGTCCAGGAGGGAGTTCTTCCGGTGATTCTTGGATTCGTACTTTCTGCCAGTCCTTAAACTGTGATTTCTGAGGAATCAGACGCATAGGCGTCTTCTTTGTACAAACAGGACACAATGCTGGTTCAGTATATCTTCCTTCTTCCTGTGGTTGAGGAATCTCAGCCTGACAGATTCTGCACAGGAACATAGCTTGAACCAGTAATGGCTTGACCTCACTGGCTCTCATCATGATACCACTGATATGGATCAGTTTTCCAATATGCCGCGAACGAAGCGCACGAAGAGCTACATGATCAGGATAATTGACAAACCGTGTCTTTATGAAACTGACATCGAGGCTGTTAACATAATCAGGGTCCTCTATTCGAAGAACTGAAATTAGAGCATTGTCAGACAACTCCAAAAATTTCTGAGGGTCTTCCGCTGCTAGTGCCATGAATACATTATCAAAGCTTGTCAAATCCTGAAAATCGATAGTGAGTGAAATTTCATCATTAATTGACATTTGTTGGATTCTTGACCAATAAGTCAGAGTTCCCTGTTCATCTTTGTAGGTTCTTAGGAACTCTTCGAATCTTTCTTGTTCATCTGACATTTTTCTCAGCCTCGATATCGTTCATTTTCGTTTGTCAGTATTCGACTCCTTGTTCTTTTTGACTTGTATTTAAGGGCACTAATACTAATTGTTCATTCCATGATGTTTTGGCGCCATCCAGAGAGTAAACTAATCAGCTCTTCGCACAGCCATCGCTCCTCATGAGCCATCTGTTTTCTCTTGTCTTGGTAAGCACCAGATTTGGCAACTCGAAGTATCTTTGATAATCTAGTTTCGACCAAAAATGGAAGCATACGCTGCAGTCTTTCAATCTCGTCGTACTTTCTCGGATCTATCGATGTTCTGTCACTTTGCAATCGAAGTATTTTCCTGCTGAGCGCAGTATAGAGATATGGTTGAAATGTCTGTAGCTTGTGCGGTTGCTTCTCTTCTTCTCGATAGAGATTCTGAAGTCGTCTTAGCGAGTCATAGGCGTCCTCAGGTACAATGTCTACTAAGTCATGTTTCAGAAACTGTTCTATTACCCAATTAGGAAAGGTGACACGGTCTCCTTTCTTGAAAGGACCAAGTTTGGTTCCGCCAACGACAATCCTAGATATTGGCTTTTGGAATATACACTCTCGAGTTTCATTAAGAAACATCATTTCAAAGCGTTTCATTTCCTCTTTTGCTTCACTACAAAGCTTCATGAAATTTCCACACCTCATTCTTACCGTGCCGAGATAAAGCCCTTGCTCTATGATTACGAGCCAGAGTGATTAATCCTATGCTTTGTCTGTGAGAAATAGTTGTGTTGCCAGAGAATCTTTTAAGGCGCAAAGAAAGAGTCGTTATAGATTTGACCAGTGCTGCTGGCAACCTATTCATCAATAATGGATGGAAACAACAAATGGATTTGGACCTGTGGACTGAAAAGTATCGGCCTCCGACTCTTGGCGAGATAATAGGTCAAGAATCATTAGTAGAGAGCTTGAAGAAATTTGTAGAAACCAAAGCAGTACCTCATTGTTTGTTTGCAGGACCACCAGGAACAAGTAAGACTACTGCAGCAATGGCAATGGCAAGAGATCTCTTTGGTGACACATTTGAAAGAAATTTCATGGAGCTAAATGCTAGTGACGAACGAGGTATTGACGTTGTGCGAAATCAGATCAAGAATTTTGCAAGAACTATGCCATCAGGCGATGCACCATTCAAGATACTTATTCTTGATGAAGCCGACCATCTCACCGCAGATGCTCAGCATGCTCTGAGACGAACCATGGAGTCCTATGCTTCCTCATGTCGAATGGTATTGATTTGTAATTACTCTAGTCGTATCATTCCACCTATCCAATCAAGATGTGCAATATTTCGATTCTCTCGACTTGATAATGAGGATATAGCAAGCAGGCTCAAGTTTATTTCTAAGGCGGAAGGAGTGAGTCTTCTTGCAGCTGGAACTGAAGCAATCTTGTATCTTGCTGAGGGTGATATGAGAGCAGCTATCAACCTTCTTCAAGCCGCATCATCAACAGGTCAGAAAGTGACCGATGAGATTGTTTATTCAATATCAGGCAGAGCTAGTCCCGAAATTGTGAGAAAAATGCTTAGCGATGCTAAAGAGGGTAACTACCTCGAATCACTTGACAGTCTTAGGAATCTTATCTATCAACAAGGAGTATCGCCTGTGGATTTAGTGAAACAAATGCATCGAGAGATTGAGAGTCTCGGTCTAGATAATCGAAAACGAATGGATATACTTGATCAAACGGCAGAGATAGAATTTCGAGTTGGCGAAGGGGCTAATGGTGAGATACAGCTCTCATCACTATTAGCTCGGTTAGGATTTGGTAGTGATTCGGAATGACCAACGAAAGTCTACCTTGGCCCGAGAAACATCGTCCGAAAAAAACGGACAGTCTTGTTGGAAATCAAGAAACTCTGACATCACTCAAAACATGGGTTAAATCATGGTCATCACAGATACCGAGTAAGAGAGCAGCACTCCTAATTGGTCCTCCAGGAACAGGAAAGACAGCGTCAGTAGGCGCATTAGCAAATGAAATGAATATGGAACTTGTAGAATTCAATTCGAGTGATAAAAGGAACAAGGATAGTATTGAAACACTTGTTTGGCGAGCCGTATCTCAACAAACTCTTGATGGCAGACCACGAATTATACTGCTTGATGAAGTTGATGGTCTCTCTGGGACTAGCGACAGAGGTGGCGTTGGTGCAATCTTGAAGGTGATCAAAGATACAGTTCATCCGATTGTGATGACTGCAAATGATCCGAACAGTCCACGTCTCAAGGACTTGATGAAGGTATGTCAAGTCTTCAATTTCGGTCTTATCGATAACGACGACATGGAAAAGGTCTTGAAACGCATATTATCTGAAAACAAGGCGGATGTTTCAAGTGACGTTCTGGATGAGATTATCGAAGGTTCTGGAGGTGACCTGCGTGCTGCAATCTCTGATTTGGAGTCACATGTAAGAAGTGGTTTGACATCTTCAGCAATAGAGACAGTCTTTAGAGATTCAAAAAGAGGAACAGAAGAAACACTCTGGCATCTGTTTGCATCAGCTGATTCTAAAATGGCAAAAAGAGCAGTATCTGAATCTGAGCTTAACCACGATTCATTGGTGCTATGGCTAGAAGAGAACCTTCATCTTCATCTTTTAACTCCAAAAGAACTGGATGAGGGGTTTGAACAGCTCTCTCTTGCTGATATGACGCTTGGAAGAATTATGAGAGACCAGAACTGGAAACTTCTTGCATACTTTTACGATTTCCTTTCACTGGGAGTGGCAATGAGTCGATCTGAATCACCATTCCGGCGAGTTAAGTATTCACAACCCACATGGCCATTATTAGTTTGGCAAGGGAATAGAAAACGCGACAAACAGTCTGAGGTTCGTAGCGCCCTATCTTCTCTCACAGGAGTTTCAAAAAGGAGAGTAAGAAGTACTCATCTTGATGTTATTCATGAGATTATCAAGATAAATCCAAAGAGTCTGAGTGATTTTGCTGCTTGGTTGAATGTTGAAAAGTCATCTTTGGTTCAGAAAAGAAACCACTGACATTTTCGATTGTCGTAATTGCGCGTCTATATCTACCAAGTTGATCCGCCAACATAGTTCGAATTAGTCTGACTGCGTTTTTGCTTGTCGTCATCCTAATTGGTACAACTGATTCCATAAGAACCAAATTCTCTGGAGGTGCTGGCTGAACGCCACTTGCAAGAACTCGTTTTCCTGAGAGAATGTCATTAATTGCATCAAGTCTGATTCTTTCTTTGCCAATTTCTGTGAGCAGAGTGATCATTTTACGAATGAGTTTCCAAAGAAATCGAGTTCCAAAGATATCTAAAAAGTATGATCCGTTGAATTCATGTATTGATATATTCAGAATTGTTGTGACTGTGTTTCTATCACCATCAGGTTTTGCAAGGCGATTGAAATCATTTGACCCAACAAGAAGTGATACAGCCTTCTTAACAGATGTCAGATTCACCTGTGACCAAGATTGATCAAGATAGTATCGATAGTGTCGCATCAATACATCATAGCGAGGCACGAAATTAGAAGGTGCAACTGTAAAAGCCCATAATATGATGTCATCAGGGAGGTACCGATTTATTTTGTCAATATTGAACTGTTTTTCCGTGGACACCATCACTAACTGACCAATACTGTGAACTCCTCTGTCGGTTCTACCGGAGATCTGAACTGTTTGGGTGGAATGATGCTCTCCACTCCAATCTGAAAGTGCATCAATTAGTTCTCCTTGGACAGTGGTAAGTCCTGGTTGGTATTGTGAGCCATAATAGTTGTCACCAAGATAGAATAGGCGAGAGAGATAGCTAACCATATTCTGGAACCCTCTCATGACTCCCAAAGATTAAACAAACTTCTTAATGAACGTGCTCTGAGGTCCTCAATCTTGTATCGGTAAATTTTGATTCTGCCAAATTTCTTTTCTTCTATCAGACCCGAACTCAACAACACTTCTAGATGTGATTTAGTAGAGCTATGATTGAGATCTACTCTCCTACATAATTCTGAGATATTCAGCTCATTTGAAGCAGCCAGTTCCTTGAGAATTTTGATTCGACCTCTTGACGAGAATATCTCCTCTATAGGAATCTTTGACACATTATCGTCGTTCATCTATTTTCACACAGCCTCCTTAGATGTATCAAGTAATCCTGAGAGAAATTGCTCCAACATCTCAGCTGGAACGTCTGAAAAGCCTATGAGAGTTGTCTGTCCTCTTTGTCCTGTCCCTGATTTTTTCGTATCAATTATACCATGAGAGTGAAGATCTTGTACCCATTCCCAAATCTGAGTATGAGCTCTAGGTTCTTCATAATACTCTTCACAAATTGTACGATACATCTCTTCGACTTCGCCTATGGTGACATAGGCACTACGAATTTCCCTAAGCTGTCTTGCTGCAGCTAGGAGCAGAAGTTTGTGTTGTGTTGGCAATGCAGCAAAAATCTCTTTTCTGAGTTCTGGATGTGTGTCAGCTTTTGCACGACGGGCATAGTCAGGAATTACAACATCTACTCGGTCACGATCTGCACGTTTTCCTGCACGCCAGAGGAGTTCAATTGCATATCGTGCATCACCATGTTCAGCTGCAATATCACAGATTACTTGAATCGTTTCATCCATGACTGCCTTACTCTCAAATGCCATATCTACACGGTCGGTGAGGATGTCAGAAAGCGCATCGCGATTATACCTCGAGAAACGGAGGACATTACGCTGGAGCGTACTACGTGTACTAGAATCCAGAATTTCATCATCAAGAGGAATCTTACGACCAATTCCTATTATTGAGAGGCGCTGTGTGGCATTTAGTCGGTCATCCATTAGTCTTGTGAGGTCATAGAGAATGTCTGATCCCCTTTGCCTAATGAAGTAATCAAGTTCGTCAAGAATCAGAAGGAGATAGCGATCCTCCTCATCAAGGACTTCAACTAGCATCTGTAGTAACTCGTCAGGAGAATGACCACGTCTAGGAAATTTCGGTTTGAACTCCCTTAGAGCTCTAAGAAAAACGAGATATGCGGTCTTGTTAACACGGCAGTTAATATGGATACTGTGGAGTCTGATATTTCTCCGCTTTGCAGCTTGAATCATCTGTTCAGAAAACCGCTTAGCCACCGCTGTCTTCCCTGTTCCCACAGGACCTTCAATGATGAACTTGTGACTAGTGCGCCCCGGTGAACTGATCAAAGTCTTGAAACTTTGAACAAGTGTTCTAATCTCGGACTGTCGATGGGGAAGACTCTCTGGCACATAGTCTATCGATAGGAATTGTTCAGATTTGAAGACACTACGCCTACTGAGTTCATCTTCAACATAGTCGTGCGGCATGACAGTCCAAATGCAATTTCGCTGAGGCACCTTAAAAGCATTTGCGGAGCGTACGATTAAATGTATGATAAAAGGGGAGGTTACCGAAAGTAATGGCGAGCTCCTAACTCAAGATCCATATCATCGTCAATTCTGACTCATAGGGGTCATCGCAATCATCGCTCGCCAAGAATATAATTAATTATCCTCCCTTAAATCTGACGAAAATCAGTGGTGCGACCGCCGGGATTTGAACCCGGCTTGGAAGCTTGGGAGGCTTCCGTCCTAACCAGGCTAGACCACGGTCGCTTCGTGACTCACCAAGTTAAATTTGATAAAAGACTATCGGCAATTTAGTACTGCTGTAAGAGTATGCTTATCTTGACCATGTTGACCAACGACAAATTGGAGTCGTAACTATGTCTGCCAAAAATCAATCAGTCGAATTCTGGCAGGGAAATCAAGCCTGCGCTGAAGCTGCAATTGCTGCAGGTTGTAAATTCTTTGCTGGATATCCTATTACTCCTGCTTCTGAGATTGCTGAGATTATGTCAGCTAGACTTCCGAAAATCGGAGGGGTATATGTTCAGATGGAGGACGAAATTGCAGCCATATCTGCAATCATTGGGAGTTCTTGGGGTGGAGCATTGTCTATGACTGCAACATCAGGTCCAGGATTCAGTCTGATGCAAGAGAATATCGGATATGCAATAATGACGGAAACTCCTTGTGTCATTGTTGATGTTCAGAGAGCTGGTCCAAGCACAGGGCAGGCAACAAAAGCTGCTCAAGGAGATTTCATGCAAGCACGATGGGGAACTCATGGAGATCATGAAAGCGTTGTACTCGCTCCTAACTCTGCACAAGAAACCTACGAACTAACTTTGAGGGCCTTTGAGTTGTCTGAAAGGCTGAGGCATCCAGTTATTTTACTCTCAGATGAAATTGTAGCTCATTCCCGGGAAAAGGTGGTGATTGATGTAACTCGTGACACTACAGTGAAGAGGCGGTTTGCATCAGTGGGAGCAACACCTTATGGGAGTACTGATGATGATGGACATGCATTGATGCCTAGATTTGGTGACGGGCATGACTTACTCATTACTGGATCAACTCATAATGAGCTAGGACTTAGAAAGACTGCAGACCCAGAAGTTCATGACAAATTGATTCGGCGACTATCTGCAAAGATTCAGAATGCGGCTCATATCCTTGAGGATTATGAAATTACAGGACCAGACATTGCTACATGGGGTATAATTTCATACGGTTCTACTTCGAGATCAGTGGAAGAACTAATGGAGTTGACCTCAGAACCCACCATCCGGTCCATGAGACTGAAGACACTTTGGCCTTTCCCAGATGATGCGATAAGGAAATTCGCAAAATCAGTGGACAAGTTGTTAGTCCCTGAACTCAGTCTTGGTCAATTGTCAAATGAAGTGAGTCGAGCTGTGAAAGGTATTGTAGAGGTAACTCCATTACACAAAATTGGTGGAGGACTCATGATTAATCCAGATGAGATACTTAGTGTGATGTCAAACTGAGTATCTTCAGCAATTGAATTCGAATCACTTGATATAACAATGGTGAGGTTAGTCCGCATCCAGACTTTGATGGTTACGATATAGATAATCGACTCATAGTATTGACTGTTGACAATAAAGGTAAGATTGTGTATGCCTAGTTGAATCCATAACGGCAATCCTACAGTTTGGTTTGCACTCGTATTGACATAACCGGTGGTCGCAAAAGACGTGATATCCTCATCACAGAAAATAGAAACCTCAGCATTTGAAACCAGTTGATTATCATCATCAACGATATCTAGATTGAAATCTAATGTTTCACTATAGTATACAGTTTGTATCAACATTGAAACATTCATTGTCCCAATAGCAACCAATTCAATTTGAGGAGTAGTAGTAAACTCATAGTACTCACTTGTTGAGGAAATATCAACGATATGTTGTCCTACAGAGATGTTGTGCCAGATTGGGATTTGTTGAAACTTAGGAATGCCCGGCAGGACACTTGATGTTACTGAGAACTGCGTTTTTTCATCTATGAAATCTAGTTGTATTGATTGATTCCAATCAAGGGTTGATTCCAGAAGGAACTCAACAGTCACATTGTCACCTCTTGTCACATTCCAAGATGACTGTACTGGAGTGAATTGCAATATATTTGCTAGGACATCCACAATGACTTCAGTTCCACTACTCTGATATTGAGGATTAGTGGATGTGATATTGATGGTATAAGACCCTGGACTTGTATTGAAGGGAATCATACCAGAATACAGACCAGCACCCAATTTGGCCAACGAACCAGATCCAAAGCTTGCAGTCCATCGTACTAGACTATCATTGATAGGGATTGAATCTACATCCGTATGCTCAACTATAATCTCAGCAAGTTGAACATGACTACCATCAGGTGCTTGACAATATACTGTGCCGGGTGTAGAGATTGCGGTTAAATTTGAAGGCGCTGGAAGAACTGTTAGTTCGAATGAATCAGCTAGTGGTAGAAAGTCTTCATTTCCATCGCTGGAAACAGTCAGATTATACAGACCAGGAGCACCAAACGAGTCACTCCAATTGAGGTGTACCATTCCTTCGGAAGTTGTGGTTACATTAGTATGTAACACAGTATGTGAAGTTGAATTCTCCACATGCAATGTAACAGACTCGCCAGAGTAGACAACATCACTATTATGAATACTAGCAATTTTCAATGGGAGTGATGTATTCAATCCATACTGCGCAATGAGAGGAATTTGTGGAAAAGCATTGAGATGTCCTCTGTTAATTGTGATTAGGATGTTATCACCCTCACTTTGTTCTCCTACATCGAAAATCTGAACAGTAAAGATGACAAAAGCTTGTACACCTGTTTCAGTGGGCGAAGTATGCTCTGGAAGAATTGTATATGACGAATTTAGGTAACGGACCAATGGAGATGGAGGAATAGAGTATCCTTCCGCAAAAGAAGGACCAAGATCTGTAACAACTCCAAATGATACGTTGCACCACCCCTCGTCACTGAAATCTGCGATTAACTTTGCGACCATGTTAATCGTTTCTCCAACTTCATATACCAACTTGTCAGTTTCGAAGGACTGAAAGTCAAAGTAGAATGCTGAAACTGGAACAACAAGACATGTGACTAGAAGCAAAGAGAGGGGGGCGAGTGCTACCACTTTCCGATTCACTTAGCTACACCAGAAAATCGTCATTATGCTTCCTAAAAAACGGCACATGGTTTCAACGGTAGGTTTAATTCGCAAAGGCATGCCGTGAAAAATAGACTCTAGCATATAGAGGTGGATCATTTATGGTAATTAGGCTTAAGACTGCAGTCATTGACTCTGTTGAGGAAACGGAAACGAGAAGATTGAAGTTATTGAAGGTTTCCTCGAAAAGTGATGGAGCAACACTCTCACTCGAGCTTCCGGATGCACTTTGTGACACACTGAATGCTAATGATTCAATCACTGTTATCATCGATTCTAAGCCAATTACAAAAGGTGAACAAGCAAAGCTCTATGTAGAGAGTGGCGTCTTCAAAAAGACTGAGAAAAATGGTCTTGAAGTAATTGGATCCGTAGGTGGATTGCGACTAGTCTTCACACTAGGAAAACCAACTCCAAGTCAGAGTAACGTTTTCAACTCAGAGAAGTTCTTTCTGGCTTTTATGTAATCCCATTAAGATTACTTTCGGTCACCTCTCTTTCTGACCAGACCGACAAAGACCGCTCAATATCAGTCAAAGTCTACTTGAACAGATTGTTATTCTCTGTGAATGTATAATTGGTATCTGAAACTTAGTTAGGAATGATTGTGCACATCTCTAATGGGTGTGGTTTTTGACTGATGGAACATGTGAATCTCGTTTAACGAATTCAAAATCCTGTCCTGACTGTAGTGGTTTTTTGGTCACTAGTCAGGGACACATAGTATGTGCTGAATGCGGTTTGGTGCTTTCTAGAGAATACGTTTTGCCTACATATCAGATGGGCGAACGACCCACTGGCGATTCCCCTGATGCAACTATGTATGTATCATTAGGAAACCGAATGCATATTGTGGACGGTCTTGGCAGCTACATTGGCTTCCATAAAGATCGGTATTTTCAAGATGCACAAGGACAGGCACTCTCAGGAAGAATGCAGAAGAAATTCAAGCGGCTGAAAACAATATACAGCACCAGAATCAGAATTGGCAAGAATGAGGCAAAATACAGAGCTCTTAGAACTCTCAATCATGTGTCAAAGCTACTCATGATCAATGAGCAAGTTCGCGATCGGACTGCGTATCTATACAAGAAAGTGGTGAATGAAGCAGCAGGAAACGTCAGTAATAACATACTGTTGATTGCTGTGTGTCTTCTCATGGCTGTAAGGGAGTTCAAAGAGGAGGCTCCGATAACACTTGATGAAATAGCTGATGTGTTTGAAAAATGCGGACACCGAGTCAATGTGAGAGCAATTGTGCGAGAAGCACTCAGGCTCAAGTCGCTCACAGGCTACTCACCGGAAATCCGAAAACCAGAGGACTATGTTCCAAGAGTGCTTTCAATGTTGATGAACAACCCAAGAGTAGTCAGTAAGGTTCAATCACGAGGTTGGGAACCAAAGGACTATGAGAACGCTCTTAGAAACAAGATACTCGAAGTTCTCAAAATAATACCTGCTTCAAAACGCGGCGGAAGAAATCCGTTCATATTTACAGTTTCAGCTGCCTATGCGAGTGACCGACTGATTGCGATACAATATGGAAGGAGAGCCGTGCTAACACAAAAGCTTGCTTCAATTGCAACCGAGGTGGCCGAGTATAGTATCAGAGATCACTTTGGAATGATGAAAAAGGTCATCGAAGTATCACAAGCCCAGTGACTTGAATGTCTAGGAGATTATGTAGGATTTGTCTGAATAAGATGTAGAAATCATGAGGTGCTCTACTAGTTGAATTCAGATATCCATGTTGTCCAATGTCCTGTTGGACGTTGTGAAAAGTGTTCTCAGAGGAGTGATTTTGGTTGTCAGAGGCTCAACCATATCAAGGAATCTGGAAACGAAAAATCACAGATTATCATAGTTGAAACTGGAAGAGGTTTGTTTCACTTCTGTACTCTGAAGAGTCTGAAATTACCTGAACCATCATGGCGAACTGAGGGTTGGGAAACTGTCTTTATTGGTTCTAACATGCACCTAGTTGACATGTTAGACGATATCTTAGCAATTTACAAAGTGGGCTCTCATCTATCTGTTTTTCATCAGACAGAAAATAATCAAGCACGATACACAACTGTTCCATTGGTCAGAACCGCACTAGAAAACTCACTTGTTGAAGATTTGATTGAGAAACCTTTCCAATCTGGAAACAGAACTAACTCTTTGAAGGTGGGAATAACACAGAAATTAAATCAGGCAATCAAGGATATTTCCATTCACATCTTGGACTTAATTCCTGAGATGAATGAAGCAACTCGGATGCGACTCGCTGAGATCGTCGCTCATCGTCGAAACATCCTTGGCGTACTTATGCCCCTTATCCATGATGATTGGGTAGAGGAAATATACCTTGATAGTCCTGGAGTACCAATCTATTTTGATCATCAACGATATGGTAGATGTATAACAGATTTCACTTTTTATAAGCAGGATGTTTCAAAAATTATCACTCTAATTCGCGCTGAAAGCAATCTCCACCTAGATAGAAGCAACCCCTCTCTCAAAATGGATATACGTATTCAAGATGCCGCACTTCGTTTCTCTGCAAGTATGCCACCATTAAGTCCAGATGGACTACATCTCGAAATTCGTCGAGCGAGGAACAATCCGTTTACTATTAGTGAATTGATAGAGAATGAAACTATGACATCTGATGTTGCAGCAATTCTAGTCTTCGCTGTTTCATGCAGGTTCAACATTACTATAACTGGAGGTCCAGGTACTGGAAAAACAACTTTGTTGAATGCCTTGGATATGACTACACCAAAGTGGTGGAGAAAAATCTACATTGAAGATGCCATTGAAAGCAGACCACAGAAAGATCACCATCAGGTACGTTTCAGAGTTGACCCCATGGATGAGCAATTGACGAAATTTAACAAAAGTGATGAAATAATCAAATGTCTCCATCGGTCGCCAGACTATCTCATTCTAGGAGAGATTCAGACTGCAGAACACAGCAACGCCCTTTTTCAGGCTATTATAGCAGGTCTTCGTACTATTCAAACATGTCACAGCGAGTCGGCGTCCAGTCTTATTTCTAGGTGGAAACTCGGCCATAGAATTCAAGAAGACAACATTGCGCTCTTGGATATCATTGTTACTTTAGAAAGACCGAAACCAGGGGAGTCTAAACGAATCGTGAGCGAAATCTCAGAAATACGACGAAGGGTGGTAAACGGATTAGTTGTATTCTCAGGTCTCAATAAAATCTATGATTCCATCGAAGGTATTAATGAGGACTGGGCAGATGATGGAGCTTTTCTAAACCATGCAAGAGAGTCCGGGGTCAAAAGCCATATTCCAGCTCTAAGGAATCTGACTGAAATCATCCGCCTAAATAGCAATCCCATGAGTTTTCACACAATAAGCGAAGAGATGTGGTCAAAGGGACACCCGATGAAATTCATCAAGTCAGAAGCATAGAGTGGTCCAGATCTTTTGGGGACCTTAAAAGGAACCAGCAAAACATCAGTTCAAGGTGGATATCTTTGACAAAGGATGATGGTTTAATTCGTAATGAACAGGGAGGACCGCTAGTTGAGGAGAGTCTGCTCCTTGGGCTTGCAGTTGTCACAGTTTCTATTGTTATTGCGGTCATCCTTCAAGCCACAGGGTGGGCACAAGATGTTGTGGGAGGATTACTGCAGTTATTACAGGATAGTTGGAGTAGTCTAACTCAATTATTCAGTGCACCTTAGATTCTTTAGTCCTCATGTTGCGGGGAAAGGCTTATTTGCATAATTCCAAACGAGCCTTCTCGCGCTCCGGACTGGCAATCCATTCACGGCTCCGGTAGAGCATTGTATATTCCTTACAATGATACCGACTGTAGTCCGGCCCAGCATGGGGGACTCTCGATCCCCCGACCCGGGTTCGAATCCCGGCCGGAGCACCACTTCTTGTCTTTATCCTACAAGATATCTTCGTCTTAGGATTGGTACGGCTGAGATTCCAACTGAAGCAAAAAGAGCTATTGCTAGACCAACAACACCAATTCCCTGTAGTGACATTACATCAGAAATCGTAATCTCAATCAGGTATGTTCCATTTGTTGGAACTATTGATGCTGCGTCCTCAATTTCATAGTATAAGACATAGATACCATTTATTGCAGGAACTCTAAGATGAAGAATAACCAATCCCCCATCGCTTGTTTGGGAGTCGAAGTGTGAATCTAACCAGACAAAATTCACATTCACTCCTTGTAGTGTAGAGCCATTGAATGCTTTCAATATTAGACGTATATCTAGTTCATGTCGTGCAGCATTAACCTCATAGGAATCGAGTTCAAGTCGCACAGGCATTTGACTAGTCACATGAAGGTCATAATCGAGCTTTGTTGGACTTTCAAAGAGTGTATTATTTCCCTCATAGACCATTGATATATTGTACACCTTTTCAATCAGTGGAGCAGTAAGAGCAAGAGTAAGTTTCCCATCTATGCCTGTCGTTCTTGATAGATAGACCTGGCCATCTAACATAAGATAGAGAGGTCTATAGGAACAATTTCCATTCCAATCAGTCATCTGTAATTCAAAAAAGATCTCTTGATTGGGAGAGGCATAGTGATCCACATTGACGTTGAGAATGAACATAACAGGCTTGGACCATGCAACAAAGGTAGCACTGCAATTTCCGTTCGTCACAAATAGATTCTCTGACACTTCTACATTGAGAATGTGGGTGCCGGTAGGACCTTGCACCACATATTGAAAATTGATAACTGTTTTAGTTGAGCTCGAAGGAACCGTAAAGGTCTGATCAGATGTAGTGTCAACTAGTGTGATAAGCGAATCAGGAATCGGACGACCTAATGAATCCGAAATTGCAATTTCAAGATCGACGATTGAGCCTATCGAAGCAGATTCCGGAACTTCAATGCTCAACTGTGCTGGGCTGGTTATAGATAAAGGATATTCGTAATTTGATACAGAGTACCTCGATGTACCATTGTACAAAAATTGCAGGATATGAACCCCAAGAGTGAATCGTTCATCGATATCCAACAGAGCACGGGCGATTCCAGAATTGTTAGAGGTAACAAGAACTAGAGGAGAATCATCTAGGAGGACTTGGATAGCCTCATTCGGCATGGGATTAGCTGTTTCAGAGAGCTCAATATACAAATCAACAAATTCACCAAGAGTGACATTAGTTGGATACCAACCATGAGGAAGCAGAAACGTAGGTATTTTTGATATATCGACAATGAACGTAAACTCAGATCCATTGAGGTGCTTTGCCAAATCTTGTTCAAATACAACTCTTATGTCATTGTTTCCTAGTGTTATCCATGTGCTGTTGCAATCAATCTTGAAGTGAATATCTCCTGATGAGTTGGTCTTAGCAACAGCAATAGGTGTATAATCCTTAAACACTTTCACAGAGGCGTTCTCAATTGGACTATCTGTGTCATCAGTCAGGTGAACTAAGAATGATAAGAAATCTCCTGGGGCGAGTGAATCAGGCACCTGGTCAATCTCGATAGTTGTAGAGGAAACTACTGTCAAGACACTCCATTGATATGACGGAGCTAGTGACAGTGACTCATTACCCAAAAATGTTGCATTGATGGTTGTCATTCCAAGTGCATGATCAATGGGAATGCCCCATGAAAGTGAAGCGATACCGTTTGCATCTGTCTTTTCAGAACCTAAGAACGAGTTATAGCTCTGGTCAAAGAAATGTATCCACTGGTCTGGTACTGGTTCTCCGAAGCTACCATTCTGAAGAAGTGTGACGGTGATTAAGATAGTGTTTCCTCGAACAACCACAATCTCGCCCTCTGCAGATATTGGTTCAGTCGTCAACGTAGTTAGTGATATCAAGAGTAGAACAAGCAACATTATTGGGAACCAGTCTGATTTCTTGATTGTCTATACCCCCTAGGGATTTTGAGAGGTAGGTACCGAAATCACTCTTCTAGGGTTTCGTCACCAGTTCATCATTCTGTTTCTGGGTTTTTATTCTCCTATAGAGTGCATAGTATTGGATGATTTGTTTAGGGGTGTTCATATGCTCAACAAAGGTACGATGGTTCAACTCCAAAAACAATCTCTCTTGGTCTAGAGTTAGTATGATGAGGAAGATGTAGATGCCATTTCGTATTTCCCTACGAGAGAACACAGCTGTGGCTTCTCATGATTTGCATAGACGACCAAAATCATGGTTAGCTATAGTCTGGGTGTTTAGTACAATAGCATCGGGATTGTATCTACTACTAGTCTACCTCCTACCATTGATTGGACTGTTCAGTCAACCCTTTATCCCTCAAAAAATAATGGTTGAAGTGATTGTGTGTCTTATACCAGTTATAACTGGGTCTTACCTGACTATGAAGAAAGTTCGTCTTCAGAATCCTTCAGTATCGATTCAGGACAGCACACTACTTGTTCAGCTCGATGACTTTGTGATTGGGACATGTTGTCTTGATATTATGTCAGTTTCTGGTTCGGTGTATCTAGATGAGAATGGAAAACCGAGATACAATGAAACTATGTTACTTGCGATGAGAGCAGGAATGGACAAATCAATAACAATGGCTTTTGAGGTTGGAGTTACAAATGGAGAGCCATTCCTACGTATCTTTATCACAGCAACCGGTCACACGTCAAAACAGATACAGGAGATATTGAGAAGAGAGGCAACCCGGACTGAAGCAATTCTTTTGTCATCTCTCAATAATGTGGAATTAAAGCTTCTAGAGGGTGACTCTCTCGAATCTGTTGCTCTTACTCACATAAATGGGATTTGCCTCGAATCGAGAGAACTGAAAATCAAGCATGGGAATGACTTACTGGGATTCCTAGCTCTGCAAGGACAACCACGGGTATTCCCAACTCTAGAAGCTTCTCAGATTGGAACATACCTTTCGACATCTCTTAAACAGGGATATACCACAAGTATGACCTGTGTATTCTCTTCAGCTAAACCTGGAAAAGAAAAGCGTTCACTTGAAAATCAATGGAGGAGCATTCAATCAAAAGAGAAGCGAAAAGAGGAGTCATTACAAGACCATGCAGCAAAGAAAAGATTGGTGACCCGTTATGAAGAAATTCAGGATGGAGCTGGATGGTTTGACTCTACAGTATATTTCAAAGTAAGCCCGACCAAAAACAGCCGCATGGATGTGGATATGGATGGAGTAATAGGGTTGATCCACTCGATATGGGGTGGTGGAAACTCCATCAAGCTGAAATATCATAAGTACTCAAAACGGAATGTCTTCAAAATACTGACTCGCCGCCATTTGAAACGTCAGCGAATTCACATTGCAAAATTGTCGTCCCTTGTGAATACACCAATTCAACAGCTACCTGTAATCACTCCGAAACATGCTCCCGTTTTTCCAGTCCCCACAAAAGAGTTAGTGGACAATGAACTAGTTATTGGTAAAACTGTGTTCGGAGGTCGACGATTATCTGATGTTGGCTTGAAGGTGAATTGGTTAAGAGAACATATTGCAATCTTAGGAGCAACTGGCAGTGGAAAGACTACACTTGTCAAGCATCTTATGGCTCAGCTGAGCATGAAGACTTCTATACCTTGGTGGATATTTGACGTAAAGGGGTCTGAATATCATGGTCTGGTCAATCATAGTGAAACAGAAGTTCTTGTATTGAAACCTGGTCTTGACACTTCATTCTCCATTAACCTTATTGACCCTGAGATGGCTGATGATGAGAATCACGCTCATTCAACATTTGTTATTTTGAAGGAGTTATTGAATGAAAGAGGTGATTCATCTGAACTCTCTCCAGCAATGGAAAAACTACTCAGAGACTCTGTGATGCGAGTCGCAGAAACGTTAAATCATGGAAACTCGGTTCAATCATTAATATCAGCAATTAACGAATTATCAGGTAACGATCGGACTGGGAATATGACAAGAGACGCTTTAATCAACCGTCTGGAGATTTTGACCAGAGAACCATTAGGATCAATCCTTGGTAAAGAGGGTGAATCAGTTCAGTTCTCAGAATTACTTGCTAAACGCGTAATTCTTGATCTTTCTCATGTTGCACGTGTTGGTGGAATGGATTCTGCTCGATTGCTTTACAATCTTGTTGCGAAGCGTATCTTCGACAGTGCCATGAAGCGAGGTATCACAGAAGGTCTACATCATGTTGTTGTATTAGAAGAAGCAAGCAATCTTGTTCCTGAGAGTTATACAAGACACTCTGCAGCTGATGTAACTACTGGTGAATCTATGGTGATGCTACAACGGGCTACAGGACAAGGTGTTATTGTAGTTTCAACTAGACCCAACATCTCTACAAACATCCTAGCAAACACATCTACCAAGGTAGTGTTTCGCTTACCCTATGACAGTCATGTTGGAGGAAGATTTCTTTCATTGAGTAGCGATCAAGAACAGTATCTCCGAAGTCTACAACGTGGGAGAGCCTTGATGAGTATACCTGACACTGAAACTTTTGAAATTGTCACTCAACGATTTCCAGACACATTGGGTCAAAGCGAACAACCGTCTAATGACATTACTGAAAGTGAAATCGATTCTGTTATCGAATCCACTGTATCGGATGAGGGGGCAATTACTAGTGACTTGGATAATACTGAAGCGGTTGAAGATATCAAAGCACAGACGCTTGTCTTTAACAGAATAGATAGACTTGGAAATCACGTTGTTGCATTCCTTGCATCAGAGGGCTGGGCGACAGAGAGTGAAATCCGAAATCTTCTCTCTGTACTTGACTCTAATGTTGTGGATGATGACATTTCAGAAGCGATTCGAAATCTAGTATCATTGGGTAGTGTTGAAAGAGAAGCATTAGCACTTGTAGATGGAGGATTTGTTTTTGCTCTACCAGGAAAAGCCCTAGGTGCTGTAAGACGGGTGATTGTTGAATATATCTATGAGAAACTCGGGATAGAATACAATACCTCCTCAATGTCAGCCAATCTGGATTGGCCGGACATAGTCCTTGAAGACAGAGCAGTGATAGTTATTCCTGAACACTTACGAGCATCATCAATCGGTTCAACACTAGACAGAATTCGAGGACAGATGAGTAAACTACAGAATGGGGTAAGTGAGCTAATTGTGGTTGTACGAGGTAGCGTTGCAGCTGCAAAACTAAGGGAACTGATGGACTCATCTGAGGAATTCAATGAGGTCAGTGTCGTTTCTGCATTTCCACGATCCTTAGATTCAATTATTGATGGACTAGCGAGTAAATCAGGTCAGTCAGAGGCTTCCATTGTCCAGACTCAGCTAGCAGAGGATGTGGAGGAGGAATCACATGAAAAAGTAGATTTGATTGGAGCTATGCATGGTGTAGGATCCGCAACCAATAGAGCGATTCAGATTCGGCTATGGTTTGGTCTGATTCAAGACCTAGTTGACATATCAAATGGACAAGTCAAATGGGAAGAGCTACTTGAGTTCATAGAAACTACAGCTCTTCAGTCATTGAAGGGCAGGTCCGCTCCACTAAACATAGAGGAAGGGAAGCGTGCTCTGACAGAACTGTTAGCTGATGAGGTCTTAATTGCCCTCCGTGTCAACGGCGAATCACAATTCATGGAGCTCACAGAAGGACTCTGGCTAGTTAATTCATCAGTCTTGAAGCATCTAAAGGAAAAGGCAATCACCTCCATTGAGGAAGAGCTGAAGAAACATCATTCCAAAGTGTCCAAAAATCATGGATACTATGACCTTTGTGTTGGTGATACTTCTTATGTTATATTTCCAAATCAGCAGCAACTGAATACACTTCTCAATTTACATAGTGAAATAGCCTGTAGAACATGCAAATCTAGCAAAGTGGTATGCGTTCTCACTGCGTCTGAGTACCTTGAAGAAAGTGAAACCACTCCAAGAAATCTAATAGTAAAAACAATGGATGACAATGTTTCCGCTTTTGTGATGTGAATCTAGTCATCGAATCTCAATCTAAACCAGGGGTGAATCTGTTACGATCTTCTCAATCAGTTTCTCGGTATACTCGGTTGCAATTGTGCTCTCTGTGTTCTCATCATCAAACCTTGTAACTTTCAAACCAGCAAATTCTTGAACAAGGTTCAAGGCACACATACCCATCACATCAAGATTATACCCACCTTCTAGAAAGGCTACTATCTTCCCATCAGCATGACTCTCAGCCATCCGTTTTAGACGGGAATTCATCATTGCAAAGCCTGCAGTAGTCAGTCCGAGGTTTGTCAACGGATCCATGAAATGTCCGTCGTAGCCAACAGAAACAAGTATGAAGTCAGGGTTGAACGATTTAGCAATGGGATCGAGAACTTTGGTAAAAGCCAAGTCATACGACCTATCTCCAGCTCCTGGGTACATTGCCAGATTTACTGTGTAACCTTCACCTTCTCCAACTCCAATTTCACTAGCAAATCCAGATCCTGGGAATAGAGTTCTTCCATCCTGATGTAGTCCAACATAAAGTACATCCTTCGAGGAATAGAAACTTCGCTGCGTTCCATTTCCATGATGCGCGTCATAATCAACTATCATTACGCGTTCAACATCATGTTTTTCCAAGAGATGTTTAGCAGCAACTGCAATGTTGTTGATAAAACAGAAACCAAAAGCACGTTCAAACTCCGCATGATGACCTGGGGGTCTGCACAGCAGAAAGCCATTCTCTGAATCTTCCGACATGACCCGATCAACTGCCTTTATCCCTCCGCCAGCTGCAAACAATGCAGCATCATATGTGAATGAGTTGACAGAGGTGTCCATTGTGTATATACCACCTCCTTTCTCCGATTTTGCTCTTATACCTTCAAGATACGCTTTCCCATGAATTTGGTACACCTCATCCAAAATGGCTTTCTCTGGAGTTAATAGATTCACTTTCTGATCATTCAGTAGACCTGCACCACCGATAGAACTCATCGCACTTCTCAGTCTTTCAGGACCTTCAGGATGTCCTCTAGACATCACGTGTTCAACGAAGATATCGTGGTATACTAGATCTGTAACCATCCTAAGCCATCTCTTGTTTGAGCTACAATCTATGGTGGATAGTGAAGATACTGATAAGTCTGAATCTTTTCATGCAATTACGAGAGCTATTAGAACATGTGTTCCAAACTTCTTTGAACACTCGAAAGAGTGGTAATGTTTATCTTAAGTTCGAGACACGGCAATTCAGTCATGAGTATCTCAAAAGACTCATGCAGCACGGGTCGGTAGTCTAGCTTGGTATGATTCTTGCTTGGGGCGGCTGAGGATTTACGCCTCAAGTCACAGAATGCAAGAGATCGGGAGTTCAAACGATTCGGGACTTCCCCCATCGGAACAAGTCTCCCCCGGCCCACCACTTCTTTCAGGATTCATTACCGACCTCCCATAGGGGTTCATAAATTGGTCCTGAGGGAGTGAGGGTACTCTTCATCATAGTTAGTCGCACGACTCTCATTCTACCAATAATTTCACCAGACAGATATTCCAGATTGTCAGCAATTCTTTTCGCATTCTTAACATGACGAACCCTGGCAATTGTTGCATGAGGTGTATACTTTCTTTGCTCAGGTTGATAACCAATATCGATTAATGAAGAATCGATCTTGGCCTTGAGTTTCACAACTTCAGATGCATTTTGTGTAACTCCAATCCAAATTACTCTGGGTCGTTTCTTGTTTGGGAACGCACCAACACCTGCGATTTCAATCTCAAATGGGTCGAAGTCTAATTCATCAAGACGCGTCTTGATTTGGTCCAACTTTGTCAAAGGCGTATCACCGAAGAACCGCAGTGTGAAGTGAATGTTCTCACTCTTGACAATCTTCATCTTTGCTGCACTCTGGTCTAACCTTCCCTGAATATTCAGAATCTGTGACAACAATGATTGGTCTTCGATATCTATACTAAGAAAAGATCTGACTTCATCAGTCACACAAACACCTCTATTGACGATTAAATAATGCACATCCACGATATTACAGTGACGCTAGTTGGCTCTAAGGGAATTCTTAAAGGACAATCACAAGACGAAGGCGAGAGGTTTCAGGTGGGAACAATGAAACTGATAATAGTGACTGGTATGCCAGGTGCGGGAAAGAGTGGTGTCGCTCAAGCATTTCATGATGCTGGTATTCCAGTGATTGTGATGGGCGATGTGATACGCAATGAAACTCGAAGGCGCGGACTTGAGCCAAACCTAGAAAATACCAAGAAAGTCATGCTAGAACTTCGAGAAAAGAACGGTCCTGGAGCAGTCGCAAGTTTCTGTGTAGATGAACTGAAAGAACTTAATTCAGACATCGTCGTCATCGAGGGTTGTAGAAGCATTGCTGAGATCGATGTCTTTGATGATTGCGCTGATTCTGTTGTCATCATCTGTGTCCATACTTCCCCAAAGGAACGCTACAGACGACTTTGTGAACGAAACCGTGAGGATGCACCTTCTAGTTGGGAAGTTTTCAGAGAACGTGACATCAGAGAAATTTCGGTGGGTCTAGGAGGAGTAATAGCCCTAAGTGACATTATGATTGTAAATGAAGGCTCACTCGATGAATTTCAAGATCAGTCCAAGAAATTGGTAAAGAGGCTGGTCTGAGATGGAAGTTCTCGTTTCATGTCCAGTAAACCCCACCGAAGACACCACGAAAGTTGGAAAGGCACTTGATAATCTTCTGGGTGGACTTGAGTTTGTAATCACGAAGGGCAGTGAAGTATCAGATATCTCTGGAACCTTCAAGAACCGCGATGTCATGAATCACGTGCGGCAAGCAATTCATGAAACAAGAATCATCGATGCAGCTCGGAAACGATTAGAATCGAACTGGAATGGAACATCGACCAAGATTTACTTTGACAAGCAAGCTGCACTAGCTAAGAAAACCCGAATAATTGATGACAACCAAGAATTGCCTCCTCTAGGCTGTATAGAAATTGTCCTTGTCTTTTCTTCAGAACAAGAATATGATCAATTTGTGAAGTGGTTCACTCCTCCGACCAAAGACGGCAGGATTGTTCACAACTAAACCCCAAGCACCAGTAACTCTCTAACCAATCCACTATGAACTCTGATTTGTAGGATTCGACTCACCGTAAGACCCATTCTCTCAGCCAAGTCCTTTAGGTTCATTTTGTCGCTCCCACATATACAAACACTGTCATATCGACGACGAAGAATCATGTCAACTCTACCAAAGAGTGACTCCACGAGTCCTATAGCCTGAGCTCCCCTAGTCGAACTTGCTCTCCCATAGGGTGGATCTGTCACAATACAGTCACATTCTAGAATTGGCATATACCGAGCATCGCCCTGAATGACGCTATAATTTTGGCCAACTGAAGAGAGATTTTCCACACTTCCCGATAGGAGTCGCCAGTTCAAATCAACTCCAATTGATCTTGCGCCAATGTGTGAAACCTCGCAAAGAATTCCTCCACCTCCACAAAATGGGTCGAGTACTGTTTCATTTGGCATAACTCCTGCAAGATTACACATTACTCTTGCTAGAAAGGCATTCATCATACTAGGATGAAAGAATGGTTTTCGACCGGGTTCTCTCTCTCTCAACATTGGTCTTAGTTTTGAAGCTATAGATTTGCATACTCGAATTTGTCCCGCTGTGAAAATAGCAAGAATACGTGCTTGAGGATAATCTAAGTCCACTTTCGCACTAACAGCATGTTTGATGTATGCACCAAGCTTGGTTTCAAAATCACGCTTATCACGGATAGAAACACTTCCATTCTCAGATACTGTTCTTACAGAAAAGGTGTGTTCAATTCCAATAGCATCCATTAACACATCATCTGATAGGTCACTGAGCAATTCATCCTGTGAGTCTGCTTCAGCCAAGACTATTCCCGCCTCTTTGATCAGAGCAGCTCGTTCAAGAAAGAAAGGGGTTGGATCATCATGCGAGTCCACTAGACCTATACGTCCATCCCAATTGACATGTTTATCAATCTCCGATAGACGAATCAATACATCTACCTCTGCTTTTGCCACCTCAACAGCTTCACCAGAGATATAGACGAAATATTTGGTCAAATACCCATCACTCGTATAGATTGTCTCCACCTGCAAAAATACGTTGCATTTCCCCGTACAACAAATCAATCCCAGTCATTTCTTTAGCTGAAACCGGTACACTACCAATTGCAGTGTCTAGAGATTCGAGCATCTCCATAATCGACCTCGAGTACTCTCTTCGCAGTCCTTCTGAAGATGATTCTAGTGCCTCCTCAAGCAAATATGGTTCTGAACCCCACCCTACAATCTCTTCCACCTCTTCCTCAGTCAAGATATCTGGCTTACTCAAGATATTCAGTTGTGGCAAGCTGAATCGTATACTAATCGAGATTCCCAATAGAGTTGAAGAGAGATAGCCAGTAGGAGTTCTAGCAATATTGGAATCAAGCAAATATAGAGAGAGTGAAGGATCATCACCACTGAGACTAGAAACCATCAAAGGTCCGGAATTTCGATATGCAAAAAGCTCCATCTGTCCAGGACAGTCTACTAAAACATAGTCTCGATCGGTATCAATAATCTCATCTCTCATATCGTTTACACTACTAACTGCCATGTCCAGTGAAGCTACAAGAGCCCCATTTGGACCCAAGCCAAATGAACTCATTACTTCCCCGTAGTCTACGTATTCCCTGATATCGACATTACTTGTATACGGTGGAGAGTCAACACCAGGGTCCAAATTGACAACAGCCACACTCAAATCCGACCCAACAAGCCACTTCTCCAGTGATGCAGTGAGTAGAGATTTTCCTGACCCAGCAGTACCAACAATGAACGTGAAAAACATATGCAGAACCAATCCGAACAGCTCAAGCAACTGCTTTGAGTCCTTCGGTACAATCCCGCCAGTCACTAACCAGTAGTGCACAACTCTTATAGCGATTCTCAAGAGCAAACAGGTTATGGACAATAGTGAGGCGCTCCGGAGACTTGCAGAAGCAATGGCTGGTGAGATTTGCCTCGCAGAGAGCGATCCTGGCGCCGTAATGCGACGGTGGCGTGAAAGATTTCACATCTCCCAGAAGAATCTCGCCAAACATCTCAATGTTTCACCCTCAGTAATTAGTGACTATGAGAGTGGAAGACGGAAATCACCCCGAGTGGAAACAATCAAACGTTTTGTGGAAGGATTAATTGAGATGGATGCATCTGAGGGTGGAAGGGTAGCAATAGCCCTGGAGAAACTTATCACTCCCGAAATCTCTTCTGATGCAATCCTTGATAGCCGTGAATTTGGGGTTCCAATACCATCACGTCTGCTTGTGAATCATCTTGACTGTAAAATCTTGACCCACCGGAACTTACTCGATAGGGACATCTATGGTTATACTGTTCTTGATAGTATCAAAGCTATTGTCAGTTTGACTCCACAGCAACTACTTCGTCTTTATGGTGGAACGACTCAACGTGGAGCAGTTCTCACCAATGTTACCACTGGCCGGTCTCCAATGGTGGCAATAAAAGCCAGTCAGATTGGCACCTCGGTGGCTGTAAAACCAGCAGTGGTGATTCTACAAGGTGTGAAAGAGCTGGATCCACTTGCTGTAAAGATAGCTGACAGCATACACCTACCTTTATGTATATCAAAAATAGATTCTGCCGAGGAATTAGTACGAGAGATACGATCTTTCGACCCTCAGATGTGACAATCTTCCAAGATGGTGAGCAAACAATGGAATTTGCTATAGAGATAAATGACCCAATTCACGGTTTCATAGGTATAACTGAAATTGAATCTAAAATCATCAACTCACAACCATATCAAAGATTACGAAGAATCAAACAGCTTTCAGGTGGTCACTTTGTCTATCCTACAGCTGAACATACACGCTTTAGTCACTGTGTTGGGGTCATGTATTTAGCAGGACTAAGTGGTCGAAGGCTTTTGAGTCAAATGGGTCTTGGAGATAAAAAACTGCAAGAAGTAAGAATCGCTGGTCTTCTTCACGATATTGGTCATGGGCCCTTCAGCCATGTCTTTGAAGAAGTGCTTCTTGAAAAACGACGAATGAACCATGAAGATGTGACAGAGTGGATAATCCTCAAGAGTGAACTAGGTGATATTTTGGAAGATGATGGAATCTCAAAGAAACGAATTGGTGACCTGGTTCGTGGTCGACAAAAGACCAAGAAGGACAAAATCATAGCTGGAATTGTCGCTGGACAGATAGATTCCGACAAGATGGATTATCTGATTCGGGATTCGTTCTATTGTGGTGTTAATTATGGACTCGTCGATATCCATCGCTTGATTGATAGTATCGAAATATCAAAGGACTTTGAGATGCAATTTGACATAGCCGCAAGAGGGGCATTAGAGTCATTTCTTGTTGCACGGTACGAGATGTTTCTCAATGTCTATTATCATAAAACCGTACGTAGTGTCGAAGTGATGCTTGTCAAGTTGATTGAGGCAGCAGACAAGGTGCTGGAACTTACCAGTTTCTCATCACCTGAAGAATTCATGAAGCTGGATGACATGTTTCTCATATCTAGAATTCGAAACATTGATCCAACCGAATCGGAGGAAGCTAAAGAGGCGATACGGATGATTACTCTTCTTGATTCACGTGTTCTCTACAAATCTGTATTTGAAAAGGTCCTTCATACACAAGATCGATTTGTTTCCAAAATCCTCACCAAAAGCAAGGTTCGTGAGAGTATACAAGATGAAATTGCAGCTCTTGCTGGAGTCAGTCATGAAGAGGTGATAGTTGATGTTCCAACACTGCCATCAGTTCCTTATAATCCGCACCAACTTGATCCGATGGAAATAGGAATCTTTGAGATGGTTGATGGGAAACGAGTACCTCACAATCTCTCTGAATACTCTAATATTGCAGAAATGATGAAGACATACCTTGATGTCATTCGTGTATACACTATTGAAAAGAATCGAACCAAAGTGGGACGAGCTGCACGAGAGGTCTTTCAGGAGGTTCCTGACGCAGCTTTGATACACATGTAATAAAGCTCCAGTCCATATACACGATCTTAAAGAACTTGCAAAGAGAAAGTGTTTGATTTTCAATTCTGTGTGGTGGTTATATAGTCGCGAGAAGGATTCTAAGTTGAACCCAACTTTCCGTCCGGAGCTGAGGACTTGAGCGACGAATTGACTGAAACTCTCCAGAACATAAAAGCCATCACCGGTGTTGAGAATGTCGTTTTAATCCAAAAAGATGGACTCCCCGTTGCAAGCGCAGGAGTATGGTTCAGCAAGGATGAAGTCTTTGCTGTGGCATCATCGACCTGTGCAATCTTCGGAGTGGCTAAACTCATACATGGTGATTTCAATTATCTACTGATGGAGTCTGATACATCGAAGGTCTTTCTTGCTTCGTTGCCAAATGATCCAGACTATTTTCTGACAGTAACAACAGCACCCAGAGTTAATCTAGCTGCATTATTTATTGAGATGAAGGATAATCTATCTAGACTTTCTTTTCTTCTGAGAGAACATGTAGACGGAAGATTACCTCCACTCCGTTCTTATAGTATCGACGAAACTCAGAAAGTACTTCAAGGGTTTGCTGTGGCAGAGGGTCGTGATACAAGTTATGGTGTATCACGCTCCATGATTTCCCTTGATCGCTCACAAGCACTTAGTCTCAGAGCTCTTTTACGCCAAGTACATGACTGCATTCCTAATATTGGATCCGTGTTTCTTTCATTAAGTGGTGGAGTCCGAGTTTCATTAGAAGGGTTTACTAACGACCGATTGGCTGCAATGTCTTTTGCACTTCATGATGCGTCAGAACGAGTAGTACGAACACTCCGGAACAGCTCATTACAGACCGTTCTCTGTGAAACAGCTGAAACTCGCCATTTCATCTATGCTGTTCCAAATGGCGTGTTTAGCCTGTGGGTGGATAAAGATAGCCAGAAACTCGGTTTGATGAGACTGTTACTGAAACACTACATTGAGGAGATACGAAGAGTTTTAGCTGCCGCTTCTGCAGTGAAACCCGCAGTTCCAGATGATCTGAAAGAGCTGCTGCTGTCAGGAGGTTCTGATGGTGGCTTAATGTTAACGAGGAGAGAACCATGACATACTCAATCATGAAATTAATCGAGTTGATGGGCGACCAATTTCCTCTTCTATTGAATGCATTACTGGAACGGATGCCAGTGATTGTCGCAGGTGAGGATATCGAACTAGTAGATGATATCACAGAGAGTCTGACTACTCTCTGTCCTCATCGACACAAACTTGTGTTCTGGCGTGATTTCACTTCCGAATCCGAGATTCTCGCAGTATGGGAGGAGGAAAAACACAACTATGAGGTGAGTAGGACTATTGTTTGTGGTCTCTCAGGGAATCTTCGACTAGCAATGGATAGAATCTCACACTTTGCAGGTTGGATCCTTGCTGTACCTCTCGGTTTCACAGTGCTAGGTGTACAAGTAACTGAAAGTACGCTCCAAGATGTAACCGCTCATATTCTCAAAAATTCAGGCAACTGTGGAATATTAAGAGTGAGTTCACCATCATCCATTACTTTCTCACTTGTTAGACCATCAAATAGCAGTCTTGAGGTTGAGAAGAAAATTGTGAACAAGATCCTGGTGAGAAAGAAACAATCTCTAGAACGTATCAGACGACTCCTCACTAAGTCACTTCGTGGACTCAAAGTTTCAGAGCACATTCTCAATGCTGTTCTGAAACTAGATGACGAGTCAGAGAAACTCACACAAGATGTGTTTGAAGAAGAGATAAACAACTATGTTCATGCAGCCCGTAGAGCAGTCACTCTATTGTCAAGAATTCGTCTAGCTAGGGAACTTGGCGCATCCACAACATTGACAGAGAGAAACCTCTATGAAGCCATTGGATGGGATGGAGGAGAGCTTCCTGATTTGATTCAATTCATAAGAGCTGAATGGCATGAAGATTTCTCTGATTGTGTAAAAAGCGGAGCTTTGTCGGGACTCGGAGCGTGGGTAGACAGCATGTGGGGAACATGACTGGGGGTCAGATAAGTGATAATCGACTATGGCAATCGTACGGTGGGACTCAAGATAGTCTTCTTTGGACCTGCAATGAGTGGAAAAACAACCTCGATTCGTTGGCTGTTTTCTTCATTAGACTATGCTGAGAAACTGACATCAATTGAGAACACTGTTGGAAGAACAATGTTTTGTGATTTTGGCACTATTCCTTTTTCACTGAGTAATAGTTGGACAATCAATGCACATGTTTGGTCTGCCACAGGTCAAGACTTCTATAGGTCTACACGTGAAGTCGTGCTGGTCGGGGCCGATGGAGTGATTTTTGTTGCAGACTCTCAAGAACATCTCCTTGATGAAAATCTGGCAAGTTGGAATGAGTTAATGTCAATGATTGAAGAGGAGGAGCGACCTCTGCCGTTAATCGTGTGTCTCAACAAACAAGATCTCCCAAGTGCCATACAAGAAGAACAGCTTAGGTCACACTTGAGAATTCCATCATCTGTGCCTGTCTTCAGGAGCGTCGCTAGAGAGGGTCATAACATTATGGAAGCATTTCAGTATCTCTTTCAGAGTGCTATGCGTGCAAGTATACTTGCTCAACCAGTTTCATGAGCGCGAAATGCTCAATCACAGAAACATCTGGCAAACCATTTATACGACCCGATGTGACCGCAGTCACATAATTAGACCTAGGCAATAGGTACTGTCCCAAAACTATTTCTGAGGTCACTTATGTTGGATTCTATGCGAGAAAGACCAAATTTTGTGTTCATTACAGGTGGAGTTCTCTCAGGTATTGGAAAGGGAGTCACCACTGCATCTATTGCAAAACTGTTTCAGTTCAGAGGATATAGTATTCGAATAATCAAGATTGACCCATATCTGAACATTGACCCTGGTACTCTGAATCCAATAGAACATGGAGAGGTCTTTGTGACAGATCAGACTTGGACATTTCAACCGGTCGAAGGTTTTGAATTTACAATCTCAGAGATTGACTTGGACTTTGGAACCTATGAACGATTTACTGGAATGGAGGTACACCCCTCTCAGAATATCACATCAGGGCAAATTTACATCTCAGTGATTCTGGAGGAACGAAAAGGTGGCTTTCTTGGGCGGACAGTTCAAATCATTCCTCACATTACTGAGAGAATAAAACAAAGAATATGGGATGTTATAGAAAAAGAACCCATTCCTGATGTTCTTCTTGTAGAAATAGGTGGTACGGTAGGCGATATTGAGGCAATGCCATTTCTCGAGGCTGTGCGACAGATTGTACGCGAGTTGGGGAGGTCTCGTACCGCTGTTGTACATGTCACTCTTGTACCTTACATAAAATCAGTTGGAGAGTTCAAGACCAAACCAACACAGCACAGTGTCAGAACACTTCAGAGTTTAGGACTCCAGCCAGATGTAACAATCTGCAGAGCAGAGAGCAAACTTCCAGACGCTGCAAAGGAGAAGATAGCCTTATTCTGTAACATTCCCACAGAGAGGGTTATTTCAAACCCAGATATTCCTGTGATTTACCAACTCCCACTCTTATTCGAGGAGGAAGGTCTTGGAAACATTCTCGTTGAACACTTCGGGATGAAATCACAGACACCCAACACCGAAACCTGGTCCAAAATGGTAGAGTCCTATCAAACTGCTACGGAATCTGTCGTAATTGCAATGCCAGGCAAATACACGACACTTGGAGATTCGTATAAGAGCATCAACCAAGCTTTAGTTCATGCAGCAGCTGCATGCGGTGCTAAGATTGAGATACGATGGGTTGAAACTGAAGAACGATGCACTGAGGAGTTTCTTAATGAAGATTTGTCAGAAGTAGATGGTGTTCTTCTAACTCCTGGTTTTGGAGAACGTGGTGTCGAAGGAATGATATGTGCTGCTTCTGTTGCATTAACTTCAAAGATACCACTCCTAGGCATTTGTTATGGTGCTCAGCTCTCTACAATAGCATTTGCTAGGAACGTGATGGATTGGAAAGGAGCTCATACCACAGAGGTAGATATTGACAGCCTTTATCCTGTGGTTGACTTGTTGGATGAACAGAAAAGCATTGATGATAAGGGTGGAACAATGCGTCTTGGTGGCCATGATGTTCACATTGTTGAAGGCACTCGTTTACACAAACTCTATGGTACCGACAAGGTACATGAGAGATTTCGTCACAGGTATCACCTGATTGATCGGTATTTGAATAAAATGGATGAACAGGGTCTACGAGTTTCTGCTTTCGACTCAACTGGTCGAATCATCAACGCAATTGAGCTGGTCGACCACCCCTTCTGGATTGGAGTACAATACCACCCGGAGTTCAAGTCTCGTCCCGACAAGCCCCATCCACTCTACTTGGGATTAATTAAGGCTGCTCTGGAATACAGAAAGGTGAGAGTGAAGAAGTAGTGGAAAGAAACCTCGATAAGTTACTATCAAAATTGGTTGAGGAGATTGAGCATATCGAGGTGACAAGAGAACGCTTTGGCGATGTCCTCAGAAATGTCAGAAGTAAAATTGACCTAGGCAAATTCCCAGCGGTTGCGTCGAATATTGTTGACAAACAGTTCTACACGAAGATAGAACCTACAAATCTATCAGGTCTCAGAATTGCGGGGATTGATGGGGGTTTGGTCAGAAAACGATTTAGATCGATGGACTTGGTCTTGACGCGGGGGGTTGCTGTTATTTTCCAATTTGGACCAGAAGATGGTCCAATTGTTGATTTCTATCCTGATGCATTTCCTGAACCAAAAATAAGTCCACTAATGTTAACATTGTCTAGTATTGAATTGGACCAGTTTGCATCACTAGAACGAATTGCAGCAGAACTCAGAGTCACACTATCAGTTCTTGAAGAGTATCACACGGATTTGATACTATTGGATGGATCCTTATTCTATCACCCTCGAGACCGTCCCCAAACCGGTTCTATTGTATATGAGAAATTCCAAGAGGTTCTATCTCTTTACAAACAACTCTATCACAAAGCCCGGAAGAAAGGTACAACGTTGATCGGTATTGTCAAAGATAGTAGATCAACACGTGTAGCTACGATAATGGGTGAAATTCTTCCTCACATTGTTCGAAAACCAGAAATCTTCGAAATGATGCAAGGAGTTGACTATAGATGGTTACTCAAAATATCTCGAGACTGTGATCTCCTTGATACATTCTTGGAGGAAGGAGAAAGGTCCTTTGCATTTCGATACTCATCAGAGCTTGTTCTTAATACAAATTCTCCGAGTGATGATTTGTCTGCCTGGGCATCATCAATCTGGGTCACATATCTGAAGACTGCAAGAGATGATTTACCAATAAGAGTGGAGTATCTTTCAGCTGAGGACGATGATGCAGTCACAGACAAACTGGATAAAGCTCTTTCTGCGATACTCCCCTTAGCTTCACAGCATCCTGAGTACGGAGTGCCTACTCCAATTCTTGAGGCTGATGCAAGGGCAAAGATTACTACCAATGAAACACGATTAATCATCGACCGTCTCATGGCTTTATCTGGGCTCACCTATTTGACACTTGAGAAAAGACGTTCAAGAAATCCTTTTGGAGGCTAACAAATGGCTGAATTTTCATCAACCACACGACTTGGAACCGTTGTTTCAACTGATGCTGGTCCAAGTGTAATGGAATTTTCATTTGTGCTCGAAGGTGGACCTAAAGAAATTGTTGCACGCCGTGGGGAATTCATTTCAGTTGTCACTGATGCAGGTACAGTGATAGCGAGGGTTCAAGATTTAATACGTACAAACCGATATTACCAACATGCAGAAGCAGTTCGCGAATACCAATCAAGGGGCGAACCACTGCGATCGATCTTTCCAACAGACCGATGGCAGTACACAATTGCTATGGCAAGGGTTTTGGGTCTATGGAGTGAAGGTCGAACCGTTCGACCGTACTTTGCAGTGTCTCCAGGAGCTGTTGTTAGAAGAGTTGACGAAGATATTCTTGCCTCCTTTCTGAAACTAGACTTGGAAAAAGGTCTTCATCTTGGTCGGTTAGCATATCAAAATCTGGAGTTTGCCCCATCACTTGACCGTTTACTTTCCAAACATCTAGCAATACTAGCAATGAGCGGTGCTGGCAAGTCCTATTTTGTGTCAGTTCTTCTGGAGGAGCTACTCTCCCGGCTTAAGGAAAGAGGTCGACTTTCGGTGGTTGTCGTAGATGTACATGGTGAATACACATATCTGCAGGATATCACTCCTGAAGCCCTTGGATTACCGAAAGGACAATTTGAGATTGAGCATATCAGAGGTTCACATTTTCAGATACCTGTCCAAACGCTTTCTGCAGAAGCGATAGGGTCTCTTGTATCAGACATGAGTTCAATTCAAGTCAGAGACTTGCGCAGAGTTGTGTCAGAGATGAAGAGCTCACTGAGAGAGGGATACACGTTAGCAGATGTTGTAGAGTATGTCCAGAGTGATGAAAAAATCAGCAAGAACACACGTGAGGCACTTTCTGGCTGGTTGATCAATCTTGATGAAACCGGACTTTTCGGGAAAGAGGCTGTTCCAAACATCAATACAGTAGTGAGGCCAGGGAAAATCACCTTGATTGACCTAAGCGATTTTATTAGTCTTAAGAAGAAGCAAATCATCGTTTCCCACTTGGCTAGTGAACTTCTCCATCTAAGGCGACGTGAGCAGATTCCACCGTTCTTACTAGTTCTTGAGGAGGCTCACCAGTTTTGTCCTGAGAGCCGACACGAGCTCGCCTTACCAAAGAGTCGTATTGAAACAATTGCACGAGAAGGTAGAAAGTTCTACGCACTTCTCTGCTTAATCTCTCAAAGACCGGTGAAACTCTCCACGACAGTTCTAAGTCAATGTAGCAATCAAGCCATCTTCAGATGCACAAATCCATACGATCTGGACCATATTGGTAAGTCAAGTGAGGGTATCGATCGCTCTTCATTGGACTCGATCACTACTCTTGAAATTGGTGAATCGCTTTTTGTTGGCGAAACGGTAGCAGTTCCCACATTTGTCAAAATACGTCAGCGGAAATTTGAACCAACTGGTATAATCAAAAGCCTGTCCGATGCTGTGAAGAAATCTGACAAATAGTGTCCCTCCCCACAATCCTGATAAGATGAAAGAATGGAGTTTCTCTCGGATACGACAAAAACAATCGGGGTTACCTATCAATTGACTGAAGACGACCTAAACGAGATTAAACAACTGATTGATTCAATGCAATCTGGTCTTGTAGAGCTTTTTGACCAACTCCGTGAACTACGCAGCCGTCTAAACCTTGTTTCCAGTACAGCGTCAGAAACATCTCCATCAATTCTCCCACTCTTCTCTGAAATAAAGACACCAAACTCAGAGTCTCAAGAAGCAACACCAGCACCACCTTCAGAAATTGACGATTCTAAACCTCCAAATGAACCTACTTTTGAAACACCTGTACCCGAAGATCCAGAAACCAATAACAGTGCGAAAGTGAATAGAGTTCTTGATCCGATTGCACACGAGCTTCGTACAGGAGAAGCACCCGCAGAGATAATCTATGAATATCTACAAGCTGCGAGAGAATACCTTATTGATGATGATACTGAATCCAAAAAGGGGAAGGTAGGAAGAGATATGGATATAGTTCTAAACTTCCTTGAAGCTCGCGGAAAGAAAACTATTCGTCCTGACGAACGTGATAATATACTGAAAAGAATTCGCCGTTGGAAAGCACATTTAGCTGCTTAGTTCGGCTCTCCAACAGACTAGTGTTTGTCAATCTTATCTGGAAGAGAGAATCATTCCAAGTCAATGATGATGCGTTTAATCTTGGTCCATGATATTTTCTTGAGACCATGCTGACCGGGTTCGTATCTACAATCCAGTAAATCAGCATCCTTCAAAATCTTAATCTGAGCACTGGCATTAGCTTCGGTCCCGCCGAGGTGTCTAGCCACTCGTGTTACGTCTTTCTCTCCCTGAAGTAGAATCTTCAAAATTTTCAGCCGAGTTCCTGATGAAAGGGCGCGTCCAATTCGCAAAATTGCATCGTCATTGTTGATTTCAAGTGTTTCGGACAGTTGTTACACCTCGAATGAGTATTGGTCGTTGCTCAAACCCGGCTTTATTATAGTTGTTGTTTGAGGATGACCAATTTCGTCATTTGTTCAATATTGAGAGAATAAATAGGTTCAATACCACTATGTAGTTTGTAGTACTGCAATGGGCGACGATGGTGTATTCATCATAGGTTTTGACATACTTCCTTCATACAGTGCAAATTCAAAGAGAGCGCCAAAATTCGCTTGTGTGATTACTAGAGATGAGATTGTCCTGAATGAATATCCAGAGATATCCAGAGGTGCATTACTGAAACTGGTTCGTGAAGTCAAACCCAAGTGGCTCTGTACAGATAATATCTTCGAGATAGTCCCTGACACAAAATCACTCTTTCATCTTGTTGATAGGATTCCAACGGAAACCAGAATCGTACAGGTTACTGGAGTCCCACCTCGTCAAACTCCTCTGAAGATACTAGCAAAACGTCACGGGCTGATTTCCAGAGGCAAACCCACACCACTGGAATCCGCACGTATTGCAGCACTGTTGGCATCAAGAGGGGTCGGTTATTCACTGGAATGCTTTGGAGAACAGACCGAAATCAAAGTGACCAGAGGTCGTAAACCTGGACGAGGCGGACAAAGCGCAAATAGATATCGTCGTAGGGTACACTCAGAAATTCAACAGATGACTCGCTTCATAGAATCACAATTGAAGGCTGCTGAGATAGAATATGATCTTGACGTCCGTACATCTGATTTCGGGTATGCGAGTTCAAGACTTATCACTTATGCTCCTTTACCAGCAATTCGTAGTCTTGTTGAATCAAAGAGAGGTGGGGATTTCAATATCATTATCTCACCAGTTCGTAAAAGAGTAGAGTTTCTCTCCCTTGAACCTCGACCTATGGCATCGGACCTGAAACCCAAGTATTACATCCTAGGAATTGATCCAGGCACGACAGCAGCATATTGCCTTCTATCACTGAATGGTAAAATCCGAGTCCTGAGAAGTAAGAAGGGACTCACCAGAGCAGACATCATACGAGAAGTGTACGAGAAAGGCATTCCTGCAGTTGTAGCCTCAGATGTTCCACAAGTTCCTCACTTTGTTGAGAAAATAGCCCACACAGTGAATGCGACCATTTTCACCCCTAAGAAACCTATTGCTGTTTCAGACAAGCAGGAATTGGCCCGAGAATATGGGAGTGAGATGAAGATCAGAAATGCCCATGAACGTGATGCATTAACAGCTGCTGTCTATGCATACAGGAGTCTTCTTCCAAAGTTGCAGCAGATTGACAGAATGATACGGGATGAACAGTTATCTGTTGACCGCAACTACCTCAAGGCTCTCGTGATAAAAGGCTCTTCAATCAATGAGGCTCTAGCAAAGATTGAGAGCGAAATAACAGAACCCATCGAGAGTGTTCCAGAGCAACCACCTGTCGAACAGGAGGAACCACTTACTCCTGAACGGTTTGAGGCTTTGAAGCTAAAGACTGAACATCTTGACTCCGAAAACAAGGTTCTGTTGGAGAAAATTGAGGATATGCAGCGGTTCATTGAATTCCTCAAGTTTAGGGAAAGCGAGCTAACAGAGAGTCTTGAGATAGTAAATCGAGAAAATCACTGGAAGATTAAGCGAGACCGTGAGATTGAGAAAATCAAGTCAACTTTGAAAAAGTCGCGACGAGAGTCAACTTCGTTAAAGAAACAAGTGGACACACTAAGCAAACGTCTCGAACATCTAAAGGGTGTGAAACGACTGGAAATGCGCGGAGATATGCTTGCAGTTAAAGTCATCCCACACTTCACTCGAGAGAGCATAGAGGATTTTGTAGGTAAAGTAGGTCTGAAAAGTGGAGATGTGGTTCTCTTCGAAGACGCTTCAGGAGGAGGACCTCAGACTGCTGGGATACTAATAGATCGTGAGATTAGGGCGGTTGTTGTGGATACACCACTCTCCCATCTCCCACGGGAAGAGCTGATTAAGGCACTTATTCCTGTCATTGACGCTAAAGAAGTTGAACTCCAACGAGTGGATGAATTTGCTTTCATAAGCCGTGGCAAGTTCAACCAGCAGCTACAGACATTCATTAGAAATGTACGTGAAGAAGCTAGGCAGAAGGGAGAGGATCAGCTGGTAGAGCTAGTTGAACGGTATCGCCGCGAGATTGAGCGGTAGAACTTGTGGAATCCCATGACCTACTCAGGAATCTGAATCCACAGAATATTGTTTCCTCTTACCAGCACCTGACCGTATTTTGCTTTGGTCTGATCTTCCTCAACCTCTTCCGCATCCGCGAGTGTGAGATTCATATACATGTCGCATCTTGTTAAGCGCCCTCGGAATATTCTCTGGTCTTTAAGTTTGATTGAAACAATATCATTGAGTTGCTGTTCTAAGGCTTTTATTGGCATCTTCTCTGACACTCAGGACACCTCTCAAGAGTGGCCTTCTAAGTGCATTATAAAGCCTTTGCTAGATGAAGATACATTTCAATATGGTCCAAGCGTAAGAGTCAACTTAAGATGATATCACAAATCTACCATAATATCTCTCAGGATTAATGAAAGATGACGATGACCTGTCTTGGAATCGAAGGAACCGCTCACTCGTTCGGTGCTGGAGTTGTGACAAGTGAAGGAAAGGTTCTTTCAAATGAGTGGGACATGCTCAAACCATCTCAAGGCGGAATCCACCCGCGTGAAGCCAGTCGTCATCATTCAGAGCTTGGGCCTGGCATAATCAAAGAAGCCATCCGAAAGGCTGGCATCAGATTTCAAGACATAGACCTCATTGCTTTCTCTCGAGGCCCTGGTCTTGGTCCTTGCTTGAGAACCACTGCAACGATTGCTAGGACATTAGCCCTCAAACTAGAGACTCCTCTCGTAGATGTAAACCACTGTGTTGCTCATATTGAAATCGGTTGTTTGGAGTCCAACTTCACTGATCCAGTGACAGTGTATGTTTCTGGAGGTAACACGCAAGTCATTGCATTTGCAGGGAAAAGGTTCAGAACTTTTGGTGAAACTTTGGACATCGCAATTGGAAATATGCTAGATGTGCTTGGTCGTGAGCTGGGAATGGATTTTCCAGCTGGTCCTATCGTTGAAAGAGAAGCCAAGAACGGAGAAACCTACCATAATCTTCCGTACTCCGTGAAGGGGATGGACCTGAGTTATTCAGGAATGTTGACTGCTGCAAAAAGACTTCGGACAGAGAGCGTTTCTATACCGGATATCTGCTACAGTGTCCAAGAAACAGCGTTTGGGATGATTGCAGAGATAGCTGAACGTGCAATAGCACACACCAAGAAAAATGAACTTCTTTTGACAGGCGGCGTAGCGCGTAATAATCGTCTCACCGAAATCCTGGACGGTGTCGCCAAAAGACATGAGGCTGCATTTCATCGTGTGTCTCCGTCATTAGCTGGTGACCAAGGTGCAATGATTGCTTGGAATGGAATTCTTCAGTATAACGCAGGTCAACAAGTAGAAGTGGAGAACTCACATGTGCTACCAAAATGGCGTACAGATGACCAAGATATATTATGGAGGTAGACTTGATGAAACAAGTTTTGGCTTTAGGCGCAGAATCGGTCATCTACAAGGTGGAACAATGGGGGTCTACCTATGCACTAAAATGGCGTCAAGGGAAGTCGTATCTTCTTCAAGAAATAGATGCATATCTTAGAAAGATAAGAACTAGTAGAGAATGCAAAATGATGACAGTTTCGCGAACGCTTGGTGTACCAACTCCAGCGATATACTCTGTGAATCTTGAGAAATACACTATTCTGATGGACTTTATACCGGGAACTCAGCTCAAGCAGTTGGCTGGACAAGTATCTCAATCGAACCTAACTGCATTTAGTAACAATTTTGGTAGACTAATTGCTTTTCTTCATGAAGGAAATGTAGTCCATGGAGACCCAACTACCAGTAACATCATTGTAGATGAAAAATCACGTCTGTGGATTGTAGACTTCGGACTTTCCGAGATGAACGCAACAGTCGAGATGAAGGGTGTTGATCTTCATCTAATCCATAGAGCATTAGAAACGACTCACTGGGATCTTCAGGAAACCATGTTAGATGCAACAATTGAGGGCTATGTTGACGTTCTAGGAGCTGCAGCAGAACCAGTTTTGTCAAGAATGAGCGAAATCCGTGAGCGGGGCAGATATCACTAGCAGACTCGCCACAAGGTAATCTTTATATCCACAGCCTTAGGCGGAGGGGCAGACCCGGTTTCTGAGGGTATCACTGGACTTAGAGGTAGTTCCAATGGCAAGAATGCACACAAGGCGCAAAGGTCAATCTGGCAGCAAACGCCCCTCCACATTGAGAATCCCTGAGTGGATGGATAAAGAGAAAGACGCCCAGTGGGTAGAAGCAAAAGTAATAGAACTTGCCAAAGGTGGAAACACGCCATCCATGATAGGTAAGATTCTTCGGGATCAATATGGTGTACCTCTAGTTCGAGTAATTGCTGGTAAAAGAGTCATGGACATTCTTCGTGAGAATGATCTTCAGAAACGTGTACCTGAAGACCTTCGGAATATGATCACAAAGGCGGTCACAATTCGAAGACACTTGGAAGAGAACAAGAAAGACTATGTCTCCAAACGAGGTCTTCAACTAGTAGAAAGTAAAATCCATCGACTCTCAAAGTACTACCGTAAAAAGAAAATACTTCCTGCAGATTGGAGATACAGTCCTGATCAGGCTGCTGTACTTTTGAGATAGTTTTATCATAAACAACCACCCCGTTCTCATGAAATGAGTAAAAAAACACGTGGCTCGCTGTCGCTCAAGTCGTTGAAAAAGCAGTGTGCTGAAATCCAATTCAGAGATGACAAACAAGTACTCCTTGTGTCTTCTCTTGATCCAATCTCCACTTTAGCCACTGCCCTACTATCTAGAGCAATCATGAGGTCAGGTGGAGCATTTCATATTTCATATGAGTCCCCACTCATGAGTTTGGACGCAGTAAATGAGTTGAGAACAAAGTATGAATCAATGTCTATCATTCTTGTTGGAATCGATACTGTTGGAAAAAAGAAAATCCGGAAAGGTGAGGGCTACCCTCTTTTTATAGGGGGGACGACGGAATCAGAACAGGTTGAATCATTTACACTTGGTACTCGTAACACAATAGCTGCTGCCGTCTTTGCATTTTTAGAAGAATGTTTCTCCTCCTATGACTATGAATTACAGATTGCAGCTGCGGCAACCTTACTCCATACTGAATTTTCCAAATTAACCCCTAAAGCGAACAAGGATTTGGTTAAACAAGCCAAAGAGAGGAACTTGATTGAGGAACGCAAAGGGGTCAGAATATTTGGATTTGGTTTCTTACCACTCGATGAATTGCTGCTCTATAGCACGCGTCCATTCATCAGAGGTATAAGCGGAAACCAAAAGGCATGCGACACATTGCTCAACGAGTCGGAAATCCCTATCACCAAGCTGCGTTCTCCAATGAGTACATTGAGCAATTCAGAGGCTCAGAATTTCACACAACATCTAACATCAAAACTCCTCAACACAATCGGGCCAAGCATCATCCCGCATATTCTTGGGACTGACTACATTCTCACCCTGGAAAATGAAACCAGTCCACTTCGATATCTATCAGGACTTGAAGCCATAGCTGCGACTGCTTGGGCCCGACAAGAACAAGGTGCCGCTATGAGTGTCTGGATAGGAGACCGCGGAAGAGCATTACGAAATATGATTGATACCTATCTGAATCATCATAAGGATGTCATTTCAACAATCGAACGACTGGAAACGAAATTGAAGGGGACATCTACTGAAACAAGCACATCGATTGAGATTGCGGGTGTCCAGTGTGAACTTCTGACAGATGTAGGCCGAGTTGTTCTTCAGAGCGGTATTGTCAGTCAGGAACGTCCACTCCTAATGAGTAGCGATGAATCATCAGTTGTCATCTGGACGTCTCAGGACATAGATACTAATCATGTAATTCAATCATTGCAGAAGATGAATCTAGAACCAGTTCTAACATCACCAAAGTCCCTCATGCTCAAAGGACTTGCACCAGAATCTAAAGAAGATGTACTCAAATCAGTAGGTCCCAAAACAAAGAAGGGGGCCTCCTCTTGATTGCACACATTCAATTGGAATTTGAGTCTGATGAAGAAGCAAGAAGGACACTCTCAGCAGTCTCTCCTGACAATACTCCGTTGCCAGAAGGTCTTGACATTGAATGCTCATTGGATGATCGAAAAGTGAATGTCATAATCCGTTCTTCACGTTCTTTAGAGAGTTTGGCTGCAACTCTTGAGGACATAATGAGCGCAATAGATCTGTCATTGAGAACCTCTGATTCTGTCGATTAAACCACTTGTTTGATTCACATTGCTTCTGTACTGAGTTCTCTCGACACCATCAACTCGTCGCAGATTGCTTGCGCCTTCGAACGTGATGCCTCAGCCATTTCCTCAGTGATGAATCCTCTTTGGACTGCTCTTTTCAGAAGATGCTGGTCTATAATACGTGGGTTTTCAGTGATTGGTGCCTTAACCACATCTATCTCCAAATCCACATATCGTATTCTACCAGGACTGTTACCATTACTCGGGTACACCTCAACACCTGTATTGATATTGACATAAGTACCCTTGAGATGTCCATCACGGGAATAATAGTTGGTTACTAGTGAAAGCGCAGCTGGCACTACTTGAGTCAGGGCATAATCACCCTCACTACTGACCACATCAACACTCTCGTGAGTATCTTGGTTCATCTTCAGTTTCCGATTTGTGTGTCTGAACTGTCTTCTGATAATGAATCCCTTAGATGTAGTTTCAGCTACCCGTCCTCGTGCAAGCACAATATTCCTTCCATCCAGTTTCACATGTTCGATGTTGATTGAGTCATCGATTCTGGGTAGGTCTCGTGAAACCACCTTCTCTAGCTTGGAAGTGACATAGCTTCGCTCCTCGGGACGGTCCTCGATAATCATCTCTGCTAGGTCAACAAGTGATGCATAACCAGCGCTTTTGTAAAAATGATGTCGTGCGAGTGTTGGTTTGATCTTTGCGCGCGTCTTATCGAGCGCATCTTTCACTTCTAAAGGGAACTCAATATCGGCATTACTAGTACCCTCGAACAGAATTCCTGCGGTTTCCAGTTCATTATACTTGTTGTACACCTGTTGTGCAGTGTCAAGAAGGTCATCGACCTCTTCACGTAGCTCTTCCTCAGTCAGCCGCTCCGCAGCTGTTCTCCACAGCACTCCCCAGTTCTCCGTGTGTTCGCGAATTTTCCGACCAAGAGTTAGCAGATTCCTGCGAGACTCCTGATCCTTTATCTTGGTGCTGAGTCTAACGACCGGCTCAGGAAGCAGAACAGCGGCTTGTCCAGGGATGGTAATGCTTGATGATAGAACTGGAGCTTTCCGTCCATAATCATGGGCACGTATCTGGACCATGATTTGTTGACCTCTCTTAAGTCCCCTGTCTGGCAGAAGTCCAGAGATTGTACCTAAGTCAACCTTTGTTTGTCCCGTTCTTTCATCTTTTCCAAGGACAATTCCTCTATAGACCGAGCTCTTAGCGACCCTTGGAGTCCTTGTTATGACACCGCCAAGTCTCCTACGTAATACATCAGTAAGACGAGTTAAAACTGACTCATATGCAATCGCCACAATTCCCTGAAGATCACTCCTATCCCAAATGTCCACATCTGGAATATCACTCCGATAAGGGAGACCAAATCTTCTTGCCACCTCCGGAGTGGGCTGCACTATGTCAAAGTGATTTTGCAGCATAATCTGCGTCAACGATTGCGAATAGATGCCTCTTATCCTCGCCTTTATCATGAGCAAACACTGGCCCGGGGAATGGGTACCTTTCCAATACCTTGCTAGGTTCTGGTTGGTCTTGTTGAATCACCACTACGTCCCAAACAGAGCTAGTCACGAATTGGCTCCAGCAGGCTGGAAACATGCCAAATCTTAGTCCGAGCATGGTTTGGACAGTTCGGGTCTTGGCTTGGCTCATCCAAGATTGATATCGCATTCTGCGCTCTCACAGCTGGAGAGTCTGTTTCATTCTCAAGAACAGTAATTGCTTCATTTGCTGCGCGCCTAATGTTCCTGGGAACAGAGGAATCCTCCGATATCTGTTTTAGGAGGTGTTTAGACTGGTCTATGCTCTTCTGTATTTCGGGGTCCAAAGGACTCACCTCTGAATGGTCTTTACGCACAAACGGAGTGCGAACAACAATTGCAAATCATCGAGTTAACCATATCAACGTTTTCATCACACCTAACGGTTTGTGAGTATATATTCAGCCCGCAGATGACACCATAGTAATGCAGCTTCTCTTATATCTCAACAAACCCCTGTTTACAAGTGAGCACAATGAGTGACAATGATGACACTTCTGTAAAACGAATGGCTGAACTCTTGCGACAGGGAGCAACAATGCTAGCTGATGCATGTCCTCAGTGTGGCTCTCCTCTATTCAAGGTGAAAGATGACATCTACTGTGCCAAGTGTGATAGACGGATAGTATACGCACAGTCAGATGAGGAAGTAGAAGTGCAAGCTGTCAAGATATTAATCCCAGGACTCAGAGAAACCCTGATCAACAAACTGAAAGCTCTCAATGAGGTTGTCGATAATGAAACAGACACTGAAGCCCTCACTAAGCTAGCAAACCTAATGGTACTTCTGCTACAAGCTCTTCACAAGCTTGAGAGTATGAGTGCATAGAAACCCTCTAGGTTTCCTTTTCTTTCTCAGTGCCTCTGCGAAGTCTAGCTCTTCTGATTTTGACTTCCTCAGGTCCCTTCAGTACCTTGCTTTTTCTAATCTCACACTCACGAATTGGGATAATCTTCTTGACCTCTTCGTGTACCTCTGAAGCAAGATCGCCGAGAATCACTTTCTGAACAAGCTCATCAAAGACATGCTTCTTTGCATGTGCACGAATGACCTTCTCTGTTGCTCTTCTGACTGCATGTTCCTGGCTTGTCTTCGCACGGGTGGTTGTGAAGACAATGACTGATATGCGCATCAAATAGTCGTCCTTGGTCAGAATCGGGCCAATCCAGTCAATCCTAGAAGTTCCTCTTCGAACTAGTCCTCTGAGGTAATCAGAACTCCATTCATGTCCATAGAACACAGTCTTTGCTTGTTGTCCTGCAACTTCCATTATTTTAAATCGAAGTTTAACATGTATCCGATCGAAGTCCCCAGTTATATCATACAATGTAGGCTGAACAGTTCTTCCAATCAGCTGCTCAGGAGCGACTGCTGGCGTCTTGCCTATATCTTTGTTTTCGAAATAGTCCGGAGCAAGGATCTGATACCAGATCTTCTCTCGCCACTTATCCCTGGTCCTTGCCGCTGCTTGTCTACTTTTTGAGGACATCTGAATATCACACTCTTACTGGAAACTCCAGAAGTCATGAACCGCTCTATGGCGGTTAACCACAGAAACGCGCCGACATCTTACGAGTCTAATAAAAACATTGCGACATGTCCCGATACAGCTGGCAAAACTAGATATGATATTCATGTTCTTTGAGGTTTGAGATGCGTCACATGGACGAAATAACATGCTCAAGATGCGGGTTCAATGAGGTCGCCCTGGTCCGAAAAGAGATGTTTGGGGGCGGCAAGTACCGAAAGAAGTGGCGTTGCCCGCGCTGTAGTCATATATGGGAAACTGTTGATGACTAAAGAATGCAAAACGGTTAAAACTGGCCTGTTCTCAACCTTCTCTCACTCACGCGGAGGTAGCCAAGCCAGGTTAAAGGCGCAGGACTTAGGATCCTGACGGAGTCGCGCTTGCGGCACCGGGGTAATCTTGTAGAAGTCCGCGAGTTCGAATCTCGCCCTCCGCACCACTTTCTCAGTAAGCCTCATTATCTAGTTATTTTCGCGTTTCACTATACTCTCTTCTCACTTTCTGATCACGAACTATGTGCCTCTTGGTTCGATTCCAAATCGACTAGACACAATCGTAAAGAAGCGTTCAAGACCGAAAATGACAGCGTCAAGCTCGCTTTTGAAGTTCTCAAGGTTTGTCAGTTCAGGAATATCGTTCTCAGAGTACAGATTCCCATTTTCGTCCATGGAGTAAGTTACGTCATCAAGCATCCAGTTCTCTCGAAGTAAAAGACCATACAGTTCTTCCCTGTACTCCTGTGGAATCTCCTCTGGTTTAAGAAGCAGTACTGCGACATGAATCCATCTGTCAGCACGAATTGCTACCCTAATCTCGAATGGTGTTCCATCAACATCCCATGTTAGCTTGAATGTGTTGATGTCCTTCACCAGCTCGAAAGACACTTCGAGCGACTTCAACCATTTTTCAACTTGTTCAACTGACATTGACGTAGACTCTCCAACTCTGAATTTAGAATCACTGTATGTATTGAGTATTATGGCTTTAGGAAAATCAGAGAGAACCTCTAAATTTAGTGAATTTTGACGCTCGATTTATGGTTCTAATTACAGACAATTAACATTATATCTCCAGAATTATGGAAACAGACTGAGCCGGGGTCTCCTAGTGGCTATGGAGGCGGTCTCGAAAACCGCTGCCCTTTGTGGCGCGTGAGATTCTGTGTATATTATGACACAGGACACGAGTTCAAATCTCATCCCCGGCGCCACTTCTATTGTAATTCATCTAGGACCCGTGTCATTATCTTCTTGGCGATCTCAGAGAGTTTGTCCACTGTTTCCTGAGTCTTCCCACCAACGTACACTCTGGCTTTTGGTTCAGTTCCTGACACTCTAACCAGTACATAGGACCCATCCTTGTTCTCTATTCGAACACCATCCACCTCAAGAACCTGTTCCACGCCACTAATCTCAGGGACGAGCAGTTCCTTGACACGTGGTAAGAATTGCTGTTTGATATTATCTGGACAGGGTACGAAATCTCTCAGCATAGGATACTTGGGAACAGTGTTCATCAAATTCATGCAGCTTCCGTCGCCTAACTCATCCACCAACTGAGCAAAGCGACCAGCTCCAGTGATCCCATCCATCCATTCGCCTAATTCCGTGAATATTGGTTTCCAGGGCTCTGATGCAAATACTACATTCTTGCCCTTGTCACCCGCTAGATACTCCTGTAGAGACCCTAAAGGCATCCTGACCACAGCCCCTCCTGCAGAGTTTACAATCTCATCAATCACGCTCGATGTATCAATCGAAACGAGAACTATTCCTCCACCACTTCTCTCGACTTCATCTCTTGCAAATACAGCGATGACACGGTTCTGGTCTATGAACTCACCTTCTTCATCAATCACAGCCAATCTATCGCCATCACCATCGTGACACATCGTCACTGCAAAATCGGATGCCGCAGAGATCCTCATAGCATCTCCAAGATTTCGCGGTGATGGTTCAGCTGGTCTGCCTGGAAAGTGACCATCCTGATGAGAGTTCATGGTGGTGACAGAGAAGCCAAGGTCCCCAAGAAGTTCAGGTGTGTACTCTGTAGCTGCTCCGTTTGCAAGGTCGACAAGGACCTTGGTACCTTTACTCAACCCTCCCCTACTTGACAAGAACTTCTTCACCCTGGCTAGATAGTCTACCTTGATGTTTCTCCTAGACAGTTGTCCTATCTTGTCCCATGAAGCAACCTTATACTCCTTGTTGAACACAGAATGTTCCAAGAACTCCTCCTCTGGTCTGACAAACTCACGTCCTGAATTGAAGAACTTGAAACCGTTGTCCCCTGGGGGGTTATGACTGGCTGTTATGATAATGGAGGCTGAGATCCCCTCAACAGTACTATATGAAGCCACAGTCGGCATTGGCGTTATTCCTAGATCCACCACATCTGTACCGGTTGATAGTACTCCTCCGATGAAAGCACTCTTCAACATCTCTCTCGAGGTCCGTGCATCGATACCCACCCCCACAATCCCTTTCCCATCGAGGAATGAGCCAAGTGCTCGTCCAAGACCAAGTGCTAGGTCAGGAGTTGATTTATCGATAATAGATCCCCTGATGCCTGATGTGCCAAATATTTTCTGAATCATCTATCATTCCTCTAGCTATAAGGTAGAGCCAAGTCTACAATGTCCTTTGCAGCTTCTCCCATTCTCAACAAGCTATCAACAACCAAGACCTGCGTCTGAGGTTGTCCGTTTCGAGTAGCTACAATATGTTGCCTGAGCTTTCCAGTGTCGGCAATCAAATCATCCTCAGCTTCTATCACAGCCTGAACCTTCTTCGGATTAAACTTGAATAAGTTATTGAAAGAGTCTGTGAACATCTTGCTCACTTTTTCCACGATTGGACTGAACCTCTTCTTCAATGAAGCATCAATGGGGTCCGCTACTCTTCGAGCAATATCGACAGCTAAGTCTGCAATGCGTTCAATGTATTGTGCCGCAAGTCTGAAATCTAGTGCTTCAACCGGTGTGATACTCATCATTTCACTCATTCGAGGGTATTGGATTGCAGACCGTAATTCTCTGACAATCAAGAAGAATAAACGATCGACCTCCTCATCTCGCTGCACCACATCTTCAGCCACTTCCTTGTTTCCTTCAAAGTATGCAGACAAGGAATCGCTAATCATTCTAGAAGTGATGAGGTGCATCCTGCGCATTGCAGTATTCACTGGTAGAGTCGCCGGGTCCACAAGACATCGAACCACTATCTGATGGTCGTCCTCCTCAGTTACTTCCAGCGCCACAAATCGTTTGATTATCCGTTTTAGGTCATCTCTCTGGGTGTTCGTTATAGGTTCCTCACTGACAATCCGAATCTCATCAAAACCAAGCAGGTATCTACTGGTAATCTCCCATCTCAGATTCTGTTCCATCTTAGCGGTAGTGGTTTTGTGCTCACCTGCTTTTGGAAGACGTGGGTCTACAATCAGACAACCATCCTCACGCTCAGCAACCACCACAGGGTCTCCTTTACTCAACTTCTGTCTGATCACCCAGTCCTTTGGTAGTATAATCAGAAAGGAACTTCCATTCTTCCCACCAGTTTGTTGGAGTCTCCTGATGTTGACCATTTTTTATCTCACCTGACAAAGGTCGGCGCCAATTGAAATCTGAGTAGACGGTTTATTACATTTCCCACACAGCGTTTCTGATGAAGGTTTCATCCTCGATGGATGATGTTAAAACAAGGAACTTGTATCACCCTAGTTGGTGGCACTGTGACTTCCTCGATCCGACGTAGTATACTCAAACTGCTGATTGAGTCGGGACTCCAAGTGGCACCTGAAGCCTTAGAATACATCTTACTACTTGACACGCCTCTTGAAACTGTCAAGTCAGTTCTCATTACAAAATCGATAGAAAACCACCCTTCTGTACTTTCCCGTCCCTACGTAGAATCATTGATTGAAGGAAGGAAACCTGACCATATAGTCGAGGAAGAGGAATTGATTCCTATTGCTCAACCTGTACAGGTTTTGAGTGAAGCAGTAGAACCGATCGTTGTTTCTGATGAAGAAACCGGCTGGATTTATCGTATAGAGAAGAACCCTGACCAAGTAGGCTCTGAGGGAACCGTAGAAGACTTCCTAGCGCTCTTCAGAGACCGATTCGATCGGATTAAGCGAATATACATGAGTAGAATTGATACACAGAGTGCAGTTTCACCGCAGGTTGCCAAGCTCAGAAAAGATTCTGCAAAACAGAGAAAGGAACTGACCAAAAAGGGCATACGTACAACAAAACGTACGACCCAGACCGTTCTTGGAATTGTGAAGAACAGAAGTATATCTCAGTCACGCAATGTAATCATTGAACTAGAAGACGAAGATGAGTCGATAATCTGCATAATCCCTGCCACAAGAGAAGACTTGAAGGGACAACAGCTATCAGAAAAAGCGAACTCCTTACTTCTTGACGAGGTCACCTGCATTTCAGGGTTTGTTGATGAAGATGCGAGGATGATTGCCGACGATGTAATCTTCCCTGACATCCCAACTGCTCGAGAAGTGGGTCGAGCCAAGCGAGACGTCTATGCTGCGTTCATCTCCGATATTCATTGTGGAAGCAAGGAATTCCTCGAAGATGAGTTTGACAAGTTCATCGGATGGATGAATGGTCGGGATGTTGATGCAGAGGACAAAGAAATTACAAGAAAGACACGATATCTATTCATTGCTGGTGATATGGTGGATGGGATCAGTGTCTATCCAACACAGAGAGATGACCTCAGAATCGAGAGCATCTATGAACAGTACGAACTTCTATCAAGCAAGTTGAAGAAACTTCCAAAGAGCATCAAGATATTCTGTATCCCTGGCAATCACGATGCGAACAGACAGGCTCTTCCCAAACCTCCTATCTCAGAGGAGTTTGCACAGTCCCTATACAATCTCGGAGACCGTATTACAATGTTGGGGGATCCGAGTCAGGTGGTTGTTGAGGGCGTGAATGTGTTACTGACCCATGGTGACAGTATGGATGATTTGGTGACCAGCATTCCCGGAGCTTCATATACCGAACCTGCAAAACCAATGATGGAACTTCTCAAGAAACGCCATCTCGTTCCCATGTACGGTGGTAAGACGGAACTCGCTCCACTCCATAGAGACTGGATGGTGATTGATACTCCTCCTGATGTCGTCCACTTTGGTCACTGTCACCACAACGCAGTCGATAACTATCGGGGAGTACAAATCATCAATTCTGGGACATTCCAAGCCCAGACAGACTTCATGCGCAAACAGGGTATTGTACCCACTCCTGGCATTGTGACGCTTCTAAACCTCCAAACTGGGGCTCCTGAAGTGAGATTCTTCTATGATGTTTCATCAATGCAATAATCGGGACTCGGTTTCATCAGTCAAGTATCTCTTGGGCGACCTTGCTCAGACGAGTGTCATCATCTAGGATGACACCAATCTGTTTCTTACTCACAGCTAGCTTGATCTTTTTAGTCCGTCCATATCGCCCCTTGGATATCACTGTAGTATTAATCAGCCCCAACATATCTAATTCAGAAATCAAATCAGAAACACGTCTCTGAGTCAATGTGTCTATAGAGAGTGCCTTTGCAATCTCCGAATAGATGTTATAACACTCACCTGTGAAAATGTCGCGTTGACCTTTACTAGCCAAGACATAGACCGCAAACAAAACAGCTTTCGACTGCATTGGGAGAGTTTTCACTGTTTCAGTTATTGTGTCTCGTTCAATGACTTTCTGTGCCTCGCGAACATGTTCTTGAGTAACAGTACTATCTCCTCTTCTCTCAGCCAGCTCCCCTGCAGTCCTCAAAAGATCGAGAGCTCTACGTGCATCTCCATGCTCCTGTGCAGCCAGAGCTCCTACCAAATTAATCACACCTTCGTCCCCAATAGCTGTTTTGTTAAAAGCCAGTTCAACCCTTTGATTCAAAATTCCTTTCAACTCTACAGCATTGTAAGGCGAGAATATGACCTCCTCCTCACCTAAAGTTGACAGAACCCTAGGATCAAGCATCTCCTTGAATTTCAGATCATTGCTTATTCCTATAATTGATATCCTGCTGTTTTCCAGCTCTCCATTCATTCTAGTCAATCCATAGAGAATATCATTACCTTGTCCAGCATCGCGTTTCAATAAACTATCCACCTCATCAAGCACCACTGTAAGGATATTTGAATCAGAATCTAGTTCGTTCTTCAGGACTTCTCGAATCTCATCTGTGGGAAGTCCGGTGAAGGGGACTTCAGATCCATCAGGCATTGTTGCTTTAACCTGGTCACATAATTTCTTCAAGACTCTGTAATTAGTGCCTACTATCCTGCAGTTCACAAAAGCCGTCAATGGAGCGGTAATTCCACTGTCCTTAGCCTTGCTCACAAGCATGTCTAATACATATCTTGCTACAACAGTCTTACCAGTGCCCGTTTTTCCATAACAAAGAATATTGGATGGTGGAGCACCTCTGAGCGCGGGCCCTAGAATGGACCCAATCCTACTCATCTGGTCGTCTCTGTAAGGAAGACTATCGGGTACATAAGTGGGTCTCAGAGCTGTTCTGTCCCTGAAGATAGCCTGACCCTGTAAGAACTTGTCAAACAATTTATCGAGCGGTTTCTCCAACTTATCATCTACTCCCAGCAGAGAATGTTAAGTACAAGAGCTACCTTGAACTTAAACACTTCCATTAGAACTTGAGGCAAGTTCCAGTGGACTTCGACTGGAACCTGTGGAACATATGGAACTGATAAGAGTGGGTGTTACCCGGGGCTGTCATTAGTACAAACAATATAATTCATCAAGACAGACCTGGGGATTCTCATTGGTCAAAATCTGAGATTGGTGGAGTTCTTGCGTTTAAGAGACTTGGAAATCGCACTTGAATCAATGGAGAGGATAGATGAGTTTAGTGAGTCATTAGAACAATATCCAACTCCAGCCTCAATCGCAGCAACAGTCTTGTATGCTGCCCAAATGGAACATGGGGATATCACGGATAAAATCGTGTGCGATCTGGGATGCGGGGATGGAATCTTCGCGATCGGAGCCGGACTGTTGGGGGCGAGGAGAGTGATTGGAATTGATGTGCAAAGCAAAGCCTTAAAGGCGTCTCAAAAGAACTCGAGATTGCTCAGAATAGATGACACCGTAGACTGGGTTCTGGGAGATGTTTTCTCCCTACAGCTATGTTGTCCAGTAGATACAGTGGTGAGTAATCCTCCGTTCGGAGTGAAAAACCGCGGTGCTGACCTTAGATTCCTGAAGAAGGCAATCTCTGTTGCTGAAGTGATATACAGCATGCACCTGGCGGGTGACAAGAACAGGACGTTCCTGAGCAAAGAGATTGAGAAACTAGGTGCCACAGTGACACAACTTGAAACATTTCAGTTTCCAATCGGTCGGCTGTTCGAACACCACAGAAAGCCGAAGCACTTGGTGGATGTAGACCTGTATCGTATATACAAAGAGCGTGAATAGAATGGCAGATGTGAAGAGCGGCGATATCGTAGTACCCGGTGATCAGCTATGCGTCATTGAAGAGCTGATGCCAAGCTTTGGTACTTATGAGAAGGATGGTATTGTGTATGCCGCAGCTCCAGGGCAAGTTGATATGGACCTTAAAGAACGAAGTATCAGAATCATCAGTCCTGAGGGTGGATTAAAACTGTCCCTTCCTGTGAAGGGAGATATCCTGATGGGTGAGGCCACTCTTGTGTTTGACCAGCGTGCTGAGGTCAGGATAGTACGAATTAACGATGAAGATTATCACAGGGGTCTCGTTGGTGAACTGCACATAAGCAACGTGACCCGAAGATATGTGAAGAGTATGCAGGATGTGCTCAAACAGAACGACATTGTTCGTGCAGCAGCTCTGAACACACACGAAATTCCTGTCCAACTGACCCTTGTAGGTCCTGATCTTGGAGTTGTGTTTGGAGTCTGTACAAGATGTGGAAATGCATTGACCCTCACAACACATAACAATATGTTTTGCCTTCGATGTGAGAATCGAGAAACCCGCGAAGTGGCCAACGACTATGGACAGCGATTTGGTCTTGAGGCACGACCAGACCTGGCACCCCGTCGACGATCCTATGACCGTAGGCAGTACGACCGAGACGATCGTGGTGGTCGTGGAGGTAGACGCTTTGATGGTCAACGCGGACGAGGAGGCGACAGACGTGGGAGAAGAGGGAGTGATCGTGGTAGAGAAAGCAGGAGAAGATAGATGTGAAGCCAAGAACCATTGAACATGAGAGACTCGAAATCAAGTTTGAGATTGGTGGAGAGGGACACTCCTTTCCCAATTTGCTTCGAAAGACACTCTTGGAGGAACCTTCAGTGGAGTTTGCTGGATACAACATCGAGCACCCACTTCTAGCTAGTCCAATCTTGACCCTGAGGACAAAGAGGCGACAGGCTAATGTTGTCCTGAGAGAGGCTCTTGAGAAGATGCTTGCTAGGACTGAAGAGTTTCGAAAGAAATTCAAACAAGCTGTTTCAGATCACAATATTGACTAAACTGACTCATGGTGGCCCGTCACATGTGGGAAACCTTTGTCCAACACGAATCTGTCGAAGAAATCATGAATGACAAAGGACTCGCAAAAGTTGGTGACGGTATAGTGAACCTCTGTTATTCTCTCGCAAAATCCAGAGTCCTTGGTCAAGCCACAGGCGAGAAGGTCAGAGATAGTGTTCTTGCTCGAGCAATACGCGCCACTGAAGTCTATAGACATATTTCCCGAAGAACCGACTCAGGCCGAGCAGCTGATGCATATGAAGCCATCATAGCCTACTTATGGATGAAGGGTGTGGTCACGGTGCCTGAACTTGTTGATACACTTGTCGAAACACTAAACATAGATTTCACGACTAACAGAAAGAAAGAAGGCGAGATTGCAGCTCTCTCTTTTCAGTATCTTCTAGAGAAACACATCCAGTCGTTACCTTGAGTTCCAAATGTACGCTGTCGTAATGCTTAATTGAACTCTAAACGCTGCAGCGGAGAAGTGAATGTTCCATGGAATTCTGCAAGAAGTGCGGTGCAATGATGGTGCCAACTACAGAGGAGGACGGCTCCAGAGTCCTGAAGTGCAGAAGCTGTGGACATACTAAAGGTATCAAGGGAAGACTGACAGTTTCACAAAACTTGGAGAAATCACCACGTGACAAAATAATCGTGGTAGAAGACGACTCAATTCCAATGCCTGTGACGAAAGCCTCATGTCCGAAGTGTGACAATACAGAAGCCTACTATTGGACACTCCAGACAAGAAGAGGAGATGAAGGTGCAACAGAGTTCTATAGATGCACCAAATGCAAGCACACTTGGCGGAATTATGGTGGATAAGACTGACAGATTTATAGCCCTCAAGATGTTGCAACCTACTTGTCCAATTCTGCTAAGAGAATTTTGGAGCTGCGACTATGACTGAAGAGAAGAGTTTTGCCCGGCGAAAACCCTCTAAACTGACCACTATACGAAACCTATCTGCAGATACAACGGGTCCAGTCCGAATAATGGGGATTGTGGTCGACGCCAGCCCCGGCCTCGCAGTAGTCCAAGATGTGTATGACGATGATGTGAAAAAAGCAGGAAAGATTCAGGTCAGTGTTGAAGGATCCCTTGAACTCAGCAAGAAATACTTGTTCATCGGAGAAGTGACCGAGAAGAAAACTGACGGTGGGAAAGAACTGAGACTGAATGCGTCAATTTCCCATGACATCGATTCATTGGACATCGAACTCTACAAAGAAGTCCAGGATCTAGAAGAAAAAGTGACACGAACAATGAGTGAGTAGGTATTCAGACGGTCTTCTTTTCTGTCATATCTATAAAGAGCACATCATTTCCATTGAGAAGTACACTTAAAATGTGAAATCCAACTTGAGAATCTTGTTCAAAGATAAAGAGCGATACTGACTCCTTTGATGATGACCATCATCCGGGTTTGGAAAGGAGTGTTAGTTCGCACATCAATAGACAGTTGGAGATAACGGCATGTTTCACGCGACTCTCGACAGTACCAAGACATGGAAACAAATTGTAGACGCATTAGCAACTCTACTCACAGAGGCGCATTTTCGCGTATCTGAATCTGGAATATCACTACGTCAGCTTGACTCGTCTAAAGCGGCGATGATTGATTTAACCCTCCCTTCTGGCATTTTTCAGGAGTATTCATGCAAGGGCGAGCACGACATCTGCTTGGGTATTGACGAGCTCGTCAAGGTGAGTAAACGAATGGCTGGAGATGAACATCTTGAGTTCAACTTGGATGACAACCGTTTCGAAATAAAGATGCTAGGACAAGCAAATCGAGTGTTCAAACTACAACTTCTGACACCCCCCGACGATCAGACAAAAAAGCCCGGTATAGATTTCGATGTAAAGGCAGAATTGTTGGCTGACACATTCAAGCAAGCAATCAAGGACATCGGAGTTGTGTCCAGTCATGTGAAAATCAGCGCAGAGCCTGAACAGCTGATTTTTGCTGGTGAAGGTGATACAGGTGAAGCCAATGTTGCACTGACAACGAAAGGTGATGCACCTGCGCTTTTCCAGCTGAAAGTGTCAGGCAAGGCAATGGCCATGTATGCATTGAATTATTTGACGGAGATTTCAAAAGCAATCGCTAGTGACAGCTTAATGCTTCAATTCACTTCCAGTAAACCAATGATGCTAGAATTCCCAATAGCAGAGGCTGGAAGCATAAGCTTCGTTCTAGCACCACGTGTAGAACGTAGGTAGAAAGACAAGAGGTCCCGAATACATCGGTACCAATTGATGGAGTTCTAGTGCATGCCGAATCAGAATCAAGGTTTCACAAGCACTGTTTTGAAACTACGATTCATGTTCCATGAACATTACAAGGCAAATCCTGAAACCATTGATGTTCCAGATAAGGTACATAATCGAGAGTTCGGTATCCAGAGCTGGGAACACAACTGGTTCTGTCCTAAGAGAAAGGGTCGAGATGAGTCTGGACGTGACATCACGACTGGATGCGGAGAATCAGGAACTTCGTTCGCAAGCATCAAAGAGTGCCCAAAATGTGGTTCAAGCGATATCCAGACAACAACCTGGAGGAGACATGTTGGATATCTGAACAGGGATGAACTTGTACGAGATCTCGCAGCTGTTGCCCCTCATAGTATCTATCACTCAGCAGCCTTTTACAGAGTTCCTGTGGCCCGTCACATGGATGAGAAAGAGTGGTTTGGAGCTGAACTTGTCTTTGATATTGATGCAGACCATCTTGACCTGAAGTGCGCTAAGGACCATGATGCATGGAGATGCAATACGGAGGGTTGCCATAAGACTGGAACAGGTATACATCCTGAGACTTGTCCTGATTGTGATGGCAAGAGCTTCAGTATAAGAAAGTGGGTATGTGAGAAGTGTTTAGCAGAAGCGAAGAAGCATACAGTGAAGCTCTATGATGACTTCATAGTGAATGACTTTGGATTTGATCCGGAAACGGTCCAACTCAATTATAGTGGTCATAGGGGGTATCACCTTCGTGTTCGCGACCCCAAGGTCTTTTCACTGGATTCAAGTAGTCGCATTCAGATTGTACATTACATCATGGGTCTTGGTCTAAATACTGAGAAAGTCATTGTTTCTCAAGGTAGAGTGAATCGGATATTAGATCGGTCCTTTCCAGGCTGGGCTGGTAAAACCGCTGATGCCATGATTGAGCTCATACGAAACATCGATTCATATGAGGGCTCCGAAAGATGGGTGAAACCGCTCAGAAAGGGAAAAGTAGCAGCTATAGATGGACTATTGAGAGATCCACCAGTACTGAGCAAGGAAGCAAAGGATATCGGTCTGAAATCATGGCAGGAGATCGCGGAAAGAGCAGCTGAGGTATATGGGGGAGAGATAGACCGTCCTGTCACTCATGATATCCATAGAGTCATTCGTCTGATAGGGAGCTTGAATGGAAAGACAGGCTTTATCGTCAAGGAAATCACTCGAGATGTGCTTGATGACTTTGATCCTTTTTGTGATGCAATTGCTTTTAATGAAGGTAGGATGAAGGTAAAATTCCTTCACAAATCTCCTGGTGTTCCGCGTTTTAGAATGGGTGACGAATCCTTTGGACCATACCATGGAGAGTCTGTGGACCTACCAACTGCTGCAGCGATGTTCGTACTATGCAAAGGAGTTGCTATCATTGAGTGACCTGGGATATGATGACATCAAATCTGCATGGGAGATGGAAATTGATAATGAAGGTCTGCAGGACCTGGGTGATCTTCGTCTCAGTAAGATGATTGCCTATCTCTCTAGTGTTCGACTGTCTCTCGCATCCACTGATGCTGACAAACGAGTCCAAGCTGACATTCTGACACAGGAAGCACTCAATCTAGAGTTTATGATAGAAGACTTGTTGAACATGCGAAGACAGAAGATCATCAAAGCGATTCTCTCAGGACACCGACCAAGGGGTGACATGACACTCGCAGAGGAGGAATTATACAATAGAGTACAACGAGCTTTTGATGGACACACAGAGTTTGTCAAGGACTCATTGGCCGGCTCCAAACCAAAGAGGAAACCTAGTGATGACACATCTGAAGATTTCCTTGAAGATGATGAAGTCGAGTATGTGACCGTACGCTTTCTACGCACAATTAGTGATGCCTTCTTGGGTCTGGATGAGAAAACATATGGACCGTTCAAGAAAGAGGACATTGCTATGATTCCTGCAGCTAATGCAAGAACTTGGATTCGAGATGGCACTGTTGTTCGAATAGTTGCAGAGGAGGACCTCTCTGAATGAACAATGAGGAGATACTTGCTGAGATAACTTCACTTCTTGAGCTCATAGATCAAACCCGTGTTAACATCTCTCAAGAACATGAGAAATTTCAAATCGCGCTCACCAACACTCTAAGATTATTAGATGAGCGTAGTCCGATGTTAGACAAGATGAAGGGAGATGTGGGAAATCTCAAGGCATACCTCATCAGAACAAGCAGTGAAACTCGTCAAGCATTTTTAGATCCTCTTAAAGAACTGAGAGTCAGAGTTGAAAGGATACGTGCTCTAGTCCAATCTTAGGATAGAAAGTCCTAAGAGTCCCTTAAACACTGAAAGACTCATGTCACTGCACAGGAAATGGCTCTTCATCCTAGCTGCCCTTGTATGTATTTCACTTGCAGTTGTAGGTGGAATAATGTATCAGGATATTCTCATCGATGCAGGAGAAACCCAATGGATCACTATTGGCCCCATTATCTATGTATCTCTGATAATCCTGTGCACAATTGGTATTCTTCGCGTGATATATACGAGAGGATTAACGGGGTAAATTTCACAGCACAACAAATATTCGTCATTCCTGCAAACTTTTAATATAGGCAACCAATTTGCTCTTCCAACTGGCGAATTAGCCTGAACATTAGTGGTGAGTATCCATGGCTGAAACGGAAGACTCAGGTGGCCCTCCAACCACACTGATTGACCCTATTGACATGTCAAAGCTAGATCCGAAGTTTCGAGAAGAGATTCATAGCATGCCAAACGCAGAGGAACTATCTGCTTGCTTTGCCTGCTCGACATGCACAGCAGCATGTCCCATTGCTAACATCTGGGAGTATAAACCACATCAGTTGATTCGGATGATACTTCTTGGAATGCGTGATGAGGTCCTCTCCTCTAACGAAATATGGCTCTGTCTGACCTGTTTTCAGTGTCAAGAACGATGTCCTCAAAAAGTTCGAGTCACTGATATCTTCTTTGATTGCAAGAACCTAGCTGCTGAAGAGGGCAAGATTCCAGCAAACATTGTTGGCTTGGCCAAAGAACTCCTTGACAAGGGTCAGCTCTATACGGTCACAGCTGACTGGGAGCGTGAAGACATGGGTCTTGAACCAGAGGTACCTGGTCTATCAGTTGATGGTATGAAGAACATCCTGAAAGAAACTCGAACGAGTAAAATAGTGGATGGTGATGAGTAAGGTGCCAGTATATAATCTATACATGGGGTGCAGTGTGCCTGCAAACTATCCAAATTACGAAACTGCCATGCAAAAGGTCGCTGAAGCTTTTGACATGCAGTTAGAGTACATGGAGGGAGTTGCATGCTGTGGAAGTCCCAATCTTCGTTCCATAGACTACATGGGCTGGCTCACTGTCAATGCAAGAACCTTAGCGATTGCGGAGAAGAACGGTCACGACATAGTTACTCCATGCAATGGTTGTTTTGCGTCACTAAAAGACGCATACCACTTTCTCAAACATGATGAAGGCTACAGGAAGAAGGTCAATGCCACCTTAAAGAAGGAGAGTCTTGAATTCAAGGGTACAGCAACTCCTCGCCATTTTGTCGAAGCTCTGTACAACGATATTGGTGTCGAAGAGATCAAGGCTAGGGTCACAAAACCACTAGATGGGGTAGGAATCGCGATTCACTATGGATGCCATCTCCTTCGACCAGTGGATGTGACTGAATTCAAGCCCGAGTATCTGAATGAGTTAGTCCAAGCCACTGGCGCCTCAGTAGTGGACTATCCTCTCTGGAAACAATGTTGTGGTGCCACAGTTCTCCCTGTTGATGAGAATCTAGGAATTCGGTTAGCTCGAGACAAACTCAAATCAATGAAAGAATTCGGTGCGGTCTTCATTACAGTAGTCTGTCCTGCATGTGGCAACCAGCTTGATCTTCAGCAACTCGGTCTGAAGGAATCATATGGTGAAGAATACAACTTGCCAGTAATCTTCTATCCTCAAATCCTCGGTCTGGCTCTGGGAATGGGTGAAGAAGAGGTAGGACTAAGTATGAACAGGGTCCCAGCAGACCCCATTCTCGACCACGTGACTGGATGAGGTGTGTAAGAGTGTCTAATCCGGTCCTCATCATCGGAGCAGGGGTAGCAGGCATGACTGCTGCCGTGGAACTGGCGGACTCAGGGATTGAGTCGATCCTTGTTGAGCGCCAAAAAACTGTTGGTGGTAACGCTCTGAATCTCTACAAGGCATTCCCTACAGATGATTGCTTCTATTGTTTTGAAGGAAACCGCTGGCGTCCTGGAATTCGAAAGTGCTTCTACAGAAGCGCACTGATCGACCAACCGAATATAACTCTGAAGATGAACAGTGAAATAGAAGACATCTCAGGAACCCCTGGTCAGTTCATGGCAAAGATCAAAGTAGGCCCTGCATATGTCCACCCAAAGAAGTGTACGATGTGTGGACTCTGTCTTGAAAAGTCACAGGCGTTTCGCTTACTGTCACCCCAATGTCAACCTCAGGCCGTGGTTTACGATCCAACAAAAGCAGATGATGGTGCTAAACAGGCTGAACAAGAGTGCCCTACAAAAGCGATCAATTTGAAGGCTCAACCCAGTGAAGAAACAGTCCAGATTTCAGACATCATCATTGCAACAGGTTATCATGAGCTGCAACCAATCAACGTGAATGAGTATTACTACGGAACGCACCCTAACATCATAACTCAGCTTGAACTAGCAAAGATAATTGACCCGAATGGAGAGTCGAGAGGAGTTCTTGTAAAGCCCTCTGATGGAAAACCTGCTAAACGAGTGATGATGGTTCAGTGTGTAGGGAGCAGGGACGAAAACTACTATCCTTATTGCTCCAAGATTTGTTGCATCTTCGCTCTCAAACATGCCAACATTCTGGTTCAAGAACGGGATGATGTCAAAGTCAGTGTAGTATACATGGATATCCGCACGTATGATAGGTACGAACGGTATTATCGTGAGTCTCGAGATTCAGGAGTGGAGTTTATCCGAGGCAGAGTATCTCTGATTGAGCCCCAAAAAGATGGAGCATTAGACATAACTGTCTATGACTCGCTTTTGAACAAATATCTCAAGTACTCAGTTGACCTCTTTGTCCTCTCGTCAGCCCTAGAGCCTCCCAAGGGTACTGACAAACTCATTGAAACACTTGGAATGAATTCTGCTAGTGGATTTGTTGGAATCGCAGATCCAGTATCAGAGAATGAAGTCGTCGTTGGCGACCATGTCTATGCTTGTGGTACAGCTTTGGGGCCTGCGGAAGTTCCTGAGAGTGTGACACAAGCTCGTGCAGTAGTGTCTAAAATACTCCAGAGTAGGAAGTGAAACTGATAGATGGATGATAACAAATCAGCAGTACTCATCTGCACATGCGGCAAACAGCTTCAGTTGGGGTTCGACTTCCTATCCACTCAAGTCCAGAAGATGGATTTGGCATCTTCAGTGACCGTTCACGATCTTGTCTGTCAGGATGAAGGTCTGGAAAAAATTGCTGAGCTTCTCAAATCTAGTGACGAACATCTCGTGATTGCTGCTTGCTCAAGTCAGAAGATACAACCACGAATTGACCAGTATCTTGAAACAAAAGGGATTAGCAGTTCTCAAATCCAGTACGTGAATCTCAGAGAACACTCAGCATGGGTTCACAATGATGTTGATGAAGCAAGTAAGAAGACCCTGGATATGATTCGCGGCACATTAGCGCGTTCAGCAAAATCAACTAAGCGGTCGAAAGAGCAAAAGGAGGTCTTAACACACGTCACAGTAATCGGTGGTGGGATTGCTGGGATAGAGTCTGCACTAAGCCTCTCCAATCTTGGTTACGACGTTTCCTTACTAGAGATCACTGATGAATTAGGAGGACATGTCAAGAGTCTACCAATAGTCGCTCCCACAGGCAAATCAGGAAAGGAGATACTCTCTAGTCGATTGAATGCAATCAAGACTGATGATAAGATATCAATAATGACCAAGACCCAGATCAGATATGTCACCGGAGAGATGGGGAATTTCAGTATCCACTATTCAGTCGAGGGTGATGAAGAAGAGAGGACGATGAAAACCTCTGCTATTGTCTTAGCAACTGGATTCAAGGAGTTCAAACCTATAGGCATGAATGAATATCACTACGGAAAGAATCCAGATGTCATCACACAGTTCGAACTCTCATCCATGCTCACTGAAGGTGAACTTGTCCGGCCATCTGATGGAAAACCTGTGAAAGAAGTAGTCATGGTACAATGTGTTGGTAGTAGGTCTGAAGACTACAAGAAGGACTGCAGCAAACTATGCTGCACATTTGCAATTGACAACTCATTGGAAATTCTTGAGAGAGCACCAGATGCCAATGTCCGAATCGTCTACATGGACATCAGAGTCCCCTTCGAAAATGAGATGATATACAAGGAGTCACGTGAAAAAGGGGTTGACTACATACGGGGTCGAGTCAGCATGACTTGGGAACAAGATGGTTCCACCCATGTACGAGTCTATGACTCACTACTTGACAAGTATTTGGAAACAGAAGTAGATTTGCTTGTTCTCTCTTCTGCTGTTCTACCCCCTGATGGGACCTTCGAGCTCTCAGAAACTGCTGGTTACGCCATTGAAGATAATGGCCATGTAAAAGAGCTCTATGGGAAACTGAGACGGAATGAAACTCGCAGACGTGGAATAGTTGCAGTAGGTGGAGTCACACGTCCTCAATTTGTGTTTGAGGCCGTGACAGATGCTCAGGCTGGAGCGCTGGTCATCCATAACGAACTACAGGGTGGTAAGATTGAGTCCATCTCACGAGGAGCTGTATTAAATGTCGATGACTGCGTTGGATGCAGTCTCTGCGCTCAACAATGCCCCCGTGGAGTTCCTTTGATGATTGAACAGACAGAAGAGGAGGACGATGAAGAACAAAAGATTCTCTTCAAGGCCACGATTGATACGATGAACTGTCACTCATGTGGAGTCTGTCAGAGTCTATGTCCCTCTGGTGCAACACAACTCAATTTCCTATCAAATGATCAACTATGGTCAGAGATAGAAGCCACACTTGAAGGTACAGGCTCAGAATATCCAATCACACTCTGTTTCTACTGCGAGGAGTGTTCCGTATCAACTATCGATATTGTTGGAACAAGAAAGATGGAATACCCTGCAAGCATACGACTCATACCGGTTCCCTGTGCTGGTCGCGTAAGCATCATAGACATCCTCAAGGCTTTGGAACAAGGAGCTAGCACTGTCATGATTGCGGCTTGTGAAACGGATCGTTGTCATATCGGAGGAACTGGCAATGAGATAGCACAGGTGCAAGTTGATGTCGCTCAAGACATATTGAATGCTATTGGCTGGAAAGGCGAACGTGTTGACATGTTCAGAATGTTCAGTGCAGAACCAGATCGATTCATCAATGCAGCGAATGAAATGGTGAAACGCGCAAAGAAACTAGGACCAACCCCTGTTCATGAAGGCACTGCTGGAAAGTGGATGGAGGTGGCCAAATGAGTCAGTCCACACCTGAGAAAGCCATTGCTCCCAAGAGACAACGTATGCTGGATATGATTTTGGCTCTTGGTGGTCTCAAGGAAGAGTCCGCGATTCCACTCAGCAAGGTAAAGGAAGAGATTGAGCGTCTCAAAGAAGAGCTCGCACCCCTTACCGATTCCATATTGGCATTTCCAGACTCATATTACGAGAAGTTTCTTCAGGCTATAGAAAAGAGTAAGATGGTCACCGAGGTTAGTGACAAGGGAATCCTCCAGGAGGCTATCACTAATCTCGGGGAGGCACTTACGAAGAGTGAGTCTGAGTCGCTGAAGGGAATGAATGACCTACTCACTGACACTCTTGATAAAATGACAAAGATTGAGGAGGCTCCAGAGGCCGCCTTTGCAGTAGACATAACCACCACGCTCTCAACGATATCAAGTTTAATCTCCGAAATAGAATCAACCACAGATGAATTTGAGAAATCTGCTGAATCAGAAGCAGAAGATGCTAAAGAAGAACTTGTGACTTTGGTAGAAACCCTCAACGGGGCCACGATAAAGGCTGAAACAGAACCTGAGGCTGCACTGGATGAAATCCAACAACTTGGGACAAAAACACGATATGGTCCGGGATTGAGAGCGACAGCCCAGGTAAAGCGAGGAAAACGTGACGGTCGAATCGACGACGCTCGTTTTCGCAGTCTAGTTCTGCAGAACATGCTCATCGAAGCTAATCGCGGAGTGATCATGTTCATTCTCGGAAAAATGGGCTCAAAAACAGTGGTTCAGATTGGAGAACTCATGCAAACATCACCACAACTGATCCAGAATGCTCTTGTAACTATGATGCAGAGGGGCGAAGTCGAGATGATTGGCTTGGAGGGCGATGCTCCAGTCTTCTCGAAGGTCCTCACAGAAACTCCCAACTCAACACTTGTTCTAAAGAGAATAGTACAACAGGTTCGTGGGATGGTCAAGTCACTCGAAGATGAGTTTGTTGACACTACTAATGAGTCTCTTGGCAAGCTACAGACACTTCTTGAGCGCTTTCAAAAATTGGGGACCTATGATGAATCTGCAATCTCCGAATCAGTGAACAAACTCCGACAAGCTGTTGATAGTGCTACTGAAGCTGTTCTCACTTCTCAGACATCAGATGACGCAGAGAACCTCAAACTCCTTGTTTCTGCTGGACTTGAGGCCTTTGCACGTTTTCGCCTGAAAATCACACTGGAAAAGGGCCCAAACCTTGTTTCTGGAACCAATGCCTATGGAGAGAAACTAGACCCTGAAGTATACCAAACAATGATGGACACCTATCTCGATAATGAGCTCGAGAGAGGTACTATTCTGATACTGATAAGGGAGCTGGGAGCTCTAACAGCAGAGAACCTAGCTGAAAGAACAAACATCCCTCAGGATAGGATTCTCAGACATTTGCTCAGAATGAAACGTGACGAACTCCTCACAATAGCTGGAGAAAGTCATGGATATGTTCTCTATGATGTACCACGAACACCATCTGAGGTTGAGATCACAATACAGACTACAAGCTCCATTGCTCTCCAGCTCTCAGAGGCTAAGACTGAGCTTCAACGGATACTGGCTGACCTGAAGGCGCCTGACATTGGCAATCTCGCCAACTCACTGGAAGTCTTTTCCAAGGCTCGTGACAAACTCGCATCGATCCATGTCAACGGTATTGTGATTGATGAAACAACGTTGACCGAGGTCGAAGAGAAGATTAGGTCAGCAGTCCTACTTGCATACCGCACACGTGCGAAGATTCCCAGTACAAGACCAAAGGTCACACTAAAGGACTTGGCTGATGTTGATGTACCTTCCGTACTTGATGAATACAGAAATCAGATGGGCTATGCTCCTCTGCTTGGTTTTGGTACCATTGAATGGGATCAATCAAAGTGTCTTGGTTGTAAGTCGTGCGAGCTTTCGTGTCCAGAGGATGCAATCGAGCTGAAACAGAGGATCGAGATACCCAAATTCTTCGAGATTTCAGATGAAATTATCTCAAAATTGCCTTCCAGCCGCTCATTGTTCTACAAAACTGTTCAGAATCTTGCCACCGTTAAACCCGCAAAAGACATCGTTCTTGAGAAAGAAGCACCAGGCTTTGGCTCTGTTGAGGTGGACCTCTGGCTGTGTGTTGCTTGTCGCACCTGTGTGCGGCGTTGTCCAGGTCCTGACACTGGAGCACTTGAGCTTGAGCTGAAATGGAACCTACCTGAAGTGGTGAAGCATATCACTTCATCCTCAGAGTAGCGCCATTGTCCTTTAGCAACTGACTTATACTACTTGACAAAAGGTCAGAAACATTACTTTGAGGGAGCGCTATGGTTGATTTCAGACTAACAGATGATCAGAAAGAGCTTCAAAGCAGAGCAAGAAAGTTTGCGCAGGAGTATATGCTTCCTTACGCGCACTATTATGATAAAACGGGAGAGTTTCCACGACCGATAATCCAGAAATGTTGGGAGGAAGGACTCATGAACCTCTCTATCCCGAAAGAGTATGGCGGTCCTGGTCTAGGGTCCATTGAACAATGTATCACCGTTGAAGAAATGGCGGCAGGATGTGCTGGAATGACCACCAGCATCTATGTGAACACACTAGGTGCTGAACCAATCCTGATAGCTGGGACTGACGAACAGAAAGAGAAGTATCTACGCCCCCTCACAGAGGACCTCAAGTTTGTGAGCTTTGCCTGCTCCGAACCTGGAATGGGTTCAGATGTCGCCGGAATTCAGACCCGAGTGAAGAAAGAAGGAAATCACTACATTCTGAATGGATCGAAGTTCTGGATCACAAACGCGCCCCATGCTGACTATTTCACAGTCTTTGCCAGTCTTGACCCAAGCAAGCGCCACAAAGCGCTCTGTGGCTTCATTGTGGATGCTGACACTGCTGGTGTCAAAACAGGTCGTCCTGTCGAAAAGATGGGGCACAAAGCCTCGACGACATCCTCTGTGATGTTTCGAGATGCAAAGGTTCCCGAGGAGAACCTTCTTGGCGCTGAAGGCAAGGGCTTTGGAATAGCAATGAAGACCTTTGCCATGACCCGACCCTCAATTGCAGCCTTTGCTACAGGACTCGCTCGAGCTGCAATGGAGTACGCAAGGGACTATGTCAGCAAACGAGAAGTCTTCAACCAGAAACTACGAGAGTTTGAGGTAATCCAGTTCAAACTGGCTGAGATGTACATGAAAATCGAGGCGTCAAGAGCTTTGTATCTGAAGGCCGCATGGACCACTGACAATGTTGGTGATGCCACAGTTCCTGCAAGCGTAGCCAAAGCCTTCGCAACTGATGTGGCCATGGAAACAGCAAGTGAAGCTCTTCAAATCCATGGAGGATACGGGTACATTGACCAATATCCTCTTGAGAAGCTCTTTAGAGATGCTAAACTCTATCAAATCTATGAGGGAACCAGCGAGGTCCAACGACTCATTCTTGGGCGCCATGTTCTTAGTGGCTACGAACCCGCCATGGATAAGATACCAAAGTGGTACAATGAGAAGGCACCTGAATTCTAGGAGGACCTCAGGTGATTGTGAAAAAACTGAAGGACCTCAAGAAGATCATTGCACTTGATAACACAACAATCAGGGAGATGCTGAATCCCAGGCATGACAAAACACCTCTTCATCTAGGTTATAGCCTGGCTCACGCCACACTTCCACCAAAGAAGACATCTCTTCCACATCGGTTCAAGACTGCGTCTGAGGTGTACTACATCCTCAATGGAAACGGAATAATGTACATAGACAATGAAGCTGAGAAGGTTGGTCCTGGGGACACTATCTACATTCCACCCCAAGCAATGCAATACATTGAGAATACAGGCCAGTCTGACCTCGAGTTTCTCTGCATCGTCTACCCAGAGTGGCAACCAGATGCTGAAGAACTCATCTAACTTGATTTCAGCCATCCAACAAGTATCCTTTCTGGACAGACTCATCAATCAACTGCTGAGCAAATTCCCACAACACATCAGAACCCTTTGCTATGGGTTCATTACGTTCAATGACCTGGCTCCTTGTGACTCCATGTTTTCGCCACGCATGTCCTCTTGTATTGAAATTCAGAAGTAGTGGCTGCAATCTGTCAACTGATGCAGCAAAGCGTGCCTCAGGTGTTTCCATCTCTTCAAACTCTTCCCACAGGAGTCTAAACTCATTTGCTTGGTCATCAGGCAGCATCCCAAAGATACGGTTAGCAGCATCACTCTCTCTCAGTCTTTTCTCTTCACGGTCGTGAGTTCCATAACAGTATGTATCTCCAGCGTCAATCTCCACAATGTCATGAATTAAGACCATCTTGAGAGTTCGAAGGACATCAATGCTGTGGTCATTCGAGTATTTTGACAGAAGCACAACCATCATCGCTAAATGCCAAGAGTGTTCCGCATCATTCTCCTGTCTGAGATCATTCAGGAGAACAGTCTGTCTAAAGACCTGCTTGAGATCATCAATCTCTGTGAGAAACGAGAGCTGTTGTTGTAGTCTGTCTGAACCAATCAAGATGAATTACACCTTGGAATACTACCAATCAATCCACACTAAATGACTTCCGAAAAGAATTGCAAGTCTTAATCAAAAAGTCACTATGTCCAAAACGCAGGCAAGCCACTCAAGTCTCAGATACGACAATAGTCCGATTTCTCTCATCTGAAGGGGCTGTCTTTGTCATGTCTTATATAATCGAACTGCTAGTCCGACACTCAGCCCATCCGTTTGTCAACCTGCTTCTGTGTTGTGTTTGTCGCTAGGTCAACGTTGGTTGAGTTCATGACCTCGCTCAACACAGAATGCCCAGACGTTGTCATCTGGCGCCTCTTGAGTGGCTTAACAATTGTTACGT